>NZ_FWZU01000002.1:0-600000 GCF_900177375.1 Desulfovibrio gilichinskyi | reverse complement strand
CCCTTTTGCTTATTGCCACGCTCTGGGATCTTGCTAATCTTCTATTTTTCAGAACAATAACTGACTCTGCATTCTTAATTAGAATCAGTGGACGGGAAAAAAAAGAGAAACTTGCAGCAGCAAAAAAACTAGCTGAATTAAAGAAAAAAGCCGCTAAAACCTCAGGGGCTCCAGCTGATAAAAAAACTAAAGTGCCAACAAAAACGGCTTCCCCTCAGAAAAAAATGAAACCTCAAACAACTGACATACCGACTCAAGCGAAACAAAAAACGACATCAACAAAACCTGCGGTCAAGACCGCTATTTCAAAAGATGCTATAAAAAAATCCAGCCAACCAACCGATACGCAGGTTAAAGCAAAGAAAAGAATTGTACCTGCGTCAAAACCTGAAACAGCAGGGAAAGCAGCCGCAGCAATCTCCCCTAAAACGGCACCGGCAGCAAATAGCAGACCGACAAAAAAACCTGAAAGTTCAGCTGTTACGCAAAAAAATTCTTCCACAGCTACTTCACAAAACCTGAACAAAAAAGTAACTGCTCAACCAGAAAACAAAAAAGAGAATGTCAAAGTAGCAGTCGCAAAACCTAAAACAAAACCGGAAGCACCCGCAAAAGCTCCTGCGCCTAAAACGGCCAAGATCAAAGAGTAGGTATTTCACAAATTTTATTGATACAAATAATGAATCAGAACAAAGAACCAGTCGCATACTTTCGCTTACTTGAATACGAATCTACCTTTATGGATGCGGCAATAGGTTTGATTATTGAAGAAACAGGATTCAAAGTAGCTCCCGGAACCAAAGTTCTGGTTAAACCCAATTTAGTTTCGCCCAAAAATGCTCTAGCCTGCACTCATCCCAATGTAACAATTTCATTATGCCGCTATCTGCTTGATTGCGGAGCCGTTGTTACAGTAGGCGACTCCCCAGGCTACGGAACTGCCGCGCAAGTTTCCAAAGCTATAGGTATGACATCAGGTCTTGCCGCGCTCGGAATTAAGCCCATTACACTCGGCCGCCCTGTTCCGCTGGAATTATCCTTTGGAACCTCAATAGGAATTTCAAGGGATGCACTTGAAACAGATATGATAGTCAATGTCCCAAAACTAAAAGCCCATAGCCAGTTTTTAGTTACCGGAGCGGTCAAAAATCTTTTCGGTACAGTTGTTGGATTCCGAAAAGCTTTTGCTCACACCAGATTCGGTGAAACCAAAGGACTCATGGAGAAAATGGTCCTTGAAGTTTGCGCAGCTATGCCTGTTGCATTTAACCTTATGGATGCAATTTATCCCATGCACGTAACCGGCCCCATATCCGGAAAACCGTTTGCCATGAGTTTGCTTGCAGGCTCTCCGAATCCATATGCACTTGATACCGCAATTTACATGTTACTAGGGTTAAGCCCTAAACGGGTGCAGCTCTGGAAAGAAATAACAAATCAAAAAATTCGCGGCTATGATCCTGATCAAATTAAATATGTAGTTGAACCTCCTGACGACTTTGATACGACAGACTTTATACTCCCCGAAGTTTTAAGTCCTATGGAATTTGAAGTTGTCCGCCTTATTAAAGGCAGATTAAAAAGTCTTATCAGCCGGGTGCGCTAGCACTATGAATCTTCAGCATCGAACACACAATATTCAAAGAGAATTTCAAATATGACCTACTGTCTTTCACGTAGAATACTCACCATCACAGGACAAGTTCAAGGCGTAGGGTTCAGACCTTTTATTTACAAAACCGCGCTTAAGTGTAAACTGTCCGGCACTGTGCGTAACAGCCCCGAAGGAGTGCTGATCGAGATTCAAGGTGACTGTTGTAATCATGAAAATTTTGACAAAGCGTTAAAAGAAGATCTTCCGCGACTGGCCCGAATTGTATCTCTGCAAGAAAAAAAAATTGAACTGATAAACGATGAGACAGAATTCTGCATTCTCTCCAGTACTGCAGGGGAAGGACATTGCGTTCTGATCAGCCCTGATGTGGCAACATGTCCTGATTGTTTTAATGATATGAACGATCCAGATAACCGCAGGTATGAATATCCGTTCACCAACTGTACAAACTGCGGACCGCGTTACACAATAACGCGATCAATTCCTTATGACCGCCCTGTAACATCAATGTCTTGTTTTCCGCTTTGCGAAAAATGCAGCGAAGAATATACAAATCCACTTGATCGCAGATTTCATGCCCAGCCAAATGCCTGTAAAGATTGCGGTCCGAAAGTATGGCTGACAGATAATAAAGGCCATGAGTTCGAAGGAATAGATAATGGTATTGTAAAACTGGCAGAATTTTTAGCCGAAGGTAAAATTGCCGCGGTTAAAGGACTCGGCGGCTTTCACCTTGTATGTGACGCGTCAAATTCTACTGCAGTACAGACTCTTAGAGAGCGGAAAAACCGTCCGGACAAACCGCTGGCGGTGATGGTAAAAGACATGGCTGAAGCTGATAAAATTGCTGATCTTTCAGAAAATGATCATGAACTTTTAGAAGGTATACAACGCCCCATAGTTCTTGCTCCTAAAAGTTCAAATTATCCGCTTGCTTCAGAGATTGCTCCGGACACAGACTTTATCGGCCTGATGGTTCCATACACTCCGCTGCACCATGTTCTGATTAAACATTTTTCCAAGCTGAAACCGTCTCCGGCGGCTTTGGTCATGACTTCCGGCAACATGAGCTCCGCACCTATCTGCATAGGTAATCGCGAAGCATTAACAAGACTGCCGGATATTGCCGATATTTTTCTATTCCACAATCGGGATATCCTTATCCGTGTGGATGATTCTGTAGCCCGCTCAGTACCTGAATTCAACAGCGAACAGGCCGAAAAAGTTGAAGCTCAATCTGCCGGAACTGATTTCAGAACAGTCTTTATGCGCAGAGCCCGAGGCTACACGCCGTCCCCTGTATTTCTCGCAAAGAGCGGACCATGCGTACTTGGGACAGGCCCTGAACTTAAAAATACATTATGTATAACAAAAGGTGATCAGGCATTTTCAAGTCAGCATATCGGAGACATGCAAAACCTCGAAACCTTGCAATTCTGGAAAGAAATACGTTTGCATCTGCAAAATATATTACAGGTTAAACCAAAGCTTATTGTGCATGATCTTCACCCTGATTACATGACCACGGAACTGGCCTCTGAGATAGGAAAAATAGAAGAAATTCCAACCACCTCGCTGCAACATCATTATGCCCATATTTATTCAGTTTTAGCTGAAAATAAGCATTCCGGTCCGGCTATAGGACTTGCTCTGGACGGCACAGGACTCGGTGAGGATCGCACCATCTGGGGCGGAGAGTGTTTATTTATTGATAATGAAAAACTTAAAAATAAACGGCTGGCCAGATTTACTCATCTCAGACTGCCCGGCGGCGAGGCTGCCGTGCGTGAACCGTGGAGAATAGCAAGAGGAGCCGCACGCGACCTGGGGATCGATGCAGAGCGACTGCCGCTTCCTGAAAAATTCAGTGCGGGTGCAAAGATGCTGGATCAAATGCTGGATAAGGATATTAACTGCCCTTCAACAAGCAGCTGCGGCAGGCTTTTCGATGCAATCTCTGCAATGCTCGGGCTTTGCAGTACAATTACCTATGAAGGTCAAGCCGCTATAATTCTGGAAAAAATTCAGGATCTAGGTGAACGCGGACAATATATATGCCCTGTCAAAAAAATATCAGGGAATTCTTTAAATGATGATACAAACGACCTGATAGAAATTTGCACTGGTGAGCTTTTCAAACAGGCATACAGCGATTATGTAGCAGGAGTTTCGTCCGGAATAATCAGCCGTAAATTTCACAAAGGTTTAATTTCAGGGCTGGCTGATTGCGCTGAAATAATATCAAAGCAGACGGGTATTAAAACCGTCGGACTAAGCGGCGGAGTAATGCAGAATTTAACACTTGCAGTTGAACTTCCCTCAGAGCTTTGCAAAAGGGGTTTAACTCCGCTGGTTCACAGAGTTCTACCGCCAAGTGATGCATGCATATCTTTAGGACAGGCGGTATACGGTCAGCAAATGCTTAACATTGAAAGCACTGATTAATATCCCCGGACACTTACGTTTAAGACTTATGTTTAATATTAACTTTAAATAATATTTCACGAATAATTTTTTCGCTCAAAAAAATGCGGTGAAAACTTTTATATAAAGTTTTCACCGCATTTTTATAGAACAGCAAAAATATTTACTACCAGCCCTGATGCTCCAGAATATCCTTCACTTTTTCTTCGGTCTTTTTTTCAACCAGAATCATTTTC
Source organism: Desulfovibrio gilichinskyi (assembly GCF_900177375.1). Classification (NCBI taxonomy): domain Bacteria; kingdom Pseudomonadati; phylum Thermodesulfobacteriota; class Desulfovibrionia; order Desulfovibrionales; family Desulfovibrionaceae; genus Maridesulfovibrio; species Maridesulfovibrio gilichinskyi. The sequence continues at coordinate 595,725 of NZ_FWZU01000002.1, read as the reverse complement.
CGAGCCTGAGCTTTTTTAATTTTATCAATAAGAACATTAATATCTGCCGGTTTTTCGACAAAGTCCATCGCACCGAGCTTCATAGCTTCAATGCCTTTTTCAACTGTGGCATGTCCGCTTAAAAGAATCACCTGCATTTCAGGTTTACTTTCTTTGATATGTTTAAGAACTTCAATCCCGTCAATACCGGGCATTTGTAAGTCTAAAATAATAGCATCGTATGAATCACTATTTACCATTTCGAGAGCGTCTTGGGGATTTGTGCATGTATTTACATTCATTCCACGAAGTTCCATGCGTTCAGCAAGGCCTTCCACAAATTCTTTTTCATCGTCGACTAATAGTACTTTTTCCGCCATGGCTTTCTCCAACTGAATTAAGAGTTAAGTATAAACTTTCAACACTTAAAAGATAATTTCTAAGACTTTATCCTGAGGCTTTATCTTAACAGATACATTAATGCCTGTTGCCATCGATTCTATTGCCTGAAATTTTTCTTCTGCAACATCATGCTCAAGGCCGCTGACAGCGATTACCTTTTCGCTATTTTTCTGTAAAACTTCAACTGTTATTTCACTGTTTTTTCCGGCACTGTCCATGCATATTTCCAAACATCCGGCAATAAGCATTTCAACTGAAAAAGGATCACATTTTACTGTTACCTTTTCGCCTTCCTTAAGAAGAACAGTAACACATTTTGAGGCGGATACTCTTGTAAAAAGAGCAATTATCAGCGCAAGAGTTTCATTTAAATCAACTTCACATTCCGAAACGTCAACGCTATGCGCGAACCTGTTCATATTCTTGATTATCAAGTCGCCACGCTTAATCTGTTTCTGTATCTTTTCAGCAAGTTTGACAAGCCTTTCAGGGGCAAGTTCCATCCCCTGCGCGGCCATGAGCGATAAATCCTGCAGGAGTCCGGCTTCCTCGTTGATAATTGCCAGAACATTTTTAACATCATGAGAAATTATGGCACTCACCCTACCGAAAAAACAAAGCCCTTCCCGACAAGGAACATTCTCAGTTGACCCCATGATACTCTCCTACTGAAATTATTAAAGACCTAAAGCAATATTAATTCTTTCAACAAGGTTTTCAATTTTAACAGGCTTGATCAAATAACAATCTGCGCCGGAAGATCCTTCGTAGTAATCATCCTCCGAGCCATGACCGGAAAGGAATATAAACTTAAGGGACGGACATATTTTTTCGAGTTCCTTACGAAGTTCAAGACCGCTGATTCGCGGCATTTTCACATCAAGTATCGCCAGATCATATTTCGAAGTATTTACTTTTGCTATAGCTTCTTCACCGCTTGTGACCCATTCTGCGTCAAAACCTCTAAACGAAAGTCGTTCCGATAGAGCGGAAACAAGCTCAAGCTCATCATCAACAAGTAGAATTTTCATTTCCGGCTTTCCTCCTTAGCTATAGGATTCACAGGAATTGAAAAGCAAAATTCAGTCCCTACGCCTAGTTCACTTTTAACAGTCATTTGTCCACCGAGGTCTTGAACCAGTCCATACGTGATAGAAAGACCAAGTCCTGTCCCGCCTGTCTGCTTTTTAGTAGAATAAAAAGGTTCAAAGATACGTTTAAGATCTGTGGCAGGTATACCGCATCCGTCATCTTTAACTGAAAAATCTATTCGATTTTCTTCACCGCGTCCGACCTTTATCAGTAAAGATCCACCGTCTTTCATAGCCTGAAAAGCATTACTTATGAGGTTAAGCAGAACTTGCTCGAGCTTGCCCCGATCAGTTACAATCTCATAAATGCCATTTTCCACATCAACCGTAACATTGATACTGCGATATTCCGCTTCCTTATTAAGAAAACTGAGCACTGTCTCAACTACTTTTTGTGGAAGAACCGGTCTAAGTTCAACATCGTCCTGCCGTGAAAATCCGAGGAGTCGTTTAGTAATTCTGCCGCATCTTTCAACAGAATTTATAACGGAATCTACAATTCCTAGAACTCTGGCATCTGCTTCATATGCTTTATTAAATGTAAACAAATCTTTTAAAAGACCGGCCTTTTCATTAATTATCGCCAGAGGATTATTAATCTCATGAGCAACTCCTGCCGCCAGCCTTCCAATTGAAGCCATACGGTTGTGGTGCTCCATTTTCTGCAATAATTTTGATCTGGTCATGTCTGCCATGTAGATCCGTTCAACCATATAAGAAGCAACTCCCCACATAACCAAAAGAATCACAGCCACACTGATTGTCGATATCCATGTAAGTGTGTCCCTGGACTCCCGCCATGCTTCCATAAGTTCAGCTTCCGGCTTAACTACCATAATAATGAAAGGAGTTCCTTCAATATACGCATAGCCTACAATCGCCCGCAAATCTTTTTCAAGCGTAAGTTCTTTCACCTTGGTCCTGAATGATTTTTCCGGCAGCGGAAAAGACATTTTTGAAAAAACTTTTCCATTCCATTTGGAAGGAGTCTGAATAATACCGGAAGAATTCACAAGAAAAGCATCCGCCCCGGCGGACAGATCAAGCGACGAAAGAATCCCGTTGAACTCTGTTGTATCAAGAGTTGCACGGAAAATTTTGTAGTGAACGTCATCAATAAAATGCTTTACGGCAATAACAAGATGGGGGCTGTCGCGAAATCCCAGAAAAACATCACTGATGTATGTTCCCTGATCCGAGGCCTGCTTAAACCACGCCTGCCCCTTATAATCTTTTCCTTCCAGATTATAGGGGCCGACGTAGGCAAGCTGCTTACCGTTTTCATCGATAATACCCAGATCAACAAAACCGCCGAAACTGTTTTTAAGTGCGCTCAGCATCTCTCCAAGCCGTTCTTTTCGCGGCAGGGAGCGGAAATCATCAAGCTTTACAATTAACTGCAAAGCTGATTTCCGCTCCTCAAGAAAGTAAGCGACTGATCTTCGGGTATTTGAGGTCGTCCTCGCCCCTCGGAGCATATTTTCAGACTTAATAGCTACCCGGGTGACATTAAAATCTATAAAGGCCAAGATGAACAACGGAACCAGCGAAACCACAACAAGAATTGCAAAGCACAGCTGCCAGATGCGCTTGTAATCAAATAAACTCTTATACGGTCCCGCAGTTTTTTTATCCGCGTTCCAGAATTCCGGTCGAAGAAGTCCTTTAAGTGACATGGCCTACCCCGGATAGATTAAGTTAAGCTTTGCGAATTTTTGCGTAAGCTTCTTTAAGTGTTAAACTGAGAACTTCTATATCTACAGGTTTATGCAAATAGGCAAACGCTCCGAGTTCCATACACACTTTCTTATCTTGGTCAGATCCATGCCCCGTAAGGATAACAACCTCAATATTAGGTCTGCTGGCTTTAACCCTGCGCAGCACTTCAATGCCGTCAATTCCGGGCATTTTCAGGTCAAGAATCATTACTTCAGGCTCGTCGTCTTTCACTATATCAAGCGCGGATTCACCATCATAAACAACGTGCGAACCGAGATCGCGCATTAATAATCTTTCAGAAAGAGTCTGAACAAACTCACGTTCGTCATCAACAAGCAGAACTCTTGACGGCAATTCAAAATCCATACGACGGTAAATATCGGGGGAATAAAAATCTTTCCCGAAAGTGACTTCAACGCTTTCAACACCGTCAAGCGGCTGCGTTAGTTCTACCAATTCTTTTTCAAGACGATCAACCAGCAACACCTTTTTATTAATGGTCAACACAACATTTCCGGCTTTAGCCGAAACTTCAACGTTGTGCCCCTTGGTGACAAGTGCTGTTTCAACCTTGGCAGCAAGAAGAAAATCAAGAGCTTCCTGTCTGGAATTATCAGTAATCTGAACAGCCGCATTTCCAAGCTGTTCTTTAATGAGAGCAACAGACTCATCAACACCTATTTTATCGACAGGAACAACCATATCGTACAGAGAACTTGTCCAGGGATCTTTTTCACCTGTGAGTTCTTTTACCCATACACTTCTCTCTTCATCACTACGCTGCATTGCCTTGATAGCTTCTTTTTCGGAAAACCCTTCTTCATTTCGTGCAACTTCAATTCTCTTATGCACATCATCAATAATGCAGACTTTAAGAACGTGCGAAATAGACTGAGAAAGCAGCTGTGCTGAAAATCCCGACACAAGCAGAGCTTCACCCTTGACCAATTTTTCAGCCAAGGCAAGCCTGAGCCATGCTACTGATCTTTCTTTTTCATGATTGAATTTATTGAAAATAGAACCTTTTGATACGAAAGCTTTCGCAATTGCTTTTTCAGACATTCCGCTAAGCTTTGCAGCTTCTGCAACAATATCCGAATCAGTAATCAGACTGCAACGGGTATCATCAAGCAACCGTTTGACAACAGACTCAGCCTGACAAAACAGGCCGCTGAATAAAAGTATATCAGACATCTTCAACCTCCATTAGGAGTTGCTGTGTATGCTACAATAATCTGAAAGAGGGCAATTAGGTTCAGTACCGTCACGATGAGCTTTCTCATGAGTCTGACAAAGTGCCTTTTCAGTATTTGAATAAATATTTTCTTTTCCGATTTTTTCATAAAGATGCGTGCGTTTCAAGACTGCCAGCACCGCTTCATTGATTCCGGAAAGCGAGATATCCACACCGGCACTGCGAACAGTTTCCACAACAAGAGAAAGAGCTTCTTCCCCTGATGCATCAATATCGTTTATTCCGTTGCAGACCAAGATAAGATGATTGAGATCTTTCTTTTCTCTAAGCCGTCTCGCAATCTGCTCTTCAAGAAAACTTGCGTTGGCAAAAAACAGAGGACCGTCAAAACGGACAACTGCCATATGCGCGCATTCCCTGAGTCCATGCAAACTGGCATCACGCAAAACATAATCATCACTGTTGGCAAGGGCGACAACACGGGGACGCATGCTCTTATACAGAAACACTGCCAGTGACAGAGTTACTCCTATAATAATACCCTTGTCCAGATGAGGAGCAAATGCAAGAGTTGCGAGAAATGATATTACTGAGATAGCACCGTCAAACTTCTGCGCTTTCCATGCATGCAGGAAACCTGATGCATTGATAAGACCGATAACGGCCATCATAATAACCGCAGCAAGTACAGCCTGAGGGAGATGATACAACAACGGGGTGAAAAACAGCAACGTAACGGCAACTACAAGCGAAGTGAAAACGCTTGAAAGTCCTGTCACCGCGCCGGATTGCAGGTTAACTGCAGAACGCGAGAAAGAGCCTGATGCGGGATAACTGCTGGTACAGGCACCGAGCATATTAGCAAGCCCCTGACCGATAAGTTCCTGATTAGGATCAAGACGCTGTCCAGTTTTAGCTGCCATTGCTTTAGCAATGGAGATAGCTTCCATAAAACCGAGCAAAGAAATGATAATCGCGAAAGGAAGAAGCTTAAGAATTACTTTGATATCAAGATTCGGAATGACGATAGGCGGGAATCCTGAAGGAACATTGCCGACAACAGCACCTCCACCCATCATTGTAAGTGATTCCGGATTTAGAATTTTATTTCCGACCTTGATACGCCAAGTACGCCCGTCACTGGTCATACCGGCAGGAACAGCACCGCGCAGGTAATAATTAATAGTACCGTCAGCCTGTGCCACACCGCTGAAAAGCATATTTCTAAGTTCTTCACGGTATAAATGTGATTTATGATTAAGAAGCTTTGATTCATAGGCAACAACGTTAAGGTCATGCTCAGCGTCGTAATACCCGATAACATTTTTTGAGCTTTTCGCAGAGTCTTCAGCTACGGAAATATCCGTGCGCTTTTTGGCAAGCTGCTCAATGCCTCTTACTGTCTCATTAAATTCAGTAATCAAAGTCTGTGCTTTTGTATCCTGAATCGCAGAGATATTGATTTTTGCATCATGATTAAAACCTGTTGCCCACGAAAGTACCGTTGTGATGACAACCGCGCAAAGGACATTAGGTATTTTAGGATTAAATCTTTTGAGTCCCATCATAATGGCAAATGCCAATACCCCCATACCGAGTGTCGGCAAATGGCTGTAATGCATTGCACTGCTGACAACGCGCATGATGGTTTCATACTGCAACGATGCTTTATCTACGTAAACACCGAACATTTTTGAAAGCTGTGAAGACGCAATAATAATCGCAGCAGCATTAGTAAAACCGTTAACGACCGGATGAGACAGGAAGTTAACAACAAGCCCGAGACGAAGCACGCCTAAAAGGAACTGGAAAGCCCCTACGAGCAGAGCCAGCAGCAGTGCATAAGCGATAAATCCTGGACTGCCGGCTGTAGCTAAAGGTTCAAGAGAAGCGGCAGTCATAAGCGAAACAACGGCAACAGGACCGGTTGCCAACTGACGACTTGAGCCGAATAGAGCTGCGACCAGAGGCGGCAGCAACGAAGCATACAAACCGTAATATGCAGGCATCCCGGCAAGCTGGGCATATGCCATCGACTGGGGAATAAGTACAAGCGCAACCGTCAGGCCGGAGATAATATCGGCCCTTAATGCTGTATTGCTGTATTTATCAAACCAGCCTAAAAAAGGAAAAATTCGTGTAAGCATCAGATAAACACCTCTAGTTTGATTTCAACATTCTACGAACGGACTCAATAAGTTCATTGAACAGAGCCCCCGCATCATAGAGGTTAAAATTTTTGAATCTCACCAAGCCATCGACCATCGTGAAAACAATGAGTGCACTTTTTCTAGGCTTCACATCACCGATGGAACCATCTTCCTGTCCTCGTACAATTGCCTGCTCAAAAAGAGTCACCAGACAATTATAAATATCCTCCAGATTTTCTCTGAATTCCGTCCTGCTTTCTGCCAGCTGATATATAAAAAGCCGATGCAGAAGAAGGAATTGATGTTCCATTCGTCCGGCGAGGAGAAGGTAAAAAACAACGACCTCTTCCATCATTTCCATTCCGGTTTTGAATTCGCGCTCTTCCATATGCGCATTGAATTCTTCCAGAATGCTGTCCCTTGTCGCAGACAAAATAGTAAGGAGCAGCTGCTCCTTATTTTTAAAATGATAAAAGATTGTCCCTTCAGCTGCTCCGGTCATGCTCGCAAGTTCACTCATTGAAGTATCAGCAAACCCTTTGTTCGCGAAAAGCACGGTTGCCGCTTCCAAAATAGCAGCCTTTTTTTTGGACATTTTAGTCATCATTCCTCCATATAGAAAAACTGACTGAGCACTCAGTCGGAAAATAGACATTATTCTTCATCAAATCCTGTGTCAATATGTCAGCAGCATATTTTCTTGCTACTCAATCTATTTAAACAGACTTAAACAAAGGCTTTTATAAATATTTCAGCATCTAATGCGCTATGATATTTTTTTCACATAATATGCTTTTTTTCACCTAAGTCACTAATCAGAAGTCATTTATCATCGTAATAATAAGTGCATCAATGAACTTTTTATGATGTTTCGTTCCATTATGAACAATTTACGGTTCATTTACCACGGAACAAAAAAAACCCTGAACTCGCAAAAAACGAATTCAGGGCCTTATCATTAAAGACTGAATACTAATTATTCAAAAGTACTGAGGACTTCTCCAAGAATTTTCAGATAATCTTTAAGCATATCCGGCATAATATCTCCCATGTGCCCTATCCTGAATATGGGAGATTCGCCCTGATCCTGTAGTTCTTTATTAATTTTACCGTAACCTGGATCAAATAAATAACCATGCCCGCGCATAAGCTCTTTCACTTCTTTTAAGCGGTCAATTGTCATGTAAGCTGCTGTCTTAACAGCTGTCACGCTTGGCGAACGGTATCCTTCCTGTGCAAACAGCTCATAGCCATTCATCCCATCAACCCAGTCGTGCGCAATTTTGCGCATTTCCTCGTGCCGTTTGAACCTTACTGGAACTGTTTCTGTATTAACAATGTAATCCAGCTGTACACACATCTGATTGCTGAGAGTTCCATTAGGAGTTGTTAAAGTCTGACACAACCTTGCTTTTTCAATTTGAGCCAGAATATCGGTTGTGTATCCTCTGTTTTGAACTCCGGCAGCCTTTTCGAGTGTTTCGTCATTAACATAGCCGATACCGAATCCTGCCGGAAGCCCAAGTGATTTCTGAGTGGAGGTACAGTACATTAAAGGACGGGCTTCACCGATAGTCGAATCAGTTCCGCCGAAGATGCTTACACCGTCTACAAGTGCATAAGCTCCGTGAGCTTTGATAATTTTACAAACAGCAACAACATCATTAATAACACCTGTTGATGTTTCATTATGAGTGAAAGTTACCACCTGCGGTTTATGCTTAATCAAATATTCTTCAAGAACTTTGAGATCAATGGCTTTGCCGTATGGAAATTTTAGCGAAACAAGATTCTTACCGTTAGCAGCAGACAGATTACCGTAAAGATCACCGAATGCTCCAACCGAGACATTGAGGACTTTATCGGTATCCGAAACAAGTGAACGGACTGAAGCTTCAAGCACATTCGTTCCAGACCCATTAAATATGATAGGAGTATATCCTTCAGGGTTTCCGGCAATCGTCATGAGATTGCTCATGATGGAGCCGAAACGCTTGATGTTTTCAGAGTCGCGATGACCGAATTCAGGCAATAAAGCAGCTTTGCGAACTTCGTCGCGCAGCATAATAGGTCCGGTAATGAACAGTTTCAGTTCAGCGAAATCATCTCCAATCATATCTGCATCCTCATTTCAGCTATATATTTAAATGATACATCAGCACTGTAAAAACAATTTAAAGAAGCGGAATAATCTTTTAGTTTGCCCCTGCATGTCAAGCTTTTACATACCTTCATCTTTACAACAACTCAAAGAGTACCTATCAATATATGAAGGGAAAGTTTAAAAAAATAACGTAGACTCTCAATAGAGACTTGCATTTCATCAAGGCGGACCCTATATTTCCTTTTTTTTCTTCACCACGGCAGTTCTGCCTTAGACTACAAAAACTTCACGGTAAGATATTATGCCTCAATTAGGTCCACATATTTCTATTGCATCCGAAGCTCTGCTTTCGCGAGTCCTCGGCTTAAATCCTTTCGATTTTAACGGCTGGCCTGAAAATGTCCGCACACTTGCTGAAAGCATTGCTGCGGAACTTTTTCTAGTGCGATACAACCCGTTCATAGACCCGGAACTGGTTCGCAAAAGTGTTTCAAGAAATCTGACTCTTGCCCGCCCGACACTGTCAGGGGAATATCCGCAAAGATTAACCCATGCGGTCGAAAATTTCTGGCTTAAGCATGATGCGGACATTGAATTCAGACAGCGGCTTATTGAAAAGCTCAAAGAAATTCTACCCGACGAAGGCATCAGCATTGAACCGGATAAACTGGTACAATCCGCAACCGATGCAACAGACTTAAGAATAGAACTTCCAATCGCAGTACTTTTCCCGGAAGACACTCAGCAGGTTCGCGCAATTGTCCGTCTGGCAAATCATATGCAGTTCGGCATTATTCCCCGCGGCGGCGGAACCGGACTGACAGGCGGCGCAATTCCGGCAATGGAACGCATAGTTATCCTCTCGCTTTCAAAATTCAAAAAGATTTTGAGTGTCGATACAGAAGCACTTACACTCTGCGCCCAGTCCGGCGTAATAACCCTCGACGCTATCAATGCGGCCGCAGAAAAAAACACTCTCTTCACAGTTGATCCTGCTTCCAAATCAGCTTCCTCGATCGGTGGTAATATTTCAGAAAACTCAGGCGGTCCTTTCGCCTTTGAATACGGTTGTACAATTGATAATATTCAAAGCTACAAAATGGTTATGCCCAAAGGTAATCTGATTGAAGTCCGCCGTAAGGATCACCCACGTCATAAAATTTTCGTCAATGAGTCAGCTACCTTTGAAGTCTTTGATGGAAAAGGAAATCTTCTCGAGACACTGGTTCTTTCCGCTGATGAAATCCGCAGCCCGGGACTTGGAAAAGATGTTTCCAACAAGTTCCTCGGCGGCTTGCCCGGCGTGCAGAAAGAAGGCGTGGACGGTATCATAACTGAAGCATGTTTTACCCTTTATCCACGGCCTAAAAGTTCCCGCACACTTTGCCTTGAATTTTTCGGGCAATCTATGCGTAATGCAATGATGGTCATTAAAGACGTTGTAGCACTGCGTGACACAATTCGTGAGGAAGGAGATCTCGTAAAGATTTCCGCCCTTGAAGAATTCGGCCCTAAATATGTTCAAGCTATCAAATACATAAAGAAATCTGAAAAATATGAGGGCGATCCTATTTCAGTCCTCCTGCTTCAGCTCGACTCTGATGATGCGGATGCTTTGCAAACGGCAGTGGACAACATTCTTGCCATCGCGCAACCATACGACTCCGTAGATATTTTTGCAGCCAGAGACGACAAGGAAGCTGAGCTCTTCTGGGAAGACAGGCATAAATTATCCGCGATTGCAAAACGGACATCAGGATTCAAAGTCAATGAAGATATTGTTATCCCCCTTGAAGTTATTCCTGATTTTTCGGACTTTCTGGAAAATCTAAACTTAATTTATCTGGCCAAGATTTACCGCCGCTCCCTGCTGGCGGTAAAAGAACTTCAAGGCTTTCCTTTTGAAGAACCGAAAATTGAAATAGCTCTGGAAAGAACTACTCACATTCTCAAAGGGAAAATAACCGGTGCAGAACTTGGCGATCAGGAACTTGAAAGTCAGGTACACTATCTTTTTCAGGAACTTCGTGAAGAATTCCCTAAACTGGATGCAAAAATCAGCAAGATTTTCCAAAAACTTAAAGACCAGCGCATCATCATTGCAAACCACATGCATGCCGGAGACGGAAACTGCCATGTAAATATTCCGGTAAACTCAAATGATCCGGAAATGCTGCACAGTGCTCACGAAGCAGTAGACGATGTTTTTAAGAAAGTTCTTGAACTGAAAGGTGAGGTTTCCGGTGAACACGGAATCGGTATCACTAAAATCGGATACTTAACTGACGAAAAAATATCAGCTATCAGAAAATACAAAGAGATAGTGGATCCGCTTAACATTCTTAATCCCGGAAAGCTTACCCGCAGAGAGCTTCCTTCTGAATCATATACCTTCTCTTTCAACAGGCTTATCAACGATCTGGATAAAACAGCGATCAAAGATAAAGAACACCTGATTGAACTTCTGCGTAATATTCAGACATGCACCCGTTGCGGAAAATGTAAACAGGTCTGTCCGATGTACTACCCTGAACAGGGCCTCATGTATCACCCGAGAAATAAAAACATTGCTCTCGGCGCGCTGATCGAAGCAATTTACTATTCTCAGGTTCAACGCGGTGAACCGGCCCCTGAGCTTATGACAAGACTCAGAAAAATTATGGAACACTGCACAGCCTGCGGTAAGTGTACTTCAGTATGCCCTGTTAAAATTGATTCTGCCGGAGCAGCACTTCAAATCAGAAGTTTCCTCGAATATAAAGGAACAGGCGGTCATCCGATAAAGAACTTAGCACTTGGTTTTGTTTCTAAAGATCCGCACAGCCGACTTCCGAAAGTTGCTAAGTTTTTATCACTTTCAGCTTCTCTGCAAAGTAAAGCTGTGGGGCTTGTCCCCGGGCACTGGCGCAGACGTATGGAATCGCCCATGCTGCACAGCAAAACACCGGCGATGGACTTCAAAAACCTCAGCGAAGACTTAGCACTTGATGTTGCGTCAATGTTCATGAACAGTTCTTCCGCCCCGGACAGTGTTTTCTACTTCCCCGGATGCGGAGCCAGTCTGTTCTCCAGAAATATCGGAATGGCGACACTTTACTTACTGCTTAAATCTGGCGTCAACGTTGTTATGCCCTCTAAGCATCTGTGCTGCGGGTATCCTTTGCTCTCCAGCGGATGTGTAGAAGCTTACAACACAAACCGCCATCGCAACATAAGTGATATTCAGTACAAAATAGCTAAAGCTCACATTGCAGGAATGGACATTTCCACTATCATCACAGCATGTGGAACCTGCCGTGAATCCATCGAATCCTATGACTTTGCTCAAGGGATGAACAAAAAGTTAAAACGCTATGACGCAGTGCAATATCTGCTGACTAATCCCGGCAACCTTGATTTTCACAGTTTACCGGCCAATGAAGAAGTTGTTTACCATGCGTCATGTCACACTGAATGGACAGACACACCTAAATCAAAAGCCCCTGCTATTTACAAACAGGCACTTGAAACAGTTCTCGGCAGCAAGATTATTCTCTCACCGGGCTGCTGCGGTGAATCAGGTCTTGGCGCAATATCCAGCCCTGCAATATACAACAAACTGCGCGACCGTAAAAAAGGCCAGCTCGAACACGATCTTCATGGTCAGAATAAAAAGACTCCGGTTCTTGTGGGCTGTCCTTCTTGTAAAGTCGGAATCAAGCGGAACATTGCGACACTTAAAAAGCATAATAGAGTCCTGCATACTGTTGAATACATTGCAGAACTCATCGGTGGACCTAAATGGCGCAAGGATTTTAAAAAGATGCTTGAAAAAGCCCAGAGATCAGACGGAATCGTCTATTTGAAACCATGAAAACTATAGGCATAGATTTCGGAACCAAACGGATAGGGCTTGCTCTGACTGACGCTGAAGGTATTCTGGCTTACCCGTTCAAAGTAATTGCCAAAACTACCCGTGACGCAATGTTTTCCGAACTTCTTGAAATATTTGAAACGGAAAAGGTCGATGAGATTGTCATCGGCCTTCCTCTTTCACTTGAAGGAGAAGACACCTTAACAACACGTCAGGTCCGCAACTTTGCGGCCTCGCTGGAAAGGCGCACAACTCTACCCATACATCTCGTCGATGAAAGATTAAGCTCTATAGCTGCTGAAGATGAACTCAAGGAGGCAGGACTTTGGAACAGAAAAGGAAAGAAGAATCTGGACAGCCAGGCCGCAAAAATAATTCTGGAAACGTGGCGGGCAAGGGCATAGTCCTGCGCTTTATACTTCCTTCGTTGGCTATTGCCTGCATGGTCATGATGGTCGCAGGTTCATGGTTCATCTACAGCTCATGGGAATTTCTCAATATACCTCCTGAAAGTGAAGGAAGAGAAATTCTGTTCACAGTATCCCCCGGCCAAACCCTCTGGACAGTTTCTGCAAATCTTGCTGAAAATGGACTTGTTTTAGACTCCAAAAGATTTCGTAAACTAGCGCAGGCGGAGGGACAGGAAAACAAAGTCAGAGCCGGAGAATTTAATCTCTGGACCAACATGACCGCGCCGCAGGTTCTAAAAACCCTGACGACAACTTCCGGTATTTTACATAGATTTTCAGTCCCTGAAGGGCTTTCATGGTGGAATACTGCCGATTCAGCAGAAAAATCCAAGCTGAGCACATATGCGGAGTTCAAAAACGCAGTTTTCAATCATGAACTATTAGCTAAATATTCTATTCCGGCTGATAATGCCGAAGGATATCTGTTCCCTGAAACGTACCTGTTGACCAACCCGAAAGAAAACTCAGGCATAACGCTTGTCGAAACTATGCTTAAAGAGTTTCGTGCTGCGGCAAAAGAAGCGTGGAACGGCACACTCCCATCACCTGAACAGATTCATAGAACGGTGATATTGGCCTCACTGGTAGAAAAAGAAACCGGCGTTGCCTCTGAACGCAGAAGGATTGCTGGAGTCTTTGCCAATAGACTGAGACGAGGTTATCTACTGCAAACTGATCCTACCATCATCTACGGACTCGGCGAAACATTTGACGGGGATATCAGGAAAAAACATATTAACGACAAAAACAACCCTTACAACACATATCAGCACCGCGGGCTTCCACCGGGTCCTATATGCTCACCGGGGCTGGAATCACTGAAAGCAGCGATAGATCCTGAGAAAAATGATTATCTCTATTTTGTAGCGAAAGGGGACGGTTCTCACTATTTCAGTAAAAGTTTAGATGAGCACAACAAGGCTGTCAGAAAATTTCAGATTCATCGGAACAGAGATACTTACCGATCGTATAATACTGAATAAATAAACTGATCGCATAAAAAATCCCGCACGGTTAAACCGGAGCGGGATTTTTTGTATCATGTGCACTTGTATCTCAAAAATCAGCCCGGGCATCTGCCTCTGTCTCATACATAGAGGCCATGGAGCTTATGCCCATTGAATGAAAGACAGATTGAAAATTGACCGACAGTCCGGCAATGTAAAGTTTGCAATTATGGGAGTAAGCTTTTTCAATTCCTTTAAGCAAGGAATCCATACCGCCTCCGTTAATCGAAGACTTTTCCTGAAAAATCATTAAAATCTCTTTACAGTCGCTATTTATGGCCTCAGCAAAAATACCGCTTATGAATCCGTCTGACTTTGAAGTAAGGCTGCCCATTACACTTATAACAGCGACATCGCCTTCGAAGGTGAGCTTAACTTCATCCCTTTTGCTAAGAACAAAAGCCCGTCTTTCATCCGAAAGTTTCAGTGCTTTTTCAAGATCTTCACGTTTTACAGGCTTGTTTAAAAAATCAGTTGCATCAAGATTAAGCGCCTTAATAGCAAGCTCCATATCTCCGTGACCTGTTATAACAATAACCTCAGCTTCAGGTGACACAACTTTAATTTTACCCAGAACCTGCAAACCGTCCATTCCGGGCATTTTGATGTCAGTCATTACTAAATCCGGCTTTTCCGCAATAAACAGTTCTATCCCGGCTTCGCCGTTTTCAGCGGTCAAAACCTCATGACCATAGACTGAAAGCAACATCTTAAACATGCTTAAAGTTGCTTTCTCGTCATCAATCACCAAAATTTTACTCACGCTTCCTCCTGCTGAAAACAGTGTAACAATGCCTTAAGTTTCGTCACTTAGAACCGGAAAAGAAATTATAAAAGTTGCCCCCTTACCAGCCTCACTTTCTATATCGACCCTGCCCTTGTAATCTCGGACTATGCCATATGTAATGGCAAGCCCCAACCCCATTCCATATCCTACTTCTTTGGTACTAAAAAACGGTTCAAAAATTTTATCCCTGACATCTTCGGGTACTCCTACACCTGTATCGGAAACACTGAGGCAAACTGCTGAGTCTTTTTCGTAAGTTCTAATAGTTATATATTCTTCACTGTCTGCTTTGAGGTTGTCTTTCTTCTCAGAAATAGCATCACGTCCATTATTAATAAGGTTAAAGAAAACCTGCTGCAATCTATTATCCTGTGCAATAATCGGGGATAAGTTATTTGCTAAATCTATTTTAAATACAATATTTTGCAACTCAAACTGGCGGGTAACCAACGTAAGTACACTACGCAAAGGATCATTTATGTCTATTTTATCCGTCTTAAAATCAGCCTTGCGGCCGAATGCTCTAAGCGCATTTATAATTTCCGCAGCTCTATCAACCTGTGCACTTACTTCTCTTGCAACCTCACTAAGCTGAACAGCAGGAACATCGCGCCCCTGTTCAGCCATAAGTGCCAGAAATTCACTGCCCATTTTTATGGCGTTAAGCGGCTGATTGACTTCATGAGCCACCCCGGCGGACATTTCACCTAAAGATTTCATTTTCGCAGCCTGCACCAGCTGTGCATCCTTTTCAATAATTTCGGTGATATCCGTAATTGCCACAATCATGGATGGACTGCTCTTGTACGAAATAGGACAGGCATGCATATTCACATAAACAGGATTCCCGTTCTTTTTAAGATGAAGTATTTTTGGATAATAAATACATCCGGCAGGTCCGCCATACTCTTCAAAAGCTTTAATGCACTCAAGATTTGATTCAGGACCGAGACGTAAAAATTCTTCGCCGATAAGCTCTTCTTTCGAATAACCATACAGCTCACTGACTCTTGGATTAGCATCCAGAATCCTAAAATCAGAGCAGGAAACAACAAGGATCGGGTCGGGTCCGCTGTCAAACATGGATTTATATTTCTCTTCCGACTCCCGCAAACGGCGCCGGTACAGCTTAATAGACCAGACCATATTCTTAAAACTGTCAGCAAGCTGAACAACTTCATCGCCCTGACGCTTTATGTAAAAATGACAATTTTTGCAGTGTTGTAAATTATGTTTATTATCGGCATCTTTAGAGTTTACAGATAAAGTCTGGTCAAAATGCCAGCAGGGAAAATCAGTATTCTGGTACACTGGACACTGCGAAGCATCCCAGCCGCTACCGCTTGACAGCATATCAAGACCTGTATCAAAATTTCCGCGTGAAAGCTCATCTGAAACACGTGTAAGCTTGGCAACAGGGCTGGTAATGTATCTGGCAAGCCTATGGCTGATTATAAATATGATGATAACAACGCCGGAAATAAAACCTAAGAAAGTTATACGCAAAGTCGAAACGAGCTCATCAATATGAACTTTACTAAGCCCGACATGCACAGTTCCTATACGATACAAACCTTCCTTGATCGGAACAGCAATATCATGAGCCGAGCTTTTACCGAAATCTATTAAGCGGACGGATTTTGATTCATTCTCCGCGACAATGTTCGCCACGGCCAATTTTTCAGGAAAAGGATTTGTAAAGGTATGGCACAGGACGTTTCCATCTTTACCGAGCACAAAAATATAAGTTATCAGGTCTTGACGTTCCCCGAGAGTCGCTTCGTCAAATACTAAACTAAGCAACTGCGGATATTTTTTATCAAGAATAAATCCTGCTCCACGTTCAGCGATTGAGTGGGCAATGGCAACGCCGCGCATTTCAAGTTCGGTAGTCAGTGAAGACACAAGAATACCCCTTGCCAAAAGAGCAATAACCGCGCTTAGCATTAAAATTACGCCCAGAGTGGAAAAGAAAATTTTATTCTTCAGACTCAAATTAGAAAATCTTTCCATCAGTTAAGACTCCGGCGAAGCTCAGCCCAATTATCCATGACTTCAAATTGCCCGTTATGGAAGCGGGTGAAATAAATTTTGTCCATTCCCTGATGATCACTACTGCCGAATGAAATTGTAACCCCTGGATCAATCTCAAATTTATTCATTGATTCAATGGCATTAATAAATTTATCCCTTGTCAGATCAGGTCCGGCGCGCCGCAAACCTTCAACGAGAACTCTTGCATTAAAAAAACCCTCAAGTCCGACCAAATTCGGGGTATCATGCGGATACGAATGTCTCAATGCCGCAACATAGTCAGCTGCATCAGAATGTGTAAGGTCAGCTACAGATGTAAACGGAGGAACAACCTGTGACATGAGAAGGGTGTCTTTATGATTATTCCCAAGATTGCGTGCAAACTCCCTAGCTCCCATAAAAGAAACGGTATAATATACTGGGTGAAGACCGCTTTTTCCCAGTTCATTAATAAATTTTATACATGGATCAGTGGTTCCGATAAGAAAAACGACCTCTGCGCCTGAATCCTTAATGCGGGCTACGCCTTCCGCTACATCAAGTGAACCTCGAGTGTACGACCCGCGTGCGACCGGTTCAAGATTCCAATCTTTCAATGCAAGCTCTGTCCCTGTAAGGCCGTCAAAACCGAATTCATCATACTGATAAAAAACAGCTATTTTATTAAGCCCAAGATCACGCACCATATGGCTTACAGCTTCTTTTGTTTCCTGATAATATGAAGGACGGACATTAATGACGTAGCGGTTAAACGGTTTTCTCAGAGCATTTGCTCCGGTAAACATCCCAAGTAAGGGAATATGAGCACTGGCTATCAACGGCAGAACTTTAACGGTTGTAGGTGTCCCGACATAACCGAACAAAGCAAAAACCTTATCCTTAATAATTAACTGCTGAGTATTTATGAGACACTTAGGCGGATCATACGAATCATCATATGAAATAAGCTGAAGCTTCCTGCCATGAACTCCGCCTTCTGAATTAACGTCATTTATATAGGCGAGAGCTCCATGCAGAGTTTGTGTGCCGAGATAGCTGGCATGCCCTTCAAGCGCGAGCGATGATCCTAAAACCACTTTATCAGGAAAAACTCCCGGATTCTTGTCTTCATGCACCTTCACATAAACACTTCTGTCACATGCAAGAAGCAGTAAAAGAAACAATACTACAATACGTTTCATTACTGCTGCCCTTTTTTTGTTTGAGCGAGATTCATAGCCATAACAGCTTGCCCTTTAAACATGGTACTGCGTTTACGTGGAGGGATCTTAACACTGCGCAGAAATTGAAAACTGAGACGCAGCATTCCCTGCCCGGCTGCTTTTGCCGCGCGAACTTCACAATAGATAAGATGAGGATCAAAAGTCTTTCGAAGAGGCTGATAAATGAGCATACATAATAACACCTTGTTATTGCGGGACAACATATCCCCGCCATCCCGAACTGCACCTAAAATGGCAATCCCGCCTTTTGAGATATCTAAAACCTGCGGAACCTTTACTGAGACCTCAACATTCATCCTGTTATCAATAATTATTTCCGGTTCAATATGATCCAGAAGAAACTCTGCGTCAAAATTATCATCCTCAAGGCGCCATATTTTAATTTTTATATAACGCTGGTCTGCAACTTTTCTTCTGGAAAAAGCCCTGCGCCGTATAAAACCGAATGCAGAAGTACGGGTAATAACCGTTTCGCCCGTAGCTGAAATATTCTTAACCTTGCCGACAAAGGCATTGATTTTCTTAGTATCCTTTTGCAACTCCGCAAAAATACACTTCACAGTGACTCCGGGAGACAACAGAGACTCAGTTACAATATCTTTATTTTTTACAGTAATATCCAGGCCTTGAATATCCACAACATTTACAACGGCTGCAAGTGTTCTCTGACTAGATCTATCGACCGAAACATCAAGCGCCTGCTTTGTTTTTACAAGCCAGTCCAAAATATTTTTATCAGTAGAAATTTTCCCAGCCACTTTGACACGGGGGACTTTGCTTTCAGCACTGACAGCTTTTCCAACTTTCGGTAATTTGAACGACTTTATGTCGAGCGGAGGAAAAGATTCAAGATACTCCTTAAGAAAGGTGTGCGGCTTATATTTTTTCCAGAGCACAACAAATATAGCAATTGAAGACCCCAAAGCTACAAGCCACAAAAATATTTTCACAGGCTCAGGAATATCAGGAAAAATAAAAAAGGATGTTTTAACAGACTCAAGGAATCTGGAATCAACTTTACTTTGCATCATAATACATTCTCAACTTAATAATTATTATTAAAAGCGTTATTATGTGTTCAATATATAAAAAAATGCAGATACTCTAGTTACAACCAGTTCCATTTTTGTACTAATTCCGTGTAATTGCTTATATTGCATCACAAAAAACAATAATTCAATCTTTAGCAGAACTACCTCTTGCAGATGAGGATTACAATATGTAAACATAAGCCTTGTATGACAACAAAAAGGAGAACTCATGACTGGAAAAATTCTAGTTGTGGACGATGAAGTCCACATCAGAATGCTTTTAGAGCAAACTCTGGAAGAACTGGAAGATGATTATGATGTTGAGCTTCTAACCGCTGAAAACGGTGAAGAAGGACTCGATCTAATCCGCTCCGAGCGTCCAGACTTGGTTTTTCTGGACATAATGATGCCATACATGAACGGTTACGAAGTATGTCAGGAAGTTCGCGAAGATCCTGAGTTATCCTCTGTTAAGGTAATACTTTTAACGGCAAAAGGGCAAGAAGTCGACAGGAAGCACGGATTGAATATCGGCGCAGAAAGATACATGACCAAACCGTTCGATCCCGATGAAATTCTAGCCGTTGCAAAAGAAATACTAAAGCTTGATCAATGATCAACTCAATGAATACCCGCATCAAACCAGAAATACGGTTAAAGAGATTTATCAGACCGCAAAAGCTGAAAGTTTTTTTTAAAAAGGCTACAGCTCTGCTCCCTGAAAATTCACTTTTATGTGCTTACATTGACAACTCTCCTGTTTTTTGCGCGGACCCTTCGCTTTACCCTTTTGAGAAAACAATATTTACCCCTGTAGTTAACGACGCTGATGAAAATTTATTCATAGGGGTTTCACTTCAAAATTTTCATGCCTTATCTGAAAAAGAAATTAATCAGATCAAAGCCGTTCTTGAATTTACTTCATATTCCATATCAACTCACATTGAATCGGAAAAAGCGAGACGCCTTCTTGGAGAGGAAACCCTCTCTAAGTATAGGGAGCTTTCGATATTACACCGATCCATAGTCGAGCTTAACAACTCACTAAAACTTAAAGATGTCATTAAAGCTCTGATTAAGGAATGCAGAAGTTCCACTATTCCTGCTGAAATGGGCGCAGTTTATCTTCCGGAAGAAAATGGCTTCACTGTTTTTGACAGTTTCGGTGCTGACAGTGCAGAAACTTTTGAAGAACTGATAGGCTGCTCGCTTTTTACTGATATTATCACAAGCCTGCACGGTGAAATTTTAAATGATGCCAAACAGGACCATCGCTGTGAAAATAAACTTTGCGGCAAAATACGATCTATCCTTATTATGCCCATACCTTCTCCACACCTTTGCGAAGGTGTGCTTGTCCTGACATCTAAACATACCAATGCTTTCAACGCGGCCCACCTGAAGCATGTTTACACGCTGGCATCTGTAGCAGGAATTTCCATAAGCAACGCATATAACTTTGAATCTATCAGAGTCCTTATGGACGCTCTCCTCAAAGCTCTGGCAGAAGCGATTGACGCGCGAGACCCGTTCACAGCCGGTCATTCCGACAGAGTCGCCCACCTCGCAGTTTCTTTTGCGCGCCTTATTTCGCAGGAGGATAATCATTTTACCGAAACTAAATTCACAGATGAACAACTGCGCGAAATTTTTTATTCCGGAATTCTTCATGACATCGGGAAAATTGGTATTAAAGAATATGTGCTGACTAAAAAAACACGCCTTCCAAGTTCGATACTTGATGTAATCGGCATGCGAATGAAACTCTTCGGCATATACCACCACAAAGAGTGGGAATCTGACTACGACAGAGTAAAGCAGATAAATATTTCCCTCTCTCCTCAGCAGGATGATCTGGATTTTATCCATAATATCAGTGAAATTAAGTTCAACATCAACGGTGCAAATATTCAGTTGCTCCAACCTGAGGAACAAAAAAGTCTGCTTATTCAAAAAGGCAACCTTACCCCTGAAGAAAGACGTGAAATTGAACGGCACCCTGCTGAAAGCAAGAGAATTCTTGAACATATTCCATTTCACGAGGATCTGGCGCAACTCCTGACGATTATCTGTCAACATCATGAACGGCTTGACGGTTCCGGATATCCATCAGGAATCAAAGGTGATGATATCCTCATTCAAAGTCAAATGCTGGCAATAGTAGACATTTATGATGCGATAACTCAGGAACGCCATTATAAACCTGCAACCCCGCAATCCCGTGCACTAAAGATACTGGAGCAAGAAGCCGAAGAAGGGAAACTGAACAAGCATCTGGTCAAATTTTTTATTGATAATATTCTAGAAATTTTAAAAGGCTCTGATTCGATCAATCTAGACCGTCCGGTCTCCCCTAGATTCTGCAAAATTCCCAGAAATAATTTAAACTGATCTGACGGAAATGAAATGCCTATCTATAGAGAACAGTTCGCGAAAAGGCAGTAACCCTCGTCAGAAAGCGACTATAACTTATAGGATTTCCGTTATGAACAAACTTCACATTAAACATATATTCTTTTCCGCTACGCTCTTTATTCTTTGCCTCGCTGCAACAGCGTATGCCAAAAAAAGCACACCACCGAAAGACCCTATACTTCTTGGCATGTCTGCCGCCTTTACAGGACACAGCAGAGGACTCGGGATTGAGCTTTTTCGCGGATCACAAGCCTATTTCAATCAGGTAAATGCAAACGGAGGAATTAACGGCCGCAAAGTTGTTATTAAATATTACGATGATGGATACGATCCTCTCCCGGCTATCCGCAATACCATCAACCTGATTGAAAAGGATAATGTGCTCTGTTTGTTCAACTATGTCGGGACTCCCACTGTGACACGAGTTCTTCCTGTTATTAAACACTTCAATACAGACAAGCCGTTATATATGTTCTTCCCCTTCACAGGCGCCCAGCCGCAACGAGAATTTCCCTATGAAGAATATGTTTTCAACCTGAGAACATCATACAGACAGGAAACATGGGGACTCGTACATAATCTATTTATGGTAGGCCGCAGAAGAATCGCAGTTCTATATCAGGCAGACGCATATGGCAGAAGCGGATGGGACGGAGTCAGAAAAGCTCTTACGGAGAAAGATCTGCGTATTGTTGCAGAAGCAACCTATAGAAGAGGAATTGACTTTAAAAGTTCCATGGAAAAGCAGGTAAAAATACTCGCAGCAGCTCAGCCTGATGCAATCATTTCAATAGGAACATATGAAGCATGTGCTGCTTTTATCAGAGATGCCAGAGATGCCGGACTGAATATTCCAATATGCAATCTATCTTTTGTCGGCAGCGAAAACATGTTGCAGCTTTTAAATAGCCTCGAGCGATCAAGCGGTAAAAATTACACCGAAGACCTTATAAATACTCAAGCCGTTCCAACCTATGAAGACACTTCCCTTGCAGCTGTGCGCGACTACCGGAAAGTAATGTCTGAAAATCCTCCCGCTCCGCCTGAAGAGTTCAGCAAAGACTATAACCCGTTGAAATTCAGCTTCATCAGCTTTGAGGGGTACCTCAATGCAAAAGTGATGTCGGTAATCCTTACGCGCATGATGGAAAGCCAGAAAAACCAAAGTCTTTACTCTGCAACGTTATCCATAAGAGATCTTGATATTGGACTCGATGAACCAATCAGCTTCGGACGGGGCAAACATCAAGGTCTTGACGAAGTATACTATACAACTGTTTCAGGAGGGCAATTCATACCTCTTACAAATTGGAACAGGTGGAGCAAATGAAAATGAGAATGTCTAAAATTTTTCAAACGACTCTCCTTCTCAACTTTGTTCTATTCGGAGTAATATCAATATCAATGTCACTGGTCTCCGCGCTTACTCTGTATAACCATATGACGGATGAATACGTAAGCAAAGGAAAGGCTATCGCCAGCAGCATTGCCAGTTCAAGTGTAGAAATTCTGCTTAACCGTGATTCTTCGACAATTCAGTCAATGATAGACCAATTCAAGGCCATAGACGGAGCTGCATATGTGTACGTGCAGGATGAAAACGGCGATATCATTTCCCATACCTTTGTACCCTGCGTCCCGGAAATTCTAAAACATAGCCACTCACACCCCAACGAATTTTCAATCAGAGAAATAGATCTTCCGGGATTTGGAGAAGTGATTGATATTACCAAGCCTATTCTTGCAGGCATGGCCGGCTATGTACATGTTGGAATGGATAAGGAGCTGATCACCAAATACGTATGGATAGCAATTGCAAAACTGCAAGGTGTAATGTTTTTTATTTTTTGGGGCAGCGTCTTCCTGCTGTATATAATTGTTAACCGTATCTCAGAACCCCTGAACAAATTGACCGAGTATGCACGTAAGCTATCAGATCATGATTTTTCTGCTTCAATTGAAATAACTTCTAAAGACGAAATAGGCCTTCTTGCAGGAACAATGCAAAACATGGCCAGCGAACTAACCACACTTATTTCCGGCCTTGAACGGGCTGTGACGAATGCGACGAGTGAGTTGCAAGACACTCTTACCTATATGGAAGTTATTATAGACAACCTTGCTGACGGTTTGCTGGTTATTGATATCTCAGGTAAAATATCTCTCACAAATCCGGCTCTTGCAGAACTGTTCGGCCTTGAAGGACAGGATGTTATCGGCAAAGATGTAAAATATTTTTTTACGGATGAAATGAAACAGCTCTTTGATTTAGTAAAAGGGTGTAAACAGGAAGTGTACAGTTCTGAAATCATTTTGCCTAACCGCATGATTGCGAAAGCTGTAGCCACACCGATTAATAAGATAGACTGTGAAGACGATACAACACTATGTCTTGGCGCGGTTATTCTGGTCAGAGACATCACATACGAAAAAGAAGTTGATAATCTGAAAACTGACTTTATTTCCACCGTCTCACATGAACTGAGAACCCCTATGACTTCAATTTTAGGATTCGCTAAAATAATTAGTAAGAAACTCGAGAAAACGGTTTTTCCGCATTGCCAGACAACAGAGATAAAAGCTCAAAGAGCTATGACCCAGATTCAGGACAACATCGGTATTATCGTTTCCGAAGGAGAACGCTTAACCGAGCTTATTAACGATGTACTGGACATTGCTAAAATGGAATCCGGTAAAGTTGACTGGAAAAATGCTCCTGTAGACATGAAGGAAGTTCTCAATGTTTCAAGTCAGACAACTAACCCGCTCTGGCATAATAAAAACATTATCATGCAAATTGATGTAGACGAGAACCTGCCCGTTATATTCGGTGACCGCGACAGAATTATGCAAGTCATGGTAAACCTGATTTCCAATGCCGTAAAATTTACAAATTCCGGTTCTATCACCTGTTCCGCCCATGGCCGTGATGATGAAATATTGATCAGTGTGAGTGATACAGGAAGCGGTATTTCCCAAAATGATCAAAAGAAAATTTTTGAACGCTTTAAGCAGGTCGGCGACACTTTGACAGGTAAACCGAAAGGAACAGGACTCGGCCTTCCTATATGTAAACAAATCGTTGAACATCATAACGGACGCATCTGGGTTGACAGTAAATTAGGTGAAGGAAGCTCTTTTCACTTCACTCTGGCAATAGGAGCACCTGAAGCAGATGTGACCCCGATCACGACACTAAGCAAAATTAATACTGTCGGCAGACGCTCTAACATGAAAGGCAGTCCCCTTATTCTCGTAGCAGACGATGATCCGGCTCTTAACGAATTTTTATCACAGATTCTTGAAGACGAAGGATACAGAATAATATCGGCAGCAGATGGAATTGAAGCGGTCGAAATGGCACGGAAACAGTTGCCGCAGCTTATCACCATGGACCTTAAAATGCCGCGAATGGACGGAGCTGAAGCAATCAGACAATTACGCATGACCCCCGCAACCCGCCATATTCCGGTAATTGTCATCAGTGCTCTTGCGGAAGGACAAAAGGCCGGGGGTGATGCGGCCCTTATCAAACCAATCGATGACAAGCGACTGATTGATACCATACACGGAATGTTGCATGAAGATTTGATTATGACCGATCCCTGCATGGTCCTTGGTAAAGCAGAAGTTCCGCCTGTTACGAATCTGCTGGTGATATGCCCCGGTAAAATAAACTACTGCGTACCCTCAGAACTTTGGATCAGAATAGAACAAGGATTTAAAGGAACCTTGTTTGTACCGGCTGAAATCAGCACAACACTTGATCTGGACAAGATTTCACGTACCCCGGGGGTTCAGCTTGTAATTATACCTGATAACTGATATTGATTCATCTATGGAAAGACCAGCACCATACGGCAGTAAAGGCTACAGATCATGTACAGCCTGTTTATGGACCGGACCGATTGCAGCCTTTGACATGATTCCGGCTCTGATAAAAAGTCTTGATCAAGTACGATGCCCCAATTGCGGTGCATTGCTTGATATAGAAAACAACACATTTAAGACTGATACTTTTGAATTACCAACCGGATTCAGCATAGTCTCAGGCGGGCAGACAGGTGTTGACCGCGGAGCACTGGACGCAGCTATTCATCTCGGAATCCCGCACACGGGATGGTGCCCGAAAGGTCGTAAAGCCGAAGACGGCATAATCCCAGATAAATATAATCTGAGAGAAATGGATGACAGCTCTTACTGGAAAAGGACAGAACAGAACGTTGCTGATTCAGACGGGACATTAATTTTTCCCGGGGATTGTGAGTCCAAAGGAACATCTCTGACTATAAAATTAGCAAAACGATACGGCAAGCCGACCGCAGTGATCCCGCTGGACTCTCCACTTGCTCTTGAAACTTTCAGGGCATGGGTAAGTTCTATGAAAATAAAAGTGCTTAATATTGCAGGGCCAAGGGAAAGTGGTAGTCCCGGAATATGTTCGGCTACAAAAAACTTTCTGATCAACGCATTAAACTCTGCCGTTTGAAATAAAACTTCTCCCAGCAAACTTTAAGTAGAAGAGATTACTTTAAATTCCGCCGATTCAAGCAAATCATGTAATAAACAAAAAAGATATTTTGTGATTTCTGCGGTTTCACTCTTGGCCGCATGTTGCAGATCAAGCAACACCTCGGCATATGATTCAAATCCATAGGTTAAAGCAGCTCCGCGTGAAGAATGAGCCAGTTCCTGTAATTTTACAAAATCACCGTCTCCAAAAGTTTCTTCAATCTCCGCTAATTCTTTAGCAAGAGTATCAAGTAAAATCGGCACTAAATCTATTAATGCCGATTCAATAAAAACAATATTATCATTTTCCTCAGAATTATTCACAAAGCTCTCGCTTATTCAGTCAAATTAATACCATTAAAAATAAAACATTACCCTGCACTGATAAATATCCATCTCCCCGTTACTGAGAGCTGAATTTTCTCTTCCTGCAACTCCTGCATGAATATAGTTACCGGCAACACGGGTGTGTGCATTCAGATACCAATTAAGAGCGACTCCGATGTTATCCTGCACTCCGCCGCGAACATTCGCGTGATAGTCATTCATATCCTCATGCGAGTACTGCGCAGCAACTTCTAAGGCACCCCATGTTCCATTCAACGGATTGAACGGTTCTTTAGGGATAATCGCTCCGAAAACGGCATTTGCAGATTTAAAAGGCTTGCTCTCTCCGGTGAGAATATAACCTACATCAACGTGATAACCTGAAAAATAGGCATTGTTGCGATCTTTTGTGTTAAGATAAGCGGAAGTGTACTCACTTTGGAGCCAGAATTGATCCCAGACTCCTGCGAGCTCAAGGTTTACTAGATCCTGACTGTACGCTGCTATCGACCCTGTACCGGAAAGCTTTATCAGCGAGAGATTGGATCCTGTAGTAGGAGAAAAACTTGTCTTCTGCGCGTCAGCATCAAGAAACTGGTGTGAATATCCAAGACCGACATGAATCAGCTTTTTGCCATCGTCTTCAAGATAAGGGCGCCAGCCGATACGGCCTGTCAGATCCATACCGGAATTATTATCTGTGAAGGAATTATCTAGATAATTACTTTTATTAAAAATACCTGCCGCAGCGTTAATACGGTCATCCAGATAAGTATTTTCAAACTGGATACCAAGATTACGAGCCTGAGCAAAAACCGTAGACGGAGAGTACTCCATCATAGTGGACCCTGTACGCCCAGCCAAAACGGACATGGAAAAAGGTTCTTTAAAATTACCGACTTTAATTTTTCCGAGATAGGGAATATCTTTTATTTGTCCCCATAGATCAAGAAACTGTCCACGCTTACCGGCAATTTCATACTGCAAGCGAAATTCAAAACGATCATAAAGTTTTAAACCGATAATAGGTTCCGCCAACCTGACTTCTTCTTTATGATTCTGCACTGGATCATAAACAGACCCAACACGGCTATCATTACTTATCTGGGCCCAGTCAAAACCATAAAGTCCGCCGATTTTAACCTGAACAGTCTTATCTTCGTTTTCCCATTTAAGACGGTCAAGCCACGACATCGTTATAATTTCGTCTGCAATATCACTGTTTTTTACTTGAACATCCGCCTGCGCTGCGTAAACAGCCGGGACAAGCAAAAGAGTCATCAAAAAAGTCAGAAAACAAACAATACTTTTATTCATCACATTAGCTTGAGGCATTATAATCTCCAATTAAGCTAGGAAGTCATCATATTGGACACAATATTTAAAATTTCTTGTGAGATTATATAATTTTAATCAATCCGGCAAATCATTATATTACTATGTGCATGATTCAAAAATTTATTAACTATTTTTAGCTTGACCTTTTTACCTTAAATATTAACATATGAACAGATGATCATACATAAACACTTAAAGGGTATTAATATGACTGACGACACAGACTCATGTTCCGGACATTCCCCGCATCCAGAAGACATTGCTGCAGTTAAAAGCACAATGTGCTCCAAACGGACGATGGAGGAAATTGCTGAAACTTTTAAAATCCTCGGTGAACCTGTAAGAATCACAATTTTACACGCACTCTCGATACGAGAACTATGCGTATGTGACCTTGCAGAGATCTTGGACATGAGCCATTCCGCGGTTTCCCACCAACTCAGAATTCTTCGGGCTGCACGAATGGTTCGCTTTGAGAAACAAGGAAGAAAGGCTCTCTACAGGCTTGATGACAGCCATGTAGAAACAATCATTCAAACTGCGCTGGCGCATCTCACTAACGAAGGGTGCGGACAGGAGATAAAATGATCGATATATTGACTAAAATTTTATTTGAATCATGGAATGTGCTGCTTCAATCAGCACCTTTTATGCTTTTTGGTTTTTTCGTTGCAGGACTTCTCAAAGCTTTTGTCGGACCTGAATTCATTTCTAAAAATTTAGGCTCCGGCAAAACATCGGATATTTTCAAAGCATCGCTTCTAGGCGTTCCCATTCCGCTTTGCAGTTGTGGTGTAATCCCAGCGGCGGCGCAATTAAGGCAGCAGGGAGCAAGCAAAGGAGCCACAACCTCATTCCTGATTTCTACCCCGGAAACAGGAGTTGACTCAATAGCTGTAACATATGCCCTGCTCGATCCTATTATGACAATTTTAAGGCCGATTGCAGCCTTTATTACTGCCGTAATTGCCGGAATAATGGTTGATAGAGATGAAAAAAAGAACGGTCACACCTCTCCGATAATACCTGATGCGGTTCTTTTTCAACATGACCATAATCACGGACACGCTCACGATCACAACCATGATCACTCCTACGATAAAGAACAAAGCTGTTCAGAACCTGATAATTGCTCAAACTGCAACTGCGGAAAAACCGAAACCCCTGTGACGTTTATGGGCAAGATCTCAAATGGAATGAAATACTCATTCGGCAACTTACTGCAGGACATAGGAGCATGGTTTATTTTCGGTGTTATTCTGGCTGGAATATTCGGAGCGCTCATTCCTGACGGGTTTATCGAGAGAAATCTCGGAGACGGCTTTCTGCCGTTATTGATCATGCTTGCAGCGGCGGTCCCTCTCTATGTCTGCGCAACAGCATCTACTCCGATTGCGGCAGCACTTGCTCTTAAAGGACTTTCACCGGGAGCAGCTTTGGTATTTCTGCTTGCAGGACCGGCCACAAACGCAGCTTCATTCACGGTTGTTGCCAAGCTTCTGGGTAAACGTTCTGCTTTTATCTATCTTGGAACAATAATTGTTTGTTCACTTGCTCTTGGCATGCTGACAAACTGGATGTACTATTCACTTGGACTCAGCATAACCGATTGGGTCCAAAGCGGAGCTGAAGATGTTCATGGATTATTCTACACAATCAGCGCGATTATTTTAATCGTATTGCTTGCTGTTCCACGCATAATCTCGATTATAAGCGGAAATTCAGGATCAGCTCATTCTCACTGAAAGACTTAATAAGAAGATCAAAAATTTAACGGGACAAAGGAGTAGGCCATGACAGGTGAAGTCGTTGAAGGTGCCATTATAATGCTAGTCATTGTGTTTGCGATATTTCATATGGTCCGCAAAAGTTCCCGGAATATTTTCGAGGAAACAACCTCACACCAAAAAGAACCTGCCAAAAATGCGGATTGCAAAGATAGCGAATAACAGTTCCGGCACAAACCAAAAAATGAAGCCCTCTTGTTATTGTATAAAGAGGGCTTTTTCAAACATGTCTCTCTGCTTCAATTATCCACACTTGTTGCTGGTTAAGTAAAATGCTATCACTGGTAAAATTAAAAAAAATCAACTTTCAGGACACTTAATGGACGACAGTACCGCTGCAATAGAAAAACAGTTAGATGAACTCCGCGGCACGGAAGATTTTATCGGATTCTGTGCTTTTGATCTTTTTCTTGATGATGATGAAAACAGGAGAAAAGACGGCGTTCTTAAAATATCACGCCATAACCATACGCCTGAAACAGGCTTTCTTAAATTCACATTTATTGTGGATGTTTACGGTGATAAATTAATTAGAAAGCAGGTAAGCGAACTATTTGCGTCATTTCAGGATAATAGCGTTAATTCTGAGATGGACCCTCATTTTATGTATATCCGCCCGCCGGAGCCGACTACTCCAAAAGACAAGGCTTGGTTTATCGGAGAAGTTTTTTTCCATTTCGATTCTGCAAAAGCTGTTTCGAAAGAAAATGTTCTGAAATTTTTTATTCCTTTCCTTACACTACGGTTGCCGGTTGAATTCAGTGATCTTGAATGGTGGGATTCTGCATCGGATGAAAACGATATTCCGCAAAAAAAATCCGCAATCAAAACAATCACGGATTTTATCAGAAGCAAATTTTAATCTTACTTCAAAAAGCTAATCAGGCCACCAGCAAATAATCCTTACCCATTACGTATCCGCGAGCGTTGAGAAACCGCGTCACCTCATTTTTTGCGCCGTGACTTGCCACATATGACAGCAGAAAGACTTCACCCGGAGCAGGTAGATCATCACGATGAATCACCGCTATACCATGAATATTCTGCCCAACCTTGCGCGGGTCGACATCTACAAAAAAAGCTGTTTCAACTCCGAATTTTTCAAGCATGCCATAACGTTTACGGGAGACTCTGGTTGAACCGATAACCCCGACCCTTGGATGATCAGGATTATTCTTTTTCAGCCAGCGATAAAGATACTCGCTCTTAATGCGGTAAAAAGCATCCACAGTATATTTGGGATGATTTCTGGAAATACGATCTGGCGGATCATTCCAGATTAAAAGCTCTTCATCAACCTTTTGCATCAGCACTCCTGCCTCAAGCCAGCGAAGCACCAATTCGTAATCTTCAGGAAAATCTCCATCGCGAAAAGAGCCATGCACGTCAACCAGCGCACTGCGCATCATTATAGATGGATTAGCAAAAGGGAATTCAACAAAACGGTTCAGTGATATTTCGGAAGATTCAACCAGAGTATTAATCCAGTCAACATAATGAGCATATCCTCCGCATGTAGCGCGGTCTCCGCCGAAAACGACAAGGCTTCCTGTAAGCCCAACATGAGAATTCTGAGCTAAAAGATCCGCTTGCTTTTCAATACGCGAAGGCATTGCCAGATCATCCGCATCCATCCGGGCGAGGAATTCCCCCTGTGAAAGGTCAATCGCAGCATTTGCAGCCCCGACAACTCCTTGGTGATCTAAAAAGAGAGGTTTAACGCGAGAATCAAGAGCAGAATATTTTTTAAGAATTGTAGCGGTCTGATCACTTGAACCGTCATCGACCGCTACTAATTCTAAATCTTTAAATGTCTGACCGAGAATACTCTCAATGGCCAGCCCTACGGTTGCTTCGCAATTGTAGCAGGGCATTGTCACTGAGACTTTCGGAGCGATCATCTGGCTTCCGCAGCTAAAGCTTCATCAAGCTGTTCGCGAATTCTGCATACACCGCATATTCCGACCGAAGTAGGACAACCGCACTTAGTACAAGGCACAACTTCGTACTCTTTCTTTTTATGATGAATAGCAGCAAACGCAGGCTGGCCGCGCTCAAGAAAGCCTCCGTAAAAAGCTCGCTTAGAACCGGGACTGCGGATTTCCTGATTTCGCCAGATCATCTTATGCCCGGTAAAACTTGCACCGGAACTGTAAGGACATGGCAGATGATGATAGGGAATCCCTTTAAGAAATGAAAAGTTGGCTGTTTCGAATTCTGAAACTCTGTAAAGAGGCTTAACCTTCTTAGCAAACCCGTTCTCGGCAGGTAAAAGCGGACCCTGATCAGACAGATATGCTTGATCCCAGCGTAATGTATTGGCAAAAAGCCTTGCTACTTCATCATCAAGATTATGCCCGGTAGCCAAAGCGGTATACCCGTCTTCAAGTGCAACTTTATTGAAATAGTGCCTTTTAAACTTTCCGCACACGGAGCAGATAGGACGGTTGATATGCTTTTTGATCAAAGGCATGGGAGTTCCTTCTTTTTCAAGCTCCACTACCTTTAGCGGGTACCCCTTGTCAGCGCAGAAATCTTCGACAACAGATCTGGCTTTTTTAGAGGAATCAAAAATACCAAGATCAATATGAAGACCTGTGACATTATACCCCAGCTCGGCAAGGGCATACATAAGACCAAGGGAATCTTTACCACCCGAAAGAGCTACCAGAACTTTATCATCAGCTTCAAGCAGCTTGCGTTTTCTTATTCCTTCCGAAACCTGCTTCATGAAAAACCGATCATAGCAGTCTGGACAAAAAGCCGTATTATGACTGGGCAGTGCTACAACTGCCTCTGCTTTGCAAACTTTACATTTCATATAATTTACCCGACTGAGACAACTTTTCTCAAAATAATTTCATCGTCTTTATTGATTTTACGATCCTGAGTTAAGAGCTCGCCGTCTCTTATCACCAACGCAT
The DNA here is from genome assembly GCF_900177375.1 of Desulfovibrio gilichinskyi. Lineage (NCBI taxonomy): Bacteria > Pseudomonadati > Thermodesulfobacteriota > Desulfovibrionia > Desulfovibrionales > Desulfovibrionaceae > Maridesulfovibrio > Maridesulfovibrio gilichinskyi. The sequence continues at coordinate 563,377 of NZ_FWZU01000002.1, read as the reverse complement.
CCGTGTAATGAAGATTATACTTATTAAGCAATTGCATCGCCGTATTGATCTTCGTAAAAGTGACTATTTCATCTTCAGGCTGAAGTAATACCTTAACCATCAGCAGCCTCCTTGATTTATTCATTCAAATTTAATTATTACCTAGGACCAAAGGAGTTATCTCTTAACCCTGATTTCATCAAGCTTTTCGCTATTTAAATTCAAAATCAGCTAACTCTTTTAACGATAAATTAAAAAATTGACTTTACCGTAAAATTTAACAGGCAAAACTTTTCTTTTATGCTATGGTGCAACTAAGAAGTGAAAAAATAGTCGCTTCTAAAAAAGGGCAAGTACAATATATTTAATTAATAATTACACAGTTTGCCTTAAGCAGGAGAACCAATTAACATGCTTACAATTAACATTTTCACCTTATTAAATTTTGTAGCGGTCACATATCTTTTTATCAACTTTAACAACAAATCATTCGAAAAAATATTTATTAATGTTGACCGGAACTCGGATGTTGAACTAAAGTATTAAAGTGAAACATGACTTTGAAGGAGTTCAAAATGGCTCAACCTACTATTTTAGTCGTTGACGATGAAAAACATATTCGTATGCTTTACAAGGAAGAACTGGTGGCCGAAGGATATCAGGTTGCGACCTCTGACGGATCCGAAGATATTCTTGAAGTTATAAACAGAGAGGCTCCCGACTTGGTGATTCTTGATATAAAATTAGGAATCAATCGGTCAGGACTGGATCTGCTTCAGGAAATCAGGAGGCAGGACCAAAAACTACCTGTAATTTTAAGCACCGCATATGACAGCTTTAAGCATGATTTAAAATCAATTGCTGCTGATCATTATGTGGTTAAATCTGTCGATTTGAGTGAATTAAAGATGAAGGTCGTCCAAGCTCTCAGCCATTAAAAAGCTCTGGATCAAGAGTAAAATAAACATTTTTACTAATCTTTTTAAGGAGTCTGCTAAAAACAGGCTCCTTTTTTTCTTGCCCATGCATAAAGTTCATGATAGCAACCACATGAATTCTTCGTCAGGGAAGTAATTCACAAAATGCAGGCCAGTAGTTCCAACGGCTAGAACGCCGGTCTCCAAAACCGGATGCTGGGGGTTCGAATCCCTCCTGGCCTGCCATTTTATCCTTCTTCAAATAGCGAACAAAGGACACCAATGTTCGACATCGCAAGCATAATCAAAGAGCTGAGTATACTGGCTCTACCTTTTCTTCTAGCAATAACATGTCATGAGGCTGCCCACGGATACGTGGCATGGCTGCTCGGTGATCCTACGGCTAAAGATGCAGGAAGGCTTACGCTTAATCCTTTGCGTCATCTCGACCCACTCGGAACATTGGCACTGGTTCTTACCCGCATGATCGGCTGGGCTAAACCTGTTCCTGTCAATCCATCCTACTTTAAGAATCCTCAGCGCGGAATGATGCTTGTCTCTCTGGCAGGACCTGCCGCAAACATGATCTTAGCAATTATATTTGCTATGATACTGAAAGGTATTTTCGCCATTGATCTGAGAAGCCTTTCTCCGATCATGCTTAAAGTTCTTGAACCGACAGCACTGATTGCAAAAACAGGTGTTATCATCAATCTGGCTCTTTGCTTTTTTAATCTGCTTCCGCTACCACCTTTGGACGGCAGTAAAATTGTTGCCGGTTTTTTGCCGAGACAAGCAGCTTACAAATATCTTTCGTTTAGATATGGATTTGTTATCGTTATCCTTCTGGCAGTCTTAGGGCTCTTAAGCAAATTCATCAGCCCGGTTATAATCTTTTTTTATAATCTGCTGCTCAGTTAAATCATTAACCTCACTATTGGACCATGAGTAATACAAACAATCGCATCGTTTCGGGAATGAGACCTACAGGCCGTCTTCATTTAGGACATTATTTCGGAGTACTAGTAAACTGGATTAAAATTCAGGAAGATAACGAATGTTTCTTCTTTGTTGCCGACTGGCATGCCATGACCAGTGAATACTCTGACCCCAGAAGAATCAAAGGATTTGTTCCGGACCTTGTTAAAGACTGGATTGCCGCAGGACTTGATCCTGAAAAGTGTACAATTTTCCATCAGTCTCAGGTCAAAGAACATGCGGAACTGCATCTGATTCTTTCCATGCTGACTCCGGTCGGCTGGCTTGAAAGAAATCCGACCTACAAAGAAATGCGCCAAGCTCTCACTCAGAAGGACTTGGCTACCTACGGTTTCCTTGGCTACCCGGTACTCATGGCTGCCGACATTCTCATGTATAAGTCGACGCTTGTACCTGTTGGACAGGACCAGTTGCCGCACCTTGAGCTGGCCAGAGAAATTGCCCGTAGATTTAACTATCTCAACGGAGAATTTTTCCCGGAACCTGAAGCAATGCTTACAGCAGATGCAAAACTCCCCGGTCTTGACGGTCGTAAGATGAGCAAAAGCTATAACAACGGAATTTTCCTCGGCGAATCAGCCGACGAAATGCGCCCCAAAGTTATGACCATGCTCACAGATTCCAACAGACTGCGTAAGGCTGATCCTGGCGATCCTGAAATCTGCAACCTGTACCCTTATCACAAACTGCTCACCGGAGCAGACAAGTGTGCAGAAATTGAAGCCGGCTGCCGGGATGCATCTTGGGGCTGCGTTGACTGTAAAAAGCTTCTGGCTGACAACATGGCTAAATTCCTTGAGCCTATGCATGAAAGACGCGCTAAACTCGACGAGAACCCCGACATCGTCTGGCAGATTCTCGCTGAAGGCACTGCAAAAGCCCGTGCTAGAGCACAAGAAAACATGGAAATTATCCGTGAAAAAGTCGGGTTTAATTTTTAATTAAATAAGATTTTATTTCCATCAGATTCTTTTAATACAGAACAATTAAAAGCCCTTTTACATAATGTAAAAGGGCTTTTCTTATTAGCTCGAGGCTCAGATTAAAATTCTTAAGAAATGCTTTAATTCAGTTCTAAAATTATATCTGAAATTTTCCGGGACGTTTCATGTTCAGTATCAAAAACAACATCCCCGATAGCTGAAACCGGAATCATTCCACCAAGTGTGTTTAGAGCAAACACATAATCAAATTCATGCACCGATTCTAACAAAACCGGCTTAGATTCGATTTTTAAATGCTTAGCGGCTATCTCTTGTGAAGTTCCCGGTAACTTATAATAAGTCTGCGGTTCAATGTACATGTCTCCCTTCTTAAAAAGAAGCGAAGCAACTGATGATTCAAGTACCCTTCCTTCAAAATCAGTCAACACCGCATCATCAAATCCTGACTCATGAGCAGTCTGCCACGCATACAGATAATCCATTCTGTTCATTGTTTTATGGCGCATAAGTCCTGTCAGAAAAATATCTTTTGCTACCATAAGCGACCATATTCTCTCAGGATCATGTTCAAATAAGACGGCTGTAATAATAGGAAACGTTTTACTTTTCTCTACAGGGAAAAAGATATTTACTCGTGCAAAACGCCCTGTAAGCGCATTAGCCTCAATGACCTCTGAAATAATTTTCTCATAATCTATTGATTCTTCAAAGACGCTGAATTCTTTTAGACTTACTCGTGCACGTTTAAGATGTAGATCAAGATGACACGCTTTTCTCCCGTTCCAAGCTATAGTTTCAAAAAAACCGTATCCTGTTCTAAAAGCAGGTTGCGACAGGTCCATATCTACTAAATCTTCTACAAACTTCCCGTTTCTATAATAAATCACGAGTCCTCCGAGATATGCTTTTGTGGATGTAAAATCTTTCCGGCTTTGGCAAGCGTTTCTAAGTATTCATCTTCAGGGTCAGAATCTATTACAATACCACTTCCTGCCCAATAGGTGAGATTCTTATCTTTCAGATTGTAAACAGCAGTTCTGATTGCAATTGATGAAATCATATTCTGCGAGCCTTCAATCAAAACGATACTTCCACAAAAAGGACCGCGGCTATGAGGCTCAAGTTTTTCAATCAGCTCCATAGAACTCTTCTTGGGGCAACCAGTGATAGACCCGCCCGGAAAAGCATTAAAAAATAAATCCAGACAATCACGTCCTTCGGCAAGTTCTCCGCGAACACGGCTGAACATCTGGAGCAGATTATCAACCGCAAACACCGATTTGTGATCTTCAACTTTAACTGAACCATATTTACAATCAGAAGAAATATCATTTCTGACCAAATCGACAATCATGGATAATTCAGCATCTTCCTTCGGTGACGAAGTTAACTCTTTTTCAAGCTCAGCTGAATATTCCTCAAAATGAAGAGTTCCCTTAATAGGCTCAGACAGCACATGACCATTTTCAACACGTAAAAATAATTCCGGTGAAGTGGAAATTATCAAATCTTCACTACTTTTAAACATAGCATAGTATGGGGCAGGAAATTTCTTATTAAGAGTGAAGAACCATAGTACAGGATCAATATCCACATCCTTAATACGGAACATTGTAGACAAGTTAAGCTGATATGTAAGACCATCGCGGATGTGTTCAAGAGTTTTGCGAACTCCGTCCTCATACCCTTTTTTATCAAGTGACATGGTTACTGCGTGATCAGAAAAACCCGGCAATTCAATATCAGTAATCTGACCTGCGCTCAGTGCCTGCTCAGTAATAAAAGCAATAAAGGAATTATCATCGCACAAACATTTAACGCTTCCGTCTACTTCATCATGAACAAGCACAGCCTTGTACTTTTTAAGATGAACAAACGGATATTGTGTATGTTTTATAGTTTTAACTGATCGCAAAACCTGACCGCAGTCATAACTGACATACCCTATACTGGGTTTGCTATCTGAAAAAGCGAAAGCTTTAACTTCATGCTCAAGAGTTTCGACTATTAATTCATCAGTAAGAATAAACTCTTCGTCAGGCAAAATCCCGATAAAACTTCGCCCGCAATGTCCAAATCCCGGAGAAGTCAAAAGAACATCTGCATTCTGTTCTCTTACAAAATGAAGTGCTATTTCCCGGAACCTGTCAAAGTTAATTAATTCCGAAAAAATTGAGGGCGTAGCCAATAAAAACTCCAGCTTGCTTTGTTAAAAATGATTCAGGATGAAATTGATAAGCCAGCAATGGACGCTTATTATGAATGATAGCCATAGGCACTCCACAACTGTTTGCGGCAACCACTTCCACCCCTTGCCCGACGACATTACAATATAGGGAATGATATCTGGCTACGGCTATGTTTAAACCGTTAAAATCAATATCCTCAGCTCTGCCATGAAAACAGCCAGTCAGGCGGGAAGTCTGACCGCCGAAATGTTCATTTATAATCTGCATCCCCAAACATATGCCCAATATGGGCTTTCCAGAGTCAATCACAAAATCATACCCGGGATAATCCTGAGGTTTTCCGGGCCCTGGCGAAATTACTATCAGGTCAAATTCATCAAGATTGAATGACTTTTTATTATGTTCACAATCAGCTTTTACGGTGCATGGTAGAATTTTAGAGTATGAAACGACAGTCACTTCAGCATGGTTAATTTCATTAACCAACAAATGTTCAAGATTATTAGTAAAACTATCGTTGTTATCAATAAGAAGAATTTTCATTACTTGCGCTGTACCATTAAGAATATTTGATTGTTTGAATCGGTAGCGGACTAGTTACTCCTGCAGCCGCACATGGGCAAGATCTATGAGGTCAGCAGATTTATACTTAAATTTCAATTAAGCTTGATAGATGTCTTATTGCGCTTCGCCTTATGAGGCTGTATAAAGCGTTACAAATGCAGCAATGCTATTGAAATAATTATCACACCACATATACGGCTGAGAGCTGTTTAATAAGGAGTCTATCATGGAATGTATTTCCAAACGAGCTTGTGAGATCACACCATTTTTAGTCATGGACGTTCTGGAAGCAGCGCAGCAAATGGAACGCGAGGGTAAAAATATAATCCACATGGAAATCGGTGAGCCTGATTTTGATACACCTGAATGTATCAAAAAAGCCTGCTGTGAAGCTCTCGATAAAGGCGAAACTCACTATACTCATAGCCTTGGAATTCCTGAACTGCGTCAGGCAATCAGCAAATATCACAAAGACAGATATAACGTTGACGTTGACCCTGGCCGCATAATTGTGACTCAGGGCACCTCCCCTGCCATGCTTTTACTCTTCACCTTTATTCTTGATCAAGGCGACAACGTCATCACATCCGATCCATGTTACGCCTGCTATGACAACTTCATAAAATTTGCCGGAGCTGAATCTGTAAAAGTTACTATCAGCGAAGAAGACGGATTTCAGTTCCGCCCTGAAGAAATTGCCAAAGCCATAAACAAAAAAACAAAGGCGATTTTAATCAATTCACCATCCAACCCCACAGGTACGGTTCTTTCACCTGAGCGTATGAAAAAAATTGCGGACCTCGGCCCTTGGATCATTTCAGACGAAATATACCATGGACTAGTTTACGGCGAGCAAGAACATTCAATTCTTGAATATACAGATCACGCCTTTGTGCTGAACGGTTTTTCTAAACTATTCGCCATGACCGGATGGAGACTCGGCTACATAATCGCACCTGAAAAGTACATCCGCCCAATGCAGAAACTTTGTCAGAACTTTTTTATATCTGCGAACTCAATGGCCCAGTGGGCCGGAGTAGCCGCCCTCACCGAATCTTGGGGTGATGTTAACCGCATTAAAGGTATTTACGATCAGCGCCGCAAATTTATGCTCAAACGTCTTCGCGAAATCGGATTTGATATCAAAGTTGAACCGACCGCAGCTTTTTATATACTGGTCAATATGAAGTCTTTTGCTGAAAAATTTGAAGGGAGTTCTTACAAACTAGCTTTTGATATTCTCGAAAAAGCCCATATAGGAGTGACTCCCGGGGTTGATTTCGGACAGGGCGCCGAAGGTTACATAAGATTTTCGTATGCCAACTCAATTGAGAATTTAGAGGAAGGCATGAACAGATTTGAAAAGTATGTAAAAGAATTTAAATAGGTTAAACATATAACTGAAATAAAATAAGTTCTTGGCGCTAGCTCATTTAATACTATTATAACCTCATTTATAATCTGGCAAACTTGACTTTACACAGTCGCGTTAATAGATAATCCAGATACCAAATTTGTTATATTAGGAAAAAAATGAAAAACTTATTAATTACAGCTTTTGCTCTCATATCAATTTTGACAGCGGGTCCAGCCGCGGCAATCACTATAAGAAATTCCTGCACTTTTCCAGTTGCCGGATCTCTTCGCTACAAAGATACCAAAGTAATGTTTGCCCAGTTCAGATTGATACCAGGTCAAAAGGTTCATCTTGGAACAGGTATTTCAGATACCAAACTTATTCTGCGGACCATTGCTGATAACGGACTGGACACAGCCGCAAAAATAACAACCACAACGCTAGATTCTCCTGACTGCTACATTGAACTTAAGCACACAAAGGAAGGACTTGAAGTCAGCGTAGAGTAGATTTTTACCTTCATTCACCTATAGAAAAAGCCCTCCTGATATATATCAGGAGGGCTTCATTTTTATTATGTGCCGATTCTACGTGACTACAGGTTAGCGAGAATAATCTCACCAAACTCTTTACAGCCGACAGTTGTCGCTCCGCTGATCTGGCTTGAAAGGTCAACAGTAACCTTTTTAGCAGCCAAAGATTTTTCAACAGAGTTTTTAATCAAATCAGCAGCTTCATGCCAACCGAGATGTTCAAGCATCATCGCACCGGAAAGAATCAAACTACCGGGGTTAGCCATATCTTTACCTGCGATAGTCGGTGCTGTTCCGTGAGTCGCCTCGTAAAATGCGAGAGTATCACCCATATTAACACCCGGAGCAAGACCGAGACCGCCGACCTGAGCTGCAAGAGCATCGGAAAGATAGTCACCATTAAGGTTTGTTGTAGCCAGAACGCTGTATTTTTCAGGGCGCATAAGCAGTTCCTGAAACATAGCATCGGCGATGCGGTCATTAAGTATCACTTTACCTGTGGCTTCTTCGCCTTCTTTTACTACTTTTCCGACATAATCTTCCGCAGCAAGATCATAACCCCACTGACGGAATCCACCCTCAGTGTACTTCATGATATTACCCTTATGGACCAGAGTTACTGACTCACGGTTATGTTCAAGAGCAAAATCAAGAGCTCTGCGAACAAGACGTTTTGAACCAGCAGGAGTGATGGGCTTAATGCCTATTCCGGCGGAACTGTCAATTTTAGCACCCATTTCACCGACTAAAAAGTCGATTACTCTTTTTGCTTCTGCAGAGTTAGAACTCCACTCAATCCCGGCATAAACATCTTCTGTATTTTCACGGAAAACAACGATATCGACAAGGTCAGGTCTTTTGACAGGAGATTCAATACCTTTGAAATACTGGATAGGACGTATACAGGCATAAAGATCAAAAGTTTGACGGATAGTAACATTTAATGAACGGAAACCTTTTCCGACTGGAGTCTGAAGGGGGCCTTTCATAGCTAAATCAGCTGTTTTAAGCGTATCAAGAGTTGTCTGCGGCAAATACTCGCCAGTTTCTTTGAAAGCTTTTTCTCCGGCGAGCAGCTCTTTCCATTCTAAAGTATTAGCACCGGCATATGCTTTTTCCAGCGCAGCGTTAATAATAGGACGTGTTGGTCCCCAAACTTCAGGACCAATACCATCACCTTCAATGTAATATACTGTTCTTTTAGACAAAACGATCTCCTTTGGTCGGTACACAGCTTAAGTTCAAAGCCATACAAGTGGATGTGCTACGACGCAATACGCAGAAAGAGAAGAGATGAAGCACTGCGAATCACGTCAGAGCTGATAATATGCGGGCAACAAAATGAAGGGCTGCTTGAAAAAGAATATTTAGCGGGATTTCCCGGCAAGAAGATCAAGTCAGTTTCAAAAAAGTTACACCAAATACGCCGTTTGCGCATGATGCCGTTTTTTTGTACGCATAGAAGTGTAAAATAAACACTCTTCTGAATATGATTAGTTGTAGTAAACGGACATCTTTAACCCGGCAAGGCCGGATTTAGAGGTCGTTATTAGGTCAAAATTGCAAAAAAGTAAACGTCTAAAAGACTGCAAGACTATATATTCAGCGGATTGTTAAAAAAGTAACAATAGAAATACGAAAAGGGAAGCCCGCGTAAGCGGACCTCCCCTTCTGAGTTAATCACTCACTGATGTTAGCCACCAATGAGCTGCATTGCCATTCTAGGCATACCGTTAGCCTGTCCGAGCATTGCCACTGCGGCCTGAGTTAAGATCTGGTTCTTAGTGAACTCAGTCATTTCAGTCGCAACGTCGACATCAGAGATGCGTGACTCTGAAGCCTGAACGTTTTCTGCCTGAACCGAGAGGTTGGTAATAGTGTTTTCCAGTCTGTTCTGGAGAGCACCTAGATTTGCACGGATCTTATCCTTGGATATGATCGCATTATTCAACTTATCAAGAGACGCCTGAGCCAGAGCCTGTGTGGAGATTGAGTTATTAGCTGCAAGTCCGACACCAAGGGCAGAAGCGGTAGAAGTATTGATAGATACGTAGTAATAGTCTTCAGCACTATCGTTACCTGAACCGAAATGGACCTTGACAGGACCGGTAGAGGTAAGTCCGTTACCATTATGAGCGGAGTTCGCACCTGACAAGTTACCGTTAAGAAGATGAATTCCGTTGAAGTCAGTTGCATTAGCGATACGGGTAATTTCTGAAGCCATTGCCTGATATTCAGAGTCGATGATAAGACGCTGGTCAGAGTTATAAGTACCGGTAGCTGCCTGAGTTGCAAGTTCCTTCATGCGGATCAACTTTTCATCAATGACACCGAGAGCGCCGTCAGCGGTCTGGATCATGGAGATAGCATCGTTAGCGTTACGAATACCCTGGTTCAAAGTCTTAACATCAGCACGCATAAGTTCGCGAATTGCGAGACCGGCTGCGTCATCTGCTGCTGTTCCGACACGGAGACCTGAAGACAGTCTGCGGGTTGATACACCAAGACTGTTGTAAGCACTACCAAGGTTACGGTTAGCATTCATTGCCATCAAATTGTGATTAATTACGAGCGACATAATAATTCCTCCTTGAATTATTTCAGAAAGTACGCCTAAGTGGTTCCATCCACTTCGAGCTTCTAACTAGTTGACAAACTTAAATAAATTACTTCGAATTTACTTCATACAATACCCTCCGGAACAGTTAGACTGTCGTAGCCAGCGGCTACCAAGTCCGGCAAAAACCAACGTCGCTTAGAGGACATCACTTAGCACTACCTGCAATCGGACTCACGCAGGTGTCCGTCTGATCTTTCCACAAATGCGCGGGAATCCTTTATGAATCCGCGACTCTTCGCAGGCATAGCCTTAAACGGTGTTGATTCTCACATGTCCCACATGGGAAATATCTCTATGCGAACGTGTCCGCACATTACCAACCTCCGAGAATCTTCATCCGACTTATTGCTCAATCATGCCCACTTTAACGCCGTTCTTTTTTCGAACTTTCTCCTTTGTCAGTTGATTGAAACTCTTATCTGCAAAAGCCATTGCAATGGTCATGCCTAAAGAAAGATTAATTTAACAATTCTAGATTTATACAACCTTAACATTTTGTTTAGATTGCATTTTTAGACATATATAAAAATGAATAATACTTAAGAAATGGGGTATAAGGCACAGATGCGGAAACTTCTGCCCGTTTGAAACGGAAAAAGATTCCTCCCTTAAGCGGACGAATGCGGATATTGGACTTAAAAAGCAGAGGAATGTTGCAGTTTATTAAAACACAATTAATCAAAGCAGTTACATTGATACACCGCAAGAAAATCTTTACAAGGTGCAGTTTGATGATCTACCTGTAAAAAGAAATTGAACTTGCATAAGTAGGGGTAACAGGATCTTTTAACCGACACTTCTTCTAATATTTTAAAAAACTAAACAGTTTCAGCATAATGAAAATCAGAAGCATACATACGCTCAGCAAACGCATACGCAATTACCTTTCCTTTTTACTTATAATTTCCATTATGGGCTTATTACTTTCACTTATGCTTTTCTCTTGGATGATTAATAACGAAATAAATGAAAAAGCTGACACATGGGGAACATACTTCTCTAATAGAATTGATTTCATTGAAAAGATAATGCAGTCGAAGAATTCTCTTGATTATGGTATAACCTCTATACTCAGAGTTTCAACGCAAGGAGAGATCTTCAACAGCAGACCTTATCCTGTAGAAAATCCAGATATATCAGATTCTTTTTTATTTAATAAAATTAAAGACTATGCCCCCGGACAATCCTCTTTATTCTCAGGAAACGGACAAGACAAAACCCAACTCTATTTGGTCAAACGGCTCGATAATTCTTTTATAATTTTGGAACTCAATTCTGAAGATCTAATCCCGGTCTCACCGCAGGAAACAGAACTTTTCATATTTAATAACGACAATAACTGTATTTTCCATACAGGGGACCTTCACAATCTTCACTATGAAAAACTGCATAGAATAATGATATCTTCACTGCACATATTTACCTCAGCCGAAAGACAAATTGATAAAGCCGGCTTAGTTACAATTATTGTTGCAAAAGACATTTCCAATGAATTTTATTGCGTTTTGCTGTTTATATTTCTTGCTATTACTACCGTCATTATAATCCTTAAAAGATCTACGTTTCTAACATGGGATCTTGCAGATACGGAAAAAGATTTTGCCCGCATAAGAGAGCTGCTCGCCGATGTATCAATGCCGCCGGTTCAAAAGCTAACTCATCTACATGCCATAGAATATGCTGCTGAAAATATAAGGAAAGTTGACTGGAACGCTGAAGTTGAAAAAATGTCTTTTATTGAAAACCGTGAGTACATTTTTACCGCTGCTTTTTTTGCCGGTAACATATTGCAATTACTTGATGAAGTTGCGGTTCATTCAAAAGATCTTTCTAAATCAAGACAAGAATATAAAGACTTAGTTCAAAGAGCTCACAGCATAATTCTCAGAATGGATCTGAAAGGGAATTGCACTTTCTTTAATGAATATGCGCAGTCATTTTTCGGATTCTCTCAGCAGGAAATACTCGGAAAAAGTATTATAGGAACTATTGTAACTGCGACTGAAAGCGGAGACTCAGACCTTGAAAATTTTATATTTAAAATGCTTGAACATCCCGAGGACTTTCCGAACAAAATAAATCAAAATATCCGTAAAGACGGGCATAAGGTATGGCTTTACTGGTCAAACAGCCCTGTTTATGACGACGAAGGAAACGCGATTGAAATCCTTTCAGTCGGTACTGATATAACTGAGCGCAAACGTGTTGAACTGGAACTGCAGCAAACAAGAAATTACATAAAGGACATCATAGATTCGATGCCGTCGCTGATAATCGGAGTCAACAGTGAAGGAGAAATCATTCACTTTAATTCAAATGCAGAAAAAAGATCTACAATAGCGGCAAACCGACTTCTCGGGGAAAAAATAGGTGAGGCTTTTCCAGCTCTTACAAAATACTCATCACATATTGAAAAAGCCATCGAGACAGGAATACCTGAAACAGAAATTCGCTCACCATATGGTCAGGACGGACAAAAATTTCAAGATATCATGATCTACCCGCTCAGCGGAGATATTAAGGGAGCAGTTATACGAATTGATGATGCAACAGAACGGGCCCGAATCGAAGAAATGATGATTCAGACAGAGAAAATGATGTCCATCGGAGGTCTTGCGGCAGGAATGGCCCACGAGATTAACAATCCGCTTGGGGGGATTCTGCAAGGCATTCAAAATATTGTCAGAAGACTCTCTCCTGACCTTGCTCCTAATACACTGGCCGCAGAAAAAGCCGGATGCAATATAGACTCGATAATCGCATATGTAGAAGACCGTAAAATCATTAATATTATAGAAGGAATTACTGAAGCTGGAGTTCGCGCGGCTGAAATAGTTTCGCGCATGCTCGAATTCAGCCGTAAGAGCAATTTCAGCAAAGCATCCTGTGACATCAGAGATCTAATCGATAATTCTCTATCCTTAGCTCTGCAAGACTATGACCCTAATAAAAAGCATGATTTTAAAAAAATAAAAATAACTAAAGATTATGCAGAATCATTGACTCCGATTTTTTGCTCCAAAACCGAGATTGAACAAGTCATACTCAACTTACTTAGAAACTCTGCGCAGGCAATGTTTGACTGGGATGACATGACGGTTACGCCTGAGATCATTATTAAAACTTCAAATTTAGGCAACATGATAAAATGTTCTATTTCTGACAATGGGCCTGGAATGGACCACGATACCAGAAAAAGAGTTTTTGAACCGTTTTATACTACAAAAGAGCCCGGAAATGGTACCGGGCTTGGTCTTTCTGTTTCATATTTTATAATTACACAAAATCATAAGGGAACTCTGAGTGTACATTCCTCTAAAGAAAAAGGGACTACATTTACAATCATGCTGCCAACTATACAGAACTAATATTTAAATTAGATGATAACGACTCTTAAGATTCATTATCCTCTTATATGATTGTTTTATTCGCTCTTCAGAAATACTGCCTTCACGGACAAGTTCTTTAAGCACTTTAACAGCTTTAAATCCTAATCCAGGTTCATATATGAGATTATTTCCAAATAACAATATATCAGCTCCGGCATTTACAGCTTTAAATACACTGTCTTTAAACCCATATTCACCGCTCACAGCCTGCATCTGCATATCATCAGTAATAATAACACCCTTAAATCCAAGCTGTTTGCGTAAAATTCCAGTGATAACAGCACGAGAAAGAGTTGCAGGATATTTTATATCAAGGTTCTTGTTATAGATATGAGCTGTCATGACCATGTCAACCTTATGACTTTTAATAAGCCTGCGAAATGGAATAAGCTCTTCGTTTGACCACGAATCCGTTACATCGGTAAAACCTTTATGACTGTCTGCGGTGGAACTGCCGTGACCAGGAAAATGTTTCAAGCAGGAAATGACTTTTTCAGAGTGCAAACCATCGATAAAACTTCCGGCAAAATCAGCGACAATTGCCGGATCATCAGAAAAACTCCGCTGCAATGCGGCTATCACCGGGTTTGCAGCATTACGGTTCACATCCACAACCGGAGCAAAATCTACATTAACGCCGACTTTGCTTAAAGTTTTTCCTATAATTTCACCGGCTTTAACGGCGGCGCTCAAATCACCGCTGTTCCCTAATTCCGCAGCAGAAGAAGTTGCTGGAAAACCTCTGTCGGCGGCAAATCGGCAAATCAGTCCACCTTCCTGATCCGCTGCAATAAAAAGCGGGATACGGGCTTGAGTCTGAAGTGAAGCCGTCAGTTCTTTCACCTGTTTGTAATCAGCAATATTTCGCTCAGTGCTGTTCAGCGCACAGTCTTTACTGAAAAGAATGACCCCGCCGATGCGAGCATCGCGAATATCCTTTACAATCAAGCTGTCAGCTTTGGCCTCCATCCCTCTGAATCCGACCATAACCATCTGGCCGATCATTGCATCCAAATCAGAAGAAGGCGCGGATATATTTTTGGAACTACATCCCGCAAAACCGATAATGAGTGAAAAAAATGCAAAAAATAAAAACTTATTCACAGGTATATACTCCGCAAAGATTGTTTTGATCTGTTAACTAATATAAATAATTACTTTATATATGATCAATGTTTTACAAAAGCCGAATCACGCATATTGCCACACGGATTTATTTCCTATAAACGGAATTCACCATACGGATTAAAAATCAAACTCCCAATAAGGAAAATATATGTCCCAGACAGCTCTGCAAAAGGTACTCGATCACGCCCGCTCCGGCCTTGAAGTAAGAGAAGCCTTTTTTGAACAGGACGCTCAGTCAGTTGTTGAAATATCCAGAGCCATGGCTGTCCGCCTTGCTCAGGGATCGAAAATTTTATTCTGTGGCAATGGCGGCAGCGCGGCTGATTGTCAACACCTTGCAGCTGAACTGGTGAACAGGTTTAAACTTGAACGCCCACCATTACCCGGACTTGCCCTTACTACCGACTCATCAATACTCACGTCAATTGGAAACGACTATTCCTTTGATATGATATTTGAAAAACAGGTTGCAGCTTTAGGAGCACCCGGAGACGTACTTGTCGGCATCAGCACTTCCGGCACAAGTCCGAATGTGATAAGAGCATTGAAAGAAGCGAAACGGAAACAGATGGTGACAATCGGCATGACCGGCATGAGTTCAGGTGAAATGCTTCCTATTTGTGATCACATAATAAGCATTCCAAGCAAAGACACAGCCATTGTGCAGGAAGTTCATATTGCTGTCGGACATCTGTTCTGCGAGCTTATCGACCATTTTCTTTTTGAAGCAGTTTCAGAACTGGAGCCATACCTTATTTCAGAATAATTTTTTCCAGAATAATCGTGTTCGTTGAGGGATATAAAATGGATGGACTGACTCTTGCTTTTATTCCGATTGTTGCAATCTTAACCGTCACTCCCGGCTCTGATACAATGCTGGTTGTTAACAATACGCTGACCCGCTCAACATCAGACGGGCTGTGCACCGTGGTTGGCGTTAACGCGGGGCTACTTGTCCACGCGATGGCATCGGCGTTCGGTCTGTCCATGATTCTCATGAACTCTGCGACTGCATTTGAATTCGTCAAAATGGCCGGAGCCCTCTATATAATTTACCTTGGAATACAATCACTGCGGCGTAGCAGAACTGACTCAGAAGAATTACAAGTCATCAACAACGGCTCTAAACGAAATTTTACATCATCTGTCCGCGAGGGATTTCTGACAAATGTTCTAAACCCCAAAGTAGCTGTATTCTATCTTGCACTTCTGCCGCAATTTATATCCCCTGCTGATAATATTATTGAGAAATCTTTTTTACTTATGAGCATTCATATCTGCATGGGAGTTATGTGGCTTGGTTCGTTATCCCTGACTCTTGGAAAAATGCGCCCGCTTATTTCCGGAAGTAAATTCAAAAAAAGACTCGAAGCTCTCTCCGGTGTAGTCTTTATCGCGCTAGGATTAAAAATTGCCCTATCCAAAAATTAGGCAAAACAGCCAAGAAATTTATTTTATTGAATCTCTTGGTTTTAACAAATCCATCCTAATTCATTTTATTAATCTCCTTATCTTCAAAAAGAATCACTTAGTGAGTTCACTCCTCCATTTTTCGCCTTTCATAAAACTTTGCTACCTTATGTAATCAGTTTTACTGATAAGTTTAGACATGTCACTTGCCTACCAAAGACGCTGGTGATACCTTTTGAACAATGAGTATATTTTATATTCCAAACTATTCTCCCGTTAAAAAAAACTTGCTGATTGTCGGAGCATTTCTTTTCTTATGCGCCCTGTACGCTATTCCATACCAAGAAATAAGAATTGAACGGATCAGAGCATTTGGAGAAAGTGAAACAGTAGGAACAGTGATTGAAAAAATAAGCGTTAATCATCATGAGTTGCAATCTTCTGCCGACCCAAAAGTCGAACATTTTATACGGTATCAATTTATTGACCCGCTTGGACAGACTCAGGAAAAAATCGCCGGCATCCCCGACAGACAATGGCAGGCCCTCTCCGGCGGTGATAGTATCATTGTATATTATGCTAAAGCAGCTCCAAGAATATCGCGTGTAAAAAACGAAAAGGAAAGTAACGTTATTAAGCTTTTGTCAAAAATATCACGACCATTACATGAAAGTAATTAAAAACCATTAAAATTTTGGTATTATCATCAAACTATGAATTTAATTCATATATTAATTGATAATTTTGACTATTATTTGTAAAGAGTACATTGCAGATTATACCATGCAAGTTCATAACCTTGGATCAGGAGTTATGCGTGTTTAAAAAATTATCTTTTCAAGCAAAACTGATGCTTGGAGCCGTCGCAATAGTTATGGCAACCATCATATCTATGACGACAATCAACCTGTACAAAGTTCAGACATCTTTGAATATATTAGGCGAAACGTCCATGGCTTCAATTGCGGAAGGCGTTCACTCTCTTATGGAAATGCAAAATGATATCATCCTTGATAAAGTCAAAGCTGACATTGATATCATGGATAAACGAATATTTTCGTTAGGATTTCCAAAACTTAATAAACGTGCTCCTCTTAACGTAACAATTACTAATCAAGTAACAAAACAAAGCGAAAACGTAACTATTCCCTCTTTAGAATTCGGTGGAATAGTTATGAACGGATCATTCGATATAGTTGACGATCTGCAAAAAACAGTAGGCGGAACGGCTACAGTCTTTCAAGTTCTACCTGATAAACTTTTAAGAGTTTCCACTAATGTTTTAAAGACTGACGGAAACCGCGCAACAGGAACATATATTCCTTCCAGCAGCCCAGTCTATAAAGCTGTAATGGAAGGTAAAACATATTACGGTATGGCATATGTAGTAAACGGATGGTACATTACTGCCTACAAACCTTTACAAAACCTTAGAGGGAAAATTGTCAGTGTGATATTCGTAGGGCGCAAAATTATAACCCCTGCGTTCGAAAAATCAGTAAGCACTGCTAATGTCGGTGGGACGGGTTATGCAACCATTTTCAATAAGAAAGGTGAAATACTTCTCCATCCCACAATGAAAGGTAATAACTTATCTGGTGAACCTTACTGGGACAAATTTGAACAAGCAACTGATGGACTTGTCCGCTATACTAAAGATGGAAAAGAAAAAGTTGCCTTCGTCACTCTCTTTAAACCGTGGAACTGGTCCTTCGCATTCATAATGAATAAAGAAGAGATGACTCATGGTGTTGATAAAGACATTTTCATTACCAATATAGTCATTGCAGTTATAGCCCTTTTCGTCTCAGTGATTATCCTCCTGCTCCTTATTAAATACACGACAAAACCGCTGCACAGCCTTTCAAAATTCACGGCTAAAGTATCAAAAGGCGATTACGATTCAGATCTCGAATATGGAGCAGATGATGTTGTAGGTGAAACGATTGCTTCGGTTAAAAGCATGGTTTTAGAACTCAAACACAAACTTGGTTTTTCAAGTGGTCTGCTAAACGGTTTAACACTTCCATGTGTAGTTGTAGACCTTGATGAAAATATCACTTTCATCAACCAACACTTGCTTGATCAGTTCGGCTATTCCGGAACACTAAACGAGTATATTGGAACCTCCGTCCATAATTTGCTGAATCATTCGACTATTACTGAGACCATCGCAGATTGCATCCGTAATAATCAGAACAAGACAAATATCGAAATATCCGCAGAAAATAAAAGCGGCAAACAGTTCTTTGCAGTAATAGACATTGCGCCGTTGCATGACCTTGATGGCAAACTTATCGGCGCATTCATGATTATGAATGATGTGACAACCATCAAAGAAAACGAACAGGCTATTACTGCACAGAGTGAAAAAATTGCAGAAACTGCGCGCGAAGCTGACGGCATATCCGATCAGCTTTCCTCCGCCGCAGAAGAACTGGCTGCACAGGTTGAGCAATCACGCAGAGGTGCTGAAACTCAGCAGGCAAGAGCAAGTGAAACAGCAACTGCAATGGAAGAAATGAACTCAACAGTCCTTGAAGTTGCCCGCAATGCAGGTGAAGCATCCGAAAATGCAAAAGTAACTAAAGCTAAAGCGGTTGAAGGACAAAATTTAGTAGGCCAGGTAGTTATCTCTATAAAAGCTCTTGAGACAAATTCTGAAGAACTTAGGTCAAGCATGGAACAGCTTGGAGTTCAAACCGAAGCGATAGGCTCTGTAATGAATGTTATTACCGACATTGCAGATCAGACAAACTTATTGGCACTTAATGCAGCGATTGAAGCAGCCAGAGCAGGTGAAGCAGGACGTGGATTTGCAGTTGTTGCGGATGAAGTCCGTAAGCTGGCTGAAAAAACCATGGATGCCACAAAACAGGTCGGCGAGGCGATTAAATCGATCCAAACCAGCACTCGCACAAATATCACGGCAACGGATACTGCTGTCGGATCTATTGTTGAATCGACTGACCTTGTAGCCAAATCAGGAAAAGCTTTAAATGAAATAGTTGATATGGTTGAAGCGTCCGCTGACCAGATTCACGGCATAGCAACAGCCGCGGAACAGCAGTCCGCAACAAGTGAAGAAATCAACAGAGCAACTGAAGAGATTAATCAAATATCAGCAGAATCTGCTCAAGCGACAGAACAATCAGCGGAAGCCATTGCAGAGGTAGCCAAACTGGCATCAAAAATTAAGACACTCATCAGGAATATGCAGTCTTAATTTATCACTCTATAAAATCTAAAAAAGGCGAATTTCTAATGAAATTCGCCTTTTTTTATAAATAATAAAATACTTGTATCAAATCAAATATCCGCACCTCTTTATATGAGGAGAGGCGGCTTTTCCAATTTAAACCTGATATTTTCAAGCACCACGGTGACCTTTAATTTTATTTACCAAAAGAGAAATAATAAATCCCAGCACACTTACTCCGATGATAGTTGCCCCTGACGAAACGTTGAGCTCGTAGGATAAAAGCAGTCCCGTCACACAAAAAATCATGCTGAGCAAAGTTGAAAGAATCATCATTGTATGCAGTGATGAGGTTCTGCTTTCGGCAATCTGCGGAGGAATCGTCAAAAGTGCAATAACCAGAATAAGCCCGACAACACGGATTACCATCACAACACTAAGAGCGATCAATGCAAGCATTATAAAATAAAGCAATGTAACCGGAACGCCTCTGGCTCTGGCAAAATCCTCATCAAATGACATGGCCCAAAACCCTTTATAGCAGGCAAAAACAACAGAAAGCACAATTACAGCCAGTGCAGTCATCAAAAGCAGATCGGACTTAGGAGTGGCAAGTATGCCTCCGAAAAGATAACTCATTAGGTCAACATTATAGCCGGGAGTGATGTCGAGAAGGATAATACCAAGTGCCATCCCTCCAGCCCACATAACGCCGATAAAAGTGTCAGCCCGCTCTTTTACCCGCATGGTTACGAGCGCCATAAGCAAAGCCGCACACACGGCAAAAACCGCAGTAACCGGAAGCATAGGAAGACCCAGAAAAAAGGCCAGCCCCACTCCGCCATACGAGGCATGAGCGATTCCTCCGGCAAGAAGCACAACGCGGTTGACCACCACCAATGAGCCGATAATTCCGCAGATAATGGAAGCCAGCAACCCTGCGATCAAAGCGTTGCGCATAAATTCATAACCGAGGGACTCAATCATGCCAGTCTCCTTCCGGTTTACGGTCAGATTCGTCATGGAATTCAAGCACTCTATGCGGAAGCTCTCCATGGGTAATAAGCTCAATAGGGCACGATCCGCGTTCATTTTCTCCGTATGCTTCACTTAACAATTCGCGGGTTATTTTAGGTTGATCATGCATATGAACTTTTCTATTAACGCATGCCACAGACTTAACTCCCTGACCGAGAACAGATATGTCATGGCTTACCATAACAACGGTCATATCCTGATTTAGTTCCCTGAGAAGGCAGTAAAGACTGTTTTTACCGGCCTGATCAATGCTTGCGGTCGGTTCATCAAGCAAAATAATCTGCGGTTCATCAACAATAGCACGCGCAATAAAAACACGTTGCTTCTGCCCTCCTGAAAGATCTGAGACTCTCCGGTTGATGTGCGTAAGCATCCCTACACGATCCAGAGCTTTTTCCACAGCGGATGAAGCATTTTTCCCAAATTTTATGCCGAAAACACCTTTAAGTCCGGGTGAAACTTTCCCCATAAGCACAGCATCACGCACTGTAATCGGAAAACTTTTCGAAACAGAAGTATATTGCGGCATATATCCTATCTGCCCGCCATGCTTTCCCGGGACCGTGCCAAGAACCTCCACACTACCCTTTTCAGGAGTTAGAAGACCCAGCAAAAGTTTAAGCATAGTTGTCTTGCCGCCTCCGTTGGGGCCGAGCACGGCAAGATAGTCTCCCTTTAAAATATCAAAACTGACGTCATCAATAACGTCATGAGGACCGTATCTGAAACTTACATTTGAAAAACTTATAACTTTTTCGGGGCTCATTACAGTGCAAAACCTCCGGCAAACTCGATAACGAGTAAGCAATTAAAACGAAATTTAAACATACACACTCACTATAATATCAAAATCTTACTTATTACATTATGAACAAAAAACATAACTTATTTTTGTAACAAACTGTCGCTTTCATTCACAGCTCCTGATTGACTAAGCAGCAATCGACATCTATTTTCTGCTATCAAAACTTAATCAATCATCCGGAGACAATTAAATGCGCGCATTTGCCAGTGATAACTACGCGGGAGTACATCCTTCTATAATGAAGGAAATTATAAGCGTTAACAGTGACGATATGAGTTCCTATGGCAACGATCCCGTTTCAGAAGCAGCTTTAGAACTTTTTGCAAAACATTTCGGCAGCGATGCAAAAATATTCTTCATGGCAACCGGAACTGCCACCAATACACTGATCCTTAAACACATAACAAATAGCTGGAACAGCGTCATATGCGCTGACACCGCACATATAAATGTTGACGAATGCGGCGCCGTCGAAGCTGTTGCAGGGATAAAAATTGCCCATGCCGAAGCTGTTCACGGCAAGCTCAGTGTTGAATCAATCGCCCCGCTGCTGGCAGGAAGAAAAGATGTACACCAAAGTCAGCCGGCCGTTATCTCAATAACTCAAAACACGGAACTAGGCACTGTTTACACACTTGCTGAAATAAAAGCCATTTGCGACTACGCTCATAAACACGGACTGCTGGTCCACATGGATGGAGCAAGACTTTCCAACGCAGCAGTCGCCCTTGGAACCGGATTTAAAGAAATGACCGTTGATTGCGGTGTTGACGTCCTCTCCTTCGGCGGCACTAAGAATGGATGCATGTGCGCCGAAGCAGCGGTCTTTATCAACTCGAAAATCGGTAAGGATTTTGAATTCGTCCGCAAACAAGGCATGCAGCTGATTTCTAAAATGCGTTATGTAGGAGCCCAGTTCAAAGCTCTGCTGACTGATGAGCTATGGAAAGAGAACGCCGCCAGAGCCAACGAACTCGCTACTCTTCTCGCTCACAAAGTTCAAGAAGTCAGTGAAGTAAAAATCACCCGCCCTGTGGAGGCCAATGCTGTTTTTGCAATCGTTCCTCCTCATGTCATCCCTAAGTTGCAAGAAAAATTCCCTTTCTATGTATGGGATGAGTCAGCATCAGAAGTACGCTGGATGACTTCATGGGCAACAACAGACCAAGATATTGATAACTTCGTCTCAGCCTTGAAGACTCTTATCTAATCACACAAGGCCGAGTTCGCAAGACTTCAAGCAAAAAAAGAAAGCCTCTCACTTAAAATGCGGGAGGCTTTTTTCATACTGACTAGGTTCTGTTTCAATAAGCTTGTGACCAATAATTTGTCATACTGCGATTCTATCAATATCCCCAGTAATCAATCTTTCATCATTAATCTTACTCTGCTCTGCTTCTAAAGCTTTGTGGTAATCCAGATAACAACTGGATTCTTCCTTACCCATAAACTTAGCAAGACTTCTCTCGGAAGTTTCAAGCAGATCAACAACAATAAGCCCGTCAAGCGAATTACCGAAATCAGGATCAACGTTGAACCCTACAAGCCTGCCGCCTATTTTTAAATAATGGCGAATCAGCACAGGAATACCCTGCCCGCCTTCAATGTCCTGCACAACTTTTTCAAGATCATCCGGTTCGGAAAAAGCCGACTGCGGCAGACATTTCTGCCAATATTTAAGTTTTTTAAACTTTAAAGGCTTAGTCGGAGAGATCATTGTGGCAAGATCAGATCTACCATGATGACGCAGCAGTGAATCGGCCATATATTCACGTGATATTTTTTTATAATCATTCGAGATACTGACACATCCGAATAAGTAGCGATACTTAGGATTCTTGGATAAATATCCGGCAATTCCTTTCCAGAGCATCAAAAGAGACGCATAGTTTTTCTGATATTCAGGCCGGATGAACGAACGTCCGAGCTCAAGCGCAGGTGTTACACTTTTAAAAAAGCCGTCCGTAAATCTGAAAAAGGAATCGCTGTAAACCCCCTTCATTCCATAATGCTCAATCTGCTCATCTGTGCGGGCGATACGGTATGCACCTGCAATCTCGTTATTTTTATAATTCCAAAGCACCAGATGAATGAACGTATTATCAAACCTGTCGACATCAACCGGCTTTCCGGTCCCTTCGCCGACTGTGCGGAATGTCTTCTCGCGCAACCTTCCAAGCTCACGCAATATAAAAGGACATTTTGCAGAATGAACTTCATAGACTGTAAACTCATTATTCTCAGCAAGTTTATTTTCCGCTGAAAGCGAACCTACTTCCGCAATAATCCTATCCTGTGAAACTTCATCACACAAAGGTTTAAGCTTCTTTTTAAATACCGGAAGATTTGATTTTTTCTTAATTTTAAAGCGTGATTTGAGTGCGTATGTTCGAAATCTTAAATACTCAATCAGCTCTTGATTTGTCTCAAACAAGGATAAACGGTCACCTGACACAGTACTTCCGACTGCAAACTTTACAGGATCAGATTGTTTATTAAGATTTTCCCGGGGGATCAACATGGTACGCAAGTGGGGATGAATAATTCCCATCAGCTGAAATAAAAAACTGTTGCGACCATTAAAAAAAACAGGAACTACGCTGGCTCCGGTACGTTTGATTATTCCGCCGATTGTCGGGCTCCATGCAGAATCTTCAACTTTTCCGTCCTTAAGTTTTAAGTTTGAAACTTCACCAGCCGGAAAAACAACCAGCATCCCGCCGGATTTTACCCACTTAACGGCTTCCTTCAAACCGGAAATATTATCACTATGTGATTTTTTACGACCGAAAGGATCAACTGAAATCAGATGTTCGTGCATCTCCGGAATAAGTCCGAGCATGAAATTTGCCATAATTTTAACATCAGGCCGCACAGTTTTAAGCGCTCTAAGCAAGACTAATCCCTCAACAACACCGAAAGGATGATTTGATACAACAACAGCAGCACCGGAACTTGGAATTTTTTTTAATTCATTCTCAGAAATTTCGGACGAAACACCCAGCAAATCTAGAGCCTTGCCTATAAAGTCCGGCTCATCTTTCCAGTATTGCTCATCAGAAACTTTTTTATACATTGAATTCAACTTAGGAAGACATAGCAGCCCTGATAATGGTTTTTCTAATATTGAAAAAAGAGCCCCCCTGAATCTATCTTCGAAAGGTGACCTCAATTTAAACAGATCGGAACAGATCTCATTAACCATTTGGTACTCCCTTGCTACTTGTTTTTAGTCGCAAAACAATACCTCGAATCTGCAATTTTATGTGTTACTTAATAGTTACATCCCGCTTACAATATGCCTCCATTTATTATAGCATATTAGTATTTTTAAATTATTAATCTATATATAACTACAAAAAAAGGAGGCTAAGCCTCCTGTTATTCTATTTTTACTTGCAATAAGTTATAAAAATATTTACTGAATAGTTCCAAGGTCTGTTTTCATATGCCAATGATGACTTGGAATAGGAATACAAAAACTACGTGTGGCAACGTCAGCGCAAAGGATCAATCCCTTAGAATTCTGGTCCCAGAATACTCTGTCTATAAAAAAGGCTATTGCCTGAGATTCTGTGAGTTTTTCGGGTTGACTACCAGGAAGAAATTTTTCCATTACTGCCTTAGCTGCTCTTTTAAGAGCATCCACGGCAACAGTTGAGATGGCCACATCTTGAAAATCAAGCTCATGTAAAATTGATTTTTCACCGGCCATAACTTCAGCTATCTGTACATGTTCTTCTACTGCGCCTGACTTAATAGTGCTGTTCATGGTCTGCCTCCTCATTATGTTACGAGCTGTAAGTACTCATTCACTTGCAAAAGACGGGCCGAACGAAGCTTGCTTTAACTATAACTTAAATTGAAATTTAAAACAAAACCGCATTTAAGAGAGCAAGAATGGAAAAAGAACACTTCGGAGCACGGTTTGATGAAAATGGTAATTGCATGTTTAGACTATTTGCTCCTCATGTCCAAACCGTTGGAATCAATTTTAATAATGACCCTGATCATATATTTATGATGAATCAAACCGACTATGGTTTTCATGAATTAACATTGAAAAATCTGACATCGGACACATCATACTCATTTCTGCTTAATGCTTCAAAAAAAATCCCCGACCCGGCATCGTTATGGCAGCCTGAAGGAATAAATACCTACTCAACTGTCTTTGATCATCATAAATTTGACTGGGAAGGAGACAATTTTTCCGGCCTGCCGATAAACGAAATGATTATTTACGAAGCCCATGTCGGAACTTTCACCAAGGAAGGAACGCTACGCGCTCTTATTTCCAAGCTGGATTATCTGTCTGAACTTGGAATAAACACATTGGAACTTCTGCCAGTTGCACAGTTTGCAGGTCACCGCGGCTGGGGTAATAAAACTGTTTTTCCTTATGCAGTACACAATGGTTACGGGACACCGGATGAATTTAAAGCTTTAGTTAAGGCAAGCCATGATCGCGGTATAGCGGTAATTTTAGTTGTAGAATTCTGCCAGCATAATATTGTAAAAAGCTTAAGTTCAGCCTTCGATTCATTCTTTTGTGACATACACACAACAACACACGGAAAAGCCATTAATTTTGATGAGCAATACAGTTTCGGTGTTCGCGAATTTTATATCCAATGTGCTCTGTCATGGCTGCGCGACTTTCACATCGACGGACTGCGCATAAATAATGCTGAAACAATCTATGATCAAAGTCCGATCCATTTTCTGGAAGAGCTTTCCACTCGCATTAGATCTTTTGAAAAAGAAAATAACAGAAAATGTGTTTTAATAATTAATGACCATCACAACTCCACTCGCTCTATACAGCCTAATGACAAGGGTGGATACGGCTTTGATGCTTTATGGGATGAAGATTTCCACCACGCCCTGCACTACAGAATAACAGGGGATATAAACGGAGTTTTCCGTGACTATCGATATCCTGAAAAAATGGTCTCGGCCATGCAATACGGCTTTGCATATCGCGGAGAATTTTCTGATTATCGGAAAAGAATCCATGGCTGCAATACTCAAGAGTTTTCAGGCAGCAAGTTAGTCATCTACTCCCAAAATCATGAGCAAACTATCTGCACGGGAGAAGAATGCAGAACAATCAAAAAAGCAGGATTTGAAGCTGCTAAACTGAGCGCCGGAGCCGTACTTCTCTCTCCATACACTCCGTTACTTTTCATGGGAGAAGAATACGGAGAAACAGCTCCATTCAATTATTTTTCGGACTATTCCACAGCCCCAAGTTTAAATGAAACCTTAGACAAACACTACCATGAACTGAAATTTTCCCAAGAGAAACAGCTTGATCCCAGCGATGAATCGGCTTTCACTACCAGTCAACTGGACTGGAATAAAAAGGATTCTGAACAGGGCAGAGCCATGCTTGCGTTCTATAAAAAAATGTTACTTTTAAGAAAAGAACACCCGGCACTGAAAGAACCGTGTCACAACAGGTGTCAGGTTCAGGAAATTAAGCCAGGAGTTATCCTGATGCTTCGAAATCCTTCAACTTCGGATGGAAGGTATGCGGTTGTCATTTTTAATTTCAATAAGGTTGCAATCACTGAAAAACTTGAGTCATATCTACCGACCGGACCATGGACACTTAAACTTTACAGCGGCGCGAGAGCCTTCGGAGGATACGGTGTTCCTCTAGATAAAATTTTATCAACCACCACACCGCTGGAACTAGCCGCGCAATCTTTTGCAGTATATTTTCATACCCCATTGAATATATGACCTGATTTTATTTCTTTGCTCAAAACAAAGTAGCTGGACATCCTTACCATGCTCTGAGATATATTATTATATCGTTTTTGGTCAGCATAAGGAGCTCATGATGAAACGTTCCAGCGGAATACTTCTCCATTTCACATCATTACCGTCAAGATTCGGAGTCGGAGATATCGGCCCTGCGGCTTATGAATTTGCAGATTTTCTGGCGGAAGCAGGCCAGAGATTCTGGCAGGTTCTGCCCATAACTCCTACATCGAGTGAGCTTTGCAATTCACCTTATTCAGGATTTTCAGCATTTGCCGCCAACACCATATTAATAAGCCCCGAACTTATGGTTGAATATGGATTGCTTGACGATGAAGAAATAAATAATTTTGCTCTTCCGGACTCAGATAAAGCTGACTTTGATGCGGCTGCCCTTGCAAAAGAAACACTTCTCCGTATGGCTTTCTCGCGAGTTGCCAATAATTTACTCGATGACCATGTGTTTACCCAGTTTTTACTTGATAACATGCACTGGCTTAACGATTTTGCACTATTTACGTCGCTTAAGCTTCATTTAAACGGTGAAAGATGGACGAAATGGCCGCAAGATATAAGAGATCGAACAGAAGAAAGTCTGCACTATTGGGGAGAATTGCTGGCGCGGGAAATATTATTTGTTAAATTCTGCCAGTGGATTTTTTTCCGGCAATGGGGGCAGCTTCGCGATCATCTTGCTGAAATCGGAGTTGAACTTATCGGAGATATCCCGATATACGTCACTCACGACAGCTCTGATGTCTGGGCCAACCGCAGAATTTTCAAACTTGATGAAAACGGTAATTCATATTGCGTGGCAGGTGTTCCGCCTGATTATTTCAGTAAAACAGGACAACTCTGGGGAAATCCGGTTTATAACTGGGAAATTCTCGAGCAAGAAGGTTTCGGCTGGTGGGTCAGCAGGCTTAACCATAATCTAGGCTTATATAACTGGGCCAGACTTGATCATTTCAGAGGGTTTTCAGCATACTGGGAAGTTCCGGCCGAAGCAGAATCAGCGATTGAAGGATACTGGGTTCCAGCTCCCGGGCATAAGCTTTTCGAAATAGCTACCTGCGGTACCGGATGTCTACGCATTATAGCCGAAGATCTTGGGCATATAACTCCTGATGTTGCATATCTCAGGGACCGTTTTCAATTTCCCGGCATGAGCATTCTGCAATTTTCTTTCGGGAAAAATATCGGTATCTGTGCAGATGCTCTCCACAATCATAAACGAAATTCCGTCGTATATACCGGTACTCATGATAATAACACAAACCGAGGATGGTTCAATCAGGATGCTGATGAAGTAAGCCGCAAAAATATGTTGTCGTATCTTGGACATGACTGGATAGACGAATCCAAAATTTCATGGGAACTCATCAGGCTTTTAATGTCCAGCGTAGCCTGCCTGTGTATTTTCCAGACTCAGGACTTGCTTAATCTGGGCGGAGAAGCACGCATGAACATCCCCGGAGAAGCCAACGGCAACTGGGGCTGGAAACTGGTCCCGGGGCAGCTTACACAACTGATACGGGAACGTCTGGGGGAAATGACAGAACTTTTCGGACGCACCAGCAGGATAGATTAAATTATTAAGTAATAAAAACAGCAAACTGACTATTTACGGCCTATGTAATAAAATCCGTTGGAACGGTTACCGTTCATTGTCGTGTAAACAACCTTTTCATGCTCAAGTTCATCAAATGAACCTAGCAGTTCTTTAATGCGCTCTTCTGAAAAATGGCGCAGGATTCCTCCGCCCTCAATTTCAAAGATTCCGTATGTACCATGCTGCTTTTGACAGCGGTTATATCTCTCAATATTGCGCTCATCTGTATTGAGTAAAAAGTCATTAATATACAGAACTCCGCTCGGTTTAAGCACGCGGTAAACCTCACTCATAAGCTGATCCTGATCTTTATTTTCCGGTATGCAGGTGAGAACAGCAACGAGAAGAACTGCGTCAACGGATCCGTCTTTATAAGGTATTATCCCATCTTCTAACGGCTTAACTTCAAACTCTCCCCCCTCTTTAAGCAGCCTTTGACGCAAGGCGGCAGAAGGTTCAACACCCTTTATATTTTTAAAACCTTCCTCAAAAAGAGTCTTCATGACGCGTCCGTAGCCGCATCCCACATCCAAAATATCCGCATCGCTGGAAACATATTTCTTAAATTCTGTAAATTTAACAGGAGTTGAAAAGTTTTTTAATGAACCTTTATCTTCCCAATATTCTGCGTAATCTCTTGAATATAAAGCCATAAATATTCTCCATTAATCTCAAAACAGTCTGCACTAAAAAAATGACACCAATATGACTCAAAACCGTCACGGTCTCGCGATTTAAAGGAAGATCGTCAAATGTATAAGCCCCATAGTCCAAAAACCAATAAATGATTCCAACATTACATGGAGAAAATCATGAATTCGACTCAACGGGCTCTCATCAGAAAACATCTTGAACAGAATCTTGCCGAACTCATCGCAAGGTCAGAAAGTCGTGAAACGGTCGTTGAAACTTGTGCTGATGACAATGAGTATGCTTCACGTTTAAGTGAACAGAAAATCAACCTTGCTCTTCATTTACGTGAAAGCAAGCTTATTAAAGAAACCGAAGAAACTCTTGCCAGAGTCGACCATTACGATTTCGGCATCTGTGATGATTGCGGACAGGAAGTTGGACTCGCCAGAATCAAGGCCAATCCTACTGCGCGCCTCTGCATATCCTGTCAGGCTCGCTTGGAAGAAGAAAGCCAGTTTGCATGGGCAGGTTGAGCAGATCAGCTGCCACAATTTACGGAAGGGAATATTCTCAGTCGGAGTTTATTCCCTATCCACTATCCGCGCAGTAGCTGTTGTAATCATTATTTCAACAACTTCTATGGCACTTGCAGCGGCTGGTTCTATTTCCCATTTTTCATCACTGTACTGCTTCATAATCAAATTAAGGGCAGCTATTTTTTCACGATCTTCAAGAATGCGCGGGACTCCGCATCCGACTACAGAGCTGAATGAGCATCCCCACTTGCATGGTTTTTCATGCGGCTTAACCTCATGCGAAGCAAGTACGCTGAAGCCGACTTCATCACCTAAAGCCAGCGCAGATATTTTGCGTCCGGTTTTAGAAGAATGAATGTATATTGCTCCGCGTTTAAAACCATAATTCACAGGAACAGAATACACACCGTCCGTGTCCTTTAAGGCCAGATGGAGAACTTCCCCTTTCCGTAATACTTCTTCGATTACACCTTCATCACTGGAAAAACCCTTTCTGGGCTTCATCTTTTCAGACATACTCATCTCCTCTTTATTCTGTCGGTTAAAGAGTATAAACATACTTCATGTCTATCCATACACCAATATCCGTTATTATCCCCGTATTCAATGAACAAGCAACTATAAATACTTGCATAAATAACGTTAGATCAAACTTGGGAACCGGATGCGAAATTATTGTCGTAGACGGATCGCCAAGTCAATCAACGAATAAATTCATCAAAGATAAAACCATAATCAAAATTTCAGCAAAGTCAGGACGCGCGTCTCAAATGAACACAGGAGCCGGCGTTGCTACAGGTGGAATACTGATGTTTCTGCACGCAGATACAATATTGCCTCCAAATTCCGGCACACTTATCCGCGAAGCATTAGATGTTCCAAGTTCCTCAGCCGGAGCATTCAATCTCAGTTTTGACGACTATTCCAGAATCATGCGGCTGATCGCATATGTAGGAAACATTCGTTCACGAATAGAACGTGTTCCGTACGGAGATCAAGCTCCTTTTATTAAAAAAGAAACATTTTTCAAACTAGGATGTTTCCCGTTGATTCCCATTATGGAAGACGTTGAGTTTTTCAGAAATATTAAAAAAAAGCGGCTTGAAATTGTTATACTCAAAGAATCAGTAATAACCTCTGCCCGTCGGTACCAAAAAACAGGAAAGGTTAAATGTTTTTTGCGCAACTGGCTGCTTAGAATACTTCATTTATGCGGATTAAGTCCGGTTACTCTTAAAAAAATGTATTCTGATAATGGAGCTGAAAATTGAATAAGGCTCTGCTGATATTCGTAAAGTTACCGATAGCTGGCAAGGTCAAAACAAGGCTTGGAAAAGATGTCGGCAATACACAGGCGGCACTTTTTTACGCGGCTTTTGTTGAGGATTTACTTGCAAGAGTTGATAAGAGCGAAATTGAAACTTTAATCTTTTTTGACCCGGAAGAACCAGCGTCAGAATATAATAAATGGCTTGGAAATAGAAGGCTGATCCCGCAACGGGGAAAGGATTTAGGAAAGCGGATGCTAAACGCATTTATCGATGCATTTAAGCTTGGTTACGATAAATGTGTTTTAATTGGAAGTGATTTGCCGGATCTTTCAACTTCAACAATTAAAAAAGGTTTAGCCGTTCTTGGTAAATATCCGGCATGCATCGGTCCGGCAAAAGACGGAGGATATTACCTTATAGGATTTCAGGCTGAGACATTGACCGAGATTCCATTCACAAACATATGCTGGAGCACTCCGCATGTTTTTGAACAAACAATGCAAAAATTTAAATCAGCCAAACTAGAGCCATACGTTCTACCGGAACACTCAGATGTTGATACGCTTGAAGATTTAATATCTTTACTGCAAAATAAAGAGTGTGAAAAAAACTGCCCGAATACGTTTAAAACATACCAAGATTACCTAAAAATCACTTAATACTCGACAACATTAAGGGTGGAAACAACGCTGTTATGCTTGCGGGTAAATCTTAAAAGATCATAACCGAGATCAGGAATTATCTCGATATCCCAATTACCGCCTGAACCGAAACCGCTCATTATTTCTTCGCGGATTCCCATTCTGATATGAAAATCAACAACAGGAGCTGATGTTCCATCCAGTTCTGCAACTATTGCAGGAACAAGACCGCATGTAACAGCGCGCATATCAACAATCTTATTTTTCATTTTATTTTCCAACGCAGAATTTACTGAAAATTGAATCAAGAACTTCTTGAGGAGTAATTTCACCTGTTATTTCAGATAAGGCGGAACAAGCCGATTCCAAACGGACTCCGAGTAAATCATAAGGGATTGTCATTTTAATATCTTCAACAAGCCCGTCAAGTTCAGCTAAAGCTCTTCGCAGTGTTGCAGCCTGCCTTGAGTTAGGCACAAGTTCATCAGGGTCAGGTTCGCCGGAACCAGACAGGATATGCTCCCGGATAGTTGAAGCAAGCTGGTCAATACCCTGTCCCTTTTTGGCAGATATCTCAACAACTTCATACCCTGCACCAAGCATTACTTCTGATGGAGATGGAATTGATTGCACAAGGTCGATCTTATTGATTACAGCTATACATTTGCCGCTTTGCGCTGAGAATTCAGGATCAATATCAGAAAGGTCAAACGGTTTGGAGCCGTCAATAATTAAAAGGACCAGATCAGCCTGCTGCGCAAGTTCTTTACCCATATCAAGACCGGCCTGTTCAACTTTATCAGTCGTTTCACGCAGTCCGGCAGTATCGACCACTCGCACTTGAAGGCCGTCTAAACTGAGAGTTTCTTCAATAAAATCTCTGGTTGTACCCGGAATATCGGTAACAATAGCACGGTTACGGCCAAGCAATGCGTTTAGGAGGCTCGATTTTCCGGCATTTACTTTACCGGAAAGAACAGCAAGCCCGCCCTCGCGCCACGCACGGGTGCGTTCAACGCCTGCAAGAATTTCAGAAATATTTTTTACAGCATCGGTTACTTCCGTCATCATCTCCTCAAGTGGCAAGCACTCAAGTTCATCATCCGGAAAATCAACAGCCACGCATAAATGAGTACGGAGCACTTCCAGCCTGCCGCGAAGTTCTTCAATACGGTTTCCAAGCACTCCTGAAAGTTTTACACGTGCTAGCTGGACGGCTCCCTTAGATGGAGCATGAATCATTTCCGCAACAGCTTCAGCCTGCGTAAGATCCATTTTACCATTCAAAAAAGCTCTTAAGGTGAATTCCCCCGGACGTGCGAGGACCGCTCCCCGTGACAAAATTTCACCGAGAACCGCACCCAGAATAGCTCTGCCGCCATGGCAGTTAAACTCAACGGTATCGTCACCGGTATATGAATTCGGTCCGGGCATGAAAACAGCTAGAACATCGTCCAGTTCCAGACCGTTTTCATCCAGCACATAGCCATAATGCATTGTGTATGGCTTAAACCCTGAAAAAGAATCTTTAGAGGATTTAAAAATAGTTTTTGCAATAGATAGCGCATTTTCGCCGCTTACACGGATAATTCCCACTCCACCTTCACCTGGAGGAGTAGCAATAGCAGCAATAGTGCCGGAAGAACTGACTGACATATTAAGTCTCCATTAACAGATTAAAAAATTAACCCCGTGAACAATGTCCACGGGGTTATCTTAAAGTCTGTATTCACCGCTCGTGAACTGGTGTCTAATAGCGGTTGTAACGATCGTCGTTGTAACCATCGGTAGTATCAGCACTGTTTGCGCCGGTACGTCCAGTATTACGTGTGTTGCTTGGTCTCGGTGCGCGATTACCGAAACTTTCGTTCTGCGGTGCACGGTTGCCGAAGTTTTCGTCACGCGGGGCGCGATTACCGAAGTTTTCATCCTGAGGAGGACGATTACCGAAGTTTTCATCACGTCCGCTTCCGGCATATCCTTCAGAGCGATTACGGCTTGCGTAACCTTCATTGCGACCATCTGTACGCGGGGTACCGCGTTCAGGTGCGCGAGCAGGTCCACGTTCGCCGCTGCGTGCTGGTCCACGCTCACTGCTGCGAGCTGGGCCGCGGTCATCGCTACGGGCAGGGCCACGCTCGCTGCTGCGGGCTGGGCCACGATCATAGCTGCGTGCTGGTCCGCGGTCATCGCTACGGGCTGGGCCGCGGGCATCACTGCGAGCAGGTCCGCGGTCATCACTACGAGCTGGTCCGCGACTGTTATAGCGGTCAGCAGGCTGAGAAGTATATCCTTCGCTGCGTTCCGGACGGTCGGTACTTTCAGTGCGTTCGCCAACACGGCCACCGGTGTTCCGGCTGCGACGCGGCAGAATCAGCACACGCTTCATAGGACCATCGCCCTTACTGCGAGTATTAACATGCTTATCTTCCTGCAAAGCCATATGAACGACTCTGCGGTGATAAGAACTTAAAGGCTTAGTGCTCTGCACCCTTCCGGTATGCATAGCTTTATCAGCAAGATGCCATGCGAGCTGACGGAGTTTTTCATCCTGACGATCGCGATAGTCACCTGTATCAATCTGAACACGAACTGAAGTCTGAAGCTTCTTAGAAACCATCCTGTTGCAAAGATACTGCAATGAGGAAAGAGTCTGACCTTCACGACCTATAATAAGACCGGAGTTTTCTTCATCGTCAACAAGTACGTTGACTCTGTCTGCACCGACTTCAATTTCAAGCTTCGGAGGCTGCTGAACAATGGGTTCAATCATCCTTTCAAGAGCTTCACGAACTGCTGCTGCGATATCTTCAGGATCAGCTTCCATAATGCTGCGACGTTCTCTGAAGTTTTCATTTTCAATGTCCTCATCCATTCCATCATCAACAGCATCATCTTCTGCTTTAACTTCTGCTTTAACTTTGGACTCAGAAACAGCTGGAACAGCTGCTTTTTCTCTGACAGCAACAACAGATTCTCTTTTTACTGCAGGAGTTTCCACTTCTGCGCGTGGCGCGATAGCTGATTCTTCTTTTACAGCAGCAACTTCCTGCTGAATCTTCTTTTCTTCCGGTGCAGGCTTTCTTTCTACAGGACGCTCAACCGGTTTTTCATATTTAACTGACTGAGTCTTTTCGGGCTTAGTCTCGCTATTAAGTAAAGCTTTTGTTTCTCCGCCTCTGGGACGGGCTTTAACTTTGGCGTTCTTTTTTCCTACCAGTCCGAAAACTCCGGTAGATCCGCCGCTGAGTATTTCAATTTCAAGCTTATCGCGATTCAGATTGAAGTAATCACAGGCTGTATTAATTGCCTCGTCCAGATTCTTCCCTTGGAATTCTTTGAATTCGCTCATTCTGTCTCCTAATAGTATTCATCACTCTAACAATTCAGTCGTACGCCCTTTATTTTACTTTGCGAGTAATAATCCACTGCTGGGCTATTGAAAGTACGTTATTCACTAACCAGTAAACAACAAGCCCTGCCGGGAAGTTGAGGAACATAAACGTGAACACTAAGGGCAAAAGCATCATGATTTTCTGCTGAGTAGGATCACCTGCTGAAGGTGTCATTTTCTGCTGAAGGAACATGGTAGCACCCATCACGATAGGAGTGATGTAAAGTGGGTCTTTAGCCGAAAGGTCGGCAAGCCAAATGATATCAGTAAAAGGGAAATGAGTAATAAAATCGGCATGTCTAAGTGCAACTGTCCCCAACAGAGCCTTATACAAACCGAAGAATACAGGAATCTGCAGCACCATCGGTAAACACCCGCCGGCCGGATTGACATTATATGTCTTGTAGAGCTGCATAGACTCTTTATTGAGTCTTTCTTTATCGTCACCATATTTTTCACGAAGTTTTGCTACCATCGGCTGCAAACGCTTCATCTGTTCCATAGACTTATAACTTTTCTGTGACAGCGGCCAGAAAAGGAGCTTAATAGCAATCGTCAACAGGATAATGGAAATACCGTAGTTATGTACATACTGGTTAAACCATTCAAGCGCGATTGTCAGCGGTTTTGCAATAATATCAAACCAGCCGAAATCAATTGCTGCTGCAAGGTTCCCAGAAACCTTGTTCATATAATTCGGATCCATCGGACCGAAGAAATAAGAACAAGCCAGTTTGCGTTCAATTCCTTTATCTAAAGAAACCGTATGCTCAGCGGCTACTCTGAAAATATCATCCTGCACTTTACCTTTTACAGTAACGTCTTTGGCTTCAGGCAGAAGAGCAAGAATAAAGAAGTTAGAATCGATAGCTCCCCAGTTCAAGTCTCCAGTGACTTCAATTCCGGTCTTTTGAAGATCTTCACGGTCGCTCTCTGTTTTAAGACCATCAGTTCCATACCATGAAATGCGTGTAGGATTGTAGCGGTCACCGTCTGCACTGAGGCTCTTAGTCGCTGTGGTAAAGGCAACTCTGCCCTGACCGCTCGGATTAGACTCATTAAGAATACGAACATCTTCATCAATCAGATAGTTGTCTGCATGAAATGTAAGTCGGCGTTCAATTCTGAACCCTTCTACTTCTCCGCGAAATACGAGGGTCCCGATTTTATCGCCGTTAAGAGACAAATTATCCCCTTCGTAACCCCAGACTCCGCGAGTCCATGTGGGTATTCCGTTAAGAATAATTCCCATAGGAGCTTTATCAAGAGCATTAGCGCCGACCATATCCACATCAGGTGAATTTGCTTCGATTGTCTCTTTATAAAGTTTAAGTTTAAAATTCTCAAGAAGTCCGCCCTGTGAATTGATCACAGCGGAATAGAGAGGTGTTTCCACTTTCAGCTTAGTTCCTTTTGCAGAAACTATTGCACTTGTGGTCATCGGGTCAGGAAATTGGTTTGAAACAGGACCTTTTACGGCCTCTTGCTTTTCAACTGATTGTTGTGTCTGAACAGGAACAGGTTGTTGCGGCTGAGTCGGGAAAAGAAATTGCCAGCCAAGAAGTACTACAAAAGATAAGGCAACCGCCAAGATAACGCGTTTATTTTCCATTTTTAATTTCTCACTCATTTGACCTTTAAATTAAGGTCGAGACTGCGCGGTGGTAGATTTTTTGGGGCTGGGACAGGATCATGTCCGCCCTTGCATAGCGGATGACAACGCATCAGACGCCACAAAGTATACATCCCTCCTTTGATCACTCCATGAAGGGAAATCGCCTCTATGGCATATTGCGAACAGGTAGGATGAAAACGGCAGCACCCCGGAAACAACGGGGAAATAAACTTCTGATAAAAGCGTATAAGATAAAGAAACAGAGTCCGCATTCCCTGATTTCTCATTGCTGTTCCGGGCTGACAACAATCTTATTAAGCTTGTCTATCACCGGAATCAGTTCTTTTTCAGCAAGACCAAGAGTTATTTTCTTGCCATCCAAAGCGCGCTTCGGCACAAAAATTATGTCAGCACGGATCTGGATTTGATTTTGATAGAGCCTGAAGAATTCACGTATCACTCTTTTGATACGATTCCTGACAACAGCAGGCCCTTTTTTCCTGCTCACGGTAAGGCCCAAACGAACCCCGCCGGGGCCGCTACCATGGCATAACACGAATAATATGAAATTTCTCGTGTAGTGTTTCTTTCCCTGCTCATAGCAGTGATCGAAATCAGGCTTTCTAAGGAGACGATGCTCCTTAGTCCAATTTAAACAGATAATCTTTTGCGTCCTTTAGCACGACGTCTTGCAATCATAGCACGACCGCTTTTAGTGCGTGAACGAACGAGAAAACCGTGGGTTCTTTTTCTTCTGATTTTGCTAGGCTGATAAGTTCTTTTCATTGTTCTATTTCTCCAAAAATTATTTTCTTGATTAAGCCGGGATAATTCCGGTCACGAGGAACGGGAACATATATCCCCTACGGGGGACATCGTCAAGAAATGTTTTTAAAACTGGGTCACCGCGAAAACCTTTTAATATCACTTTGAATAATCTATGTTCTTCGAAGTGAAAACAAGACCGCATACCCTGATGTTTGCCGTTCTGTCAAAGTCTATTACTGCTTAGATACACTATGAATTTGATTTTATCAATTTTTTCATGAAAATCTATTGAGGAGTATGGCTAATCGTTTCATAATGATTATGTTCTTCGTTATGCCGATTTGTTAAGCATAATTTAAAAAATGATTCAGTAAACCTAAATCCGGCAGTTAAATCTATAAATGCTAAAATAATTTAAGGAGAAAGTTAATGAGCCCTATACAAAATTTTTGGAACATTCGCCTCGGAGAACTTAAAGAAGTTCTTGATGACAACGGTTTTACAACCCATGTTGCAAACAGCTCCCACGCCGCAGCAGCCCTTGTTCTTGATAAAATTATCCCTCAGCTGTCACCTAAGTCTATAAGTTTCGGCGGTTCTATGACTGTTGTGGACTCAGGTCTTTTCGGTCAGATTAAACAGCTTAAAAATGTCAAAGTAATTGATACTTACGATATGAAGCCTGCTCCTGAAGAAAGAATTGAACGCCGCAGACAGTCTCTTTTAAGCGATCTGTTCATCACAAGCGCAAATGCTGTGACCAATGAGGGAGAACTGGTAAACCTCGACGGTACAGGCAACAGAGTCGCAGCAATGGCATTCGGACCGAAAAATGTCATCGTCCTTGTCGGCAGAAATAAAATTTGCGGAGACCTTGAAGCAGCAACACGCCGCATCAAAGAATATGTGGCTCCGGTTAATGCCATGAGGCTTAAAAGAAAAACTCCTTGCGCCGTCACCGGCACATGCGCCGATTGCAGCTCCCCTGAAAGAATCTGTTCAGTATGGGGCATCACTGAAAAATCTTCGCCGAAAGGACGTATCCACGTTGTCCTTATCAATGAAGACCTAGGATTCTAAGCTTTTTGACTGCACCACAGTCAGGCTGAATTGTGTTTACTGCAACTCGGCCTGACTGCTTCAACAACTTTTAGACAAATCAACAACCTGTTTTCTGATTAACCTACGGGATTACTTTGACCAGAAAAAAGCACACTGATTCCGCTAGAAATTACAGAAAAAATGTTACACCATCTCAAAATGAAACTTCTTTTCAGGTGGTGGTTGAGCAGACAGACCTTTTTGTCACGGCTCAAAAAGATTTGCGTGCAGAAGTTGCTGCAATTATCCATGAAGTACGTTCTGTAATCAAAGCCCACATATTTCTGAATCCGCAGTTTGGAACAAGTCTTACACCTGTTGATGTCCCTAAGGATGCTGATCCCATAATAACAGCTATGGCCGAAGCAGCCAAACTTTGTAATGTGGGACCGATGGCCGCGGTTGCAGGGGCCGTTGCGCAGGAAGTTGCGACGCGCCTGAAACCGGTAAGTGAAAATATACTGGTCGAGAACGGCGGGGATATATACATGCACTCAACCGTTACACGCAGAGTTGCACTGCTTTCCGATCCGGAATCCGGCTCGAAAATAGGTTTAGTCATCAAGTCGAATGAATTCCCCGTATCGGTATGCTCGTCATCCGGAACAATAGGGCATTCTTTAAGCCTCGGCAGCGGTGATCTTGTAACTGTCAGATCTCAAGACGGACGGCTTGCAGATGCAGCGGCAACAGCACTTGCCAATTTGCTGAAGTCCCCTGCTGATGTTCCGATTGTCATAGAAAAAGCCCGGACCCTGTCAGAAAGTTTGACAAAATCCGGGGCAAAATACGGTCTGGATGGAGTTTTCGTTCAATATGACTCTAAAATAGGAGCATGGGGCAATATTGAACTTATAGCATTGTAAAATCTGTCAGCTACTTTATGACAGCTCTTTCAATAGCCATAAACGGCGGGTTTACGGTGTCATGCTTATCTTTGAGGAGTACCAGCCTGTAACCGAAAGAAATGAACAGAGGACCTAAGTCCAGCTGATCAGGCTTCAATTCAAAATCAAACGGAACTCCGACACCGTTCTCAAGCTTTGCCGGGGAAAAAACCTGCATTCCCTGCGCAAGAACAGTTCCGTCCTCATCGCTTAAATATCCCTGAATCCAAAGTTCGCCAACCCACTGCGCCCATACAGGAACATTTGCTTTTTTGATAAAGGCTGTACCGCGTACTCCGAAGCTGTCAGTGCGCGGAATTACCTGATAGTCAAAATCCATAAATTCCATTGATACAGATTTTTGAATCTCAAGTTGCCACGGCTTTCGGTTCAAATGTGAAACATCAAGATGAGCACATCCGGAAAGCATCAAAACAACCAAGAGCGACAATACCCCGTTTACTTTTTTTATACCTAAATGCATCACCATCTCCGGTTTGCAACATTTTAGTTTCGACATTTCATTATTAAAATTTTTAAAAGCTACAACTTTGCTTCAACGGATTTTATTTTACCTTCCATTCTGTTTTCAGCACCTTTTCTGCAATCGGCCTTCATAACTATATATATGCGGTCGCAATCTTCTGCTAATGCCCGGTAACATCTGGTAACAGCAGCCATAATGTCATCCCATTCACCTTCTATATTGGTCCCCATCGGTCCAAGGTTGCAAGATAAACCGCTTGCGCGAAGTATTTCAACAACACGTGCTACATATGGGCTGACGCTGATGCCTTTATCCGTCGGGAAAATTGTAAGCTCAACTAATACACTCATTTCATATTCTCCGATTTTAATTGGTGAACTAATACTATATGTTCAAAGTATTAGAAAGCAAGCATCTTCAAAAGAACATTCCTAAAAAATAACTGCGAAAGAGATTCTTCTCGAAGCTCCTTCGCAGTGAGTACATGAATTATAACAGATAAAGTCCTATTCTAAATTTTTAAGAGCTTTAATATTCCAGATATCTTCAGCATATTCCCGCATAGTTCTATCAGTTGAGAATTTACCCATGCGGGCAGTGTTAAGGATAGCTTTCTTATTCCAAAGAACAGGATCAGAGTATTCCAGTCCGACTGTTTTTTGGACCTCTATGTACTCAGCAAAGTCAGCCAGATGCAGATACTGTTCATTATCAGCAAGCAGTTTATCCACTATCCAGTTGAACAGACCGGGATCTTTCGGAGAGAATCTGTTTGAGTACAATGCGTCAAGGACTTCTCTTACTTCAGCAGAACTTTCATAAATCTCGCGCGGATGATATGAACGGGTCGTTAAAAGGTTTTCGACCTCATCCTGTCTAAGGCCGAATAAATAGAAATTATCCTCCCCGACCTCTTCCCGCATTTCAATGTTCGCCCCGTCTAGAGTCCCGATAGTCAAGGCGCCATTTATAGCAAATTTCATATTGCCTGTGCCTGATGCTTCAGTCCCTGCTGTTGAAATCTGCTCACTGAGATCACATGCCGGAATAATTTTTTCTGCAAGGGAAACTCGATAGTCAGGGGTAAAGGCCACTTTAATCAGCCCCTTGACCCTTTTGTCCTTATTTATGACACCGCCGACACTATGGATAAGCTTAATTATCTGCTTCGCTTCCCAGTATCCGGGTGCGGCCTTTCCTGCAAAAATAAAAGTTCGGGCACAAAGCGGTTCCCGCCCATGATCAACCATTTCCAGATACATATGGATGATATGTAAAACATTCAGTAGTTGCCGCTTATATTCATGAATACGTTTTGCATGGATATCAAAAAGAGAATCAGGTGAAACATCGATATCCAAAGTGCTTCTTATAAAATTTGAAAGGATAATTTTATTTTCACGCTTAGCTGCAACAAATTTATCCCTGAATTCTGAATCTGTTGCGTATTTTTCAATTTTCTTAAGTTCACTGAGATCAGTAATCCACTTGTCCCCCGCACAATCAGTTAACAACTTAGCGAGCGGGCGGTTTGATTTAAGCAGCCAGCGTCTCGGGGTAACACCATTTGTTTTATTATTGAATTTCTCAGGATTCATTTCATAAAAATCAGGGAAAAGCCTGCGCTTTACGAGTTCAGAATGAAGCTCTGAAACCCCGTTAACGGAATGAGAACCTATAACAGCAAGATTTGCCATACGGACTTCTTTCTTGCCCCCTTCCTCAATGAGCGACATGCGCCTGATTTTCTCAATATCTTCCGAATATTTTTTCTTAATCCCATCCAAAAAACGACTGTTAATTTCATATATAAGCTGTAAATGACGCGGCAGGACTTTTTCAAGCAGATCTACCGACCAGCATTCCAGAGCTTCAGGTAACAAAGTATGGTTTGTATATGCACAGGTTGCCTGAGTAATCTTCCACGCCCGTCCCCACTCAATGCGTTTCTCATCCACCAGAAAACGCATCAACTCTACAACAGTCAAAGCCGGATGAGTATCATTTAGCTGAATGGCTACATAATCTGAAAATTCTTCAAAATTCTTGTTTTGAGCTGAGAACCGACGGGTTATATCCCTTAAGCCGCACGCAACCAGAAAATATTCCTGAACAAGACGTAATTCTTTACCGAAAGAAACTGATTCACTTGGATATAAAACCTTTGAAACCATTTCTGATTCAATCTTGCGCTGGACAGCACGAATGTAATCACCGCTATTAAAAATTTCCATATCAAAATTCTGCGAAGCCCGCGCAGCAAACAATCTGAGATAATTTACAGTTTTCCCGCCATAGCCCACGATTGGAATGTCATACGGAACACCTACAATATCTTCCCAGTCCAACCACATTGGCAAATATTCACCATTAGGCAGAATACTGTTTTCAACTCTGCCGTATAACGGAATAAGAACAGCCTGATCAGGACGGATTATTTCAAGCGGCATACCGTCAGCCATCCAGTAATCGGCTAATTCTTTCTGGTAGCCGTCCTGAATTGACTGCCTGAAAAGTCCATATTCATAATGGATACCGTACCCGCACCCGGGCATATCAAGTGTGGCTAAAGAATCTAAAAAACAAGCGGCCAATCTACCAAGGCCGCCATTTCCAAGCGCAGGGTCACGCTCGCTTTCACGGACTTCATCTAAATCAAACCCGAGGTCTTTAAACATATCCTCACACTCTGAAAGCATTTCCATATTACACAAGGAGTTACCAAGGCAGCGACCCAGCAGATACTCAATGGAAAAATAATACATACGCTTAGCTTTCGTCTCGCGGTAACGGTCACGAGTTTCCAGCATTCTCTCAACAAGACGGTCACGCAATGACAATGCGAGGGCCCTTCCCATATCCCGTTCAGTAGCATTCTCTATATCCTTACTGAGCGAAAATACCACGTGATCACAGATATCGGCATTAAGGCTTTCACGATCATTTTTCTTTTTCAATACAGATTTACATTTTGCCATAAGTACTCCTACTTATTCATAATGGATAATTGGACCATATTAACAATTTCAGTTGTCTAAATCCACTTGAAAAATATAACCATCACATTTCATCTTGTATCGAAAGAGTCGTTTTTAATTCCATAAACTAACCGTTATAAAAAACATGCAGTCCAAGAATACACCACGCTTATTAATTCGTGTTAATATTCAAGATGACCCTGCGCAAAAGTAAAAATCGTATCAGAAACATCATCCAGCCAAAGATAATCATGACTGACAATCACAAGAGTTGTCCCGCATTTTTCGCGAACCTTTACCGCAGCGTCATGTATCAGCAGTGTGCTTTCCCGGTCTAGACTGGCTGTCGGTTCATCAAGGAGCAGAACCTTCGGATTAAGCGCAAGCCGTGCTGCAAGAGCAACTCTCTGCGCCTCACCGCCGGAAAGTTCAAACCATTGCCGGGGCATAAAAGAATCCGGTTCAAGACCGACAAGATTTAAAGATTCTCGAACCTTATTATCAATATTTTTCGCTCCTCTGAGCTCGAGACCGTAGGCAACGTTACCAGCAACAGTCCTTTTCAGGAGGTAAGGTTCCTGAGTAAGCAAAGTGACTTCGCGACGAAGTGAAGTTTCCAGCGTTTCAATTTTTTTATCATCAAAAATGATCTCACCCGAAGATGGACTCTCAAGAAAAGCCAAAATTCGCATAAGAGTGCTCTTGCCACTGCCGTTATGTCCGGCCAGACCGATTATTGCACCTTTAGGAATGGTAAAGCTATCAAGTTCAAGAACTATTTTACCGCTGTAGCTTTGAGTTATATTAGATAGTTTGTATAGGATATCACTCACTTACCAGCCCTCTTTTTAATACCTGACATGGAAAAATTAACTCCGAAGGCTATAATCATTAAGACAAGCCCGAGCGCAATACCCATTGCAAATTCGCCCTTGCCTGTTTCCAAAGCAATTGCAGTTGTAATGGTTCTTGTATGCCATTTAATATTTCCACCGATCATCATGGAAATACCTATTTCCGAAACGATTCTCCCGTATGCAGCAGCAACGGCAAGTACAAGACTATAGCGGGCTTCCCAAAGAGTTGTTCGCAAAATCTGACTGCGCCCTGCTCCTAAAGTAAGCAATGTATTTTTTAATCGCTGATCAAGATTTTCAACAGCTGTAGCCATCATTGCGGTCACAATGGGAATACCCAAAAGAGCCTGTCCCGCAGCAATACCCGGAATAGTAAAGAGAAGATCCATCTCCCCTAAAGGGCCTCGGCGGGAAAGTAATGCGTAAACAAGAAGACCAATAACAACAGTAGGAAACGAGAGCAGTGAATCAGCTACAGTCCTCAAAAATTTCTTTCCGAGAAAATCGTGATAGCCAAGCATAAAACCGAGCGGCGCGCCTATTATCAGGCTTGCCATAATAGAAAGAGTCGAAACAGAGATGGTGGTTAATATTGCTGAATATGTTTCGGGGTCACCGCCGAAGAGGAGTACAAATGCCTGAAGAAAACCGGTTGTGATAAAGTCCATTTAGTTACCCTTGTACAAAAAAAGGGGACGCAGATGCATCCCCTTTTCTTTCAACATTATAGTGACAACTTAAAACTATTTTGCATTAGGAATAAATAATTTTTTGCCGAGAAGTTTGAAGTCTGCAATATCTTTCTGAGCTTTAGGGGAAGTAAGCCAGTCAGAAAATTTAGTTGCAAGTTCATATTTAGCGTTTTTGCATTTTTCAGGATTTACAGCAAGAACACTGTACTGATTGAATAAGGTCTTATCACCTTCAACCAGAACTTTCAGATCAGGAGAACCCTTCTTGGTAGCTTCGTACTTAATGTAAGTTCCACGGTCAGTCATTGTGTATCCATCGCGTTCTTCGGCAATGTTGATACTTTTGATCATGCCCTGTCCTGTCTGAACATACCAAGCTTCTTTATCAGGAACAGCCATGCCTGCTACCTTCCAAAGAGAAATTTCCTTTTTGTTGGTTCCGGAATTATCACCGCGGCTTACAAAGACTGCTTTCTTAGCTGCAATAGTCTTCATAGCATCAACGACTTTCATTCCTTTAACACCTGCTGGATCGGAAGCAGGTCCTATGATTACAAAGTCATTATACATGACTTCTTTGCGATCTTTGAGTGCACCTGAATCCACATATTTCTGTTCAGCAGCAGGAGCATGAAC
The DNA here is from genome assembly GCF_900177375.1 of Desulfovibrio gilichinskyi. Taxonomy (NCBI): domain Bacteria; kingdom Pseudomonadati; phylum Thermodesulfobacteriota; class Desulfovibrionia; order Desulfovibrionales; family Desulfovibrionaceae; genus Maridesulfovibrio; species Maridesulfovibrio gilichinskyi. Next base: position 518,426 of record NZ_FWZU01000002.1, on the reverse strand, counting down.
TAAAAGCACATCAACATCACAGTTTTCGCCCATTTTGAGGGCTTTACCGGTTCCGACAGCGGTCCAGCGCAATTCAATGCCGGTATCTTTCTGGAACTTAGGAGCAATCTCATCCAGAAGTCCGGTATTATCGGTACTGGTTGTGGTAGCCATCATTAAAACTTCTTCTGCTTTTACCAGTCCTGGTGAAACAAGCATTGCAACAAGTGCAAAAGTCAAAAATATTACATTAATCTTTTTCATTTTCCCTCCAAAGTGAAAAATTTAGGTCGTTGAGTACAGTTTAAATCAAATCAGCCAAAACAATTACCATTAAAAACAAATTCTCTTTACATCCTAGAACAGAATCCGCGCAGTATGTCAACTTAAGCATATTTATACTACTAATTTGACCCCGCTTGTTTCAATTATTTATTGAACGAATACTAAACCTTAACTCCAGTGCAAAACTTGAAGCAGAAAAGAGAAGCTTGCCCTGTGCACAAAATTTCATCTACATTACCTAAAACATATATAGGCGGAAACATGGTAAAAGACAGTCATGATTTTACGGTTAAAGAATACTCAAATAATTCATTTAAAAATAAAAATATTAAAAGTATCCTTGAAATTCCGTTGACCATAAACCTTAACGGGAGAGAAGTAGTAACCCTGCTTACCACCGCTAAGTATCCTAAATATCTTGCAATAGGCTTCCTTAAGTCCGATGCGTATATTTCAACGCGAGATCAGATAACCGACATTAAAATGATAGAAAGTGATGACAGAATAATAGCTGACATTACAACAAATAATGATCCATGGGAAGGACGCGTTCTTGAATATTCAATTACTTCAGGCTGCGGAAAAGGTACTAATTTCGGGCGCAATGTTTCCACCATTTCAAAGAAAACCATCCAGTCCGACCTCAAGGTGACTCCGGAGCAGATACTGCAACACGCACGCACGTTGCATGAAAGATCAACTCTCTACGCAAAGACCAGAGGATGCCACAACTCATCGCTTTGCACACCGACTGAAATGCTCTATTTCAGGGAAGATATCGGCAGACACAATGCCATTGATATGATTGTCGGACAGTGCTTTTTTGAAGAAGTCTCTACCAATGGTAAAATTATTGTTTCAACAGGAAGAGTCGCTTCTGAGATTCTGCTTAAAGCCGTTCGCATAGGGGTCCCTATTCTTGCTTCAACCGCTGTTGCAACCAGTTTTTCAGTTGAGCTGGCAAGAAAAATCGGCATCACTTTAATCGGCAACATCAGTGATACCGGTTTCTGGGTCTATAATGATGAGGGCCGGATTGAAGGCCTTTAACTCATTAATATGACCGTTTCCTTCATCTTTTTTTATTATGTCATTTGCCACACAATTACTCTTACTGTTTTTCCATTTTTCTATCAGCTGATCCTTAAAACAGACCACCAAAACACTTTATTACAAATTTGATGATATTGCTGTTGACGGCGAGATAAAAAGAGTTAAACGTTAGTGCTAAAACGAAAGCAATTGACACGATCATGCAGCTTTATTTCAGAAAGCTTACCCCATTAGTGCAAAATCAAGCGTAATAATTAATAAATTTTATGACTTCAAATAGAGTAACGAGCGGGAGAAGATTATGACTTTTGATTATACTAAGGCACAGCTTCAATTAGATAAAAAAATAAAAGAGTTAGGCAAAAAGAAATTTCTTCCCGCAGAACTTGTTGAACTCATTTCAAAAGTTGCAAAAATCCAACTGGAAGCAGAACTACATGCCGCGCCGACCATTCCAGAACAAGCTTCTCTTGCTCCTGCTAATGAAAATATTCAGGGACGCCCGTTACTTGCCAGAGCGGACTTTCCATATGACTACGAACAGGCCGCGCAATTATTCTCAAAATTTTCCGACCTGCTTTTAAATTTCTCAGGCCCGATTTCAGATGCGACAAAGTTAATTTCCAGCAAAATAGAAAATGGAGAATTGGAACTTAAAAAAGTATTTTCCGCATATCTTGAAGGTGATGACATCTTCTTTGCCAAATGGGGCGAAAATACTCCCGAGGCTCCGCGCACTTTAAATTTTCTTGTTCAATCAGCGATCACTCCGTCGATAAGAGTTGTAGCCAGAAACATTGCCGCCCATTTGCCTGAAATTGAAAAAGCGGAAGTTCAAACGCCTACCAGCGTTGATCTGGAAATCGAAGTCAGCCCTCCTCCAGCCAGACAGCATGGAAATTGCCCCGTGTGCGGCAGTATTCCTTTCATCCACGCTCTGCGTCATAAACAGGGGTTCAGATACGCAAACTGCTCATTTTGCCACACTGAGTACAGAGTGCGCAGACTGGCTTGTGCCTACTGTGACGAAGCCGACTCTAAAGAAATTAAATTTTTCACGGTTGAAGATGAACCTGGATATCGCGTTGAAGTCTGCGACAATTGTAAGAATTACATTAAAACCATAGATTTCAGAGAAATGGATAAAGTCTCCATACCGACACTTGATGACCTCGAATCGCTATCACTTGATTTCTTAGCAGTTGAAGAAGGATACAATCGCGGAACATTATCAGCATGGGGATTTTAACATGACACTTACCGACAAACTTGGAAGAAGTGTCAGCTACCTGAGGCTCAGCGTAACTGACAGATGTAATTTAAGATGCAAATACTGCATGACTAAAGACTTCACCTTCACCCCGCACCCCAATATCCTGCGGTATGAAGAAATGCTCAGGCTGGTGAATCTGGCCGCCACTCTTAATATTTCAAAGCTTCGTCTAACTGGTGGTGAACCGTTTGTCCGCCGCGGTTTCATGGATTTTGTTGCATCTATTTTACAACATCACGCTGATATGGACCTGCGGATTACAACCAACGGCACTCTTATTGAACCATATGTAAAAGATCTAAAAAAAATCGGTATCAGCAGACTGAATATTTCTCTGGACACTCTTAACAGCGAAACGTTCGAAAAAATCACAGGACATGATTATTTAAATGCTGTGCTGAATTCTATTTCAGCCTGCCTTTCCGCTGGAATACGCGTTAAAATTAATGCCGTTGCAATGAAAGGAATTAATGATCACGAACTGGAATCATTCTTGAAATTCGTAAAAGAAAATCCGATTGATTTAAGATTTATTGAATTTATGCCCATGGGCGAAGATACAAGATGGTCTAGCGAAGTATTCTGGAGTGCTGAGGAAATTATTCAACAGGCAAGTCAGTATGCCGTTTTAAATCCGGTTAAAAGATCAGCAGAAAGCCACGGACCGGCTAAAATGTTTTCCATTGAAGGCGGAAAAGGACGCTTAGGGGTCATATCTCCAGTCAGCTCTCATTTTTGCGGTACATGCAACAGACTCCGCATCACTTCGGATGGACATCTCAGAACATGCCTTTTCTCCGACAAAACTTACAAACTTCGCGAGATACTTAGAAACCCCAAATTAACTGATGAAACTGTAAAGCGCGTACTTGTGGCAGCAACACACGATAAGCCTTTAGGATATAATATTTTACAAACCCGCCGTGAAAATAACGGCGTGTGTGAAACTCAGATGTCATCCATCGGCGGTTAACCGGCATGGGAAGATAATTCATATGGATGACAGCACTGCACAATTTGAAAAGCTTATCTCTTCCGAAGAAGAGGCTAAAAAATTCCTTATTGCAAACTGCTTCGGCGAGCGAAAAACCTTTTGCCCACGCTGTAGAGAAAACAAACTCTATACTTTAAACGGCAGCCGCTACCGCTGCGCTTCCTGCAAATATACATTTCAGGATTTCAGCGGAAGGTGGATCAACAACGGAGGGTTGTCCTGCACTGAGTGGATACGGCTCATCCGGCTTTTTGCAGACGATAACACCGCTCACTATATTTCTCAGGATCTCGGAATTTCCTATAACGCAGCCTACAAGGCTGTATCTTCCCTGAGATTTTCAATTTTAGCGCAGGCAATTGATGCAGTTCAGCTTCTCGGTCCTGAAACAGGACTTCACAAACACTTAAAGAATAGAAAGCTAACAGGGATTCCCACTAAAACAGGCTCAGAGCCTATACCTGTATTCGGAGTACTCGAAAAAAACGGCTGGGTGTTTATTGATCTTATGCAAAACATTACAGCAGAATCAGTTTTTCACTTCAATCATAATTTCCATCTCAAATTAGTACGTCATGGAAGTATCATTCATACAGACAGGTATCAAAAATACAACGCTCTCATCCTTTGCGGAGATGATTCCCTTCCACTGGATTATATCCGTAAATATCCTGCTGTGACTCCGGAAATTGAAAGATCCGGCGGCGAATTCTGGGAATTTGCCCGCGACAGATTCAAACGGTATAAAGGAATATCCCCGCACCGATTCCCGCTATATCTTAAAGAACTTGAATTCAGATTTAACAATCGCAATAAAGATCTATTCGATATTCTAGTAGACTATGTCTGTAAAATAGTTCCGGATGTTGATTGAATTTGAACTTTTAGGCAACTTAGATAAATAGATTCTGCCAATTCACCACGCAAACGCTTACTCTTCCTTTAGCTTTAATTAATTATGCCCGATCAAGCATACTTAAGATATAACCGTATTATATATGATTGTTATTTAACTATAAAATTAAGTAATTTTCTTATTTGATTATTTTAGGCGATTACTTTCCTCAGTGTGTACTAAGTAAAAACATCATAAATACAGTATATTACAGCCAAAAATAAATTATTCTGAATCTTAAAAGTATAGAATTAGTGCAAAACCGGCTTCAAGCATCCTTCTATAGATATCCTCACTCACACCATATAAAGATATTCTACATACGTTAAAAGATTTCTTCCCTACCTCCTATTTCACAGGGCAAGAAACGAAGGCCGCCGGATCTCTGTCCCGGCGGCCTTCATTTTTTAACTTATACATATTATCATCAACTTTAATTATCAGCTTACAACAACTTTATTCTTCCCTAATTCCTTAGATTCATACATGGCCTTGTCAGCTCTGGAAGTAAGAGAATCAAGTGTATCACCTGTCAAATACTGAGTAATCCCGCAACTGACGGTAACTTGCATTTCGAAAGATATTGCTTGAGCGACATCTTCACAGACAATAGTCCGTTCAATAGAATTTCTAATCCGCTCGGCAATAAGCGTGGCCTGCGCAAGGTCTCCGCTCACCAGAACTATGAATTCATCACCGCCCCACCGTGCACAGAAGTCGTTTTCACGAATACTGGAATTAATAACTTTTGAGATCTCTTTTAACAGCCTATCACCTTCATTATGTCCACAAGTATCATTAATCACTTTGAATCCGTCTAAATCCATAAGAACAAGCGAAAAAGGACGACCGGTCTTCAACTGAGAATTCATAGCAGCATCAATTCTTTTTTCAAATGATCGGCGATTGGCAACACCTGTAAGCGGATCGGTATTTGCCTGTGCTTCCAGCCTGCTCTGAAAATGATTAATTGTAATTATTGATAAAATTATTATCAGCAGCGTTACAAGAGCTCCGCTACCTAAAGTCCTGATGAAGTTATTACGGGCTGCCATCATCGCTGCATTTTCTTTTTGTTCAACAATTAAAAACCAGTTGAATTCCGGAATAAACCGTGCAGTGAGATGAACAGATTCACCATCAACTTTATATTTAAACATTGAGGAACTGGTCCGATTCATTGCAAGAACATCGTCAGCAATGTTCTTAAAACCCGGTATATTTTTAATATTAATATTTCCAATAAGCTTCTTGTCGGGATGAACTTGAATAAAACCCTGAGGGTCAATCAAAAAAATCTCTTTAGAATATTTAACTGCAAATGTTTTAAGCAGATTTGCAACCTGATCCATTTTGAGACCGACACCGGTGACTCCAATCAGCTTTCCGTCTTTGTCGTTAACCCTGTGATTTATAAAAACAGTTAAAACATTATTTGCAGCCTCATTTGTATCAACATCAAAGTCATATTCTTTTCCGGAATTAATAAAATCATAATACCATACGTCGTGACTGTCTTTCGGCGATACTGTTTTTAATACTCCATCGTAATAAAAATAATCTCCAGTCGTAGCTGAAACAAAAAATGCTGTAAAAAAGCCATACTTATTTTTGATTTCATAAAGATATCTCATTAGCTGCATGACATTTTTCTCTCCGGCATTTGCCCAGTCTTTTAAAAAAATATCATTGGCCATCAGAGAGGATACAAAGAGAGGACGCATGAGACCTGACTGCAGTTCCGAATAAATATTATCACGGGTAAGCGGCAAGGCGGAATTGAGTATTTCATTACGCGCTGAATTGCGGGAAACATTATAATTGAAAATAGATACAGAGATAAAAGATACGACCAGAATAGCCGTAAGCGTAGTGATTAATTTAAACCTGACAGACACATCCACCCTCCTGTGATCCGGCAAAAGTACAAAAAATTAAAAGGAGTGAGCGCACAATACCCCGACCAAAGAGTTATGCCAACACAATTCAACTTGTTCCGAATGATTAAAAGCAAAAAATATAAATCAATCAACGCACTAAATTTATTTAGAATAGTCTTGTTGAACCAGAGTTAAGTTGCAGATGCTGATAAGCTTTTGCTGTAGCAACACGACCGCGGGATGTCCGCTTTAAAAAGCCGCATTGTATAAGGTAGGGTTCATAGATTTCTTCGATAGTTCTGACTTCTTCCGAACAGGCAACCGCAATAGTTTTAACGCCGACAGGTCCGCCGCCGAACTGGTCTATTAATACAGAAAGAATCTTGCGGTCCATCTGATCAAGCCCTTGCGGATCAACTTCCAGCCTATCAAGAGCCATGTCAGCAATTTCGGCGTTAACAGTACCATCTCCATGAACTGTTGCATAATCGCGCACCCTTCGCAAAAGACGGTTTGCAATACGCGGTGTGCCGCGCGACCGTCTGCCGATCATAAGCGCGCCTTCGTCAGTAACTTCAAGGTCAAAAATTCGTGCCGCGCGAACAACGATCTGAGCTAATTCTTCAGGAGAATAAAACTCCAATCTGAAAATACACCCGAACCTGTCGCGGAGCGGAGATGTGAGAAGCCCTAGACGCGTTGTCGCCCCGACCAGAGTGAACGGTTCAAGATCAATCTTCACCGTACGGGCTGCAGGCCCCTGTCCGATAATAAGATCAAGAGTAAAATCTTCCATCGCAGGATAGAGAACCTCTTCTACCGAAGAAGGAACACGATGAATTTCATCAATAAAAAGTATGTCGTTTCTGGAAAGATTGGTAAGAATAGCGGCGAGATCACCACTTCTTTCGATTACCGGACCGGAAGTGGAAACAAGGTTAACGCCCAGTTCGGAAGAAATAATACGGGCCAGCGTAGTTTTACCGAGACCTGGATTCCCGTAAAAAAGAGCATGATCCATAGCGGTCCCGCGTCCACGGGCAGCCTGAATAAAAACATCAAGATTATGGCGCAGGTCTTCCTGTCCGATAAAATCTGAGAGCCTTTGCGGCCTAATATGATCGTCTGGAAGATTACTTTCGTTCATACGCCTAAACTATTTGTTTTTTTGTGAAATTTTCTTAAGAGCCACACGGATAGCCCCTGCTGCGTCAAGATCAGGTTCTTCCTCGAAAATGTCTTTAAGGAACGTTCTGACTTCATCATCCGCATAGCCCAGATTGCGAAGGCCGGAAAGAGCATCGAGAAATTCACTTCTATCCCCGGAAACCGGACAGCCGCCGGAACGGATAGTCGCTGAACTGAGCTTATCCATTTTATCTTTAAGACTCCACAAAATCTGACGAGCAGATTTCGGCCCGATACCCGGGACAATGGAAAGAGTTTTCACATCTTCACGAAAGACAATATCCTGCAACTCCTTGGGACCGAACTGTGAGAGGATCGCCAATGCTTTCTTGGGGCCTAAACGGTCAATTGAAATCAAAGTCTGGAAAACTTCACGGTCGTCAAAACAAGGAAAGCCGTAAAGCTCCAGCGCATCTTCTCTAACCACGGTGTACACATAAAAAGTAACATCGGAGCCGGACGCTGGAAGGGTTGAAAGAGCTGTTATGGTCAAAAAAAGTTCATACCCCACACCGCCGGGAGTGAGAATAATACATGACCTGTCTGTGGCTTCAAGCAACTTTCCGTGAATGTATGCAATCATTTACCGGCCATCCTTGCAAATCTGCGTTCATTTAAATGACAAACCGCAATAGCCAGCGCATCGGTGGTATCATTCGCCCACTTGGTGTCTTTAACGCCCAGAATACGCTCTACCATAAAAGCAACCTGACTTTTGGCAGCCCGCCCAGTTCCAACCAGATTCTGCTTAACTTTAGTGGGTTCGTAACCGGAAACGATAAGACCTGAAACAGCGCATGCAGCCATAGCGGCACCTCTGGCCTGTCCAAGTTTAATTGCAGAAGACGGATTTGAAGCGACGAAGACATTTTCTATCGCCGCTTCATCCGGTTTATGAGTAGCAATAAGCTCGGCTATTCGGGAATAAATCTGCCCGAGACGAGCACACATAGGCTTTTTGGTATCTGTCCGGATTGTGCCGGCTTCTATCAGAATGACCTGTCCGGAAACTTCCCTGACGATTCCGAACCCTGTAACACGTGTTCCCGGGTCAATACCGATTATCACAATGCCGGATTTATCCATCTAGTCTTCCATCTCAGCCATCAATTCATCAGGGAAATCTGCATTTACATACACTTCGGAGACATCTTCGTTCTCTTCAAGTTTTTCCATGAGATTCATCAATTTTTTGGCACTTGGAACATCAACTTCTATGAGATTTTTAGGGATAAAAGACAGCTCCGCACTGAGACATACACATTCAGCTTCTTCAAACACTTTCTGAACTGCGGTGAAGTCTTCAGGTGCGCAGTGCACGGCAAAGGAGTCATCATCATCAATGATATCTTCAACTCCGCCTTCAATCCCTATTTCCATGAGCTGATCTTCAGAATAAGCTTCCTTGTCAAAGGTCAGTACGCCTTTTTTATCAAACATCCAGGCAACGCTTCCTGCTTCACCCATGGTACCGCCTGATTTGCTCAGAGCATAGCGAACTTCAGCAACGGTGCGGTTTTTATTGTCAGTTGATGCTTCAATAAGCAGGGCAACACCGCCGGGTCCGTAACCTTCATAAAGCATATCTGTAATATCGCCGCCAGCCAGTTCACCGATACCTTTTTTAATGGCAGTATCAATTCTATCATTAGGCATATTGACTGCTTTAGCTTTAGCAACAGCAAGGCGCAGGGAGGAGTTCATGTTGACATCGCCACCGCCGGCTTTGGCCGCAATGATTATGTCTTTAGCCATCTTTGTAAAAATTTTACCGCGTTTCGCGTCCTGTCTACCTTTACGATGCTGAATATTAGCCCATTTACTATGTCCAGACATTATTCCTCCTGAAGTAATCTGCCTCCGCCCGATGTGCGGGACGGGTAATTTATTATTTTGTTTGTGCGGAAGACTGTTCCGGCACAAAAGGTTCCTATACTATATAAAATGAACAGATGCAGAGGGACTTTTACCCTTCAATGCCACGAAAGCCAAGTGCAACAATAAAAAGTTCAATACTTTCTTCTCTGGAACTTTTCGGTTTGAAATTTTTAACTTTTCCAAACATCTTCCTAAGTGAATCCGTATAGCCTTTTACATCTGAACTATCAAAAATCTTAACTATAAAATGGCCGCCGACCTTGAGCCTTCTAGGAATCAATTCTTTAGCCCTTTCGCAAAGCTCAAGCGAATTCGCCTGATCAGCAAACCTGACTCCGATTGTTTTAGGAGCCATATCACTGATAATCAGATCATAGGGCAAGTGTTTTTCCATTGCCGCCATGAGTTCAGGAGAATCTTCAAACACGTCAGCCTGCAAAAAAGTAACGTTCTCAGGAAATTCAGTTTCGGTTGTTTGAATATCCACGCCAAGAACATAACCTTCAGGACCGACTTTTTTCGCGGAAAACAAAGTCCATGACCCCGGAGCGGCTCCAAGGTCCAGCACTCTTTGTCCGTTTTCAAAAATATGAAACCGATTATCGATTTCCTTAAGTTTATACACTGAACGTGCCGGATAATTTTCTTTTTTTGCCTTCTTAAAGTAATGATCTTGGTATTGTTTCATCGTCTCGTTTTTGTTTGGCTGTCCTTGGAAAAGACTTTTCCGAAGGACTGCGGTATAAGGTGACAGAAAATAACTTAATACGGCCCGCAAGCCAAGTCTAACACTATGCAACGTCCCCAAAGAATCCGCATTAAAAATGAATCCGGCAAACTACAGTCCTTGCCGGACGGGAAAGAATATTTTCAAGAGCTCGGAGGATCCGGGGACATTCTGTTTCTGGGGATCGGACCGAATCCTGATCTGCTGACAGAATTTTTCCCAGACGAGTCATACTATTATTATATAGAATGTCCTGAGTACGAAAAACAAATTCCGTCTTTGCTCGCGCTCCCTGCAAAATTTAAAAAGATCCAGTCTTATGACGCAACTTTTTTTAATAAAAACAGTTTTCGATTGATATTATATACACCTAATAAAAGGTTGTTTCCCTCATTCTGGGAACCGATAACATCAAAACTTACTTTGAATAAGACTGAAATATGTTCAAAAATACAAAGCAAATCCGTATGGATTCCCGGCAATGATCATTCACTGCTTGTGCCGGAGATATCTAAAGCCTTTGCACGTGCCGACTTCACATACAGGGTTATCGCTCCGGATGCAATGCGCCGTAACATGCTGTCCCTATTGAAGCAGGAACTCCCGGAAATTGTCTTCAGCATCAACTTTAACGGTCTTGATAATTCAGGAGAAACATTCTTCCTGCTGCGTGAAGCTGGCGTTAAAGTCGTTGTATGGATGGTAGACAATCCTTTCCACGTAATATCAGGTATAAAATCAGCATATTGGAAAGAAGTCCCTATGTTGATCACTGATGACTGGTTCATCAAACCTCTCAGGAAGCTCGGCGCAACAAAAATCGGACATCTCCCCCTTGCAACAGATCCTGATATATTCAACCCGAATGTACCTTTATACCCCGGACTGGATAACCGCATCGTTTTTGCAGGAAGATCAAGTTTCCCTAAAAAAGTTAAGTTTTTTGCAGGGTGTGAATTTTCATCCAAAGATGAAAGAGATGCCGTCTACGCCATTAATAGCGGGATTAAACCAAATTTCGAATGGTGGATAAATAGAGATGATATTACTTCATTCTGGCCGGAACCGAATGTCCGCTCTTCGGGATTCAGGGCAGAACAAACAGGAACAATCTGGCGAACTGAAACCCTTAAATTTGCAGGTAGCAATCTGACTGTTTTTGGTGACGAAGGTTGGCGTGAATTGCTCCCGGACGTGGATTTACGCAAACCGATAGATTATTATACAGTCTTGCCTGCTGTTTACACAAACTCTGCCATCGTTTTAAATATGACCAGTCCTTTGCTGCCAAACGGTCTGACCCAGCGTAATTTTGATGTATGGGCAGCCGGTGGTTTTCTACTCACGGACCAAACTCCCGGACTCTCGATTTTCCCTGAAGAATTAGTAAAAGAATGCTCATTCAGCACGCCTTCAGAATTGCCTGAACTTTGTGATAAATATCTAGCTGACCCTCAGCGCAGAATTGAACTTTCAAAAAAATGGCGCGAAGTGATTCTTAAAGACCATACTTATCAAAACCGTATCCGTAACATACTTAACTTTATAAACTAAAACATCTAAAATCACTTTAGGCATAAGTATTGCTGTATATACCCAAACACTCTTATCAAGGAAGATATGGGAATGCAGAAAATAAAATTACTTTGCCTTATTATGCTTACGCTCATTTGTCTCAGCGGCTGCTCTGCCTCTATCTTCATTCCGCCACTGCCAGGCCCGACAATGGTCCCGTCTGCTATCGGAACTATTTACACAGCATACGCCATAGGAGCTGACGAACGCGGTTTTCAGACAATTGTAGAAGACGAAATGATTGAAGCAAAAATTCAATCTAAAATATTCCATCAGAAAGATCTTAAAGTCCTTGGCCTCAGTGCTTATTCATACAATGGCCATGTTTACGTTATCGGCCAGTATGACGACAAAAAAGATCTTAGCAAAATCCGTAAAATTGTTCAAAAATCCGGCAAAGTAAATTCTCTCACAACTTTTATGCTCAAGGAAACAGAAAATTCATCCTGCAATGCGGCTGAAGATTATATACTGCAAATGCAGATAAAAGAAGCCTTGCTTGAAGATGATTCTGTATGGGGAACAAATATCGCTGTAAAATCAGTTCAGTGTAACGTTGTCCTTTTAGGCAGAGTTGGAAATATAAATGAGATAACTTACGCCAAGCAGATTGCGGCAAGCATTGAAGGAGTGAGTTCCGTAAAATCTTTCATTAAATCCAGCAAACAAAATAAATACAATATGACCCGCAAGCAAGAGATAGCTTTTAATAAATAAAAAGCCGCTCTCCTTTATAGGAAGCGGCCTGATTTAGATCATTATCTATTCACTTCAGTGCTACGCGTCTTTCAAAGTATCAATTACAGACTGCAATTCCTCTGACAAACGGGATAACTCATTAACGGCCCGTGCCGATTCTTCCATAGTCTGCACAGTTTCAGCAGCAATGCGGTTAACTTCATCAGTATTTCGGTTTATTTCTTCAGAAGCGGCAGACTGCTCTTCCGAAGCTGTTGCAATTGCTCTAACCTGATCTGAGGTTGAATCAACAATATCAACAATGGACGATAAAGACTCACCAGCCTCAGAAGCATAACCATTACTGTTTCCAATCATATCTGAAGCCCTGCTCATATCCTTAATACTCTTCTCGGTACCAGCCTGAATTGCAGAAACGGCTGCTCCAACTTCTTTAGTTGCGTCCATGGTTTTTTCGGCAAGTTTACGGACTTCATCCGCAACAACTGCAAACCCTCGGCCGGCTTCACCTGCTCTGGCAGCTTCAATTGCAGCGTTAAGTGCAAGAAGGTTAGTCTGATCAGCAATATCAGTAATAACATTCATAATATGCCCGATTCCCTGTGCCTGACGCCCTAAATCTTCGAGACCTCCGGCCATCTCTCCGGCAGCAGTATTAACTTCTCCAATGCTTCGGATTACGTTTTCAACGATCTTTCCACCGGTTTCTGCTTGTTTTTTTGCATTATCAGCACTTTCAGCCGCCTGCGAAGAATTTTGTGCAACCTCAAAAACAGAGGCGTTCATTTCTTCCATAGCTGTTGCGGCCTCAGTAGTACGCTCACGCTGCTGCTCTGCTCCGGCGCGTGACTCTTCTATCTGTGCTGAAAGCTCCTGCGACGCACTGGTTACCTGATTTACAATTATTTCCAGATGCTCTGCCGCCTGAAGCATTCCTGCACGTTTTGCACTATCAGCTTCACGCCTTGCATCTTCCGCATCAGCAAGTGCGTCTTTAGCAAGGCGAGTTTGATTTTCCGCTTCAAGACTTTTTTCTTCAGTTGCTTTTATAAGGTCACTGAGACTTGCAACCATGCTCTTTAAAGCTTGTTGTAAGGTAAGCAATTCACCGTTAAACTTTTTTCCATCAGGGATGGCTTTATAATCACCCTTTGCAACAGACTGAGCGGCTTCAACAAGACTCTGGATAGGCGTTGCTATAGACTTCGCAACGATCCATCCAACGATACATAAGATAATAGCAATACATACACCAATTAAAACAGTACTTCTCAAAGTGCTATAGGCATCTTCCATAATTTCTGATTTATCGATCATCAGAGCAAGCTTCCACCCTAGCTTCGGCGAAGTGTAAACTCTGACAAATTTTTCCACACCGTCAACGTTAACGGTGGTCATATTGTCTTTAAGCTTAGCAATTGTATTAAACCCTTCAATTCCAAGATCATCTGCTTTTTTAAACAAAAAGTCTTTATGAACAGGATCGGAAAGGATCGTATTGTCCCCTTCCATCAGCATAATATACCCGGTCTTCCCGACCTTAATATCGGAAATAACATCTGTCAGCGTAGCCAGATTGATATCAATACCTACAATTCCGATAACTTGATCATTCTGTACAAGCTTTGCCATGATGGAACTTACAGGTTTTCCAGTTGTTGATTTATAAGCTTTGCTGAATGAAGAGATTTGAGGGGCCTCAATCGCTGTTCTATACCATGGACGAGGCCGGGGATCATATCCTTTCGGCATACTGTCTTCAGGATACATGTTAAAACTGCCGTCTTTCATGCCAAGATAAACAGCATCATAAGAATCATGACTCGAAACCATTTTACCAAACAAATCGAAAGTTTTTTTGCCTTGCTCAGTCATTGTACTGCGGGAAATTCTTTCAAGACCTTCCTGTTTAACAAAATTAGGATTCTCTCCCAGTGAATTAAGGACATTATCTTCAAGTGCTAAAAATTTTGCATTTTGCTCTGTTTCTTTCATAAAATCTGATACAAAATTATCAATCTGCATTAACTCATTCATAGAAGAGCTGGCAAAAAAACTTTCAGCCATTTCTGTCATTTTAAAATATGCTGTTGAAGACAACCCCCCAATAGAAAACAAAACCGCTGTCAATGTCAGCAATATTATCTTATTTTTAATATTCATAAGCATCGTACGCTACCCCCTAACGAATCAAATAAATTTAGTTTAAAAAATCCTAAATCGTGACACTCTCCACAAGCCTCGCAAAAGGGCAAGCACCACCTTATACTAAAGAACCTTACCATATAAAATAACACAAAACACAATAATTTGGTAACAACTATCGAGCAATTTTAAATAACAACAAACACTCATAGAAAAAGTCGATAACAACATAACAAAAACAATTTGATTCAATCATTTATAACACAGCTGTGCTTGGTAAGCGTATGATAAATTTTGTTCCGTTACCCGGCTCAGATTCAACAAAAAAATCTCCTCCATGGTTTCTGGTAATGATGAAATACGAAACAGAAAGCCCAAGACCGGTCCCAAACCCTACCTGCTTTGTTGTATAGAAAGGTTCAAAAACTCTTTTACGGACCTCTTCCACCATACCGGGTCCATTATCTTCCACCTCAATCCGAACAAAATCCCCATCCTTCCTCGTCCTCAAAGTCAGGCAAGGACGCTCATCTCCAAAATCCTTATCAGACATGGCCTGAGCAGCATTTTTAAATATGTTCAAAAACACCTGCTCAATTTCAGTTTCCGTAATATTAACCGGTGGCAATACCTGCTCATAATCTCTACGTATATCTATAGTTTTAAAGTCGTACTTCTTTTTTAAATCATAATCATTGGCAGCAAGACTGATCGACTTTTCTAAAATTTTTTTGACATCCATCGGTCCGCGTATAGATTCACTTTTCCGGCTGAATTCAAGCATATTGCGAACAATCTGTGCGGCTCTCCGCCCGGCATCGCTTATACCGCGCATATATCCTATAATACCTCTTTTATCCAAATATTCCTGAACTTTATTTAAATCTAAGCCTATATCAGAAGCGACTTCAACATTTTTAGGTAAAGCAGGGGATAAGCGTCTTTCCGCCCCTTGAACACCTGACAAAATTGCTCCCAAAGGATTATTAATTTCATGTGCCATTCCAGCAGCCAAACCACCGACAGACATCATTTTTTCAGTCTGAATCATCATTTCTTCAAGACGTGATTTCATTGTAACATCATCTACCAATAAAACAGCTCCCCCTCTTTCTTCACTGTCAAGAAGAGGATAAACTTTAAGGTTCTTATATTTGACTGTTCCACCAGAGATAAAAGGAATTTTCTGCTTTTCACGGATTATAAACTTAGAAATGGCTTCTGTAATCAATTCGTGTTCACTTTCAAGTTGCGGCAAAATTTCAATAAAAGGTAACCCTTTCACTTCATCCCATGTTAATCCTGTTTCTTCCTCTGCGGACCTGTTCCATTGAATAATATGTCCCTTGCTATCAATTCCGACGAGTACAGTGGGCATGGAATCAATTGTATTTTTAAGAAGGTTACGTAAACGGGCAAGCTCATTTTCAGATTTTTTACGATCTGTTGAGTCCGTGACAATTCCCATATAATACAGGATTGTGCCTTCAGTATCACGAGCAATAACAGTACTGTCATCAATCCAAAGAACCCGCCCGGCAGAATCAACAATTCTGTATTCCTGCTTAAAATGATCAATATTTGAATTATGATACATCTTAACTTCTGCCGAAACTCTTTCCAAATCATCAGGATGAATAATATCAATAAATTTTAAATTTCCAGACATGAATTCATCTGCAGTAAAGCCGAGCTGTGTAACATTTTGAGAAACAAGTTCAACAGGCCATCCTTCCTCGGCCTTCCATTTAAACAGCACAACAGGACTTTTCTCCACAATCATATTTGATTGTCTAAGAGCTTCTTCAGCTTTTTTACGCTCAGCTATATCTTTAATCAGATTAAGGCGCATATCGTTAAAAGCCTTGGCAACCTGATCAAATTCATCAAACTTCTTGCGCTTTTTACTGCGCTTTAAAACGAGAGGACGTTCAAGGTTATCAATATCCATGTTCTGCGCGTATTCAGCCATTGCCTGTAAGTGCCTGGTAACCATATAATAAATAATAATTAAGATACAAAGTGCGACCAAAAAAGTTTTAACACCCTGCATCAGCAAAACAACAAAAACTCTATGCTCTAACCGATTGAATACATTTTCAAGATCAGCAACTACCAATAATTGTCCGACAGGAATTTCCCTGCCGTCTACTAAGTGTTTTAATACAAAAACTCTCTCAATTACTTTTTCCGTTGAGGGGATTGTTCCAACAGATGCAACAGGTTCAATAGAATCTGAAGTCATATCGCTGACTTCTAAATATCGTATTCCTGGTAGTTTTTTAGCCCCTTCAAGCTGAATCAGAACGTGGTCAAGGTTAATATCCCAAAGACTGGCAGAGATTGTATCAACGTAACTGCTTTCAATTTGTGACATTGCTTGATCAATATCGCCCACATCACTTCTGTATTCCATATACAATTGAACACTGGTGCCAAGCACTGTAAAAAAAGAACTACATATCAAAATATAAATAAGGAGCCTGTAGGGTAAGACTTGTCCTTTCCTAAAACCCAAAAAATTTATCATGAAGCTCACACCTCATTTTCGTTGAACAAAAAATATACCTAGAGGTTGTATAAATTAGTCCAATTTATCTTTTCAAATATTTTACCCTGCTCAGGATAGACCTTGTCACACTTATATGCGAAATAGATTAGAGAATCATCATAACCGAACTCAACTATATATTAAAAGCATAAATATCACATGTCTCATCACTTAACTATAAATAAAATAAAATCAGCTTCAGTACTGCTAACGATACTGGCGGTACTGTTATTTAGCTGCGTACCTATACCAGCGGCAGAGCCGGTCTACTTCGAACATAACAGCTCCGCCGATGGCAATTTGTTAACCTCTGAAAAGAAGTCTAAAATTGACGACATTAAAGAATACATAGTACCGCACACCAGCGACTCCGTTCCGCCGTCAAAAGAACTTCGAGCAATTATGAATAATGTGAAAAATCAGCCAATTCAGACGGTTTCTCAGTATAAAAACAATACTGATCGCTCAGTAATTATTTCAAAATTTGCGGACGAACTTATAAAAAACCGGAAAAACGCTACTGCAGCTGACGAAGTTGAGCCTTCACAGGCTTTGAAAGCAATATTTCAGGCATATCGCAATGGGTCCTTGGCCTACAGCCGACAAACAGATGACGAAGATCGGACATACTATCATCCTGTTTATTCTGACATCAGTTTCGATTCAATTTACGATCTCACAATTCTAAAAACAGGACAGGACCTTTTTCTTTCACTTGGCAACGCCCATCTTCACGACTCTGAAATAAATAAAGATACCGAGCGCTCTCAAAAAATAAAAGAACTGCAACAGATAATTTTTGCAATAAAAAAAAGGGATGAAAAAAAACACGGCGTTATGACAGCGGAACAAAGAGAAATGGCACGTTTAAAAATATCTGTAAAAGGAAAGTTTTCCCACAACAAACTATTTGCTGAACGACTACTCGGATTCTTAGGAATTAAACGAAAAGAAGAGGGCGAGAGCTACGAAGAGCTGGCTCACTCATACAGAGTTTACAGACAATGGACTGAACGATGGACAAAATATGATCAAATGATTGAGCGCAAAAAAGCCAGAAGCTACCAATTAGCTCCTTTAAGACATTTTCAATTAAATGACAGCATAAACGACTACCGATACGGTGATAAAAATACGATCAAGACAAAGCAGCTCAAAATATCACCTTCATCAAACAACAATGGCAATGGTAATTTTATAAATAGAAACTAATAAAAATCAGAAAATTAATTCTGACTACTTTTTGTGCTCCGCCCATTTTCCCACGGCATCAAGAAACATAAATGTTTCAGTAGATTTAATCCCGCCGATATTAGAAAGGTCATCCACGAGGCACTGCCTGAACGCATTACGTGAAGGAACAAATACTTCCACAAGCAGGTCATAACGACCGGAAACATTTATAACAGACTGAACTCCGCTGACAGTCGCAATTTTCTCCATAATTTCACGGTTGGCGCGGCCTTCAAGATTAATCCCCACCATGGCAATCAGGCTGTTCTCAAAATAAAGAGGATTTACAGAAGCGGAAATTCTAAGATAATCATTTTTGACCATTCTCTCAGTACGCAATCTTACGGTTCCGTCCGAAACTCCAAGTTTACGCGCTATATTCTTGTAAGATTCACGTCCATTATCCTGTAGTTCTTCAATAATTTTGCGATCTATATCATCCAGTACTAAAGTTTTATCCTTCACTCGAAATCTCCTGCTTTCATAATTACTCTGGATTTTCAAATTCAACAGATTATACATAGTGGCAAAATAACAATTCCGTCAATCCATGACTTAAAATTCTATTATTTAATAAAGTTATTACATTTTTTTGCATTTAAATATTTTACATACTCATTTTTACTATTGACAAGATTTGACATATGGTTTTTCAAATAAAACGGAATACGCACTTTCCCAACATGGAGGATTAAATATGCCTAAGAATTTATTTCAAGCACTTTCTGAGCAAACTGAAGAGTTGAAGGCTACCGGTCTTTACAAAGATGAAAGAATTATCACTTCACCGCAGCAGGCTAAAATATCTGTTGCCGGAGGAAAAGATGTTCTAAACTTCTGCGCAAACAACTATCTCGGCCTTGCGAACAACCCTGAACTTATAAAATCAGCGCAGAAAGCTCTTGAAACTCATGGTTTTGGGCTTTCATCTGTAAGGTTCATATGTGGCACTCAAAACATCCACAAAGAACTTGAACATAAAATAAGCGAATTTCTACAAACTGAAGACACAATTCTCTACGGTTCATGCTTTGATGCAAACGGCGGATTATTTGAAACTATTTTATCAGACGAAGATGCTGTCATCAGTGATGCGTTAAACCACGCATCAATTATTGACGGAGTACGCCTCTGTAAAGCTAAGAGATTCCGCTACAAAAATAACGATATGGCAGACCTTGAACAGCAGTTAAAAGATGCTGCCGACTGCCGTTACCGTTTGATTGTTACTGACGGTGTTTTTTCCATGGACGGGATTATAGCTGACCTGAAGTCTATTTGCGACTTGGCAGACAAATACGATGCACTTGTTATGGTTGACGATTCACATGCTGTAGGGTTTGTCGGTGAAAACGGCAGAGGAACTCCGGAACATTGCGGTGTCCTCGGCCGAGTCGATATAATCACAGGAACTCTGGGCAAAGCTCTCGGCGGAGCATCCGGCGGTTACACATCCGGTCGTAAAGAAATTATTGAATGGTTACGCCAAAGATCACGTCCATACCTTTTCTCCAATACGCTGGCTCCGGTAATAGCCTCCACTTCAATAGCAGTTCTCGATTTAATTAAAAATCATCCTGAACTCAGAACCAGACTTAATGAAAACAGTCAGCTTTTCCGTTCGCGCATGGAAGAAGCAGGATTTACTCTTGTGCCGGGCCATCACCCTATCATTCCGGTAATGCTAGGCGACGCCGTTCTGGCTCAAAAACTAGCTGCAGGACTTCTGGAAGAAGGTATTTATGTTATTGGATTCAGCTTCCCTGTTGTACCTAAGGGACAAGCAAGAATCAGAACGCAAATGTCAGCAGGCCACACTACTTCACAAGTTAATAAGGCTGTTGATGCATTTATCAAAGTCGGTCGTAAACTAAACATTATCGAATAGAAGGATATCATCATATGAAAACAATGAAAGCTCTAGTCAAAGCCAAAGCGCAAGAAGGCATCTGGATGGAAGAAGTGCCCGTACCTGAGTGCGGACACAATGATGTCCTGATCAAAATTAACAAGACCGCGATCTGCGGCACAGATATTCATATATATAACTGGGACAAATGGGCTCAGCAGACAATCCCTGTTCCTATGGTAGTCGGGCACGAATTTGCCGGCGTAATCGAAAGCCTAGGCAGTGAAGTAAAAGGACTTGCTGTAGGCGACAGAGTTTCCGCTGAAGGACATGTCACTTGCGGACACTGCCGTAACTGCAGAGCAGGAAAAAGACATCTTTGTAGAAACACTGTAGGAATCGGCGTTAATCGTCCCGGATGTTTTGCAGAATACGTATCAGTTCCGGCTTCTAACGTATTTAAACTTACCGATGCAATCTCTGATGAAGTGGGATCTATCCTCGATCCTCTTGGAAACGCAGCGCACACAGCACTTTCATTCAATCTTGTAGGCGAAGATGTTCTTATCACCGGAGCCGGACCTATCGGTATTATGGCAACAGCAATTGCCCGCCATGCCGGAGCCCGCCACATCGTTATTACGGACCTCAACGACTACCGCCTCGACCTTGCAAGCAAACTCGGAGCTACCCGCACCGTGAATGTCACAAGAGAAAAGCTGAAAGACGTGATGACTGATCTTAAAATGGTCGAAGGTTTTGACGTGGGTTTAGAAATGTCCGGCAGTCCTGCTGCTTTCACAGAAATGCTGGATAAAATGAACAATGGCGGCCACGTTGCACTTCTGGCTATTCTTCCTGAAGAAACACAAATCGACTGGAACAAAATTGTTTTCAAGGGCCTTAAGCTTAAAGGTATTTACGGCCGCGAAATGTTTGAAACATGGTACAAAATGTCATCCATGCTTCAATCAAATCTCGATGTCACTCCAGTAATCACTCATCGTTTCAAAATTGACGACTTCCAAAAAGGTTTTGACATAATGCGTACAGGACAGTCCGGTAAAGTTATTCTTGATTGGAATTAATCACCCCTGTCTTTTTATATATATTCCACGTAAAAACCGCCCTCTGGATTATCCAGAGGGCGGTTTTTACTTTTAGAAATAAAAATTTTAATAATAGTTAAAAGATCATCTAAACCAACAAGAATTAATTAGCCATGCTTGAATATATCCTCCTTACGTGTCTTTGCGAAATCCCCAGTCTATCCGCAATATCGGCGTTTTCCACACCATAATCTTTAAGGCGGACAATTTTTTCGGTCAGCTTGGCATACTCAACAAAACGAGTCGAAATATACACTCTATCGTTTGCAAACTCTCTGAGAACACTTAATGCAGCCTTCTCCGGTGTTTTATTTCCAAGCTGAACACTATTCATCTCGCGGACCATAGCCTCATATAACAAATTTTCTTTCATTCCATCTCTCCGATTTTTATATGCTTAGCGGTGAAGTTATAATTTCACACCGTCAGCAACTGCCAGACACTGTCGGAGGTAATTAGAAAATTAATGGGTTGTCCTTATAATAAAGACAACCCATTAATTTAATTATTTAAAAACATTAAAAATCATAAACATAAAAGAAGATTACTTAACATGATTTTAATAAATTAAGTACAACATACTAATTAAAATAAACCTTTTATGGCATTGCCGATTTCTTTTACAGGATTTTTGTCAGGATCAGCTGTACCTTTTTGAGCGCCCTTACCGGTAAGAGTCTTCTCAAAACCTTCAAGCGCTCCGCCGACTCCTTTAAGAACATTTCCAACAATACTGAAACCGGACTTTGCAAGAACAATTGCAAACTTTGGCAAGTCAACCATAATAGAAGGATCTGCAACAGGGCCGGTAATATTAATCGGAACAGTCAGACCGACAAGATCTTTACTGCTTTTACCACCTTGACCCTCAAAAGATCCTACAATTTTCGTATCAAGCGCATAATCTAAGATCATCTTATTCAGATCCATTTTACCTGCCCCGTCTCCGCGTAGTAAAGGCGACTTAAGAACCAAATCATCATTAACAGCAACACCGTTATTGATCTTTGCAGTTGCCGAAACTTCTCCAAATTCTGTTCTGTTATTATTTCTACTTCCAATTACTCCACCTGTGAGAATTGAGAATGCATCTCCTGCTAAAAACAGAATATCAAATCCGGATACATACCCGTCCATAACTTTGAACCCTAGATTTCCATCGAGATTAGCAATAATCGTTTTAATATCGTTCCCTTTGCTTGCAAGGTTGGTATTAAAACCCATCTTACCGGAAAAGCTGTCTTTACCTGTCATTTCTTGAGATAAAGCCTCTCCATCAAGTCCGGTAAGAGCCCCGGCAAATGTCATTGTCGGAACATTGCCTGCGACATTTAAAACTGCTGCAGAGGTAAAAGCACCTTTTGCTGCATTAAGTGACAATGGTTTAATATTCAGGATTCCATCTTTAGCTCTGGCAACAATAATAACATCTGTTAAATTAGCCTTTCCGGCAATCAGCTGCTTAACACTGAGATCAGCTTTCAAAGTCAGCTTACGTAAAAATTCAACAGGAAATAATTCCTCTTTTCCTTCAGATTTCACTCCACTCGTCTCTTTCGTTTCTACTTTGGCAGATTTACCGGATTCGGATGGTGGCAGATAGCTATCAATATTAAGCTTATCTACATCTAAGGCTAACGTGATATCAGGACGGTCTGGGTTGGCAAATGAGGCTGCTCCCTTAAGAGTTGTTTCATCCAGATTGACCAATAAATTTGAAATAGCAACGGACTTTGCCGTTCCATCCAGAGACAGATTAAGGCCCACGGCCGTTAAAGCTGAATCACTGGAAGTTTTAACTCCCATAGCCATCTGCTCAAGAGTACTCTTCAGGTTGAATCCCGGGATATTAAGATCTCCGGTAAACTTGAGCTTGTCGCTGCCGATGCCGGATCCTTTAAAGGTTCCTTCGGCTTTCATGCCGTAAGTTTCAAGAACAAGGTTCGAAATATCCGCAGTTCCTGCAACAAGGTTGAGAGCGGCACCACCTGAAAGCGACACCTGACCTTTTCCACCCGGAACAGCTGCGCCTTTGGCATCCACAAGAACTTTAAGATCTTTAATAGCTAAAGCTTTAAAGTCAGAAGACAGCGTTGCTGTTCCTGACGTGTTGGTATCCGCCACAATCTCAGGCTTTGTGGAAGAAAGAAGAACGTGTACTTTAAAATTAAACGGTTTACCGGGGACAAATCCGTCTATACTGATATCACAATCGTCAACGGCTTGCCTGACATTCTCTTTGCGGTCGTCCCACACGATTTTAGCATTTTCAACTTTAAGCCCGCCCAAAGTAATATTCAAATCACTTTTCGCGCCATCTGCTGATGATTCAGCTACTTTTTCGCCGCTGTTCTTTACAGTCTCTTTGCCTGTCAGGTCAGCCCAGTTAGTCACTCCGGCTTTATTACGCATAAGATTCAAAACAAGATCTTCAATATCAACAGATCGCAACTGCACCTCCCCCGAAAGAAGAGGAAGCAACTTAACACTTACATCCGCAGATTTAAGACTGAGCATGTTTTTTTCAGAAAACCCCGGCGCATTAGACAGACTAACTCCGGCCGTAGTGACTCCGACCCAGGGAAAAACAGAAAGTTTAATATCTCCATCAAAAGTTAGCTGCCGACCTGTTTTGTCGAGCACAGCTTTAGAAATTTCATCTTTATAGTCATTTGGATCAATTAAAATTGTAGCAAGAACCATAGCTGCGACAATCACAACAACTAAACTTGCTGCAACAATCCCGATTATTTTTACCGGCTTACTCACAGGAGCACCCTCCATTTAAAATTATTTTAATAAATTTCAGTTTATAAATTATAACTTAACAACAATTGCTTGCTTATTTTCTGTAATAAGGTGTCATACTTTTGAAGATATCCTGTCAGTGGAAAAAATCAAACTATAAATATAACAATTTATAAAGAACTGCCTCTCCATAGCTAGGAATGAATAGCAATTTTATCATTTTTATTGCCAATATTTCTCAAATAAGGCAGTTAATCCCCATGAAAAAAAAATGCGCTTTAGCCCTTACAACCATTATTATGTATGCGGCCTACCTTTTTACTATGATTGAATTACCGTCATTTTTAGATCACTTTTTAGGTAACTGGCCTGAAATGATAGGATATAGATTTGCAACCAGATTAAAAGATCCAACACTATTATACTTCTGCCTGGGTCACTTAGCCATATTCGGAGTAGCCTTACCGCTTTATGTAGCTAAAAAATTTGCACTCAAACCGCACCGAAAAGTTCCATCGGCCATTTTATGGACAAGCATAGCAACTTTGATTGGAGCTTTTTTATTTTATGCTTATTTTCAGGGATTCCTTGCTAATATGTTGCACCCGAACCCTGATTATCCATACATGACTGAAGCTTTCTTCTACATATTCCCATTTTCACTCAGCCTTTGCGTCTATTCGTGTTTTTTAATTCCGCGCGCTGTTATGCAGCTTATGAACGGCAACAAATTTTCGCCGATATTAGAAACCATTGCGGCAACTGGAACCATGCTGATTTCATGGCAGGTATACACACACTATGGTCATATTTTACCGGAAAAAATATTCTGGACTGGTATGGTAATAGCTGCGGCTGGCGCACTGTCCAGATCTTTCTATCTGTCGTTCATCGCCTGTTTTGCAACCCTATATGGAGCTGCAATGGTTATCCCTGTCTTCTATAAAATACCATGGGAGCCGATCCTGCCGGGTTTTCTGGCTGCATTTATAGCATTCTGTTTATATCTCCATTCCAGAGATACCAGAACGTTCCCGCGCTGTTCGTAAGCTGGCGGCCGGGCGGCGAGTAGCACACCTGATTCACAGTAAAGTAGGTAATTCGTTTAGATAAGAATCTGGATTTGTAAAGAATTAAATAGTCAGGGCGGGATTTAATAATCAAGCAATTTTCTAACAGCAAGTAGCTCTGCATGAATTTCTTTAAGAATTTCAGATTTGCAGGATCTATTTGAATTATTATCAATATCAAATAAAGGTAAATTTTCGACAGGATCATTTTCAACCTGTTCAACCGCTACATCATTTTCACCTTCACTTTGCGGATCAAATGAATCCAGACGCTTTCGCGCTCCTTCAATTGTAAGCCCCTCATCATGCAATAGTTCCTTAATGCGGGCGATAAGTTTAACGTGCTCTTCATTATACAAACGCTGACCTGAAGGCGTGCGAATAGGCTCAAGCTGTTCGAACTCCCCTTCCCAGAAGCGCAACACGTAAGACTTCAAGCCGACAAGTTTTGCCGCCTGACCTATCTTGTATATTTTTGATTCATTCTGCAGACTCATAAGGACCTTACTATCAAAGAGATATCTCTTAGAAAAGACTAAATAAGCAATTAACTTCGTAAAATATGATTTTATTTACATATAACCAGCTAAGCTGATGTTTAGCACCCTAACCGTACAAAAAGAAATGTTTATTTTCTAAGCGGCCTACGATTTTAAAAAAAACAAATTTCATGCTTGACAGAAATAAGTCCCTCAAGTAGTAATCCACTCCGTTGAGACGAACATAGGCGCGTAGCTCAGGGGTAGAGCACTTGCTTGACATGCAAGGGGTCAGCAGTTCAAAGCTGCTCGTGCCTACCATTAGGTAGAACAAAGCTGGTTATCGAAAGATAGCCAGCTTTTTTTTGTGGACGGTCAACCGGACGGTCAACCTTTGTGGGTCTACACCAAAGAAAGAGGCGCATGCCCGATCGATCAAATTTCCAATCGTTAATTTTTAGCTTGGCTACCCGCACAAACCCCGCACACGCAACCGATAGTTTTCAAAGTTTCTAAAGCCGTATGCCCGTCTTTGGATGAGTTTCATATTGCGATGGAAGCCTTCTGTTATTCCGTTACTTTTTGTGTAGCGAAACATCCTGGCCACTTCTTCTTGCCAGCTGTTTAAGGTTCTCCCTAACGTTCGAAGCAGAGCAAATGGACTTCGCTTGAATTGATTGATTTTTTCAAGCAGTTAAAAAACATATTTTTTGCAACTCGAATTATTTTGAGCTTTGTTTCTGATTAGATCAACGCATGTGTAATGCGCGAGCGAACTTTATTTCAATAATATTAATTTACTTTGAAGTCGCCAGCAGGAGATCTCTTTAAAAACATTCATCTAGAAAAATAAAATAACTTTATTTCTCACGCTCAATGTTTTAAGTGGCTATGGTTCTAATTTTAAAACAGGATTATATAATGATATCTAATAAAATTTTCGGAATCCAGATTCCTGCGCAATTAGCATCCATTTCAATCGTTGTTATTGCTGCTCGTGAATGTGCTAAAATAAGAGGTTTTAGCCCTGAAGATGTACAAGCTCTCAGCCTTGCTGTGGAGGAGTCTCTCATTAACTCAATTGAAATGGGTTTTGGTGGGAGTGCCGAGGAGATAGATATTTTGTTTTTGAGGACACCGTCTGGGCTTGGAGTTAAAATAAAAAGTTTATGTTTGCCATTAGAGCCGGAAAAACTCCCGCAGTACTGTGTGCGTAGGATGTCCGAGCATAATGACACTACAGGGTTAAGCTTTCATTTGGTGAAACAGATGGTGGATAATCTGCATGTTTTTATAGGTCAAAACGGAGAGCGTGAACTTTCGTTTGAAAAATATATTCTCGAGAAAAGAGTTCAGGAGGATACTAAACGCAAACGGACGGAACGAATCAGTACAACTCATACAACAAGATTTGCTATTCCTGACGATGCTGAAAATATTTCTCGTCTTGTTCTACGTGCGCATGGTGAAGTTTTGTTTGGTGAGTCTATCTATTATCCTGACCTTGTTCGTGAAATGATAGAAACTAAGGATATGTTTTCTGTTGTTTATGAGGCTGAAGATGGCGAGCTTATAGGGCATTTTGCTCTCATTAAAGAAGCTTTTGGGCCATCCGTGGAGGAACTCACTTATGTGGTTATTGATGGTCATTACAGAAGTCCTGGGGCTTCAAAAGTGCCAGAACTGCTTATGGAAAATGCTAAATCTAGAGGAGTTTATGCTGTTACGGCCTATGCTGTTACTAATCATGTTCATTCTCAGCGAGGGCTTCAAAGAGATGAATTTACAGAAAATTGCTTATTTCTTGCTTTAAATGCAGCTTCAAAACATAAGGATAAAAAAGAAAACGAAATCGAGAGAATTGGTAATTTGGGCTATACCAAGTATTTTGGAACACGAAATCAAGCCCCTGTGTTTCTGCCGCCACATCACCGCAACATGATTATGAGCATTTATGCCCACGCTGGAATTGAACCATCAGTTTCAGAAGACAATAGTTTTGCTGGTACAGAAAGTGGCTCTCCACGAATCATAACTGAGTCTGAATTACAAGAAGGCTGGATTTCAATTGTCGTACAAGCGTACGGGAGAGATACTTTCTCACACGTAAGAAGTGAATTCTATAAGGCTCGTGCTGATGGTGTTCCGTCAATTCAGATAATGCTCCCTCTTGCCAACTCTGCAACACCGGAAATGTGCAAAAAATTTGAACAGATTGGATTATTTTTCGCAGGAATCAGTCCCGGATATAACTGTAGCGAAAATTTGGTACTGCAATATTTAAACGGAGTAAAACCTGATTTTGAATCCGTTCAGGTCCTCTCTGATTTCGGCAAAACATTAAAGGAGTATGTTTATAAATGCTGGGAAAAAGTACCGGTGGATTACTGTGCTCCTGGAGAGTAATTAAGACCTATCACCCCTATGACAATAAACAATAAAGAGCAAAATCTTACCGGAGTAATCCTTTCACCGAAGAAAAAAATACCGATCAGCACTACTATTGCTGTTCCAAGTCCAGACCACACCGCATAGGCAACACCGACGTCCATTTTTTTAAGAACTACAGAAAGCCCCCACATGGATAGACCATAAAAGACAAATACTGAAACAGTGGGAATAATTTTGGAGAATCCGTCAGAAAGTTTAAGGCACGATGTGCCACTAACCTCACAAATAATTGAAGCAATAAGAATCATCCAGCTTTCTAACATTTGTACTCCATTCTACTTATAAAAATCTAAATACTCACAAGTTCCCTAAAGTCAATATTGAATGGGTGCAATAAAACAATATTCAGCAAACATTTTCAAAGAGATATTTTGATTTTGAGCTGTTATTTATCGCGCTGTAAATATGAATAAATAACGAGGTGAACACTTCAATGGCATCGCATTCAAACTAAAGAATAAATCTACACTCACAGAAACTGTCAACAACATAATTAGCGACATTCAGGATATATACGCTTCAGCTATAAAAATCGAACTACCATGCGAAGCAGCAAAATAATCAGCACAGGATTGTATTATTGGATGAAGTGGTGAGCAAGACAAGAATCGAACCTACGGCACCAAGATTAGGAACCCTTTACTGTATCACTAAACAGAACTGTCAGGAGACTTTCAACAGGTAAGAAACAATTTACAGATTAATATGATTTTTTAAATATTCCAGTCAAAAGGATGGTCAACCACACGGTCAACCAATGGGGTTAACACCCCTATAACACCACCGAAAAATGTTGACGTCTAACAACAAAAACTGAATAAATATAAACAACTACAAGACAATTTCCGTGCTTGACATGCAAGGGGTCAGCAGTTCAAAGCTGCTCGTGCCTACCATTAGGTAGAACAAAGCTGGTTATCGAAAGATAGCCAGCTTTTTTTGTACCCTCCCCTTCGCTAAGCAAAACAGTAGCTAAAAAAAGTCTAATTTGATAACCCTTTTCTGCACTAACAAGACTTGATCCTACTACAGAATGACTCGAAGGAAGCAAAAAATCATGCAAAGAGTGATATATTATCGTTTTCTGGTTATGTTTCTTTTATTTGTTTCAGCTTCCCCATCAGCAGTACACGCTGATTCAATAGACAATTTGTACGCTGCTGCAATTTCAGATGCCAGAATCGCAAAACCGGAGGAAATATCTCGCTCGTTGGTTGGAATATCTTCACCAGACAATAAAAACATACCCGCAGTCCTGCAATGGAAATCAATTTCCGGAGAAAACTATATATTAGTATGCACTTGGGCCGGAACCTATATTTCAAGTAAGGGGTGGGTAACAGGCCAAACATATGCTCTTGGAAGCACAGACAATTTATGGGTTACGGCAAGTCCGCAGTTAAAGATGTTCTTCAGCAGCAATGGATTTTGGCCGGATTCACACGCAGAACGAGTTCTAAGAATTGAACAATTACTTGGACTGCCCAAAGACAACGGCAAAGTACGATTCATAGAGTTCTGGGTTAAACCATCTGATCTATTCAGGCCCAGTGCTGATCCTGAACCAAGCGATCATGAAGCACAGCTTGAATATCCCTGGAAGAAAAGCCGATTCCAAGTTCAAGAAATCTCCCAGAAAATTCATGAATATGTCAGCGCGGGAGATCCAAACCACGAATATACATTTAAAGAGTGGTTTGAAAACCTGAATGCCACCAGCTACAGCGGATCAGCTCCCTACCCTTGGACTAAACTTGGCTACACCTATGACTGGGCTGATGATCTTCACAACAACGGGCATGTGGGGTTGTCTGAATTCCTAGTACTCGGCGGATCGACCATAGTGATTGAACAGACTGTGGACACTGATAATTTAGAAAATTACTTTGTTCAGCCATAATCGTCGGCGAATTGTGAATGAGGTACTGTCCACAATGAAAGTTACCGGTTCTTTAATTCTCGGTTTTTTGTTTATACTGCTTACGGCTATATCCGGCATGTGTGCGTCCGTTGACGAACTTTTTGATCAGGCTGTTGCAGACTCAAAAGTGATCAATTATGAAAAAATATCGCGCAATCTAATAGGTATTTCGTCTCCTAATGCCAAGAACACCCCTGCGATACTGAGCTGGAAAGAGATCAACGGCCAACCGTATGTTCTGGTCTGCACATGGACTGGAAATACTGTTATCGACACATTGCACTGGACAGAAGGCATGAGCTATGAACTAGTCAACACCACTTTTATATGGGTTACCGCCGTTCCACAGCTTAAAAACTTTTTCCATGACAACGGATTCTGGCCTGAAACGCACAGTGAAAGAGTTTTACGACTGGAGCAATTACTAGGTTTAAAACCCAATTCCGGCGAAACTGTTTTGGTAGAATTCTGGGTTAAACCCGAGGACTTACTCCGCCCTTCCGCAGATCCAAATCCTTCAGACCACGAGGCCCAGCTCGAATATCCCTGGAAAAAATCCCGGATGTTGACCCTCGACAGCAACCAAAAAGTAGAAGACGGGGACAGCGGACAGCTGACCTACCAAGGCTGGTTTGAAAACAATAACTCCACCACTACGTACCCATGGACCAGACTGGGATATACCTATGATTGGGCCGATGACAGGTTTAACCATGCACACCATGGGCTTTCTGAATTCATTCTCTCCGGTTGGAGTGCAGGCGCACATAGTTCAATTGTAATCGAAAAAATTATTAAGACTGAGGATCTTGACACATATCTAACCAAACCATCTGAATCCATAGGACAAATTTATTCCAAAAGCCCGGATGTAGTCATAAGTTCAAGTTCAAGCTCGATATTAGACATATCCGAACTCCGCACCAGTTTTCAAATAAAGGAACAACTATCATCGGTATGTCCGGTCAAATCATTTACCGCTGTTCGTTACGGTTCGGATGCGACTGTTTCATTTTCATATACCGTCGACATTAGTGATTCCATATCCAAACCGGTCTCAAGACTCACCCTGTTAAAATTGACGGATTCCACAAACATCACGTTCACGTACTCGGATCAGGGTGAAAATTCGGACGGCACATGGTATTTGAGCGATTTAGCGGGAAACGTGCTTTCCTCCACGGATTTAATTTCAAGCAGACAAATCTACACGGTTAATTTCAGCATCCTCGATAATGGTAAATATGACACTAACACCCAAATAGGTATCATAGCCGACCCGCAGGTGCTGGGAGTTACCAATGGTGGAAATTCCGGCTGCGTACAAAACCCCGACCAGACAATAGCACTGGATATGATGTTGATCGTAACAGCTATAACCCTGTCAATATTGCGGATTTGGATACAACGCAGATCAAAGCCATACACCAAACAAAGTAGCAACACCCCATTCAAATCCTAATTGAAGTAAAACCATTTGCTTCTCCTGCTTATATCAGAATAGCGGCTTAACTGTGTGTTTATGAGATTATGGCAAACCCTGCTCTATCAAGCTGCCCATTCAAAATTTTCCCCCGGTACAGATTGTGCATGTGTATAGATATTTATTAATATTTTGACACGAGATTGTACAATGAAACGCTTGGTCTTCGATATAGATGGAACACTCACTGTCAGTGGGCAAGCTTCTTATGAAGAGGCTGTCCCGCGCAAAGACGTTATTAAGCAGCTTAAAGAATATAAAAAAAACGGGTTTGAAATAATACTTTTTACCAGCCGCAATATGCGTACACATAGCGAAAGTGTAGGTAAAATTACCGCAAAAACTTTGCCTATAATTTTAGACTGGCTTAAGCGGCATGAAATTCCGTTTGATGAAATTCATGTCGGCAAACCTTGGTGCGGAACTGAAGGTTACTACATTGATGATAAAGCTATCCGCCCATCTGAATTCTTATCTATGTCGTATGAAGAAATCATTACCACTCTTGAAAATGAGCATAAGCATGCGTTGGCGGGTCTATGATTACAATCCCCATGGCAGGACTTTCAAGTCGCTTTAAAAAAGCAGGATACACTAAACCTAAATATATGCTTGAAGCGGGCGGCAAAACTCTTTTTGAGTTATCTGTGCAAAGTTTTAATAAATATTTCGATGAAATCCCATTTATGTTCATCATGCGTGACGAGTGTAATACTTTTGATTTTGTCAAACAGCAGTGCAAAACCTTAGGGATTAAAAAAACTATATTCCATGTGCTCGCTTCTCCAACAAGAGGACAAGCCGACACCGTACGAATTGGACTAGAAACAAATGGCATAGTAAGTGATGAACCATTAACCATTTTCAATATTGACTCATTTATTCCCGGATTCAGCTACCCTGAGTGGCTTGATAATTGTGATGGATATCTTGAGGTTTTTCATGATGACGGAGAGCATTGGTCGTTCATAAAACCGGACAGTCGCAACGCTGATTTTGTGGCTTACACCGCAGAAAAGCAGCGAATCTCAGACCTTTGCTCGAACGGTCTCTACCATTTTTCAAGATGCAGTGACTTTCTTGAAGCGGCAACTCATCAGTCTTCTACCGAAAATAAAGACCTGCAAGGCGGGGAAATGTATGTCGCACCCCTTTACAATTATTTAATCAGTTCAGGGCGCAAAATTCGCTACAACATTATTCCAAAAGATAAAATGTTTTTCTGCGGAACTCCTGATGAATATGATTTTTTCATTCAAAACTCTATTGAGCAATACACACAGCAATCCAGTGGAGCTGAGCTATGATTCTTATCACATCCGGAGCATACGTAGGGCATGAACTGGCATCTGAAATTGGATTAATACCGGCCGCTTTTTTGGTATCAGGAAATAAAAGACTTTATCGGCATCAGGCTGAGCTTCTGAAAAAATATAATGAACAAATATATCTATCGCTTCCTAATGACTTTGAAATAATGGATGATGATAAAAAATATCTTAAAAACAATAACATTAAAGTCATTGAGACCGCACCTTCTGCAACACTGACCGAGGCTCTCCGAGTCTGTCTATCATTGATGCTCCCGTTTGATGAGCCTTTAAGAATTTTACATGGCGACACTCTTATCTGGGAGATACCACAACATAAAAGCGATGTTTTTTCTGTCGGGAAAACAGGCTCATTTTACTCATGGGCTGAATACAGAAAAAACGAAAACAATTGTATTAAATTTATTGAAGGGCTGCCCAACGGCGGTTTTGCCCGTGAAGTTCTCAGTGGTTATTTTTGTTTTTCCAATCCTTATTTTTTACTTCAATCTTTGAGCCAGTGTAATAATAAATTCAGCGAATGTTTAAACCGCTACAATGAAAAGTGCGCTCTGGCTCCCACAGAAACCGGACGCTGGCTGGATTTCGGTCATTTGCAGACATATTACAGATCAAAAGCATTAATGACGACAGAACGCAACTTCAACTCACTGAAAATCACACAACATGAAGTTATAAAATCTGGACAGAAAGCCCAGAAAATTCACGCTGAGGCACAATGGTTCAAAAATATACCGCCTTCTCTGACCCGCTATACTCCTGCTTTGCTAGGCACCGGAGAAAAGAATGGTTTTAACGAGTATAAGATTGAATATTTGTACTTATCGACTTTATCGGAGCTTTTTGTATTCGGCAGATTACCTGTGTTTTTGTGGGAA
The DNA here is from genome assembly GCF_900177375.1 of Desulfovibrio gilichinskyi. Lineage (NCBI taxonomy): Bacteria > Pseudomonadati > Thermodesulfobacteriota > Desulfovibrionia > Desulfovibrionales > Desulfovibrionaceae > Maridesulfovibrio > Maridesulfovibrio gilichinskyi. The sequence continues at coordinate 484,752 of NZ_FWZU01000002.1, read as the reverse complement.
AATATTTTCGAAGCATGTAATGAATTCTTAACAGCTTGCCGCCAATATAAACCGACTTCCGAGGAGATTACAGCTACAAACGGTCTTTACCTGGACAAAACGTTAACAAGATTGGATAGATTTGCGCACGAACGAAACATTCAACTTGATAAGGATTGGAAAATTAACGGTAAGAATGTACCAAGCCTTAACCGCATTGCCCACATGATGGCGGCTGAAATATCAAAAGTATCCGCATCAGACATAGGTGTGATGCACGGAGATTTCTGCTTCAGCAATATCTTATATGATTTCAGGCATGGCACTATTAAAGTTATAGACCCCAGAGGTCTCAATTCTGAAGGACAGCACTGTATTTTTGGCGATTTACGTTATGATTTTGCCAAATTATATCATTCTGTGGTAGGTAGATATGACTTTATCAAGGCGGATATGTTTTCCTTGAAAGGGAACAATTATTCATATCAGCTTGAACTTCCCGACGACAAATTCTCGAAAGCGGCTCAAAATGTTTTTATTTCGTCTGTCATAGGCGGAAAAACCTGTGAATCAGCAGAAGCAGCTCCTATCAGTATCTTACTGTTCTTATCCATGCTCCCATTGCACGGAGACAAGCCGGAACATCAGAATGCCCTCCTGGCTAATGGATTAAGACTGTTTAGTGAATTTGATAGAACTCACAAACCTTCTTTACCAAAATTTATTACAGCGGAGCGGCAGGACATAGCGACAACAGCAATGACTTCAAAGCTTTAATTTTTTGAAAATGGATTTTAAATTAATGCAAATTGATGAATACCTTTTTTGGTCCTTGAAGCTAAACGAGAACGGTGAAGCGGAATTAGCTCTTTTAGTTCTCGAAAAAGGATTACAGCATTTTCCCGAATCTAAAGAGCTTTGGGCATACAAGTCGGCTGTAGCCGGTAGTTATAATTATTCATATATCCAAAAGCAGGCTACCGCGGAAGCGGCTACACTATTCAATGACAAAAATGAGTTATTCTCAATTGAGTATGACAAGGCCCTCTCTATTTCTAAAAAATCTGCCTATGAGTACATTTCATCTTCTATAAAAGCAGGAGAGGTTGTACATGAGGTCATTTTTTCAAAAATAAAGTCTATCATGGAAAAATGTTTTCCGGATGTTAAAGAAATTCTGGAAATAATTCCGGCCTTAAATATACTTGATTATTACTTCGCCATGCTCCAACTTTACGGGCACTTAGAAAATCGTGAAAAGGAACTTGCCTTACTCGAAGGATTGGTTGCTTTCTTTAACAAAACTAGTGTTAACCATGAAGTGAGTCAGGCCATTCGCAGCCGCCATAAAGCAGTACTACAAAAAATATCTTCTTCACTCTCAGACGAAAATACACAACCTTTAATAAAAAAAAGACCACGCGTGGCCTTATGCATTTCAGGGCAGTTCAGAGTCGGTCTTGACGAATTAAAACAAAATATTGGATATTTCACAGAGTCCTGCGATTGCGATATTTTTATTGCCAGTTGGGGCAAATCTCATGACATCATCCCCTCTGACATTTTTTCCCCTACCTGGCGTCCAAAAGTCTTTGCACGCAGTTTACCAAATATTTTTTCTGGGCGCGTGCTGACTTTAAGCTCAAAATATTTTTTCAAAAAATTTCCTTCACTGATACAATTCGCCCAAAATTATACAGAACCGGAAGAAATCTCCATTGATGAAATCAGGGAAGAACTAAACCCGCAAGGGGTTACTATATCTAATGAAGAGAGGTTCACAAATTCAATTATTGCTCGCCATAATCCAGCAAGTGTAGATGAACTCAATCAGTACAAAATGTTCTTCAACATCAAAACCTGTAATGATCTTAAAAGGAGGTATGAGAAAAAACACGGATTTAAATATGATCTAGTGGTCAGAATGAGACCAGATTCTATCTTTAGCGGTAAATTTGACCCTGAATCTTACCCGATAAGTCCTGAAAATTTTTACGTAAATTACCTGAATGTAGGCCGCATGGCGGATGCGCTGGGAATTGGCTGCTCCGAAACCATGGACCACTATGCACAAATCTGGTCAATAATCTCAAAAGGGGTAGGGCAGGTAAAAATCCCGGGATTCAGACGCAAACTCCACCCGCATACAACAATTTTTGATCACATGTGGCTTTCCGGCTACAATCTCGTGTTCAAATCTATGCCGCCGGCACCACTGAAATTGCCGGAAGAATTTAAAGCTGAAGAAATCTTTCCCGGAGTTGTGCAGGATATATCTAAACGACTGGAAATTTCAGAAGACGATCTTTTAGATCTAAAGGCAATTGTTGCAGATTTAAAAAACGAGCTGTCAGGTAATAATGCAAGACTGTCTTTACTGCTTGAAACGGCCGCAGCAGAAACGCAAAATTCAGATTTAAAAAAACAACTTAATGCTTTTATTCATACTGAAGATAAGCAAATTAACATTACAAACCAGCATAGAATAAATAGCCATACCACATACAATAACATTGAACTTTCAGATATTACTAAATATTTGCAGAATTACTCAACAAACTCGCATAACAACATATCAGATGTTTTGCCCTTAATACAATTTTGGACGGATCAAAATAAAGACGAGGCCAGAGAAATAACCTTAAAACTTATATCCATCTGCAAAAGCAAAGGCCGATTTGAAACAGCCAGCAATCTTTTACATTATGTTTCATCAAATTTATAAATTAAGAAAATGAAGTCGTAAGCTAACAGACTACAGACCTTACATTATCTTGCCGGACGCCCCTACTCCGTATCCGTTACAGGTAAAGGATTAGCAAGGGCATGTGCGTCCATTGCATCTAACAGATATTCAGTATTAGCAGCCTCATCGTCAGCCCCGATCTCTTTATATCCGGCATATGATTCACGCACCATACTAAGCCCTTCCTCGCGACTGCCTGCGACATAAAGAAGCTGCCCAAGAAGCTCACCTATAGGACAAAGACAGGATAAATCCCCTAAATCCTTAGCTACAGAATATGACTCAACCATTAAGAGCAAAGCTTCTTCCTGATTATTTTCTGATATCTCAATTTGTGCCATCTCAAAAAGAGTTTGGGCGCGACCTTTGGAATCACCATTTTTTTTACATTCCGCTAAACGCTCTTCATGCTTCTTAATTATATCATCACACTGATCATTTTGCTCAGAACTGTTTACAGACATTATTTATTATACCTTTGTGTTTGAAATAATTTTTAAATGTGAGAACTCATTTTCGCTCAAACGATTAATCTATTATTTCAACACCTGTAAAGCTTTCTTAACCGAGCCATTCAAGGAGGCAGCAGTTAAAATTTCATCAAAAAAGGAATCTCATGCCAGCCACCAACACTACCAAATAAAGCAAAGTCATTCCTGTTCCGGCACGAAGATAGTCAATTGGCTTAAGTCCTGCCGGACGCATAACCAGAGCATTGACCTGATGGGTCGGCAGCACAAAAGTATTTGAAGCCGCGAGCGCAACGGTCATGGCCGCGACTCTGGGATCATAGCCGCACGCCAAGGCGATGTTCATCCCCAGCGGGACCAGTAGAACAGTAGCCCCTACATTTGAGGTGAAAAGAGTAAAAAAAGAAGTCAGCACAGCAAGGCTGAACAGAAGCACCGTAAGAGAAGGCACTCCGAGTATGCCCATCAAGGTTTCGGCAATCAAACCTGCAGCCCCGGTATTCTCAAACGCGATACCGAGAGGTATCAGTCCGGCAAGCAGAAACACCGTCATCCAATCCACAGACTGATAAGCTTCATCTATTGTTAGAACCTTACCGAGTACCATTCCTAAAGCACCCACAAAAAGGGACAGTGAGAGCGTGACATTCAAGACCAAAATCATAAACAAAGAGACTGTAAGACATCCAAGAGCCCACAACGCTTTGTCTTCCCTCACAACTCCGCCTTGAATTGTTTCGGTAAAAACAAGATCGTTCCTATCTTTCAGAAGATGGAAAGCACTCCATTTCCCGTGCAAAAGCAGAGCATTTCCCTCCTCGACAACCTGATTAGATAAATCGCTGACTATCATTTCGTGCCCGACAAACAATGCCAGCGGAGTCACGCCGTATTTATGGCGGAACTGAAATTCTCCCACTGTTTTTCCCACAAGCTGAGAACGAGGAGTGACAAGACCTTCCATGATACCGGCATTATTAGGGGAAAGTTCATCGGCAAAAACCTTAAGTTCATCTTTGTAAATCCACCCTAAATCAGCAGACAATTTTTTAATATATATATCCTTCCCGACTACGGCCAGACTGTCTCCCGGACAGAGCAAATCCTCGGGCAAAGGGGCGATATTCCGTTTATGAGTGATATGATTGTAAGAGGCTACCACGGTACAGGCATACTTAGCCCGTATCTGCAAATCGATCAGAGACTTTTCTTCAACCCCCTCTTCGGGGATAACCATTTCATAAACATTTCCGATATCGTGGTAAGTTTTATCAAGCAGAGGTGAAAGCGGTCCTCTGACATCCCTTCTCTTACTGGCCGGAAGAATCTTTTTACCCAAAATTAAAAAATAAAGCAGGGCCGTAATGACCAGTATGACTCCTATGGGAGTCATGCTGAACATCCCGAAAGGCTCATATTTATTACCACCGACCACTATCAGCAGATCGTTAAGCAAAATAAGCGGACTGGAGCCGACAAGTGTCAACGTGCCGCCGATTATCGCACAATACGCCATGGGCAAGAGAATATGCGCAACGGGAATGCCTGTCTGCATCGCAATCCGGCTTGCCGCAGGCATAAATAGGGCCGCCGCTCCGATATTCTGCATGAATCCTGAAATCATCGCCACAGTTCCGGAAATCATAATGCTGACGCTGCTCTCACGCTTGCCTGCTAATTGTATAATAACTCGGGACAGCCGATTCATCACTCCGGTCTTATCCAGACCTGCTCCCATAATAATGACGGCGATTATCGCCACAACTGCATTACTGCTAAGCCCGCTGAACGCCTGCTGCGGAGTGACAAGACCTAAAATAGGCAGTCCTACCATAACGATAATCCCGACAACATCGACACGAACCCATTCAAAAACAAACAGCAAAATTACAAAAAACAATACACCAAGCACAAGTATGATATCAGGAGTGATTGTCATGACAGTTTAAAAATCTCCTTTTATGGATTTAAATAAGAGATTCACAATTAACTACAACCTCTTGTGTATTCGTGCTTTATCGCTAATTAAAAGAAAGTCATTGCTCATCAGTAAACAGATTTAAACAGTCACCTTGGGATGCATAGTTTTCACGATAAAAAACCATACTATATTTTACACAAAAAATACAAATAAATGATATCCGAAGGACTTATGTTATTTTTTTAAAAAATCGCAGAATGATTTCCAGATAATTACCATGAAAAGGATACCCCAATTTCTTAAGTATTTATAAAATCCCCGGGCTTGGTATGATTGACACCTTCCCCGCCAGCGATCTAGGCATTATAAAAGCCATGGTGAAAGATGATAAAAAACCGACTCTCAAAAAAATTATACAACGAAGTGAAAAATGGCGTCCTTACAGAGCCTACGCAGCACTCTGTTTATGGAACGCTTTAAAGGAGAATTAGCATGCTCTACTATACAACATTTAATTCCCCCTTCTGGGAAATAACTATGGTCGGCAATGAAGATGGACTCACGAACCTGCACATGGAAACAGGTAAAGGAAAGCGCAAATTCATAATCAACGATGAATGGCAATGCGATGATATTTTTTTCGAAGATATCAAGACACAGGTAATGGAATACTTCAACCGTAAGCGAAAAGAATTCGATATACTTTTGAATCCGCAGGGCACAGATTTTCAAAAAAAAGTCTGGCAAGCCCTCTACGCTATCCCTTTCGGTGAAGTGCGCACTTATAAAGATATCGCAACGACTATAGGTAACCCGAAAGCTTGTAGAGCCGTTGGAATGGCTAATTCACTAAACCCCATTCCTATCATAGTGCCATGCCACAGAGTTATCGGCAGTTCCGGTAAACTAACGGGCTTTGCCAGTGGATTAAATGCCAAGGAAAAACTTCTTAATCTCGAAAAAGATACATAATAAAAAAAGCCGGTTAACTTTGAAAGTTAACCGGCCTTTTTTATTTGAAATAGATTTTCTGTTTTAGCCTACGTAAACTGACCATAACCACGACAGCGGCATTACGATAATAAGCGCAGGAATCATGTTTGCGACTGGAAACGGTTTTATGGAGCAGATGCGAAATCCTGTAGCCAGCATAATAAGCCCACCGCATGCGGAAAAATCAGCCAGCATGTCTGGAGTTGTCAGAGGCATGATTAATGATGCGCCAAAATAAAGCAAAGCCTGAACTGTGAACTGCGGAATCACCAGTATTCCGACAGTGTACCCCATGCTCGAAGCAAAAATTGCAGCGGTAAAAATATCCAGAATGGATTTAACAATAAGCAGAGTATAATCTCCGGTCATCCCTTCGGTCATGGAGCCGTAAATACCCGTTCCGCTCACACAGAAAAGCACCAGAATTGCGACGAATTTATCCAGAAATTCTTCTTGGCTCAGCCCGCCTGAAGGACGGGTAATAAGTTCAATCCATTTTCTGGCTTTACTCGCACCCTTTTGAATTAGAGTTTCAAGCTGGAGTATTTCTCCGAGGAGAGACCCGACAACCAGAGCAAGAGTCACAGGGGCAAGAAATTTAACCTTAACAATCATAGCCACGCCAAGTCCCATGGAAGCACATCCGAACACCATCGGCATCCGCTGGCGGATGTTCGAATTAAGCTTCGGGCCGATTAAAGCTCCGACCATACTTCCTGTGAACAACGCAGCGCCGTTAACATAAGGGCCTATCATATCAGTTCCTTTTGCAGCACGAATGTATCGCGCTCTTTTTTTAATAATTCTAAAGCATAGACAATACGGTAGGATGGCCTCTGCTAAATAGGCAGGGCACAGTACCGCGAAACGAAATTTTACGGGGGAAACGCTAGTTTTTAGCTTTCAGAGGTAAAACCGAACTCAATCTCAGACTTGGTGTAAAAAACACGCAGGTTATTTTTATTAATACAATCCAGCAACCTGTCACATTCCTCAGCTGAAAGAGCTATAGCAACCTGTAAGGGGGTGTCTTCAAGATCAAAAAGATTTTCAGAATGAAAGCGCCCGTCATGCCCGAATCCCTCTTTCCCTGAAAAAAGAGTGGCCCCGCCTACACCAAGCTTTTGCGCTTTTTCAATAATCCAAGTCGCCAGCGGAATACCCTCGTGTTCACGATTCTGCTGAGTAAAAAAAGTAACGAAATATCCTTTCATATGTCCTTCCTATGAGGTTTTAACTTATTTTGCCTGAGATATTTTATATAGAAAATTATGGGCCAATAAATTTAGCGAATTAACACATCAGCGAAATATAAGTATACTTGGAGAGAAGGTTAAACAATGACCTGCGTCACTAAAGAGAGCACAGAGTGCTAAAGAATGAAAAAAGGACTGGAAGACAATTCATCAAGCTCTGCTTTGTTGAGGATGGTTAAGGTGCCTCGCGCCTTGGACACCAATCCGATATCCTGTAGCCGGGAAATAACACGGGCGGCAGTTTCCCGTGAAGAACCAACCATTTCAGAAACATCGACGTTAGTAAGAGGCAGATCCAGTCCTATTCGGGTGGAAAGCATACTTAAAACATTTAATATCCGTTTTTCAGCACTTTCATCAATCAGGTCCAATATGCGTGTATAAGCTCCGTCAATTCTGTCACCCATGGAATTCAAGATCCCTGCGGCAACCTCAGCATTACTTAGCACCCACTGCTTAAAATCCTGACAGGGAATAGAAATTATTACTGATTTTTCAGCAACTCTGGCGGTGAAAAAACGCAGTCGTGATCTGAAACAAGTTATGGCATTGAGCGGCATTCCACGCATTGCAATCAAATAAGTAAAAGCTTTTCCAGATGAAGCTTCCTTCGACAGGACAACTCTGCCGCTTTCAACAAGTAAAAAATCGCTGGAATCATCGCCTGTTTTAAATATATACTCACCTTTCTCAAAATAAAGCCGACGTGCTTTTTTCGCCAAGGCTGCAATCTCTGACGGAACTGCGCGATTCAAATTCTCATCTGCTTGCAATGCTTCAATCATGTGCTGGAGATCTTCGTCTTTCATTGGTGTCCTAATTATTAATATGAAGGTAGCCGTTATTACGGTAGTTTAAGTAAAAATGAGCCGTACAGCAAAGTAAATATTATAACCATTTGAATATAATCAATAATGACAACCACAAAAAAAAAAATAACATTGAACAATAAAGGATTATATGGTAAAAGTAACTACTCGCATTTTTAATATTCTTTAATTGAGGACATTTTATGAAAACATTATGTTTAGCCTTGATGTTATGTTTATTACTACCAGCTTCAATACTTGCCGCTGATATACCTATAGTCTTCAAACTCAACGCTAAACATGATCCTGAAAAAGTATACGCAACTTTTTATAATTGTGTCGGAGCAGGTCCATCCCCGAGTATAACAGGCACTTATAACGGTCCTACATCTTCGGGGCAAGCCTTAAGCACAACGCGCTCATATAAAATGTCCGAGTTAACATCCCCCAGTTCTATTGCCACAGGAGTTCCGGCAGGAGTCCCTGCGGTACTTGTAAGCGACTTCAATTCAGGAAGAATATATATTTCTTATGACAGCCCTATGGGCACATTCGGTTGCACGCAACCATCAACAGAGCCGACATCAAATGATCCCAGTTTAGGGATTCGCTTTCAACCTATGGAACTTGATATTGAAAGCGGCACAGTTAGTACCGTAACGACTCCTATACTCAACACAAACCTGACATATATTGATTATGCGGCAATAGCTTTATCCCTTACAATCCAAAATGCCACGGCAGTTAACAACAACCCGTTAAAGACGTCTGTTACAAGTGAAGTGCTTACAAAAACTCTCGGTAAGACAACTATAGTTCAGGATGCAACTGTACGACCTTCCGCTTCAGACGCACTCCCGAGCACTAATTTTACCCGGGTACTTTCCCCTACCTCCGCAGATATGTGCAGAAAATATAATGACTGGACCAACTACCTCAAAACAACCCTCTACCAATCAACAACAGTAAATAGTAAGCCGATAAAAATTAAAGGGCTTTTTGGAGGAGTAGGCGGTCAGCCTGCGAATGCTGCCCCGCTAACCGCGGCGGACAGAACGGCAAGAAATCAAACTCAAAGTTATGATTATGAAGTAACATTTGCTGCTAACGGCGATGCAACAATGACTGCGCAGACCGGTTCCGGGAACGGAGCTGTAGCAGGAGTAGGAACAAATATTGGTGTTGGAGTTGGTGACAATACAGCTAATGTTAATATCACTATAACTTTTGCAGCTCTGAATGCATCTACAGGAATTTACGGCAACAATCCTGCATATACATATGGGTCTACAACCACCACCGGAGTTGAAAATGATTTTTACGGCTGGGTAGTAGGCGACCTGCTTGCAGGGCTGAGCTGGGGTCTACCGGGGAGTACCGTAAAGTTCAATGCGACTTCAGCACTGAATGTTCAAATCGGAGATTTAACAAGCGCGGAATGGTTCGGGGGGCTGAAAGCCTCTGGCGGAGCATACAGTGTACCTAATTCCCCTGTGGGCAAAGGATATATTTACAGTAAAGCTCAACCGGGAAACCCGACTAACTACCACACTTACGCCGCAGGATTAAAAGGAATCACCGGAGCTTACGGATTCGGGTTACAAGATCGTGGCGGAGCAACACTTATCACTTTTAACAGAATAGACCATCCAAACGGATATCTTGAAATCGGTGTAGACACTGAAAATCATTCCACAGTCGGACCCAGCCCCTCTCAACAGCCAGGAGTAGTGGTTAATGTAAATGAGTTTTCTTCCAAAGATTTGACCGCAAATGACCTAAAAACAACATACGCTGTAGAGAATTTTACCACCTACTCGACAATCTGCTCCTTCAATGCCTCCATAAATGTAAGCGGCGGGTATGGTGTTTTCATGATGAATTCTAACACTCTGCCGTCAGGGTCACCTACTTCGCTCCGATTGCTTAAACTATATTCAAACGGGACCTCTGCTTTCTTCGGGAATTACGCTGCAACAGGACCGATTTACTCCGACGGAACATGGTGGCTGACGGACCTTGCCGGAACTCATATTTTGCCTAGTGATCAACTTGTCACCGGTAATACTTATTACGTACATTTTGTTGTGCAAGATAATGGAAAGTATGACGAAAATTCTGCACTCGGTCAAATAACAGACCCGGTTGCGCTGGGGGCAAGCACTTCGTCCAGTTCAGGTTGCGTGCTGAATCCTGATTCCGATGTCAGGTATGAACTCGCAGGAATGTTCATTGCGGCTTTAATTTTTATGGTCTTCCGAAGAAAAGTTGCAAAGAGAAAGTTCAAATAAATTCATCACGACTTTGGTTGCAGTATACGTATGCACTTTAAGGGCTGATTATCTTAAGATAATCAGCCTTTTTTAATTTCACAGCTAACGATTGTGCTCCTGTCATGGTTCAGCTAATCTAACAAAAATACTTTTTTAAAAACTTTTTTTGAATCTGCAAAATATCTAATTTATAATAATATGAAAGACGTAGCCAATTACTGGATCGATAACGATCTTGACGGTCTGGAATGTTTGACCGCAACATATTATTCTCACAGATTCGCCCCCCATGCTCACGAAGAATTTGTCATCGGGGTTATCCAATCAGGAGCGCAGCGTGTACGCTTTCGCGGCGGGCATGAGATAATGCCGGAAAACACTACCTGCGTGATTAATCCTGAAGAACTTCATACAGGTCACGCTGCAACAGAAGCGGGATGGAGCTACAGAGTGATATACCCCAGCCCTGCTGTATTGAGTGAAGTGGCTGAACAAATATGCGGACATTCAATGGACATGCCCTACTTCGAACGGGTCGTATATCAAGACGAATTTGTAACCGGTCTTTTTTTAAATCTTCACGAAGCTCTCAATTCTAAACTTGCCACTCCTCTTGCCAAACAAAGTCTGCTGAACAATGCGTTAGCACATTTCATTCTTAGATATGGCGCAAAAAGACCTTCATTATCACGTAATAAAAAAAATAAATCAGGCATATCCAATGCACGTGAATACCTTGACGCTTATTATAGCAATCCAATCAAACTTGATGAACTTGCAGATATAGCCTGCATGAGTCAGTTCCATTTTGTGCGATCCTTCAGCACACAAACAGGTATACCTCCACACGTTTACCAGCTTTGTTGCCGCATAAAATCGGCTAAGAAACTTTTATGTTCGGGGATGCCGCTTGCAGAAATAGCTGCGGAAACAGGTTTTGTTGACCAGAGCCATCTTACCAACAGATTTAAAGCTGTGGTCGGGGTTACTCCGGGCATGTTCCGTAAACTGAGCAAGAATCTGCAATATTTTCCCCAATATTAAAGAATATAATTTTTCTAAAATTACAGGAGAATTATATGTTTATACTTGAAAATTCATTTAAAAAAACACCTTTTTTATGGCTTGCTCTGCTCGGTCTTTTATGGGGAGCAAACTTCATATTTATGAAGATAGGTGCGGCTGTACTCAGTTCATCACAGATTGTATGGCTGAGACTTGCTTTCGGAGCTTTTGTTCTATCACCGTTTCTTCCAATCGTAATCAGAGTTATTGGAACAAACAGAAAACTTCTTTTTCATGTTTCTGTTATGGCCCTTTCCGCAAATGTCCTGACCTTCCATTGTTTTATGGAAGGAACAAAGCGTCTTGATTCAGGAGCGGCCGGAGTCCTCAGTGGAACAGTTCCGCTTTTGACTACAATTCTAGCAGCACTGGTCCTACCAGAAGAAAAACTTTCCCGTCAGAAAACAGCCGGAATATTAACCAGCTTCATCGGGATAATTTTTATAGTAAATCCATGGAATGGACTTAGTTCTTCAACCATGAGCGGCGTGGGTTATATGCTTCTCGGAGGAATAGGTTACGCAGTGGCATTTGTATATGCTAGAAAAAACCTTGTTAATTCAGGAGTTCCATCCCTCAGCCTTGCCGCACTGCAAATGCTCTTGGCGACTATATTTTACACCCCGCTTACCCACTGGGCAGGAATGGGAGCTATCACTGATTCATGGACTATTGCTGCGAGTGTAGCGATCGGTCTTGGCGTACTTGGGTCGGGCTTTGCCTATGTAATCTACTATGGACTTATTCAATCCATCGGCGCGGTGGCAACTTCTTCAGTTTCGTATCTTCCGCCGGTTGTAGCGTTATGCCTTGGAATAATTTTTCTTGGCGAATCTATAGGAATCGAGCAGATGGCAGGATGCATGCTGGTTCTTGGCGGGATATTCCTTGTCCGTAATTCTTTGCGGAAATAGCATTAGCGTTATTCATATTTGTTGCAAACATTTTTAACGGAGCGGTGAATTAACTACGCCGCTCCATATCCTTATCAATAGCCTTCCAGCCTACAGCAAAGCTTGTCATTTTCTTAATATTTCCTGCAACAATTTCATTCTTCACATTCGCCGCAAATGTAGTCTCATGATACGGATACGCTGTCTTAAATACCAAATCAGGATATTTAGCAAAGCGCGCTTCCAAAATACTGGATGATCTTACGTCTCCGACTTGGTGATATGATGCAATCGCCGCCCATGACTTTGGATTCTCACTTATATATGCAGCAATATCATCAGCTATTTCGATTTCAGCGCCTTCGATATCAATTTTAAAAAAATCGACTCCGTTTGGAGCATAGGCCGCTACTAAATCGTTTAAAGTAATCGCTTGTACGGTTGCTGCGCCAGAATCATTTATACTGCTTTCACCACCGGACTTGTGCTTAAATCCTACTTCACCACTTTTACTATACAGAGCCTTTCTGACCAACTCACAATTTGTAAACTTATTTTTATCAATATCAGTAGCAATAAAATCTGCGCTTTGCTTATCCGGTTCCAGAAAAATGATCTTTCCTTTATCCGCAGCAGCACTAAAATACATTCCTGAAATTCCGTTCCATGGCCCTGCGTCGACAACCACAGAATCAGGACAGACTGTTCCTGGCAGCGTATATCCACGCAATTCACATACAAATTCAAAAAAAGGACAGGCAGATGTAAAAAAACGATATTTACCGATTTTACATTCCCATGCTTTGTGCTGAAAGGAATAGCGAGTCATCGGTTCATATTTCCAAATGGGCATATAACCTAAATTAGGTGCAAATTTTATAAGGAACCAACCGCCTATTTGCTCTAGAGAAAAATCTCTTGAACAAAACAGATTTTCCACCTCTTGAAACTGTTCAATTGTTTCATTTTCCAATTTCCCCAAAAATTTATCAATCAACTCGTTATCCATTTCCTCTCCTAATTTATTACCCGATACAGCGATAAACATTTTTAAACAACTGCAAGACAAATCATTTTAACCTATTTACTTTTGTTCAAATAGACCTATAATTTTTCCAGTGCCGTCGTTCCCCGTTTTCCCGGCGGCTACAGAGGAGGTTACATGAATTCAAAACGTATTTTAGGTATTTTCACTCTTATCACAGTATTAATGTTGCCCATGTCAGCTATTGCGAACGGGCTTCCTTCATTTGTTGATCTAGCTAAAAATTGCGGTCCTGCGGTTGTTAACATCAACACTGTTAAAACAGTTGAAGTAAACGGCAATCCCATGCAGGATCTGTTTCAATTTCATGGCGATAACAGAGGTGGTAATAGCCCTTTTGAAGAATTCTTTAAACAATTTGATGATAGATTCAAAGGTAATAACGGACCTAAACATAAGCAAAAACAGGGGTCACTCGGTTCCGGCTTTATTATATCCGCTGACGGTTACATTGTAACAAACAACCATGTTGTTGCTTCAGCAGATGAAATCAAAGTTAAGCTCCGCAATGACGGCCGCGATTACCCGGCAAAACTGATCGGTCTTGATAAAGAAACCGATCTTGCTCTGCTTAAGATTGAACCCGGCAAGAAATTGCCCTTCCTGACATTTGCCGATTCCGAAAAGTCACAAGTCGGAGAATGGGTTCTTGCAATAGGTAATCCCTTCGGACTTGGGCATACTATAACTCAAGGGATCATAAGTGCTAAAGGCCGTATCATCGGAGCCGGTCCTTTTGACAACTTCATTCAGACAGATGCCAGCATCAACCCCGGTAACAGCGGCGGACCTCTTATTGATATGAATGGACAAGTTGTCGGTATCAATACCGCAATCGTTGCCAGCGGTCAGGGAATCGGCTTTGCCATTCCAAGTAATATGGCTAAAAATGTTATTACCCAGCTCAAAAATGACCATAAGGTAAGTAGGGGCTGGCTTGGCGTATCTATACAGGATGCCGACGAAAACACAGCTAAAGCCCTTGGACTTCCCGGCAAAACCGGCGCGCTTGTAAGCTCTGTTACTGCCGGAGATCCTGCTGCAAAAGGCGGAATGAAAGTCGGTGATGTTATTCTTGAAATTGACGGTTCCAAAATAGATAACACAAACGACCTGTTACGCACCGTTGCCGCACTTCTCCCGGGCAAAACAATTGTCGCCCAAGTCTGGCGCAAAGGTGCAACACAGAACCTGACTATCACACTTGGTGAAAGAGCAGGGAAAACCGTTGTTTCCGCTGAAAAGTTTGCACCGAAAACTAAAGACGAAACAATTGATCAACTTGGAATTGTAGTCCGTGTAATTGATCGAGATGCAGAAGCAAAAACTTTAGATTTAGATAAGCCTAAAGGTTTGCTGGTACTCGAAGTTAAACAGGGAACTCCCGCAGAAAACGCGGCTATTGCAGTAGGTGACGTTATACTTGAAGCTAACCAGCATCCGGTAAACACACTGGCCCAGCTGCGTAAGATTATAGACACTGAAGGTAAAGAGCGCGGACTTGTTATGCTGCTGATCAAGAGACAAGGCGGCAATATATTCCGCACCATTGAACTTGATAAACAGAAGTAAAATATTACCGACATCAATAATATTTATTGGTTACTGACGAAACGGGGCGCAGCATCAGCTGCGCCCCGTTTCTTATATTTAACTATAATCTACGATTAATCCGATAGGACTCACTCTTTTAAAAATCGGTATATTTGATACTTCCTTCCTTAAAAAGTTTAGGTTATGAAGCTGATCATGAACAATACAGCAACAATTCTTACAGCTCCGGCAAAGGTGAACCTCTACCTCAAAATTGTCGGAAAAAGGGAAGACGGCTACCATGAGCTGGATACTCTTTTTCTTCCTTTTCCTGCGCTTGCAGACACGCTTGCAATAACTGAAAAGGCTGAAGGCTGTTCAATTCACTGTGAGGATTTTGATCTTCCGGCGGAAGACAACCTCATTTATAAAGCATGGGATAAATATGCACAGGCTACCGGCTTCAGACCGGGGCTGCATATAGAATTGACTAAAAAAACGCCCACAGGCGCTGGGCTCGGAGGAGGCAGTTCTGACGCGGCAACAATGCTGCGCTTTCTGAACTCGCATCCGCACAGCCCCGGCATGGAGCATGAGGCTCTGAATGCTCTTGCCGCTGGTCTTGGTGCTGACGTTCCGTTTTTCCTGCTGGACGGCCCAGCATGGGCAAAAGGGATCGGTGAAATTCTCACCCCTTGTGAAGTTGACCTTTCCGGCCTGACAGCATTACTTGTCTGCCCGGATGTACATGTAAATACAGCATGGGCGTACAAAGCTTGGAGCGGAGTTGTCCGCACTGAAAATTTGCAAAAAACAAATCCATTTTACTTGACAACATTCGACAGTAGTAATAATAAAGCGTCCTCCAAAACGAGGGTAACTTTGTTTAACGATTTTGAGCAAGTTGTTCTTCCTGAGTTTTCTGTGATAAGACAAACAAAGGAATTTTTGCTTAAAAACGGAGCAAACGGAGCAGTCATGAGCGGAAGCGGAGCAAGCATCATATCCTTCTTTAAAGATAGAACGTTAGCTCAGAAAGTTTCTTCCGAATTAAAAGCTGATAATGTACCTTCTGTTATTCATTATTTTTCTTAAGCACTAGTCCGAATTTCTACATAATCAGTGCTGGGGTGTCGCCAAGTTGGTAAGGCAACGGATTTTGATTCCGTCATTCGCAGGTTCAAGTCCTGCCATCCCAGCCAAATTTACTCCCTTCCCCGAGAGGCCAAGGTGGAGAACCCCATGAACGGTGAACTCAAAATTATCAGCGGCTCGGCAAATCCGTCGCTTTCAGAAGCAATCTGTGACCATCTCGGCAGCCGTCTTACTCCATGTCTGCGTGAAATGTTCAGCGACGGCGAAATTCGCATTGAAATTCAGGACAATGTACGTGGTTGTGACGTTTTCGTTGTTCAGCCCACATGCAATCCTGTCAACTTTAATTTCATGGAATTATGCCTCATGCTTGACGCGTTAAAACGCGCAAGTGCACGCAGAATTACTGCCGTTATTCCTTACTACGGTTATGCAAGACAGGATAGAAAAGTTTCTCCCCGTGCTCCTATCAGTGCAAAACTTGTTGCAGACTTTTTGACTGTAGCCGGTATGCAGCGTATGATCACAATCGATTTGCATGCAGGTCAGATTCAGGGATTTTTCAACCTTCCTGTTGATAATATTTATGCTGCCCCTATTCTTCTTGAAGAATTACGCCATCGCAAAGAGGACATGGTTATGGTTTCCCCTGATGCAGGCGGAACCGAACGTGCCAGAGCTTACGCAAAACGCCTCGGTGCAGGACTTGCAATCGTTGACAAACGTCGCGATGCGCCAAATCAGGCACAGGCAATGAACGTAATCGGAGAAGTATCAGGAAAGACCTGCGTTGTTATGGATGACATGATCGACACAGCAGGAACCATATGTCAGGCCGCCAAAGTACTGATGGAACATGGAGCTAAGGAAGTAATCGCCTGCGCTACACATCCAGTTCTTTCCGGACCTGCAATTGACAGACTTTGTGCTGCACCTTTTTCCGAGGTAATAGTAACAAACACACTGCCTGTCCCAGAAGAGAAACTTAAATGCGGTAAGATTAAAGTACTGTCAGTAGCAGGACTGCTTGCCAAATGCATTCATAACGTTCACACCGAATCTTCGGTCAGCGTTCTCTTCGTTTAAAACGCCTATTCCCACCCTCTGCCGGTCTATTTCTGAGCGGCAGCAGGTTAACCTAAAGGAGATATAATGTCTGATAAAGTAACTTTCGTAGCTTCAAAGCGCGAGAAAACTGGTAAAGGTGCCAATCGCCAGCTCCGTAACACCGGAATGATTCCTGCTGTATTTTATTCACAGGAAGGCGAACACATGATTCTCGCTGTTAAAGAAATTGAATTCACAAAGATGTACCACAAGATCGGTACAACTCGTATATTCAGTCTCGAAGTTGACGGCAAAACCTACGACTCTTTGATTTGGAAAGCAGAAATGGATCCAGTTCGTCCTCGTATCAATCACGTTGACTTTCTCGGTGTATCTGCAGACAAACCTTTGAAAGTAAAAGTTCCTGTTGATATGGAAGGAAAAGCACCAGGTGTAAAACTTGGTGGTGTTATGACTAAGTATCGTGACGTTCTTGAAGTTTCATGTACAGCTGGAAGTCTACCTGCACGCATCGTCGTAGACATCAACGGCATGAAAGTTAACCAGACTGTTTTTGTTGAAGATGTTAAACTTGAAGGTGACGCAACCATCAACTTTAATAGCAACTTCGCTCTTGTTCGCTGCGTAGCCGGCAGAAAAGTTGTCGACGAAGCAGATGCTGCTGAAGCTGACAGTAAGAAAGCAAAAGCTAAAAAATAGTTTTTTATATTTGTCGATTTCTGAGGGCCCCGGAGTTCCGGGGCCTTTTCTTTTTTCAAATGATCTGTTTTTTGTTACTGCTTTTTTAAAGGATTAAACCAAATGGAATACAAAGCACTTATCGCAGGGCTTGGAAATCCAGGGTCTGAGTATGCCGCAACCAGACACAACGTCGGCTTTATGACCGCTGACGCACTGGCTGAGCTGGCTTCATCCAGAAAAAGTATGAAATATAAAAACCTCGGATCTTCCGGCAACTACGAACTTTTCAGCATCAACATCGCAGGCAGCAACATTCTCGTGACCAAACCGCTCACTTATATGAACCTCAGCGGGAATGCAGTTGCCGCAGTTTGCGGTAAATTTTCAATATCTGTAAAAGATGTGATTGTTATTCACGATGAACTTGATCTTCCGCAAGGGAAAATGAAGTTTAAACGTGGTGGTGGAAATAACGGACACAGAGGACTTCAGTCCATTCAGGAGGTGATGAACTCACCGGAATTCCTGAGAATACGGATAGGAATAGGAAGACCGGAATTTTCATCACAAGTTAAAGATTACGTGCTGGAAGAATTCTGTCCGAAAGAACTTAAAACAGTTAAGCAGATGACCGAAGCAGTTATTAAAGGTCTGGACGTGTTTTTCAGACGCGGTCAAGGACCGGCTACACAATTCATGAACACCTTTGAGCCAGATGAAAGCTTAATCTGACAATAGACTCTTTAACGCATTTCGGTTATAGTATTCTTTCGAAAACATTCCCCAGATCAGGCATACCTCAAAATCTGGGATCCAAAAGAAATGTATAAAGGACGCCGACAAACCTGTTATTCGTCAATACTGAAATGATTGAACGCGCCGATTTTAATCTCGAATTACTGTAAACGACGACCCGATAAGCATTTCTAACCATTTCTTTTGTAAGTCCAAGGAGCCATGTGTGTTCGAGTTAAACCAGCTTGTTGTCTACCCCTCACAGGGAGTAGGCAAAGTAGAACGTATTGAAAGTCAAGAAGTCAGTGGATCAACTGCCGAATTTTACATTGTCCGCATTCTAAGCAACAATGTAACCCTCATGGTCCCGGTTTTTAATGCTCATAATGTTGGGCTAAGACCTGTCTGCAGTAAGCAAGACGGCCTCGGAATATATGAATGTCTTAAAGACAGATCCGATTTCACCGGGTATACAGGGCAGAACTGGAACAGGCGGTACAGAGAATACTCTGAAAAACTTAAAAGCGGAGATCTTCAGGACGTTGCTTATGTTCTCAAGGAACTGTTCCTGATCGGCCGCGACAAAGAATTGTCATTTGGAGAACGCAGACTTCTTGAACAGGCTATGGGCCTTGTTTCCATGGAATTATCATTTGCACTGGAACTTGATCAGGACACTGTAAAAGAAGAAATCAACGCTTTATTCATTGATGTTTTGGAAAAACCTGACGGCACTGAAGAAAGCGAAGAAGAAGAATCTTAAAAAATAAATCTAAACGACTTGTCATATTCGATTCTTTCAGTTAATGCCCTAATGAGTTGCAGCTTGCAAGATTGATGTCTTTTACACCACGCTTATTTTTTTAAGCAAATCTTCCATTAGTTGCCACAGCACGGGCCGTGCGCCAGTTCACTATATTTTAACAAATTATAAAAACTAGCACATAAGCCGCCCCTCACTTTAGGACACCCAATACACTCAGTTCTTACGATCATCAAAAGCATTTTTTAACGAGTGCGTGATACACTTTAAACTGTATCGCACTCGTTGATAATAATTATTAAATAAGTTTTTTTATTTTTTAACTTCTAACTCTCGGTTAACACAAGATATGGGCCAAGAACAAAAGACAAACAATCTGAATCTGACTGAATTGAAACTAAAGAACATGGCGGATCTTATGGATCTGGCTACCAAGTTCAAAGTTGAAAACCCAAGCGGTATGCGAAAGCAGGAATTAATATTCGGCCTGCTCCAAGGATGCGCAGCTCAAAACGGACAAATTTACGGAGAAGGAGTTCTTGAAGTCCTTCCCGATGGATTCGGTTTCCTGCGATCACCTACTTACAGCTACATGCCCGGACCGGATGATATTTATGTATCTCCATCTCAGATCAGGAGATTCGGTTTAAGAAAGGGCGACATTATTTCCGGGCAGATTCGTCCTCCTAAAGAGGGTGAAAGATACTTTGCCTTACTCAGGGTCAATGAAATAGGTTTAGAGCCTCCAGAACATTCCAGAAACCTTGTTCTTTTCGACAACCTTACTCCTGTTTACCCAGACAGCCGTTTCAACATGGAAAACGGTCCTAAGAATTTCACTTCAAGAGTTATCGACATTCTGGCTCCGATAGGCCTCGGGCAGCGCGCCCTGCTTGTTGCTCCTCCCCGCACAGGGAAGACAATGATGCTTCAGAATATTGCCAACTCCATCAATGCCAATCATCCGGATGTAGACCTCATAGTCCTCCTCATAGACGAACGTCCCGAAGAAGTTACAGACATGGCCAGAACAGTACACGCTGAAGTTGTCAGCTCTACTTTTGACGAGCCTCCGCAGCGTCATGTTCAGGTTACTGAAATGGTTCTCGAAAAAGCTAAACGGCTGGTTGAACGGAAAAGAGATGTTGTTATTCTTCTTGATTCAATCACCCGCCTCGGCAGAGCTTACAACGCAGTAACACCTTCTTCCGGCAGAGTTCTCTCCGGTGGTCTCGATGCTAACGCAATGCAGCGTCCTAAAAGATTTTTCGGAGCAGCCCGTAACATTGAAGAAGGCGGAAGTCTGACAATTATTGCAACAGCTTTGATTGATACAGGCTCAAGAATGGATGAAGTTATCTTTGAAGAGTTCAAAGGAACCGGTAACATGGATCTTTATCTTGACCGCAAACTTGCAGAAAAAAGAGTATTCCCTGCCATTGATATTAACCGCTCAGGAACACGTAAAGAAGAACTTCTTCTTTCTCCTGAAGTTCTTAACAAGGTCTGGATTCTCAGAAAGCTGCTTGCTCCGATGAACAGCATTGATTCCATGGAATTCCTTCTCGATAAAATGAAGGGAACCAAAAAGAATGAAGACTTTTTTGAAATGATGGGCAAATAATTTACTATTTCCGTCAAATATCAAAATTTAAGCCTCATGAGAAAATTCTCATGAGGCTTTTTATTTTCTCAGAACTTTACAAGTCATAAATCTATACATACTGTTAAAAGCAATGAGTATAAAAAGAACAAATTTCCATCGCCGAATATCTATAGTTTTGATATTTTTATTTTCGTTTATATGGTTGACTCCTCAAGCTACCGAGGCTTCCATGTTCGGTGAATTTACCGTGTCTGATGAAATTAAACTCGGCGGCGAGTTTAACAAAATGATTCACGAGAGAATGTCTGTTGTTCTTGATCCTCAAATTGACGACTATATTAAAAATCTTGTCGCCAGAGTTGCGCATTCAATGCCGCCGCAGCCATTTCCTATAACCTCTGCGGTTATTGACAATAATGCTATGAACGCCTTTGCCATTCCCGGCGGCTATATATACATTTTTACAGGTTTGATCCTTAATCTCAAACACGAGTCTGAACTCGCTGCCGTTATCGGTCATGAGCTTGCGCACGTTGCTTTAAGACATGTTGCAAGACGTATGGAAAAGATGAAACTGGTTAATATAGCCAGCATGCTGGGAACTCTCGCAGGGATGATGCTCGGCATGTCCGGCGGGGGTAATACCGCGGCTCTTGGACAGGCTATATCAATGGGCTCGATGGCAGGGGCTCAAAGTGCTTACCTAACCTACACACAACAAAATGAAAGAGAAGCTGACCATTTAGGCATGAATTTTCTGGTTGCATCAGGCTTTAACCCCACAAGCATGGTGGACAGCTTTAAAGAAATGAAACAGCGTCAGTGGTATGTAAGCAACAATAATATTCCTTCATATCTTTCCACTCACCCCGGACTAAATGACCGTATTGATTACCTTAAACAACGCTTTGTAAGAATGCCTCCAGATGTATTTAATCGCGTCGATGACGATGCTCAATTCCATAAAATTCAAACACTGATACGAGCTAGAAGAACTGATCCTAAAGTGGCTATGGCGCACTATGAGAATATACCTGAAGCCAGCAGGACATGCCTTGATCATTTAGGGCTCGGCATAATTCTTTCCCGCATGAAGCAGGACCAAGATGCGGAAGCAGCATTCCAGCTAGCTAACAATGAATGCCCGAATGACCCTTTAATCCTTCGGGAAACCGGACGCTTTTATTTCACCATAGGTAAAATGGACAAAGCATCCCCATTCCTGCGTGAAGCTTATTTAAGATCACCTACGGATGCTATGACCTTATTTTTCATCGCAAGAATTCAGGCTGAGCGTAAAGATTATGCTCAGGCAATACCCACAATGCGTAAAGTTGCTGAAATGGTTCCCCATGATCAGGAAATCCTTTACCATCTTGGGCGTATCCTCGGAGAATCCGGAGATTACTTCGGAGCGCACGAGCATCTTGCTTACGCCGCACTTTATGGAAGAGATAAACAACAAGCGTTATTTCATCTCAAAAAAGCTGAAGGTCTTGCTAAAACTAAAGAACAAAAAGAACAGCTTAGAACTCTTGAAGAAACGATAAATCCTGTTGAAAAAGACAGTGACAGTAAAAAATAGCTTTTGGCCTTCTACTGCTTAAAAAAACGCAACTTATGTTTACAATGTTTTATTCGATTATTTCGATAAATTAATAATTTTTTAACCTTTTTTTTTGAGATAATCGTTAACTTGAAGTCTGCTTCTTTTTAATGTAGTTATCCCCTTTCTAAAATCTATCGCCAAAAAGTGAAGCGAAAATGATAATCGCCAGATCAATCGAAGAAATTCAAAAAATTGAAAACGGATCGTGTGTAACAATAGGTAACTTCGACGGAGTCCATAAAGGACACCAGAAACTTATTTGCAGCACATGCAGAAAGGCCAAAGCCAACGGTTTGGTCAGCGTTGTTGTAACCTTTGACCCGCATCCGCTCAGGGTACTGGTCAACAGTAAAACTCCGCCATTCATAACTCTCACCAAACAAAAGCTGGAACTTCTTGCTCTGCATGAGCCTGACATTCTTCTGGCTCTGAATTTTACTAAAGAGATGGCATCTCTATCTCCTGAAGAATTCATCAAAAAATATCTCATTGATACTCTTTCCATGAAAGAAATGGTCGTCGGGTATGACTACGCCTTGGGTAAAGGCCGTTCCGGCAATTATGAAGTGCTGGTCGCTCTAGGTCGCAAATACGGTTACGGAATTGAAAGGCTTGATCCGATTATTATTAATGATGCGGTCGTCAGCTCTTCGCGCATCAGGGACCTTGTAAGCGAAGGAAACGTCTGGGATGTTCGTCCGTTACTGGGCAGGTTCTACCAGGTTCGCGGGGAAGTTGTACACGGTATGAACCGCGGAGGCCGTCTTTTAGGATTCCCGACAGCTAATATCAAGCTTGAAGACGAGCTGTTTCCGAAGTCAGGAGTTTACGCCATCCGGGTAGAAGTGGATGGAATGGTCAAAGCAGGTGTTGCCAATATCGGTAAAAATCCGACTTTCGGTAATGACGCTCTATCTGTTGAAGCTCATATTTTCAACTTTTCCGATGACATCTACGGTAAAAATATCAGGGTTCACTTTATCCAGAGAATCCGTGCGGAACGCAAATTCGACGGCTTGGACGAATTGAAAACACGCATTACCAAAGATATTGAACTAGCTAAATCTATTCTCTCGTATCCGGAATCACAAGTCAGACCGGGTCTGCACCTGACAGAGTCAGGAACTGGAGCCTGTTAATGAGCCCTCTTTTAAATTTTAGAATATGGAAGGAAATTGCACGATCATACAGAAATATCAGCTCGTTCAGGTGGCTTTTACTTGGTGTTCTGGTCGGTTTATTTTCAGGAGTTTTAGCTGTCGCTTTTTTTGCAGCAGTTGAATATGGAAAATTTTTCTTCTTACACAAACTTGCAGGTGTAACTTTACCGGCTCCTGCAGGCGAAGAAATTTTTCACGGCCCTGCCGGGCAGTTACGTACATGGGTCATCCCGGTATGCACAATGACAGTCGGATTAATCACCGGATGGCTGGTCAACAAATTCATACCTGAAACTGTCTCCGGTGGAACAGACGGAACAGATGCAACTATTAAGTGTTTCCATCAGGGCGGCGGAAAAATGCGCCCACTCATTCCCATTATCAAGGGGATCACTTCAATTTTCACAATTGCAACCGGCGGCAGTGCCGGACGCGAAGGCCCTATCACTCAAATGGGTGCAGGTATGGGGTCATGGATTGCCATAAAATTAAATCTGTCTGCCAAAGAACGCAGAATATTGCTTCTTGCCGGAGCTGCCGGAGGACTCGGAGCAATATTCCGAGCTCCGCTCGGAGGAGCACTAACCGCTGTAGAAGTTATCTACCGCGAAGATTTCGAATCAGAAGCGATTCTGCCTTCTGTTTTGTCTTCTGTTGTCTCTTACTCTATTTTCACAATGTTTTACGGATCAGAACCGATTTTCGGAATTCCGCGATTTGTCTTTCATGATCCCCGTGAAATGATCTTTTATATAATTCTGGCTTTTGCCTGCACCTTTGCAGGGTGGATGTACATACGCACATTCCGTTTCATTAAATATTCAATTTTCTCTAAAATTAAAGATCGTCTTGGTCTCATGTGGGCAACCGGAATCGGCGGCCTTATGATGGGTCTTATGGGAATGCTTTTCCCTCAGGTGCTCTCAGGCGGCTACGGCTGGCTGGAAATGGCAATGATGGGCGAAATCCCGATTCTGATGATGCTTGCAATTATCATGGGAAAAACAGTCGCAACATCCATGACCATAGGTTCAGGTATGAGCGGTGGTATGTTTGCTCCGGCATTATTTGTCGGCGGTATGACAGGCGGTATCGTCGGACAGGTTGCCAATAGATTTTACCCTGATATTGCCACGCAGCCCGGCGGATATGTACTTGTCGGCATGGCGGCGTTTTTCGCCGGGGTTGCAAAAGCTCCTATCGGACCGCTAATCATGGTTTGCGAGCTTACACAGGGTTACGGGCTGCTAGCCCCTCTGATGCTGGCTTCTGCCCTCTGCATTGTACTGGGACGCAATTTTTCTCTGTACGAACATCAGGTTGATAACAAATTTGAATCCCCTGCTCACATTGAGGATTCAACTATAAATATCCTTGAACAGCTTCAGGTTGAGAACTATTTCAAACCGGGCAGAGTCACTACTCTTGAAGAAGGAACAACTCTTATCGCTTTGAGAGATATCATCGCCAACACTAATGAGCTGTACTTCCCTGTTAAAAATGAAAAAGGCACAATCACAGGTATTTTGACAATTCAAAACGTCAGAAATCATCTTTTCAATCAGGATCTTTTCGACCTTATCCTTGCCAAGGATTTAGCAACAAAGCCTGCCACTTTGATGAAAGATGATGATCTGTACACTGCGCTGCTTAAATTCGTGGACACAGACTACGGGCAGATTCCAGTTGTATCTGAAGATGACCACAATAACATAATAGGTCTGCTTAATCGTGAAAACGTATTTAGAGCTTACGCGAAGGCAATCAAAGAGCTTCAAGAAGATTAGACTGAACCATTTAATATTACTTGAAAGCCTCTTGAAGTTTATCACTTCAAGAGGCTTTTTTGCTAACGGTGCAAATACCTTAACAGCTCTAAAGCTTCCAAAGGCGGCTTTACTTCCAGCCGCTTATACTGACTCCCTTCCGCATTACGAACCATCATCCCTCTGTCCACAAGTTCCCTCCTTAATAAAGCGTAATCTCCGAAAAGATGCTCTTTATCAAGCAGATCACTTATTTCTTTTTCAGAAAAAGACTCTTTAGCAGGAATACGCGACCACATAATCCAGAGACAAATCATGCGTTCACTGAATTTTTTAGGCCAGCGAATGAGCTGCCCGTCCTCATCAAAAAAACGCGTCAGCCGTTTAACCAGCTTGAGGTTAAGCTCTGGTGCAGGAGATTTAGGAGTTTCAAGAATTTTAAACGATTCGTGCTGCGCGCGAAAATGCTGAAAATTACGAAACCCGCCGGCTTTAACAAGCAGGTTCAGCATTTCAACATGGGTGGGAATGGTTTCAACTCCATCAAGCTGACGGCGAAGAGAACGGGCAAAGGCAGAGATATCCTCTACAACAAAGGGCAAAACAGTTTTAGACATGACTTATCCTCACTATCGCGCCTATCCAAAATATTTGGACTGTCGTGGCTGCCGACTTCCGACTCGGCACGAAAATAAGGTGTCGAGGAAAAGGTAAGAGTGACAGGTTTAGCTCCCCAAAGGGGCGGCAACGCCTAGGTGAACTGTCGACCAAAGCTTTTATAGCTGATAATTGGAGTTGGGGCAAATCTCATTTTTCATCTCCCTCCCCCTTGCCATACCTTCAAGCGGTCTTATCATTTGGTAATTCAAATAGAATCCAGAACCGACCCCACGGTCAGTGGATGTCGGATAAATATTTTACGTTCTGCAAATATTTAAATTCAATCGTTATATTGAAAACGAATAATCACAGCATAATCAGGAGATGAACATGGAACTTAGAGGAACGACCATTCTGGCCGTGAGAGATGATAAAGGTTCAGCCATGGCCGGTGACGGTCAGGTAACTTTAGGTCAGGCCGTCGTAATGAAGCATTCCGCAGTCAAAGTAAGAACTCTTTTTCATGAAAAGGTCCTTGCAGGTTTTGCAGGTGCAACTGCTGATGCTTTCACCCTTTTTGAAAGATTTGAAGAAAAACTCGAAGCTCATGGCGGAAACCTTGTCCGCAGCGCAGTTGAGCTTGCAACTGACTGGCGTAAAGATAAATATCTTCGCAAACTTGAAGCAATGATTCTTGTTGCTGACGCCGAACACATTCTCATCATCAGCGGTAACGGAGACGTAATCGAACCTGACGATGGTCTTGCCGCTATCGGTTCAGGCGGCGTATACGCCCTTTCCGCAGCACGTGCACTTTCTCGCCACACTGACATGAGTGCCGTCGATATTGCTGAAAAATCAATGAAAATTGCCAGCGAAATCTGCGTTTATACTAACGATCACTTTGTTATCAAAACCATCGAAAAATAATTTCATATAAAAGGTCTTCAAATGAGCAATCTTACACCTAGAGAAATCGTTTCTGAGCTTG
Source organism: Desulfovibrio gilichinskyi (assembly GCF_900177375.1). NCBI lineage: Bacteria > Pseudomonadati > Thermodesulfobacteriota > Desulfovibrionia > Desulfovibrionales > Desulfovibrionaceae > Maridesulfovibrio > Maridesulfovibrio gilichinskyi. Next base: position 457,695 of record NZ_FWZU01000002.1, on the reverse strand, counting down.
ATAAATATATAATCGGCCAATCAGATGCAAAGCGCATGGTCGCCATTGCAATGCGTAACCGCTGGCGCAGGCAGCAACTTCCGGCTGAGCTGCGCGATGAAGTTTCCCCTAAAAATATTATTATGATGGGACCTACCGGAGTAGGTAAAACCGAAATTGCACGCCGACTGGCTAAACTTTCCGGCTGTCCGTTTTTTAAAGTTGAAGCCACCAAATTTACTGAAGTCGGTTATGTAGGACGTGATGTTGAATCAATGGTCCGTGATCTCATGGAAATAGGCATCAACCTTGTCCGCAAGGAAGAGCTTGAAAAAGTTAAAGTTAAAGCTGAAAAAAATGCGGAAGAACGTCTTTTAGATATCCTTCTTCCTGCGTCAAAAGCTAAAACCCCAAGCATGGGTTTCTTTAACAATACTGGCGAAGCAATTCCGCTGCCAGAAGAAAACTCTTCTGAAGATAAAAGTTCCACACGGGATAAATTCCGCAAAATGTGGCGCGACGGCAAGCTTGATGATCGCGAAGTTGAAATTGAAGTAACGGTTCAGGGCGGAACTGGCGTTGAAATAATGTCCATGCCAGGCATGGAAGACATGGGAATGCAGGTCAACGATATGATCGGCAAGATGTTCCCTAACAAAAAGAAAACCCGCAAAGTTCACATTCGCGAAGCATATGAAATTCTCATTCAGGAAGAATCAGACAAACTGATCGACATGGATAATGTTACTGAAATTGCCCGCGAACGAGTTGAGCAATCCGGTATCCTTTTCCTTGATGAAATTGATAAAATTGCAGGCGGACATCAAAATGGAGGTTCCACTGATATTTCCCGCGAAGGAGTTCAGCGTGACCTGCTTCCTATCGTTGAAGGGTGTGTGGTTAACACCAAATACGGCATGGTTAAGACTGATCATATTCTTTTCATATCAGCCGGCGCATTCCATTTCTCCAAGCCTTCGGATCTGATTCCGGAACTGCAAGGCCGTTTCCCGCTGCGTGTTGAACTTTCTGCACTTGGAAAAGATGAATTTTATAGGATTCTTACCGAACCGCAAAATGCACTGACTGTTCAATATAAAGCCTTACTCGAAACTGAAAATGTCACAATTGACTACAGCAAGGAAGCACTTGAAGAAGTTGCCGCAACAGCTCAAAAAATCAATGAAGAAACCGAAAATATCGGGGCAAGAAGACTTTACACAATCATGGAAAAAATCCTCGCGGACTTATCATTTGAAGCACCTGACAGATCAGGTGACACCATACTTATCGATAAAGATTACGTTAAAGATAAACTAAGTGATGTAATGGAAGACCGCGATTTATCACGTTACATATTGTAACAAATTCTCAAAAAATATTCATAATTAAACCGGGTTCTTAAAAACAAGAGCCCGGTTTTTATTTAACTTTTTAAATTTGTGACACAAACGAAACTATGTTATTTTTCAAAAATGCTATGCTTCAAAACGTATACTCCCGTAAGGACGTTATATAGCAAAATACAGGATTATGATGAATAAAATGAGCACAACTGACGCTACTCAGCTTACCTCCACAAAAATTCGCGGGGCTTTCTCTGCCAAATCTATACAAGAAATAGGAACAGGAACCACAAAACGAAAAGTTGTGCAGACATTCCTCTACTATGCAGAAGAAAATGATAAAGGGGATATAATCCTTCGTGTGCTTAACGAGAATCACGTTCCATCCGGGCCTGAACAAATTATAAATAAAGATGAGCTTCTTGAATCTTTTACACCGGAAATGGAACTTTACACGAAGTCTGTATTTCCAGCTATGAGAGAACTTGGCAAACGTCTTGCCAAAGCAGACAGACAGCGGCAGCTTGGTAATGTTTTTACCGCTGAAATGAACTACAATGAAGCCCTTACTTTTGACGTAAACAGTATCAGGGCAAATTTCGGAATAGGCTTATGCTACCTTGAGCGTAATGAAGAAGCAAAAGCATCGGATATTTTTAAGCGACTTATCTCTCTGGATGCTGCTTTTGAAAAAAAGCATAAACACCTTTTTAATACATTCGGTATATCTCTTAGAAAAAATAAAATGTATAATGAAGCTGTGGCCTTTTACTCCAAAGCTTTAAACTTCAGTTATGATGCTGATGATGAAAATCTTTTTTTTAATATTGCCCGCTCACTAAGCGAATTAGGTAATAAAAATGATGCATGCGAATATCTTAATAAATGTTTAACTATAAATCCTGACTTCATTGAAGGTAAAAAACTTAAAACCTTCTTAAGTAAAAAATAACTGCTTACCGAATTTCCCCTCAGTTTGACATAATGCCTTCTACCTTTTCCATACGTATGGATTTTTTTTCCGCATATCCGCTACCGCCACATGTCATAACAATCTGATTTAACTAACTTTACACTTTAGGCACATACCTTGCTAAACAAGAACTGACCGGAGATATTTTCCGGCAATAAGGCAAACGGGTGCGTGCGACGTCAATTATAGCCGCACCTTGCAAGGAGTTTCTCATGGCTTTCAGTGCAATGTATACAGGTGCTTCGGGTATTAAGGCTCACAGTCTGCTGCTCCAGCAAACCGGCAGCAACATTGCCAATGTAAATACAACTGCTTACAAAAGCGGTAGAACTTTTCTTGAAAACCTTCACAGTCAGGATGCCACCGGTACGATATCAGGAGTTGTATCCGGCGGCGGCTCAAATACAGCCGGGCAGATCGGCATGGGTGTCAAGCTTTCCTCAACCAGAATCGATTTTAAAGAGGGTTCGTATGAGCCTACTTCCTCGAGCACTGACCTTGCAATAGCCGGAAAAGGATTCTTCAGAGTCGCAGAGCAATCATCACCAATCAGTCACTATACTCGTGCCGGTAATTTTCGTTTTGATAAAAATGGACTCCTTACTGACGCACATAAAAACGTACTGCAAGGCTATGCTTATGACAGCGATGGCAAGTTAGGTTCAACATCTACAAATATTGCCTTACCACTAAAAGAAGAAAAGAATGCTTCCGGTGAGACCATAATGGTCGTAAAATCTGATCCTAAAGCAACTTCAAGTGTCACTCTTAAAACAAACCTCGATTCCGGTACTGTCGATAACAGTCAGGACACGAAATCACCATTTTTCTCATTGCTCAGCCAGTGGGACGGAACAAAAAACCCGCCACTTGCAGCCGATAAGTACGCTTATAATTCTTCCCTTCAAGTCTATGACAAAAATGGAAATAAAGTAAATTTAACTGTATACTATGATAAAGTTACACCTTCAGAGAGCGGCCCGACTGATAAAAAATACTGGGAATATATTGTAACAGTATCACCTGAAAATGACGGTAGATCCTCAACCGCTACAACTTCAGCGGCCGGACTTCTGATGACCGGAACGCTTACATTTTCCGGTGACGGAAATCTTCTTAACCAAACGGCATACAGCCTTAGCAGTAATTCATCAGGAAATGCAAAAGACTTAAATAACTGGTCGCTTGCAAACTTTGACTCAGAAGGAAAGCCGACTTTTTCCGCTACGATTACAGGGGAAAAAGGTCAAGGGGATGCTCAGCAAATCTCAATAGATTTGGGTGTAAAATCAGCTTCGAGTTCTTGGAATACCACAGGCGGAACAGCTGCGGATGTCGGTAGTAATGCCTCAGGTCTTCCAAAGATGAATGACGGCAAGATTGATGCCCTCAGCACAACAGACTATAAAGGATCTTCCTCCACAATAAGCCGGTCGCAGGACGGTTTCGGGGAAGGATATCTTCAAAATGTGGCCGTGAATGGTGATGGAGTCTTATCCGCCATTTATTCAAACGGGCTTAGCCAGGATCTGTATAAAATAAACATGTACAATTTTAACAGTGAATTCGGGCTACGCCGTGAAGGTTCCAACTATTTTGGAGAAACATCTGAATCCGGGGCAGCAATTGAAGGCATAGCCAAAAAGGAAGGCATGGGTGCCATTATGGAAAATAATCTGGAAACCTCAAACGTTGATTTAGCAAAAGAATTTGCAACAATGATTCTCACGCAAAGAGGTTTTCAGGCCAACTCTAAAATGATCACAACATCAGACCAGCTTATAAACATCACACTTGGTGTTAAAAAATAGTAGCAATATATGATTAAAAACAAACATATAAACCCCTGCAACTCGGTTGAATTGCAGGGGTTTATATTTACGGGAAAAACTAAACCAAATATATCAATTAATCCGTAAAAGCTTAATCTTTTAGCTTTGATGATAAAAGCCGCAGATGGCCTCTTTCTTCATCAATACATTCCTCTACGAAATCCTGTTCGGACTCAGGAACCATTTTCTTAAGTTCATTAAACAAAAGAATTGTATCCTTTTCAAATCTCATGGCAATTCTTACCGCATCTTCAAAACTGAAATCACCTGCTTTAAATCCGGCAGTATAATCAAAGTTAAAAACATCATGTGAATCAATTAATGCCATAACATATTGAGTATATTCCTCAAAATCACTTCCAGGAGGAATTTCAAGATGGCCGATTCTGTCTCGCATTCCTCTGAAAAACATTTCATGCTTTGATTCTTCAGTAGCAAAAAAATCAAAGAATTCTTTTGCACCGGGATCTTCAGCTTCATCAGCTGCAAGCAGATAGAATGCCTGCCCTTTCTGTTCAATTCTCATTGCCAGTTCAATAACTTCACTGGCTGTAAAAAACGCTACCATTTCAACTCCTTATGGAATTAAATTAATTTAGAGGATACCATATTCGACACGTGTTTAATAAGCACTACTACAACACCGTATGTATATGATAAATTAATATGAAGCACCCTTGCGAAAAGCGCAACCTGAAACAGTAAAATATATTGTGCATTGCCCTTCTCTTGAGATAAACTTTAATAAATAACATATAGACTATCAATCTATGAATTTGTAATTTTAAAACTGTGAATTGATTAATTGCGAATATTAAGCAGACATGCTCTAAGATTAATACAGCTGAATCGGGTTTACTTTTTCTAAATTCAAGTTATAAAAAAGATATAATTTATTTATAGTGTAAGTACCAATATATTAAGCTTGATGCATATATCCTTTGATAATTTTTTTCTAATTACGGGACTAAACAGCTGCTGATTAACGCAAGCTTTTAAATATATACTGCACAAAGTGGAGGTTACTATGACTGAAGAGATTGAAAATGATCCTACTTTACACCTTTTTGTCGAACAATCACTCGAAAAACTTGAACAAATTGAAACAGAACTTATAAAACTCGAAAAAATACATTCTCCAGCAGGATCCTCTGTTGCAAGAATCTACGCAATTACACTTTCTTTAAAAGAAAGTGCCGCGTTACTTGACCTTAAAAATATAAGTCTCATTGCCAGCAATATAGGCTCTGTTCTTGAGCGTATTTTTAAAAATGAAATTCCGTTTACAACTGACCTTTTGAACATTATTATAGATATATACGACAAATTAACTGAGCTTGTAAGCAACACAACACTTAGCTCTGACTATGACATTCGGTCTATAACAATTCCTCTGGAGGAATCTGTTAAAGAGGCAATCGCATCTAACCAGACAACTGCTCCGCAAAAACCACATACAGCTCCCGTAAAAGAAAAACCTGTGATTGATACAGAGCCTAAAGAAACTAAAGTAAATAAGCCAGAAACGACACAAGCTGCACCGCCCAGTCATAATAGACCCTCTTATATTTCAGCCCATGATTTCAAAAAGAAATTCAATATTAAAAAAGAGATAGACCTTTCAACTAATGCTAATCCGCTTGGAGTTTCAAAAGCTGTTTCAAATACAATTGTAAATATGGCAAACAATTGTTGCGGCTTTGAAAATAATATGGATGACAGCCTTAAATTCGGTCTGGCACAGCGGCATGACATATCCGAAGACAATGTAATTATTGCAAACGGAGCTGCCGACATTCTCGATCTGGCTCTTCGCCTGACAGTAACGCCGGGAATTGACCATGTGCTCAGTTATGAATTCGGACTTCCTGAATATAACAGAGTTGCAGCTCTTTGCGGGGTTGAACTTTTTCGTCTGCCGCGGTCACGCAATTTTTCACCGCCGCTTGACCAGATTGTTAATACTTCAAACAAAAACACTGCGGCAGTTATCATAACAAACCCCGATATTCCTTCAGGATATGGAATGCCTGCGGAAGAGCTTGCAACTATGGCAACCCTTCTTCCTAAACGAACATTGCTGATAATCGATGAAAGATCCGTAGAATTTGCATGGCCTGAAGACGATTACTCCATGCTGCCGTTTTTAAATAAAATGCCCAATTTAGTTATTCTACGCAGCTTTTCATGGTCGTTCGGCATGCAAGGGGTCAGACTTGGGTACGCACTGATGAGTGCAGAAAGAGCTCAACATCTCGAAGACGCAAGACTTCCACAACCGATCAGTCCCTTAAACCTCGGAGCAGGAATAGCCGCTCTCAACCATAGTGAATTTTATTACTCAACCATAGCTCTGATCATAAAAGGCAGAGAACGCGTACAAAAAGGACTTCAGGAGCTTGGATGCTCTGTATACCCGAGTCAAAGCAACTTTGTAATGTTCAGCGGGCCGATTCCGGCAAAAACATTACATGACAAAATGCTGGATCACGGATTCAAAGTTAAGCTGTTAAGCGAATTCGGACTTAATGACCTGCTCACAGTTTCAATCGGCAACAACTCCCGCAATCGTCTGTTTCTTGCAGCAATGCGCAATATTTTAGCTGAATAAAGGAGAGTTCAGATGAACAGAATAATTCTGATCTTATGTGTTTTAGGTTTATTGTCCGGATGCTCCACTCACGCTCCGACCATGCAAGGAGTAAAATCCTATTGCCGTTCCTTTTCCACGGAATCAAGCTGTGATGTGCAAGGAGATCTTTGCGAGCAATACTCAGCCGTGCTTTTGAAAGATTACTCTTCCGCTGCAGAATGCAGAGCTGGCTGTGAAAGTGTTCAGAAACAATATGACAACCAGATGGGATTACAAAACTGTCTTCCTATTTTCGAAGCTGTCGGGGATAAATGTAATGAATACTGCGACGGTAATTACGAATAAACTGTAACAGAAAAAGACTGAATTTAACGTCTTGCAAGTGACAACACGCTGTCGTAGATAAAAATCTGATTTCAGCAATAGCTTTTTATTATAAACAGATAAAAAGATACAAATCTTATTACATGCACAGAATAACACTCTCAAAGGAACAGTCGTACCATGCTTAAACGGTTAACAGTAGGCCAAAAAATATTCTCCAGTTTTGTTATTGTAGCCATCTTGTTCGGAGGTGTAAGTTTTGAATCGCTAAAAGCTCTTAACACTTCATCTGAAGGTTTCACAACTTACCGGAACTATGCGCGAGAATCAAATTTAATCAGTGAAATTCAAGTTACCCTGCTTGAAGCCACTACCTGCGTCAAAGATTTTATCATAACTGACAAGAATGAATATAAAGAAAAACATTTTGCAAACATACAAAAATTACTTCATCTGATTGACTCCGCAGAAAAAAGTTTTTCAACTCAAGATAGAATTTCTAAAATACTCGACGTTAAACAGATGATTGACGTGTATGAAGAAAGTTTTACAGAAGTAGCAAGATCGCAAACTCTCCGTTCCACTTTAGCAACTAACGAGTTGATTCCGAAAGGCGATCTCATGGAAAACTATTTCGGACAGATAATTAACAGCTTAGGCAAATCAGAAAAAAATTCTAAAGCCCTTTTCTGGTGTGCGAGGGGAATCAGACATCTGGTTCTTGGACGACTTTACGCAGCTAAATTCCTAGGCGACAGCGATAATGACCACATAAAAAAATCGCTTAAAGAAATGGCTGAGCTTGATACCATTACAAGCCAACTGTCACAAATTTTAGAAGCAGGTAACCGCAAAAAACTGGATGAGATAATTAATACCAGCAAATCATATATCCAAATATTATTGCAGTTTACCACTCTTACAGAAAAGCGGAACGATTTGATAGATTCTGAGCTTGATAAACTTGGACCTAAAATGGAAGCAGCAATCAAGCAGGCCAAGGACTCTGTGATTGCGGATCAGGACAAACTTGGCCCTGAACTGCAAGCTCGCAATACCAGTGCTAAGACTAATGTCTATCTTGCAGGCTTATGTGCAATTTTACTAGGTGGCATTTCCGCTATAATAATAGGACGAAACATAACTATCCCGCTTAAGAAAGTTGTTAATGCCGCATATAAAATTGCTGAAGGGGACATGCCGGAAGGAATTGATGATACCGACAGAACTGATGAACTCGGTCTGCTGTCAAAAGCTTTTAACAAAATGGCTGCTTCGCTGAAAATAATGACTGAGGCCATGGAAAGAATTGCAGATTCTGATCTGACCCTGGAAGTAACGCCGCGATCAGAGCATGACACCATCGGAAAAGCTCTTGCCCGCATGGTTGAGAACCTCAAAGACGATAATAGAAAAATTCATGATACTGTCAGCATTTTGTCTTCATCGCTCAGCCAAATTTCAGCAGCTTCAGCAGAACTGACAGCAAGTGCTGCCGAAACAGCAAGCGCAGTAGCTGAAACAAACGCTACTGTTGAAGAGGTTAAACAAACAGCTCACCTTTCAAATGAAAAATCAAGGCAAGTAGCCGATGTCGCCCGCAAAGCAGTCAGAACATCTCAGCAAGGACAAAAAGCTTCTGAAGACGCTGCATCAGGAATGATGAACATTAAACTTCAAATGGATACAATTGCTACAAGCATTGTAAAGCTTGCCGAGCAGTCTCAACACATAGGTGACATTATTTATGTAGTTAATGACCTTGCAGACCAGTCCAACATTCTCGCTGTAAACGCTTCCATCGAGGCATCTAAGGCAGGGGAAGAAGGAAAAGGATTCACGGTTGTCGCGCGCGAAATCAGGAACCTTTCTGACCAGTCAAAACAGTCTGTCGCTCAAATTCAATCCATACTTGCAGACATTCAAAAAGCTACCAGCTCTGCCGTTATGATTACCGAGGAAGGCGGAAAGGCTGTTGAAGTAGGCGCAAACCTATCATCCCAGACAGGAGAATCCATCCTTAGTTTAAGTGCAGTTATCAATCAGTCAGCTCAATCCTCTGCACAGATTGCGGCTTCAAGTCAGGAGCAGTTAGCCGGACTTGATCAAGTGGCGGTAGCTCTTGGCAGTATCAAACAGGCTGGAGAGCAAAATCTCGAAAGTTCAAGACAGCTTGAAATGGCTGTGAGAGATTTAGATATGCAAGCAAAGTCACTTCAGGAAATGATGGATCGTGTTAAACTTTAGATAATTGATTGTCCAATCGACTAATTCCTAAAATTGTAAAATCCGGCAGGTAAAAGCTTGCCGGATTTTTATTTGTCTTTTAACCCTTTAAAATCCTACAATTTAAAGCATATCTAGAATTTAATACCGATTAAAACAGTTCAATAAAAATAACTAAAACAATAATTGTTTACTATTCATTTTTTATAATTTCTCTTTATACACATTTTTTACAATATCGAAATATATAGCAGCCATTTTCAGTATTGTGTAATTATTCTGCTTAATATCTCTTTAAAAAAAATCTCTATTCAAAAGCATTTATCCTTTAAAAAATCTTATTTATCACCTATAAATTTATTTAATCTTTTAAATTAAGATAGTTAGTATAAAAAGTATTGATATTGACAAAATAACGGCGTTATCAATACTAAAATATCATAACATATTGATTTAATTAAACAACGAAAAAAATTTAACTTTTTTTTCAAAAATGTCTTTTTAAAAACATATATTTGCGATAATTTTCATCATCAAGTGATGATTTTGTTTTTTCTACAAATTTCAGGAGGAAAGAATGAGTAAAATGATTTTAAGAACGGTTTTAGTTGTCATGGTGATGTCCTTAGCGTTCATCATTCTGACAGGTTGTTCTAAAGATGAAGAGAAGATCAAAATCGGCTTCAATATCCCCCTTACAGGAGATATTCCTAAAGTCGGTGAAGCTTCCAAAAATGCGGCAGAAATGCTCAAGGAAGAAATCAACAGTCAGGGCGGCCTTGAAGTCGCAGGCAAAAAGATCCCTCTCGAATTTTATTATGAAGACAACGAATCAAAAGCTGAATCAGCAGTTAACGTTGCTCTTAAGCTTATTGAGCAGGATGGAGTTGTTGCAATCATAGGACCTAACTCCTCCAAGCAGGCTGTTCCTGCAGGTGGAACTTGCAACGACAACCACACGCCGATGGTTTCTCCGTGGTCTACCAACCCTGACACCACTAAAGACCGTCCTTGGGTTTTCCGCGCTGCCTTCCTTGATCCTTTCCAGGGCCCTGTTGCTGTAAACTTTGCTTCCAAGCAGTTTAAAGCAACAACCGCTGCAGTACTCTTCGATATTTCAAATGACTATTCAAAAGGTCTAGCTGAAATATTCAAAGACGTATGGGAAAAGAAAAACGGAGCCGGAACCGTTGTGGCTTTTGAATCTCACGGTACAAAAGATCAGGACTTCTCAGCTCAGCTCACAAAAATCATCAATTCCAAACCTGATTTCATTTTTGTCCCTGACAACTATAATCAGGTTGCTCTGATTGTTAAACAGGCTCATGACCTAGGCTGGACCGGACCTTTCATGGGTTCTGATGCTTGGGGCTCTTCTGAGCTTATGACTCTTTGCGGTAAAGACTGCATAGGTCAGTTTTTCTCTACTCATTACGCAGCTGCCGGAGCGAAGGGAGCCACTAAAGAATTCATCGACCGCTACAGTGCTAAATTCGGTGAAACTCCTGACGACGTAGCAGCTCTCACATGGGACGCAACCCGTCTTGTCCTTCAGGCAATTCAGGATGCAGGCTCTTACAACTCTGACGTTAAAGCAGAACGCAAAGCTATTCGCGATGCTCTGAGCAGCGTAAAAGAATTCGCAGGAATCACAGGGTCAATGAAATTTGACGAACAGGGTGATCCTATCAAATGCGCAGTTGTTGTTCGCATTGATGAAAATGGTCAGTTTGTATTCGCAGAATCAGTTTGCCCCTAAATGTAATTATTAACCTTCAAACGGCAGAAGAGAATTTTCTTCTGCCGTTTGACTTTACACAGAATATTATCTCGACCAATCAACAGATTCCGTATAAGTACAGCTTCTCAACTAGAGTACCCGCTGAAGGCCCATGCCTGCTGCGACGAAAATTAATCAAAAAGTTCAATGCCAGAACTTTTAACTAAGAAGAGGAATGACCGACTGTGGATATCCTCATCCAGAACCTGCTTAATGCCTTGCAATGGGGAAGCTTTTACGCCCTGATTGCTCTCGGATACACACTGGTTTACGGTGTTCTGCTCCTGATTAACTTCGCTCACGGCGATATTTTCATGGTCGGAGCGTACATCGCATTTTTTGTAGCTACTTTTTTTCTCGGTATCGTCGACTTCAGCCCGTGGATGACATTAGCTCTTACAGTTCCGCTCACCATGCTGCTGACTGCAGCAGTAGGAGTTACTCTGGAAAGGATTGCTTACCGTCCTCTCAGAAGAAAAGGAGCTCACAGGTTGTATGTTGTTATTACAGCTTTGATGTGCGGTCTGATACTTGAAAACGGTAACCTGGCTCTGCTTGGAGCAAGCCGTAAAAAATTTCCTGAGCTGCTGGATAAAGTAGTTTACACGTATGGAAATATTTCGGTCACCAACCTGAAAATTATTGTAATCTTTGCCGCAATCGCGGTCTTCTTTCTTCTTGAATTTATTGTCACCCGCACCAAAATCGGGATGGCAATGCGCGGTATTTCATACGACAAATTCGCTATCCCGCTCATGGGCATTCCCATAGACAGTGTAATTGTCTTTACCTTTGTTCTCGGATCAGCCATGGCGGGTCTTGCCGGACTTTTGTTTGCCATGTCTTACCCTATCCTTGAACCGTATATGGGTGCACTCATCGGCTGGAAAGCCTTTATTGCCGCCGTGGTCGGAGGAATTGGAGATATTCGCGGAGCATTTCTGGGAGGGTTCCTGCTTGGATTTATCGAGGTAGGAGTTGTTGCTGTTTTCCCCTCCACATACAGAGATCTTTTTGCATTCTCAATTTTGCTGATGATTCTTTGGATAAAACCAACAGGAATCTTCGGTGTTGCCAAGACAACCAAGATTTAGAAGTACCGGAATCGAAATAATGCAAAAGTACAGCTTTAATATCGGATTATGGGGAATGGCCCTTATTTTGGTGGTCCTTTCACAGATAGGCGCACTGGATTTTTATATTCAGTCGGTGCTCATGTTCATCGGCATAAATATAATATTATCAGCCAGTTTAAACGTGGTTAATGGATACATGGGCGAGTTCTCTTGCGGCCATGCCGGATTTATGTGTGTCGGAGCATATGTCTCATCTATTCTGAGTGTAATTTTCTTTTCTCAGAACAGCATTTTCGGAGCACCTTTACTCCCGCCAAATCTGGCTATTGTGGGTTTCCCCATCATAGTTATCATCTCAGGTGTTGTAGCAGGCATAACCGGACTCATCGTCGCAATTCCCTCATTTAAAACACGCGGTGACTACCTCGCCATTATTACAATTGCGGCTAACTATATGGTTATATCCGCAATTGAAAATATTGACGTAATCGGCGGACCACGCGGCTTTATGGGAATGAAACGAGTGGTTAACGCAATGACTGACGTGGTCAATATCCCATGGATGATGATCTGGGTTATCCTCGGAACATTCATGAGTATCTGGATGATTCGCAGATTTGTTTCTTCAACTTACGGGAAAGGCATCATGGCCATTTCTCAGGATGAAGTTGCAGCTGAGATTATGAGTGTTAACACTAACAAGATGAAGATGGCGGCTTTTATGCTTTCATCAGGTCTTGCCGGTGTTGCAGGAGCTCTGTTTGCTCATGTTCTTGGATATGTTAACCCCCAGTCCTTCAACATTATGAAATCAACCGAATGTCTGGTCATGGTCTATCTCGGCGGAATGGGGTCCCTCGGCGGATCTGTTCTTTCCGCTATTCTATTTACCGTTATGCTTGAACTTCTCAGATTCATCATTCCGGCTATAGATACGGGCCTGCATTTAGTTAATATTCTTCCGGCAACATACCACTTAAGTCAGGTATGGAAGTGGGTTTTAATCCCGCTGACTCTGATCCTGCTGATGCAGTTCAGGCCGGAAGGACTGATGGGTAACAAAGAACTGCCAGACCTATTCCCGGGGCTGAAAAAATTCTACAAATTTAAGTAGATAATATCATTACACCCCGCGAAAAGGAGAATATATGTCGCTTTTAAGCATAAATGGACTCACTCAAAGATTCGGTGGATTACAAGCCGTATCAGATTTTAATATTGAACTTGAAGAAGGTTCTCTGACGAGCCTTATCGGACCGAACGGAGCCGGCAAGACTACTATCTTCAACCTGATCTCCGGATTCTATCAGCCTACAGAAGGAAAGATTACTCTTAACGGAACACCTACCAAAGGTTTGAAACCGCATCAGGTTACAACTCTTGGAGTAGCCCGTACCTTCCAGAACATACGTCTCTGGAATGATATGACCGTTTTGGATAATATCCGCATCGCCCAGCATTACCGCATGGGATACGGTTTCTTTGATGCGATTTTACGCAGCAAGAACTACCTTCTCAGAGAAAAAGAAATCGAGAGAATCTCAACCGAACTGCTTGAATTCATGGACCTGCGTCAGTATGCGAACGAACTTCCTACCAATCTGCCCTACGGATTACAGCGCAGAGTAGAAATCGCCAGAGCCATGTCAATTCAGCCGTCACTGCTCCTTCTGGATGAACCGGCAGCGGGACTCAACTCTTCGGATGTTGAAGGGCTGATAACGCTCATTAAATGGATTCATGATGAGTTCGACATCACTATTCTGATGATTGAACATCAGATGAAAGTTGTTATGTCTCTTTGTTCATGGATAAAATGTATCGATTTCGGCACCACCATTGACGAAGGAACCCCTGAACATATTCAGTCCAGTGCGACTGTTATTAAAGCATACCTGGGAGATGATTCAATTTGAATACTCTACTTGAAGTCAAAGATCTCCGCGTTAAATACGGAAACATTGAGGCACTTCACGGCATATCTTTTAATGTTAATGAAGGTGAAATTGTCACGCTTATCGGTGCAAACGGCGCCGGTAAAACCACAACGCTTCTATCAGTAAGCCGCCTTCCACCGCCGGAAGCACCTAAAGTAATCAGTGGGGATATAACTTGGAAAGGAGAATCCATTCTTGATACTCCTCCCCATACGATTATTTCCGATCTGCATTTGGCACTTGTTCCTGAAGGCAGGCATATTTTCGGGAACCTGACTGTTGAAGAAAATCTTAAGCTCGCTACATATGCACGCAAAGATTCAGCAAATGAAATCAGTGGAGATTACGACAGAGTATTCGCGTTGTTTCCACGCCTTGCTGAACGCAGAAAGCAGCGCAGTGAATCACTTTCCGGCGGCGAGCAGCAAATGCTGGCTGTAGGACGGGCGTTGATGTCCAAGTGTACGTTCATCATGCTTGATGAACCTTCAATGGGACTTGCCCCGCTGCTTATGTATGACATGTTCCGCACCCTGAAGCAGCTCAATCAGGAGGGACTTACCATCCTGCTGATTGAACAGAATGCACACCTTGCGCTTAAATTTGCGCACAGAGGATATGTTCTCGATACGGGTGAAATAGTTGCACAGGGAAGTTCTGCCGAACTTATGGAAAATCCTGAAGTTAAAAAAGCCTATCTTGGCGGTTAACTTTAGCAGCCATAAAAAATAAACGGGCCGGAGAGAATCTCCGGCCCGTTTTGCTTGCATAGCCTTAACTGAACCTCAAACCCCGCACTTGCCTGCATGACTTTCAACTGCTAAAAAGCAGTTCTCTCTTTTGAAGGGTAACATAATCATACAGCGAGATCAAAATATGACTTCATCAAATGCATCTACAGCATACCTTACAGTTGCCTGTAAGGACCAACCGGGAATTGTTGCGGCCGTTTCCGGATTTCTTTTTTCTAAGAATGCCAACATAATACATTCAGATCAACACTCAAGCGATCCAGTCGGCGGGCGTTTCTTTCTGCGAATGGAATTCCACATGAAAGACCTTGAAAGCAAATTTGAAGATTTCAAAAAAGAATTCTCTGAGACTGTCGCCGTTAAATTTGAAATGATCTGGACCCTTACACCTGCATGGATTAAGAAAAAAACAGCTATTCTTGTTTCAAAATTTGACCATGCACTTATGGATCTTCTATGGCGGGCCAAGCGCGGAGAACTCTTTACCGATATAACAATGGTTATAAGCAACCATCCGGACCTGCGCGAAGCGGTTGAATCATTCGGGGTAACTTTTCACCACATTCCAGTTGAAAAAGACAAAAAAGAAGAGTCTGAACATAAAATATTAGAACTTCTCAACGGTAAAGTGGATTTAATTATTCTTGCCCGCTATATGCAGATCCTAACTTCTAAACTTATTGAGTCTTATCCTTATAAAATAATTAATATTCACCATTCTTTCTTACCTGCTTTTGTCGGAGCGGACCCTTACCGCCGCGCAGGAGAAAGAGGTGTAAAGCTGATCGGAGCTACCGCTCATTACGTAACAGAAGAACTTGATCAAGGGCCCATAATTGAACAGGATGTTATCCGCGTTTCGCACAGACATGACATTGAGGAATTAAAAATTCTGGGTCGCGACATTGAACGTCAGGTCCTGAGCCGCGCGGTCAAATGGCATCTGTCTCAAAGAGTTCTTGTCGACGGAAATAAGACAGTTGTTTTTGTATAGTCGCGCTCAGTAGTTTTGCCCTTTGAGGGTAAACCTATTTTAGGACGGGACACGGATATAAAAAAGGCTCTTTCTGCAATTTAACTGCAAAAAGAGCCTTTTCATTTATTTAGTATAATTACAGAATATTAACTTACTATTCTGCCGTATTTTTTAACTTATTAAGAATCTGTTCTTCGGACTGAGCACCGATTCCGAACAATATAAGAAGTTCATTCAGCTTTCCGCGTATATCTTTAGTGACTTTAGCTATAGCCTGAAGACTGATGAGCACCAGAAACTCTACTTTAAAATCACCCTTTTCGTATAACTTAAGAATGGCTGTAATCAAGTTTCTTTCAAGAGCTAACAACTGCATTTCAGCAAGCAATTCTTTAGCACTTTTCTGCTTAAATATAAGCCAGTTCTCATTGCTTGAATCTCTTAGCCAAAGCCTTGATTTTCGGATTTTGGTCATGCCGATGGCATCAAGGTCGGCGATATCTTTGGCACAGGCCCGTCTTCGCTTAAGAACCCTGAAAAGGAGTTTATTCTCTTCTCCTGCAATTTTTTTCTTAAGCAACGCAGAAAATTTCATTTCAATCAGATAGAAGAAAAGACGGTCCAAGGACTCAACTTCAAATTTACGCAAAAACGATTCAAGAATTTTCTCATCCTGAGATGTAAAATTCTTCAAAGCAATCATAAACTCCCTGACAACAATATCAAGAGTCATGCTGACTCCGATAGCACATGCGCTAATTTGATCTTGAGAAAACTGAACCTTGCGAGCTAGTTCTTCCTCTCTTTCATTATCCGCATCACCGTCAACTCCTTCATGCATTTCATGCATCGCCGCTTTAACGTCGTTACTGAATTGAATAGTGGCTGGATCAATGCAGACTATGCGGGCGATATGTTCTATGTTCTCAGGAGACATATCCTCATTCTTGATAAAAACTCCGCCTTCCAGAAGAGATCTGAATGTCATCTTCAACGCTTCAATAGATTCTGCTTCTGCGCCGACTTCTTCAAACGCAGTTTGAATTCTTGTTTTATCGATTCCCGGAGGTTTAGACGTAAAACGGCCTGTAACATCATCAAAAAGGAAACGCAGAATAAGATAACTTTTGTCACGCGTCAGCGAATACTTGTCATTCGCAACCATAGCCGTCAAAGAAGATTCAACCTCTTGAGTTATGAATTGCGCTATCATTTCCTGCCAGAATTCAGAATTCATCTCGAATTGTTCAAGCAGTGTATTATATTTCTTCAGAGCGGATTCGCCGAAGTGTCGTAGAGTTACTTCCTCGAAATTATCAGAAACCAGACAGGAAGCATAAACTACTCCCTGCACAGTTTTTATAAGCAATGTTTCAGCATTAATTATTTTTGCTTTGATCATATCTAGAGAATTCTGATCCTTTCCGCCAAGCAATTTGCTGTATCTGCCGAGCATAAGAATGAATTCACTCAGAGTCTTTTTAACAAACTCATGTGAAGGCAGATCAAGCGACCTATGACACAGCAAAGTGATAATTCCACTCTGCTGCTTTTCTAAAAGAGGATATTCATTAATCCGATTATTATTAAACTTGATAAACTCTAAAAAAACTTCTCTTTCAAGAACTTCCCGTAATGTGCTTCGTTCTTTAAGTTTTCCAAGTATTTTCAGATAAAAATCAATCCGTTTATCTTTATCTGGAACCTGCGAGTTATCCTGATTAGCACCGCTCATGAATTCTCCATTACTTATTCCAACTTACTTGCATAAAATGTCTCAAAATCAGTATCTTAGTCAAACAACTTCTCTTTGATAACTCAGTATGTGAGCTGAGCGCAATCAAACTTTAGCACAACTTAATTTTGAGTTTAAACAGTATAAAATGGCACGCAAACTATTAAATACATTATCAGCCATTTTTATTTCTTCTTTACAGTAAACATTGCATTTTTTCATATTTCATTCAATTATCAAAAGCTATCGCAATGCAAATTTTCAACACTGGTCGTGTTCTTGCATTTATTATTTACGGACATATATTATTAAAACTGACCTACTGAATTTAACGCTAAATATTTTATACGGAACCCCGAATGATCACCTGTACCAGATGCGGAAATAAAAATAGTGACAATTCACAAAGCTGTGAGAAATGCGGGCATAAACTGCAATCCGGGTTTGCAAGATTTAACGGGTCACCTTTATCCTCTAAAAAAAATAGTGACCAATTTAATATCACCTTTGAACATGCGGATATCTTTGCAAAACACGGTGAAGCATGGGTCTATGCGCTTTTCCTCCTGGCTGCGGTAGTTTTCTTCACCTATCAGCAGGTCTATTGGCCGTTATATATCTTAACTCCGCTTGTAGCTATTCTGGCTTGGTTTCGGAAGATTTAACCGTCCTGTTCTGAAGATTTTCCAGAGCCTTTTTTTGATCTTCCTGTAATAACTCCGGAATAGGTTTGTGCCAGAAATCAACCTCTTTATCTGCCTTGATCTCCTTTTCAGATTTTGCAAAACAACACTTTACAACACGCTTATCCGTGCACGAGGCAGCAGAATACTCTATAACGCCGCAATCATTTTCATCAATAGAGTAAACGACGCTTCGATGAAACAATCTATCACGTGAAATAATGGTTACTTCACCGTCTCCTACTTTGCAGAAAAAATCTTTATCTTTTGAACCATAAAAAGTATTATAAATATAAACAGAATCACCTTGTTTTCCAACATAGCTATAAGAAACAGGTTCTTTGCACTGTGATTTCGCAAGAGCATTTAAAGCAATACACATCGAACGTTCTTCCTCCATGCTTCTGGCATGAGCAGAAGCTGGAAAAGAACACATTAAAAAAAGCAGTATAATCAATTTTACAATATTTTTCATATATCCCCACATTTGTTAACTTCGACAGACACCATCGTTACTTGCATAAGTAATAGAGAGCAAGATACGCTATGGAGCAAGGTCAAGGCAAGTCTAAGTAATCCGGCAATGAGCGATTAAAATTATTTCATTTTCTTTTCTCAAAAAAGCTGATTATTCAATCGGACAAAATTGGTATTTGAAATTTCAACAGCAAAAAATTACGCTCCACAAAGGTTCTTTCAAGGTATGAAAAGCTGTGCTAAAAGGGCTGATCCATCCATCGACATGTTACCCGCTTTTTCACTTCAAGACCCCTTGTACATAACTTCTGATGACTCTTAAAACAACTTTTTTTTCTAAACTTTCTTTAGAAAAAACCCTGTATTTTCGACTGTCTTTTTATTAAAGACTTGTGGAAAACTTTTTAAAATTAACTGAAATTAACTATAATTGCTTATTTTGGCTAGTTACAGAGATGTAACATCAATTTGTTATAAGGCCCCCTGTACAAAACTTATGAGCTAAGTTATTGTCTTAGTCGCAAACGCAATGAGTTGTCAGCGGCGTTTTAAGCACAGTTTCAAAGATCAAAAATATCTTTTATCTCAACCTTAATACTTACTGAAATTAATAATATGAATATAGACTCTATTGGATGGAACCATCTTCGCGGGATTGAACCACTTAGTCTTTGTGACTGGCCAGGAAAAGCAACCTGCGTTTTTTTTATGGGAGGCTGCAACCTAAATTGTCCAACCTGCCATAACTTTGATATGGCCTGGAACATGGAAAAACTTCCTGTTCTACCCAAAGAAGATATTAAATCTTTCCTTAGGAATCGTGCGCAATGGCTTGACGGGGTCACCATTACTGGAGGCGAGCCTACGTTAGTTCCTAACCTCGGAGAAATCCTTTTTGAAATCAGAAAAGCTTCCAAACTTCCCATAAAAATGGACAGCAACGGAATGACTCCTGAAACACTTGAGGACCTTCTTCAACAAGGTTTAGTTGAGCAATTTGCCATTGACGTCAAAGGCCCATATGTAAAATATCCTGCGCTTACCGGACAGGCTGTTACGGCTGAAACGGCTCGTAAGAATCTTGAAAGAGTGTTCGATCTCGCAACGGTAAACCCTGGTGCATTCTATTTTCGTATCACCAAAGTACCCATACTTACTGATGATGATGTAGAAACTGCCAGAGGATATCTTCCAGATGGATTTGATCTAACCATTCAGAAATACATTCCTCCAAGGAGAGAGCATGCCCACGCAGATAATGAAGCGGGACGGCCGGTTGGAAACATGGTCGACTGAGCGAGTTGCACAGGCTGTATTTAAAGCACTGAACGCAAGCGGCATTAAAGACCCCCTGATGGCCAAGCGCATGGCCAGACAAGTTGAAAAGAAACTCGAAGGAGTTTCTATCCCTGAACAGGAACATGTTCAGAACATGGTTGAAGAAGTCCTTATGGATTCACGGCTTCATAGTGCAGCCAAAAAGTATATCCTCTACCGTGACAGCCGCCGCAGACTGCGCAGCCAAAAAGACGCTTATCTCGACATCAAGGAAACTATTGACGACTACCTTGACCAAAGCGACTGGCGTGTCTCTGAAAATGCCAACATGGCCCATTCATATCAGGGATTGATGCTTCACCTTTCCGGCACAGTACAAGCCCGTTACGCTCTTGAAAAATATCCTGAAGAAATCAGACAGGCCCACGAACACGGCTACTTTCATATTCACGACCTTTCATACGGGCTTGCAGGATACTGCGCCGGATGGAGTCTGCGCGATCTTCTTCTTGAAGGGTTCAACCTTGAAGGCAGATCATGCTCCGGTCCGGCAAAACACTTCGATGCGGCTTTAGGGCAGATGGTTAATTTTCTCGGCACATTGCAAAACGAATGGGCCGGAGCGCAGGCTTTCAACAATGTTGATACCTATCTGGCCCCCTTTATCAGGCATGATAATCTCAGTTACGAAGACGTATTGCAGTCCATGCAAAAATTTGTGTTCAACATGAACACAACTTCCAGATGGGGAGGACAAAGCCCTTTCACCAATCTTTCTTTTGATCTTGTTCCGCCGAAACATATTGCGAAAGAAGCAGTTATCATAGGTGGAACCCTTCAAGATTCCACTTACGGCGAGTACACCGCCGAAATGGAAATGGTAAATCGTTCATTCATTGAAGTAATGCTACACGGTGACTACCAAAATAGAATTTTTTCATTCCCGATCCCAACCTACAACGTGACGGAAGACTTTCCGTGGGATTCCGAAATCGGACGCGCGCTACTTAAATTAACCGCTAAATACGGTGCGCCTTATTTCCAGAATTTTATAAGTTCCGACTTAAATCCTGAAGATGTGCGCTCAATGTGCTGCCGCCTGCAAATGGATTTACGCGAAATCAGGAACAAAGTCGGCGGACTTTTCGGGGCGGGAGATCTTACCGGATCAATCGGGGTTGTAACTCTGAATCTGCCTAAGCTGGCTTATCTGGCTCAGGGAGAAGAAGACTTTCTTGATCTCATTGAAGAATATGCGGAGCAGGCTAAAAATTCCCTTGAATTCAAGCGCAAACTCATCCAGACAAATCTGGACAATGGTATGTTTCCATGGTCACACAGATATCTCAAGCACGGATATACGGGTCACTTTGCAACAATAGGTTTACTCGGCGGACATGAAGCATGTCTGAATCTGCTTGATAAAGGCATAGAAACGCCATCAGGCATCAGGCTTATGACCAGAGTTCTAAACCATCTCCGTGATCTTACAAAACGTTTTCAGGAAGAAACCGGAAACCTCTATAATCTCGAAGCCACCCCGGCTGAAGGAACCAGTTATCGGTTGGCCCGCATAGATAAAAGCCTGTACGCAGATATAAGAACTTCAGGCAGCGAAACCCCTTACTATACCAACTCCACAACACTTCCTGTCGGAATTTCCGATGATGTTATCTTAGCACTTACTCATCAGAATAAACTGCAACCGCTTTATACCGGAGGCAGCGTTTTCCATACGTTCCTAGGTGAATCAGTATCTGATCTTGATGCTCTTAAGAACTTTATTATCAAAGCCTTTAAGCAAACGAAGATACCGTATCTGTCGATAACTCCGACATTTTCCATTTGTAAAAAACATGGATATATTCACGGCGAACATTATGAATGTCCCGAATGCGGTGAAGAGTCAGAAGTATATACACGTATAGTCGGATATTACAGACCGGTAGCCCGCTGGAATGCGGGTAAAAAAGCCGAGTACAACGACAGGCAGGAATACAGCACATTCAAGTGCTTATAATTTTGCATTATATTATGCCTTCTTTTTAATTTTATTGCGGAGGTTTATATCTTCTAATCATTTTTATTGCGTATAAAAATACAATATCTTATGCTCTTAATAATTATTTGAATTAATTAAACAGCAGCAGGCTGAATACTTTTTAAGTCAGAACGTCTTTTGATATAAAGCGGAGTGAGATATGCGCATTTTAGTAGTAGATGATGAGCAGATGGTCAGGGAAAATCTGGTAGACTATCTCGAAGATGAAGGAATAGATGTCATATCCGTAGGTAGCGCAGAAGAAGCTTTGAAGCTGATGGAAACTGAAAATGCCGAAGTTGCAATCGTAGACATGCGGCTGCCGGTGATGCACGGCAACGATCTGATTATTAATCTTAAAAAAATACGTCCGGAAATGGATTTCATTATCCATACAGGTTCAGTAGACTACGCAGTTCCGCCCGATGTACGAAACCTTGGGATCTCATCTGATAATGTATTGCTTAAACCTGTAGCGGATATGAATATTTTTATCCAAAAAATAAAATCACTATTTGGAAATAAATATAATATTTAGCGAAAGTTACATTTATTTTTCCGCCGATAAAGAACAGCTACCCCTTTATGTTCAGAAGCGAATTTATCAGTCTGACCGGCTAATGACTCCGTTGCACCTAGGATCAAACACCCATCTTCCGGCAGTACAGAATGTATTTTGTGAACTATATCTAATTTTGTTTTATCATCAAAATATATCAAAACATTTCTGCACAAAACAAAATCGAACTGTCCAAGAATTCTAAAAGATTCAAGTAAATTAAATCTTTTGAAGGTTACTATTGAACTGATCAAAGGGCTGACCTTCCATTGACTGTTGTCCTGACTGAAATACTTTTTATACTTAGCAGGCAGTCCTCGCGATAACTCAAGATTACTGAACAAACCTTCCTTGGCTTTCTCAATTATTTTTTCAGAGATATCTGTTGCTAATATTGAGAAATCATCATGCTTCACGGTATTAAACGGTGTAGATTCGAGCAGATCATGAATAACCATGGAGAGTGTGTAAGGTTCCTGCCCAGTAGACGCAGCTGCACACCAGATACGAATCTTCTTGTTCTTTTTTTTATTTTTTATCAGGTCAGGTAATATGTTATCACGTATTAAATTAAACGGATGAAGATCTCTGAAAAAACTAGTTTCATGGGTATTAATAGCGGTTATAACTTCGTCGTGTAACAACCCTTTTTTTTTACAAAGAAGATTATAAAACTCAGTCCATGATTTACAGCTGTGTTCGTTAAGAAGATGCTGTAGACGATGCACAATAAGATATTCTTTGCCGTCTCCTATTATCAACCCGCACACGCTGTAAATGTGCTTGCGGAGAAGATCAAATTCAGTACTACTGAGCTCCATACCACCCCCGGCAAATTAAACTGAGCCACCCGCTAAAAATAACAGTATTCTAAATATATTACTGTTTAAAAAGTTCATTTCAGATAAAACTCTAGTGCTTGCTTAGCAAGGTAATTTCATTTGCCCATTGCATAGCGGCCAAATGATTACGAGCAACGGATGCAGGAGATAATTTTTGCGAGAAAATGATTGAGCCGACTGATTCCCATTTTGCTTTTTCAAAAGCTACCACAAGATCAAGCCAAACCGACGCTACGCTTGACTCTCCGCAAAGAGCAGCCATCAACTCTTTCTCAATGGGCAATTCAGCAAGAAGACTTTTCATAGGTTTACCAAGAAGAACATCTAAAAGAGAAAATAATCCAAGTAGAAACATCGAATCAGAAGACATTTTCGGGCCTTCCAATTCAAGGGACAGCAACTCAAGAAATTTTGCTCGCTTTATTGAAAGAAATGCAAGCTCGCTAGATGCAGCCGCGCTGCACATGTCTGACAAAAGAATTACGCGCAACCAGCTTGCCAGCTTCTTATACCCGATCAGCACCACAGCCTGCTGAATAGAACTTACAACATGCGGCAAGCCGAAATAAGGAGAGTTCATAAACCTGAGAAGCCGGTAACTGATTGATACATCGGAATTAATAGCTTTTGAAAGATCGTCCACATTGAATTCAGGACCGCTGATGGAACGCAAAAGCTGCATGCGATTCAAATTATTGGAAGACATTTTCTTGCCCGGCACTATTTCCGGACGACTGAAAAAGAATCCCTGAAACAGGTTAAAACCCAGATTCATGCACAGATCAAACATTTCGGTATCTTCAACCTTTTCAGCAAGAAGAGTCTTTCGATATTTTTTTAAATCTGCGACGAGCTTCTTTAATTCTTCAACTGAAAGCTCTAGACAATCAACTTTAATGATGTCTGCAATCTCAACAAAAGGCTCAAACCCCTCCTGCCCGATATAATCGTCCAAGGCTATTGTATAGCCTTGTTTTTTTAACAAGCTAAGGGCGTCAAGGACCTCTGGGTCCGGATCTACTGTTTCTAAAATTTCGACAACACAAATCTCAGGAGGAAGTAAATCTGCGGCATTTTCAAGAAGCATATTGTAAGGGAAATTTACTAAAAGTCTTTGCCCCTTGGAAATATCTTCCTGAATCAAACCGAAGCCGTCAGCTATGACCTGCGAGGTAGCTGCATCAGCATCTCCAACTTCAGCAATTGCACTGAATTCTGAATTGCGAAATAAAAGTTCATATCCCCAGACAGCACGCTCTCGTGTAAATACCGGCTGTCTAGCTACAAAAAAAGAATCCAGAAACAATTCTGAGTCACTCATCTATAGATCCTGTTGTTACCCCATCCGCTTAATTTTTAAATTCTACGTTAGTTCATTTTTAACGTACCTTAAGGATGAACATGTATCAACACTCAAAACAATGAGTTTAATAGAAATTTTAAAAAAAATAACACCTATGGCATGAGAGGAGCCAGATTCAGTCCATGTCCTTCGGCTAGCCCCATCATCAGGTTTGCATTTGCCACGGCCTGACCTGATGCGCCTCTGCAAACGTTGTCGATAGCAGTCACAATTATCAGTCGGCCTGTTCTCGGATCAACAACTAAACCGACATCGCAGAACATCGTACCGCGCACCCAGCGAGTCTCCGGAAGCATACCTTCAGGAAGAACCCTGATCCATTTTTCAGAACCGTAAGCTTTCTCGTACACAGTTCTAACATCCTCAGCGGTAACATTTGCACGAAGTTTTGTATAAATAGTCGACAAAATTCCGCGATTAATCGGAAGAAGATGAGTATTAAAAGAAACGGTAATGTTCTCATCAGCGACAACTGAAAGCTCCTGTTCAATCTCCGGAGTATGCCTGTGCTTTCCAAGACCGTAAGCCTTGAAGGAGTCAGAAACTTCACAAAACAATGATCCGACAACTGCTTTTCTTCCTGCCCCGGTTGCACCGGATTTAGAATCAATAACAATATCTGTTGTATCAATAAGTTTCTGCGAAAGAGCAGGAGTTAATCCGATAATCGAAGAAGTTGGATAACATCCGGGATTAGCGACTAATGAAGCAGTTTTGATCTGGTCGCGATAAAATTCAGGTAAACCGTATACTGCTTTCGGCAATAAGTCTTCACGGGTGTGATCAACTTTATACCATTCTTCGTATGTCGCGCGATCTCTGATCCTGAAGTCAGCACTTAAGTCAACGACTTTTACGCCCTTGTCATAAAGCTTTCCGCCGATATCCATGGCTGTTTTGTGAGGAACGGCAAGAAAGACAAGTTTGCATGATTTCGCCAGATCATCGACATCAGGAGCTGTAATAGCAAGTTCACCAAGCTCAAGCCCTGTCATAAAGGGATAGATTTCTGAAAGTTTTTTTCCGGCTTCTGCGCGGGAAGTCACACGTACAAGATTCATAGCATCGTGCCCGCTTAAAATACGGGCTAATTCCATTCCTGTGTATCCTGTAACTCCGACCAATCCGACAGGTATTCCGGTACTCATCTCAATCCTTCCTTTAAATTAAATAAAACAGACCGTGACCGCAAAAAATGCAGGCAGGAACAAATAATAATTATACTGACAACTTCTATATCAAAACCATTGCCGGCTATTTAGTTTTGGAAACGTACTTCATGCGAAGATTATACAACAGATCGCAAAGAAGTTTTTCTTCCTCAGGGGTTGCACCATTTTTAACTTTATCCTGCAATATTGCCAGGAGATCGATAGAATGTTTTGCAAGAACCGGAGAAAACCCGACTGAGCCGGTTGAAGGATCAGCAACTTCGCCAAGGTGCACCAGAGCAGATGAGCTAAGAGACATTACGAATGTAGAAAAATTTACCTCAGGCAGAGGCATATCTTTAGAAAAACATGATCCACACTTACATTTATCATCAGACATAACATAACTCCTTTTAATGAGCCTGCGCCCAATTCTTTCCTAACCCCAAATCAACTTTCAATGGAACTGCCAGAGAAGTAACAAGCTGCATATCCTCCTGCAACAAGCTGCCGATCTCTTCAATCGATTCCTCCGGTCCTTCTACAAGCAGTTCATCGTGTATCTGTAAAATAAGTCTGCCGCCTAAATGTGCAATAGCTGAATTGTCTGCAACTTTGATCATTGCCATTTTAATAATATCTGCGGCACTCCCCTGAATAACGGTATTAATGGCCTGTCTGCGAGCCTGAGATATAACCTGAGGATTGGTCGAGTGTAGTTCCGGCAGAAGTCGTCTACGGCCGGAAAGAGTTGTTACGTACCCTTTATCACGTCCCTGCTCGACTACAGAATCATAAAAATCTCTGAGCACTCCAAGTTTTTCAAAATATTTAGCAATAAAATCTTTAGCTTCATTCAACGAAATTCCAAGCTCGCGTGACAACTTCTGCGGCCCCATTCCGTAAATCAACCCGAAGTTAATTGTCTTGGCATTACTCCGCTCTTCTCTGGTAATTTCTGAAGTTTCTTTATCAAAAAGCAAAGCAGCTGTGCGTGAGTGAATATCTTCATCATTTTCAAATGCGGAGATCAAAGTAGGATCACCGGAAAAATGAGCCAGAACTCTAAGTTCGACTTGAGAATAATCCGCTGCTGCCAAACGCAATCCACTGCCGGCAGTAAAGCAAGCCCTCATGCGTTTGCCCATATCCCCGCGGATGGGAATATTCTGCAAATTAGGCCCGGAACTTGAAAGGCGGCCTGTAGCAGTTGCAAGCTGATTGAAATTCGTATGAATCCTACCATCGGGACCGACAAGTTTAGGAAGCGGTTCAAGATAAGTGGATCTGAGCTTTTCCATTTTTCTGTACTCTAAAATATCGGTGATTATTTCGTGCTGTCCCACCAATTTTTCGAGCACGGCGTTAGCTGTCGAAAGCGCGCCTTTATCCGTTTTACCACTCGGCTTAAGACCCAGCTTCTCAAAAAGGATATTACTCATCTGCTGGCTGGAGCGGATATTAAAATCCTCTTCAGCGGTTTCATGGATAACCTTGGTAAGCTCCTGAATGCGATTGCTGACCTCTTTTAGAAATTCCGCAAACGACGTTAAATCAATCGAAATTCCAGCCTCTTCCATATCTGCAAGGACGGGAATCAGCGGGATTTCGAGTTCACTGACAAGAGTAGCCAGCCCTGCCGATTCAATCCGCGGAGCAAGAACATGCATTAAAGCAAGAGCAGCCATACCCTGTGCATCAGGATGGACTTCATCTACTGCGTCGGGAAGTTCGTCTCCGGCAAAAAGCATAGATCTAAGTCTGTCCCACTGATAATTGCGGTCTTCAGGATTAAGCAGATAAGCCGATAAACTCAGGTCAAACCAGCGCGAAAGAGAAATTTTACGCCATGCTGAATCAGATCTGAAAATAGATTTAACATCTGCGGTTGCTATTCTCTTTGCAGTTTGGAGTTTTTTCGCAAGATCTGCCGCGGCAACCCTGCAAAGCCACTCGTCACCGTCAACTCCGACATAAAAGTCTTTACCGTCACGCACAAGTCCAACATCTTTACCGGAAAAATCTGGTAAATCGGAAACAGACTGAATTTTCTTAAATTCAAGCTTACTTGCAACCGGAGCAGGAGCGGCGTCACCGAACAGGGAAAACTGGTTGGAATTTGCTTTCTTCGCTTTGGCAGCAGGTGCAGATTTAATTGTCTCTTTCTCTGACCCCATGCTGGAAAGATCTTTAGCAGGAGATGAACCATTACTATCTGGAAATGCTCCGTTCACATCTCTGATCATTGAGCGGAATTCATATTCATTAAGATATGCTATAACATCAGCCTTTTCGACCTGAGAAATTTTGAGATCAGCAAGTTCGAGATTGCTGCAACTGTTTGTTCTAAGACGTGTCAGCTGTCTATAGGTAAAAATAGTATCTAAATAACCGTCCATTTTTTTCTTAATGTTCGGCTGGAGAAATTTAAAATTATCGCGGATTTCTTCAAGTGTAGGATATTTAGCCATGAGCTTGGAAGCCGTCACCTTGCCTATTCCGGGCACTCCCGGGATATTATCGGCCGAGTCACCTATTAAAGCTTGGAAATCCGCCCACTGGTCAGGATTAAGCCCTGTATCTTCTTTAAAATCGGCAAGTGAAGTTATTTTTTCAGCGCGTCCGGCAGGGTCCCACATAAAGACGTTATCATCCAGGCACTGCTTAAGATCTTTATCCGCGCCGAGAATAACAACCGGACGTTCACTCTTAAATCTTGCGGTAAGAGAAGCGATGCAATCGTCTGCTTCTTCGCCTTCGGAAACGATCAAAGGCACACCTAGTGCTCTGACAGCTTCTTTCAACGGCTCAACCTGAACTCTTAAATCGTCAGGCATAGGTGGACGCTGGGCTTTATAATCCCCGAACAGTTCATGTCGGAAATTCTTCCCCTTACCATCAAGCATAAAGACCAGATATTCAGGTTTTTCTTCTTTGAGAACTTTCAGCAGCACCCGCAGTACAATGTATAAAGCGTTGGTAGGGAATCCGTCCGAACGCTTAAGGTCAGGATATGCATGGAACCCGCGGTAAAAAAAAGCGGAACCGTCTATAAGATACAGAGGACTTTTTTCAAAGTTCAATTTTTCGCTGAGTGACATTTATGGCCTTCGGGGATTTGTTCCAGAGGATTATTAAAAAATAGAATTAAATGCGCTTTATGCCCTGACGCTTACCTTTGGTCAGTTTTTTGACTACATATATTTCAGGATCAGCTCCATCAAGAGCTGCAAGAGGAATTTCAGCTCTGGCAGCAGCTTTATGACCGCCGGCGGAGCCTATATCATTAAATAAATTACTAGCTAACTTGCCCATATCTTTGCGTAAAGCGTCACCTCTGAAAATAACGACAAGAGTATCATTATACACGCCGGAAACAACGTCCCACGAAACATCGTGAACGCGCATAAAAAAGTCTGCAAGAATAACCAGAATATCAGGATTCTCAACCTTACCAAGATGAGAATAAAGACCTTTATCAATTCTGCGCAAATTATAAAATGCCCGTGAAAAATACTTGAGCCAGTCAGGATGAATTTCACTGCGCATAATCCGCTTAATGATATCCATATCAGCTGATTTAGTTAAGTATCTAAACGCCTTAATATCTGCATCGATAAAAGGACGCTCAAAACTTTGCGTATCTGTTTTGATACCGTAAACCAGTGCTGTCGCAAGCAATTTTGCAGGACGGATTTTAAGATTATAAAGATATTCAGTCAGCATTGAGCTGTTTGAACCGTATTCAGGGCGAATATCTGTATACTCTGCGCCAGCATAAGGTTCCCCTGCACGCGGATGGTGATCAATAATCACTGAAAATTTAATTTTATCAAAATCAGGATGATGATGCGGCTGGGAGTCTACAATTGCGAATTTATCATACTGAGCAACTAAAGTTGGAATAAGCCTTTGGGCAGGGATTCGCAAATAATGAATCATTGCAAGGTTATCAAGCCGTTTGACTTCATTGATATGAGCAATACCGACAGCTTGGACTTTACGCCCCATGATACGTTTAAGAGCCATAGCAGAAGCTAACGAATCAGGGTCGGCATTAACCACAATCAACCAACGTTCATCTTTTTTAAAAAGAGAAAGTAATTTCTGAAGCTCTTCATCAAATTTTTTAAAATAAGCCATAATTATTTCTTCAGGGTCAGAGGCAACCCGGCTGCCACAAGATAAGCCTCATCGGCAATTGCAGCGATTCTACGGTTAAGTCCTCCGAGCCCTCTCACAAACTCACGGACTTCGCGTGACATTGCCAACGGGCCGAGACCCACTTCGCAAGACACCAAAATAAGATCCGGCCCCTTCCATTCAGATAAAAGCCGGACAACCTCCCCGACAATCTGTTCCCCGTTCGCAAGCTCGCTACAGGAGAACAACCAGAAATCTAAACTGTCCACCAGCAGATGTTCGTAATCTTTTCTAGCCTTAACAAGAACCTGATGCAAGTCCGTTCCCGCTTCAAAAACCGGAATAGATGGATCCCGTTCTTTCCTATGCACCATAATCTGTTCACGAAAGGCCATATCCCGGGCTTTTCCGGTAGCAATAAAGCACTTGGTTCCGGAATATTTTGAGAAGATTTCAAGCGCGTAATCGGATTTACCCGATTTATTGCCCCCAAGTATAAATGTAATCAAAAAGCATCCTCACACTATTAAATGAATCTCGAACAGATTCAACTCAGCATACTCTATTTATACCATCAACTGCAACCACAAGGCGACATTATATGACGGCCTACTTAACACTTTACGCAGTATCTACAAGCTAAGTATTGCAAAGAATTAAAAAAACCTTCCTGCTCAAAGACTTCAACCGTAACAGTTCCGCCCTTGATAAAATTTTCAAAAAAACAATCGAGCAGCTTAACACCCTGTTTATCCAGTTTTTCAAGACTTTCGTGCCGACCGCCCATTCCCGGCGCATTAAGATGGAGCATCTTTACCAAATCCCAAATACCTTCTGTATCCAATAATTTTTGCTGGCTGTATGCCTGCATATGACCTAGATCCAGACAGACTTTAAAGCCGCAATCCCGGATAACTTTGATATTATTTTCAAGGCTGTTTTCTTTTATGTTTTCAATAAAAACGGTTTCAGGATCAATAGCTGTTTCACGCAATTTTTCAGCTAAATCGGACAGAAGATGACCAGCTTGCGGTCCGGCTTTCGGAGGATGCAGAATATGCGCGGCAGGATTTAAATGGGCCGCCTTATTTGAAAGAACATTCATTATTTGAGCGATCTTATCGGCTCCCTCATGCCACGGAAGATCCAAGGGATGATGAATATGAAAAGATAGTCCTGTTTCCGCCAGATCAGCAGGCAGATCCTCTTCAGTATATGCAAGACTTCCTGCTGTTTCAAAAAACAGCAGACCTACCTCGTGAACCCGTCCTTTAAGATATCTGCAATTTTCAGCAACAGTTCCCGGAATAACCCACGACGGGGCCGCGATAACATAAGGAAAATCATTACTGCCGAAGATGTCAAGAACACTAAGTCCATCAGTAAAAATGGATTTTTTTTCCTGTTCACAACCTTCCGCCCTTAGATTTGAGCGAGTAGTTGCTCCGCAAGAGCATAAGCTAAAAACATTTTTAGTGTCAGGCATAATTTTTGCTAGGTATTAGCCGTAATCCATTTATTACGCAGGGAGACTGAAATGAAACGCTGTAGAATGTTTTTTCAACATTACCTCAACCCGCTGCATATATTTTGCAGACTGCGTGAAGTCGGGCTTAGTGCCATCGTAGCAAGAAGAATGTCAACCGTTTATGAAAAACTGCTTTATCGCATGTTTCTGTTATAAAATTCTTACAGGCAATATACGATGAAAAAGAAGAAACTACAGCCTACATGTCCAAAAGGCTTATCTTTTTTTCTTTCTGCATCACCTTGGCAATCATTGCTGACTTCTTCACCAGATTTTCAGGGATGTTCTTCAAAAACCTTGAGATCGGCAACCGCAGAGTCCTTCCATAAAGCGGCCGCATCACAGCATGCGAAAGATATAAGTTTTTCTTAGCTCTGGTCATACCCACATATAAAAGCCTGCGCTCTTCTTCCACATCTTCAATACCCGTCCCTGCCCCGCCGGAGAAATTACCGGTCAGCACATCAATACCGACAAAAGGAACTATTCCGTCATCAAGACCTGCTAAAAACACAGCCTCAAACTCAAGACCTTTAGCTGCATGCATGGACATTATGCGCACTTTTTCAGCTTTATTGCGGACTTGGTCAAGATCATTTTGCATATGAATCCAGTTGATAAGCCCAGTCCATCCTCCGTATTCGTCAAATCCTTTGACCATTTTTCTAAACGGTGCACTTTCCCAGAACAACTGATCAAACGGCGGCATCTCACTGAGATAGGCGGAAAGCCCAAGCGGTCCACGCGCGATAATCTTCTCCGGGACTTCAGGAGCTTCATCGTCAGATGATTCCGCAAATCCGAGCATTCTGCGGGCAGCACCGAGCAAAATTTCTACTCGCGGATCATGCCAGAACATTTCCGTTTCAGGCACACTGCAAGGAATTCCCTGCCTCCTGAGCATACTTTCAATCGGGCCCATTAGAGCTTTAAAACGGACAAGTATCGCTATATCCCCGGGACTGAGTGTACCGTGCCCGAAGGAATCACCAAGGCTGTGACTTGTCGCACCTAGTAGATGCTTTATGCGGTCAGCAATCCATGACGCCTCGCGAACACCGTCCGGAGCGGAAAAAAGATGCAGATCGGCTTCATAATTTTTATGAGCAATCAGCATTGGAGGATTTTCAAGTACTGACGCTGAAACATCCAGCACAGCCTGCGCTGAACGATAATTATCTTCAAGAGTTATCTCGATAAGATCAGGCCAATACGTTTTGAATTTTTGTGCTATGTTACCTGCCGCGCCTCGAAAACCATAAATCGACTGATCAGGATCACCTATGGCGAAAAGACCTTCTCCGCCGCCTTCACTTTTATTTTTATCATCAGCATCGGCGAGTCTGTGAATAATTTCGAGTTGCAAAGGTGAAAGATCCTGAACTTCATCCACCAGAAAATGAGTAAATGTCCTGATATATTTTCCGCAACTGAGATCGCCCAGCCAAAACTCAAGCAGATCGGTATAGTCAACCAGACTGTATTGATCTTTCTGAGTGGAATAATTTGAATTATATTTTTTCAGTTCATCGGATAACGGTTCAAGAGTTTCACGGCGCAAACATAAATTGTCCCATGCTGCTTTAAGGCGCAATCCTGTTAGTTCAGGGTTCGCTCTGGCAAACACCCTGCGGGCAGTCTCTTCATTAAGGATGATAGGAGAAAGTTCAAACATTGAAGCCCAGTAATCAAAAGCAAGAGCATGGATTGTGTCAGCACGCGGAAGGACTTCATCTTCACCGAGCATAGATTTCATACGCTCATTCATTCCCTGCGCGGCTTTACGTGTAAAGGTCAGAGCCAGAATACGCCGTGCGCGAGTTCCGCGTTCAAGCAGATACGCTATGCGCCCCATCAGAGTTTGAGTTTTTCCTGTTCCCGGTCCGGCGATAACAAGAACCGGCCCAGGCCCGGCTTCAATCGCACTTTTCTGGGCAGCATTAAATTTTATAACATTTGAGTCTTCAACTGGTGACTCGACCTGCTCACTGGCCTTAACAACATCAGTGTAACATTTACCGTCATCAAGATTGCAAATTTTTTTGGGCACATCTACAAGTCTTACGCCGTTTAAGATTTCATCACGCTCATGTGCGGAATAAACGGAAATGGTTCCATACTGTCCGTCAAAACCGGGGTTGCGTATAACCTGCCCTTCACGCATCCTTCTGATGCCTTCTGCAAGATGCACATTATGGTGCTTCAAATCTTCCAGCGGAATTTGCTGTAAAACTGAAAATTCAGAACCGAACTCCTTAATTAAAGGAGAGTACACACTCAGCACTTTTTTGGATTTAGGACCGGCCCCGACTACTTCTGAAATTAATTCGCGCAGCGGTACAAGCGAAGAAAATCCCGGTTGTCCCTTCGGCTGAACGGGATTTTCCCGGTCAGCAAGTTCAAGAACTCTGGAATAAACACCGATGGTCAGAGGTTTTCCGCAAACGGGACAAATCCCCCCCCGCATCTTTGATTCGTGCGGATCTAGCATAACTCCGCAATTACGATGCCCGTCCATGTGATATTTTCCTTCTTCAGGAAAAAATTCAATAGTCCCCAAGAATTTATGCCCCAGACCTTCTCCGCGCAAAGCGCGATAAATGCCTTCATACGACATATCTCCTCTGAAAATATTGACTTCACGGCCTAAATTTTCACCGGAATGAGCATCTGAATTGGAGATGAGACGATATTTATCAAGGGCGGAGATAAGCCAGTTCATTTCAGGATCAGAAGAAAGCCCTGTTTCCATGGCAAAAATTTCAGGAGAGAGATCTCCGTAACATTCTTCTACACTGTCAAAGCCGGATTTAGAACCGAAAAGGGAAAACCAAGGAGTCCAGATGTGTGCGGGAACAAGGAAAGCGCGGTTGCTGGTTTCGAGAACAATTTCAAGGAGGTCTTTACTGTCTAAGCCTAGAATGGGTCTGCCGTCTGATTTTAAATTGCCGATGGCACCGAGTTTAGCATTAAATTTGTGGACTGATTCAAGATCTGGCATATAAACTAGATTGTGAACTTTTCTGGTTTTACCGAATCGTTTATATATGGAACTGATTTCGGTTTGCAGCATGAAGCGGGTCTGTCCGGCAAGCGGGCCGCTCACCCAGTCAACTTCATTTTCAAGCCCTTGCGGAGAACGAAGTGAAAGCAATCCGGAACCGTCCTCTACAAGCAGTTCTTCTATCTCCTGCAACCATTCAGGATGTGTGAAGTCGCCTGTTCCTATTACATCTATTCCTTTAATCCGTGCCCAAGCTGCAAGCAGACGCGGAGTAAGTCCTTTGCTTGTGGCACGGGAAAATCTGGAATGTATGTGAAGGTCAGCTGTAAATCGTTCCATATTATACCATAATATCCCAATAATTAATAACAATTTCAATGAAAGCGACTCAGAATCTACTACTTCTATAGATTCACAGAGACACTAACCTCTGCAAAGGTGGATTGCAAGACAAGCGCGGCTTTGTTACACCGATTTTGCAATAAAACTCAGAAATACAACATGGAGAACACAGCGTGAAGCACGCCACAATATATGATATATGTGATGACCCGA
Source organism: Desulfovibrio gilichinskyi (assembly GCF_900177375.1). NCBI lineage: Bacteria > Pseudomonadati > Thermodesulfobacteriota > Desulfovibrionia > Desulfovibrionales > Desulfovibrionaceae > Maridesulfovibrio > Maridesulfovibrio gilichinskyi. The sequence continues at coordinate 422,542 of NZ_FWZU01000002.1, read as the reverse complement.
TACTGAAAAGCCGGACCATCAGCGGTCCGGGAAAAAATCTGCGCAAACTCTATCGCAAACTTTTCGGTAATCCTCTGCTTAAACACTTTCTTTTGCGCTGGTGTTCACATCCTGATATTCCCATGCAAAAAGTAGAAATCTACCGCAACATGATGTCGCAAGCCATGATCGCAACTTACGACGACTGGCAAAATCCGCAGTGGACCCAAAAAACCTTTGCTCCGCTGGCCGCACTTCTAAGCAAAGTAAAAGACCCGCAGTGGAGAATCCGCCATGCGGCCGATACCAAGCCACCGCGCATAAAAGATGCTGAGGTGAACGAAGTTCTCAGGGCCGTGCTGGATGACATATACAAAGTATGGGACAAAAATCCCGCTGATCCATATTTTCCTGTTTCCGCGCAGGTTATTATGCCCGGCGATTCAATTTGCGACGGCGAAAACTTCATGAATATCTTGAACGGACTCGGTTCCTTTGAATTTCAGAACATCAACCTGCTGTTCGGATTGATGCGCTGTTTTCTGCACGCCAATCCGCTTGTCATGAAAATATTCCGCCGTCCGTGGAAGGGGATTGCCGAACCGCTCAGCATGCCTGCTTCATGGATTACGCACCGCACCGCCTTTTATGACGACATCTTTTTTGAGCAGATTTACAACCTGTATATTCTGGAAGAGCTGCCTCAAAATGAACAGAGCAAGCTTAAGGAAATGCTTGAATCCATTCTGAATTTTCTTATCGTCACAAGTATGGAATGGCTTAAGGGTCCAAGTTCAGGAATTAAACATCCGGCTATAACCTGTCTTCCTAAAAACGAAAAAGGTGAACCGCTCTGCAACCTCAAACCTAAAGACTGGAAAGCTAAAAAAGAGCTTGGTTTTGATGATTACGTGCCGGATGTGGACACAACCTTCCTTGCCCTTGCCATGAGCCGCAAGTGGCTTGATCTGGTAGCAAAAAAAAATCTTAACTGTGACGTGCAGCTTCTTAAGCACTGTGAAGAGTTTCTGGATTTTCCATGGGTGGAAATTATAAACGAATATCAGATAGGCGGAGGTAACAAAACCAATCTGCCGACCATAACCATGACCCGTCCGCTTGATTATTACGGAGCAGTCCCTTTATGGTTTGATAAACCGTTTGAAAAAGAAAACGGAAGAATAATCCGTGAAACTCTCGGCAACGAAGTATGCCCGGGGCACAACATGGATATTCTCGAATCAATTCTGACCAACCGCAAGCAATGGAATGCTCTTGAAGGAGATAATCTGGAAACAGTGAAAAGATTTCTCACATTCCATTATAATGCGTTTGTAAGCGGAAATTTTAAACAAGACAGTGCGGTAAGATTCTACCTGCCTGAAATATACGTCAGCTATGCAGGAAGATTATATGATACATGGCTTACCATTCCTGAAAATGAACGCCGGATAATCGACCCTGACGGCAAAGTGGAAGTTATCCGCCAACTTGCCATAAACTACTGCAAATATGACATGCTGGGAGCAACACTCAATCCGTTTGACGCTTCCCTTGCCGTGGCAACACTTTGTCTGCTGCAATATGAAACTCGCGGAGACGGACTGATCGAACGCGGAATCCGCATTCTGCATGACCATCTAGGAGAAGGACGCAAGAAACATCCTTATAAAGCATACGAATGGACAATGGTCCGCCATCCGACCCGTATAATTGTCGGAAGCGAAGTGACGACTTCACTTTTCATTATGAATGCAATCGCCTGCTACAAAAGATATTTAAAAATGTGATTAAATAAAATAAACGGGATTAAACTGACTTAATCCCGTTTATTTTATACTCAGCACCGCCGAAGCTAACTGCTAAATATTATCTCAACATACTGCCATCATAAGTTAATGCCATTCATCTGACCATATCAAGACTTTTTAAGTATCAATATGTAGTACATTATATATTAGACATATAGATATCAGCTAATTTACACCTATCTCAACGACAACAAGAAAGGAGTAAAATCATGGCTATTACTTACAGCTGGACAAAAGACTTAAGTCCCGAAGAACTCGAAAAGCTCTTTCTTTCCGTTAATTGGGAATCAGGAAATTATCCGCAGAAGCTGCAAAAAGCCATGTTCAACTCACATAAAGTTTATTCGGCATGGGATGGCACCACTTTGGTAGGTCTGATTAATTCAATGACTGACACAGTGCTCACCGTATATTTTCAATACCTGCTTGTGCATCCAGCTTATCAGGGCCACGGCATTGGCAAAAAGCTAGTAGATACAATGCTGGACACATACAGTGATATTCCACGCAAGATTTTGATTTCCATGAATGAAAAAGTAGAATTCTACAAACACTGCGGATTCACTCACCACGCAGATAAGGCACCTATGTTTGTAAGTACTCTTTAATAAAATACATCCTACCTCCACTTCCTTTGTTCAGTCCCCGGAACAATATTGTAGCAGACGGAGGCTCAGGCGCGGGCCTCCACTCCTGCAAACCCCGATGATGCGGATTCCACTCACGTATCATCGGGGTTTTTCTTTTATTCTCGGTTCCTGCTATCATATCCTTGCAATCACAATTCTTTGCTAATATTAATTACTAATTCAAGTGACCTTAAACCCAATAGATACCAATGTCCTTTTTACACAATATGGCTTCTCTATTTCGCCTGTGGCGGCTGAAAAAACGAAAACAAGTCGTGGTTATCCGCGGCTCGTGCAACATGTGCGGAAAATGCTGTCGTGAGATTTCACTTTATGTTGACTCCACATGGCTGCGCAGTGAAAAGCAGGTCCGCAAGGCATCAATTAAAAATCCGCATCTCAATTTTTTTAAAATTATAGGGAAAACCGAAGACGGTTTTCTGAAATTTGCCTGCACGCATTTAGGAGAAGACGGACTGTGCACGGACTACGAAAATCGCCCGACGCTTTGCAGAACTTTCCCATCCCCATCTATTTTTTTACAGCACGGACAGCTCCCTGAAGGGTGCGGATTCAGAATGTCTACTGAAATTGATTTTGAAAAGGTGCTTGAAGACACATGCAACGGAAAAGCATGTATAAAATCGTCCAAAAGAAAGTATTTTTAAAATCATATACCAATTAACATAAAACACTTTTTTTAAGAGCTTCACCCATTGATTTTTATCCGTAAGTGAAGCAAATTTCCCCCACGAATATCGCATTCCAAAACCCAAGCAACTTAATTCGGGGTAATTATGCTTAAAAAAATAAAAGTAGAATTTGGTGAGGGAAAGAAACTTAATGCAACCGGTGACGGCTTTACTGCCGGTACAGATTTACCGGTTGATAAAGGCGGAGAAGGCTCAGCACCCAGCCCGCTTGATTTGTTTATAACATCTCTTGCAACCTGCGCAGCTTACTATGCACGCAATTTCTGTGAATCCAAAGCAATCACAATGAACGGCATCGCGCTTAACGTTGAATACGTTCAGAATCCAGAAACATCTCACATATCAAAAGTTAATTACCTGCTTACTTTGCCGGAAGGTTTTCCGGAAAAGTACAAAGCGGCTCTGCTAAGGACCATTGACCTCTGCACTGTAAAAAAACATTTGATCAATCCTCCGGCATTTGAACTTGAATTAGTTTAGTTTTTCTTAAAAGAGGCTGTGCTTCAGCACAGCCTCTTTAATATATACACCGCGCCCCTGCCGCATACTTAATTTACTCCCCGCAAAAACATTCTTAATTTCACAAGATCATACAATCCCGCGCCAATTTTTTCCGGCTATTACCTGCTGAACATCAACCGCTGTTTAAATAAAAACAGCAAAACCTTCAGCGTAAGGAGCATCACCATGCAGCCCGAAGAAATATCCGCTCTCATTTCAAATGGATCTATCGAATACCTTAATGATTCCACCAACTGCTCAGATTTAAATTGGAATCCGCATCCGGCATTTGAAGGAGTTTCCCTGAAACATCTTATCACCGGATCAAAGACAGACGGACAGCTAAGCTGCCACATAGTCCGCATCGACCCTGGATGCACACTTGAAACGCATACTCATGAAAACCAGTGGGAACTGCATGAAGTAATCAAAGGAAGCGGCGAGGCTAAGCTGGCAGAAAAAAATGTTAGCTATCATCCGGGGCGGACAACAATTATCCCCAAAGGAAAGACACACAGTGTTAAGGCCGGAAGTGAAGGTCTGGTTCTGCTTGCAAAGTTCTTTCCTGCTCTTGTCTAAATAGACCGTTGAAAATGCACTCGGCAGAACTGAACTAAGTAGATTTTGAATCATCCTCTTGATACAGTCGTGAACAGATGATCCCGAATAAGAATGAAAAACTCATATTCCATGAACTCGAGGGAATGGCTTATGCAACAGCTGTGGAGGCTGTAAACATTGCCAATAAATTCCCCCGCCACGTTCATTCAGGTTACATTTTCAGCCTGATTGATTCCGGCAGTCGCAAAATTAAGTTTCATTCACAAGCAGTCGAATTCAGTGCCGGGGAAATGAGCATACTCCCCCCCGGCACTTCTCACAGCTGTGAATCCTTTTCCAAGGGGACAAACGGTCCGCACTCATATCGATCTTTATGTGTCGAAAAATACTTCCTGCAAAAACTGGCTGAAGATATTTGCGGAAAACACTATTCGGCTCCGGCATTCAACCCGCATCTGATTTATCGCAATGCTGACATAGAATCGTTTAATATTTTTTTTAAACTGCTTGGAACACCCGGCGCAAGCTTAGAACGGCAGATAAGCTTAAACACCTTTCTTTACCATGCAATTCAAAATTTAAGCACGTCCCCTCCTGTTGAAGAAGACGGCGGACAGCAGAACGAAGCTCTTGCACGAGTTAAATCTTTTATAGCTGAAAATTTCCGAAACAATCTGACACTTAATAATCTGTCCGATATCGCATGCATCAGCTCATTTCATCTTCAAAAACTTTTTGTAAAAAAATACGGAATATCTCCGCAGGAATACCTGATCCATTGCAGAGTGCGTGAATCTGAGCATTTAATAAAAATGGGGATAACACTTGCTGAAGCGGCACTTTATTCAGGTTTTTTTGACCAAAGTCATTTTTCACGGAACTTTAAGCGTGTAATAGGAATTTCTCCGGGAAGGTTTCTTTCTGAAAACAAACCAGAAACAAAGCTACCTGAGTGATAGATTTTATTGATAGATCTACACTGAAAACTTTACATACATAAATAGTATGAAATTTTTTCTGCCTATCCTGTTGACATACACAAAATGAAGGCTATCCTTCTAAACAACTAAACCAAATTAGGAGAATATAAATGCTCAAAATTACAACCGAAGCGAAAGAAGTTCTTGACCAGCATTTTGAAGGCAAAGACAAAGAACCTATCCGTATATATATTGCATCTGCTTGTAGCGGAAGTCGCCTTGCATTAGGCCTTGACGCAGCAAAAGAAGGCGATGAAACCATTACTCTAGAAGGTTATGATTTCGTAGTGGATAAAGATTTGCTAGATCAGGCTAAACCGATGGAAATTAATCTGACCCCTATGGGTATTGAAGTTTCTTCTTCTCTCGTTTTCGAAACATCTGAAGGCGGTTGCTGCGGAAGTTGCGGAAGCTGCGGTTAATAGAGTTAGAATCCTCTGAAAAACGATTGCTTAATTGCTTTAAGAGATAATGAAAGACCGGAATGTCAACATTCCGGTCTTTTGTTTTTTAGTTCAGGCTATACAGCTTCTTCGCAGAATTCATCTACCTTGCGTATTTCGGCGTACTGCTGCCCCCACTTAGTCAAGTGTTGCAACACAGGAATAACAGTCTGTCCCAGCTCCGTCAGTGAATATTCCACTTTCGGCGGAACTACCGCGTATACAACGCGATTGATAAGACCGTCATCTTCAAGTTCTCTCAATTGCTGAGTCAGCATTTTCTGAGTAATATTAGGAATTATCTGCTTAAGCTCCCCAAAACGAAGTGTTTCGCTCCGCTCCAGCTGATGAAGGATAATCATTTTCCATTTGCCGCCGATAACATGCACTGTCAACTCCATGCTGCAATGATATTCATGCCGTCCGCTTTTTTTAAACGGGCATTCAGCCATAATTTCTCCAGTCTTAACTCTATAGTTTCCATTTAGATACTACAGCACAAAAAGGTATCTACTTTCCTTTTATACTGTAAGAGTGCTAATAAGACAAGCATGTTGTTTAAGCGGTTAAAATAAATAAAATAAAAAATCATGGCATATCAGGAGAAAAAAATGATTCAGCTGAAAATTGACGAAGAGTTGTGTATAGGGTGCGGAGATTGCGCAGCGGACTGCATTCATCAAATTATAGAACTTTCAGACGGCATTCCCTCCATAATTTCAGGTGGGGAGAATAATTGTCTCCAGTGCCAGCACTGTCTTGCAGTCTGCCCCACCGGAGCATTAAGCATCATGGGTCTTGACCCCCAAGACAGCCTCCAGCTTCCGGCAGATGTCCCGTCATCATTACAAATGGAAAACCTTATCAAAAGCCGCCGATCAACAAGGCAATACCGTCAGGAAAATGTTGACGCAGAAACTCTGGACAAACTGCTTAAAATTATCGCCTACGCTCCGACAGGTATGAACAGACAAAAGGTTTTGCTGACAGTAATAAACGATATCGAGACCATGGATACACTCCGCCAGCGGACCTACACTGCTATTCAGGATAAAATTAACCGCAATGAGCCTCTTTCAGATAAACAAAAATGGCTGGTCGGCTATATTCACGGCTGGCAGAACGGAGCTGACTATATCTACCGTCACGCACCTCATATGATCATAGCTTCAGCTCCGCGCGGCATAGGTACTCCGCTTGCTGACTGTGTCATAGCCCTCAGCTACTTTGAACTGCAATCCGCAACTATGGGACTTGGAACAACATGGTGCGGCCTGGCCATAATGTCATTGAACGAATTCGCTCCTGAGCTGTTAACAGAGCTTGGTATCCCTGATGATCACGAAGTAGGATATATGATGCTTTTCGGAGAACCGACTGTAACCTATCATCGCACCGTGCAAATAACTTCTGACCGTGTGAACTTTCCAAAACTCAAGAAGCAATAGCACTTTATTTTAAGCATTTATAATTTAATAGATCTTAAAAATAAGGGTTTACAATTTTAATATTGTGAACCCTTATCTCATTTTCCGCTTTTTATCATATTACCGCGTAAGCAGACCGCAGTTTACGCAATGACAGGTAGACTCCCTCTGTGCTACGTCTGCGCTATGCAAAATTGTAATAAATTAACACTCCCCGCAATTATCTCTTTCTGCGTTTGTCTGATCCTCTTCACTTCAGGGTGCTCCACCATGCACCAAAGTAAAACACTGTATTCCCCATACAAAAAAAACATTGAATCAGTACTTGATACCGCTGGCGGAAATCGCGCGCAGATTGAAACTTTTTTGTATAAATTCAATAATAATCACGAGAAAATGCAAGCGGCGGAGTTTCTAACCGCCAACCTTCCACCCTGCGACAGTGCCACGCTTCCAAGCGAATTACTCATCGAGAATCTGGATTATGCATTTCTTGCCAGAGAATCCACATTATGGGGAAAGGATGTTTCATGGGCAGATTTTTTAAATTATGTTCTGCCGCACAGAGTCAGTCAGGAAGAAGCAGTTAAGTGGCGTAAAATTTTCTATCAGGAACTTTTGCCCATTGTATCAAAGTGCAAAACCATGCGGGAAGCTGTTCTTGCGGTAAACCTGTGGTGCTTTTCAAAGACGGGATTCGAATCCACACAACGTTGGGACCAAAATCCTCTGATGACTATAAACAGAGGATACGGCCGATGCGAAGAAGCCGTTATTTTTACAGTCTGCGCGTTGAGAAGTGTAGGGATTCCGGCCCGTCAGGCAATGGTTCCTGCATGGCAGCACTCAAACGATAATCATACATGGACCGAAGTTTTAATTGATGGGAAATGGCATTATCTGGAATCTGCAAATCCTGACTACGGACTCGATTACGCTTGGTTCAGCGGATCTGTACGCAAAGCTCCGCTTGTTGAATCTTATGCATACGGCAACGTTAAGCAACCTGAGTTTCCGGTCTTGGGACGCAGAGTAGGTTGTACTCTTTTAAATACGACTTCCATGTATGCTCCAGCCAGCCGCGCTGAAATTCTTGTAACTGATAGTGACAACAAACCGCTTAACAAAGTCACAGTTTATTTTTCAGTTTTCAACTATGCATCATTGCGCCCTGTTGCGGCTAAACAAACCGATGAAAACGGGAAAACAAGCATTATTCTTGGTCCGGGATCTGTCTTTGTCTCTGCCGCATATGAAAATGCAACCGCATACGCAGCCTCAACATGGATTCCAGGAGAAGAAACTTCACGTAAAGATATTCAGCTGAAACTTTCCCCGAACAATAAACCTGAAGGAACAATTCTTTTCCGCTTTAACTACAGTGATAAACTTGCGCAATCCGCTCCTGCAAAAAATTCAGAAGGAGCTAAAAAAATTGAATTCGATTCCTTAAAAAAAGACCGACTTGCAAAATTTGAAGGTATGAAAAAAGGGGCTGAGATATTTGATACAGCTTTGTCTTCCTCCATTGCAAAAGCGGGACTGAACACTCCGGAAATACTTGAGGCCTTAAATAGCTGTTCTGAAAAAGAAAGCGAGTTTATGGCTGAAACTATTCGCCAGATGGAAACTGCCGACCTCATAAAAATCAGTTCCAATGAACTGATATCGAATGCAGATTTAGCTCTTAAAGCCAGAGAAGATGCCGGCAAAGCCGGGCTTAAATATGACGACAAAATATTCACGCAATACGTCTTAAGTCCGCGGATCATGTATGAGCAACTTCAACCATGGCGGAGTAGTTTATACCCTTTCTTCAGACTGAAAAAAGGTGATAAAATTTCAGACAAAATAAACTCTGTAAGTCGATTCGTTCAAAGCTTATCAACGGTCACCCGCGGTCCTCTGGGAAACAGCTTAACTCCCTTAGGAGTATTCACTTCCAACAGGGCATCAAATGATGACGAGATAAATATTTTTGCGGTTGCAGCTCTGCGTTCAGCAGGCATCCCTGCCAGATATCTTGATGAGCAAGGCTGGGCAGAGCTATTCGACGGACAGAAATGGACCCCGTTTTACCCTGAAAAAAGTTCCATGACAGGGAAGCAGAATGCAACGGCTGAAAGCACCGCTTATTATTCAAACTGGAGAACTATCAAGTTCGGTTTAAACGGATTTCCAAAAGGAAGTAAGCCTCCTCAATATTTTAAAGACTTCACAATTTCAAAGTTAGAAAATGATTCATTTTTTCAAATAGTGGAGAAAACAATTTCCGGATCATGTAATGAAAATATATGGGAAATCAGTATTCCTAATGGGGAATATTATCTTATAAGCGGGACGCGCAATGCTAATGGCGAGCCAACTGTTTCCCTCATTCCCATAAAACAAGGGCAATGATAGATTTTATAATCCATCAGGATAACTGCATTATTTCCTGACAAAACAAACAGAAACCTTGCAGAGCAAAGATTTATACAGTAATCAAAATAATCAGATGCACAAGTTACTACTAAAACAATTAGAAGAGACAATCGGGATCTCTACGGCGTATTCACTTGAGAAAATGAACTCTTTTCTGATGCTCGTAGACAAAACATATTCCAGCCTTGATGCATCCATGATTACTCCGGAATCTTTCTTCATCAAAATACTCCATTTTCTGCCGGACCCTTCATTTGTTATTGATAAAAACGGTATTATAATAGCATGGAATCCGGCACTTGAAAAACTAACAGGAGTAGCGGCAGAAAAAGTTATAGGTAAAGGCGATTTTGAATACATAAATCTTGTTCACGGCACAAGAAAACCGGGATTAATTGACATCGTTCGGGGCTGCGAGGCGACCGATCTTATTAAATATCAATCTATCAGGCGACAAGGGAAGTCTTTAGCCGCTGAAATCATAGTTCAAAACCTCGCCCATAGAAAAAATACACACCTTTGGGTTCAAGCCGCACCGATTACTGATAATACCGGCGAAATAATAGGCGCGATCGAAACACTGCGGGATGTTTCTGCCCGCAAACAAACTGAAAACATTAATCTTATCCTTTACAAAATTTCATCAGCCGCTAAATCAACTACTGACAATTTCAGTTTATTCCAATTCATACATGAAACTCTTAAGCCATTTACCGAGGCTGAAAATTTCTATGTTGCTCTTTATGACGATAAAGATGAAACCCTTTCATTTCCTTATTATTCTGACGAGAAGAAATGTATTTCACCAAACGAACGAATTGTTATCAAAAATATCAACAGCCTCAGCGCAGAAGTTATTAAACGCCGAAAACCTCTTCTGATAGAAGAAAAAAATATTACTCAGTATCGCCAAGAGGGATTGCCGACTCTCGGGTCATCAGCAAAATCATGGCTTGGAGTGCCGCTTATCCACGGTAATCAAGTCGTTGGTGTGATGACAATTCAGTCTTACAAATCTGATAATACATATACAGAACAAGACGTTGATTTAATGGTCGCAATTTCCGACCAGATAGCGTCTGCAATTAAACGCAGGCAGACTGAAAAGGCCCTGCTGGCAAGTGAAAAAAAATTCCGCTCAATATTTGAAAATGCCACTGTTGCAATTTTTCAGACATCGATTGACGGTGAGATACTCATGGCCAACCCCGCAATGGAGAGAATCATGGGCTATGATTCTGCCACACAGATGAAGGAGCAATGCCCCAATGCTTCTGATTATTTCCATAGCACGCGAGACTGGGTAAACCTGCTGAAAGAGCTGCTCAGAAATGGTGCTGTCAGCGGAAAACGCATTCGCATCAAACATAAAGATAATATAGAAAAATGGTGCTCCATCAATATTTCAACGATGTATGATGATGAAGGAAAGCCCGTTTTATATTCAGGAACCGCCTTTGATTCTACGCCGAGAATAGTGGCAGAAAGAAATGCTTTCAAACATAAAGCACGCTTCATGCAGCTTTTTGAAAGCTCACCACAGGCCATTGCTCTGACTGATTCAGAGGGAAATATAATGTCAACCAATAAAGCCTTTACCGGGCTTTTCGGATACACAACAGAACAGATGGCCCCTTGCTGTGAGAATCTCTGTCCTAGCGGTGAAGGTGCGATTAAAGAAAATTTCAAGAAGATTTTATCAGGCATGACATTTAGGACCGAAGACCTGCGCAAGCATAAGAACGGCAGATTAATTCCGGTCTCTATTCTCGGGTACCCTTTTGTTTATGATGATAAAATCTCCGGAACATTCATTATCTACGATGACATTTCGCACCGCAAAGAATTTGAGCGCAAACTCTCTCACCAATCACTGCATGATTCTCTGACAGGTCTGCCTAACCGCACTCTATTTCTTGAACGCCTTGAGCAGGCCCTTTACCGCTCACAGAAACAGCCTGATCATAATTTTGCGGTTCTTATGCTTGATATTGATATGTTCAAACGCATAAACGACAGTCTTGGGCATCAGGCAGGCGACTCTCTTTTAATTAAAGTCGGTGAAAGGATTAAAAGCTGTCTTCGCCCCGTAGATACAATCGCCAGAATGGGCGGGGACGAATATGCAATACTTATCGAATATTTCAGAACCCCTCAGCAGGTAATACAAATAATCAGGAGTATTAGAAATAAAATACGTAAGCCGATAACTGTTGCCGAAAAAGAAGTTGTTATCAGTACAAGTATTGGAATTGTCTTTAAAACTGCGGCATATGAACACCCTGAGCATATTCTGCGTGATGCAGACATAAGCATGTATAAAGCAAAAAAACAGGGTGTTAATAAGTTCAAAGTTTTCAATAAAGCTATGCATGAAAAAGCACTTGAAAATATGCTTATTGAGACAGAAATCAGACAAGGTCTTCCTGAAGATGAGTTTATTCCTTATTTCCAGCCTATTTACTGTTTACACACTAAAAGACTGGCCGGATTTGAAGCCCTTATACGCTGGAATCACCCTGAAAGAGGTTTCATAACCCCTGACCAAATAATTCCTATTGCAGAGGAAACAGGGCTGATTGTAAAACTGGACAGATTAATGCTGCAAAAATCCTGTCACGAATTTGCTGCATGGTTATCTGAATATCCTTCATCCAGAGACATGTTCCTCACTGTCAATTTATCATCAGGCCAACTTTCCCGCCCTGATCTTGCTGATTCAATTTCAAAAACACTCAGCGACACAAATTTCCCCTCAGATATGTTGAAACTTGAAATTACCGAATCCGCAATCATGGAAAGAAACGCCGCATCCACTTTAAATCTTAAAAAGATCGTCGAGATGGGCATCAGACTTGCGGTTGACGATTTCGGAACAGGCTACTCATCCCTGTCGCAATTACAAAGATTCCCTGCCTCAACAGTAAAAATTGACAGATCGTTCATCAGCCGTATGGCAATAGATCACGAGTCGCTTGAAATTGTCCGCGCAGTAAATGCTCTGGGACACAGCCTCAGCATGGATGTTATTGCTGAAGGAGTTGAAACCAGACAGCAGCTGACTCTGCTTAAAGAAATCGGTTGCGACTGTGTGCAGGGATTCTATTTTGATAAACCGCAACCGGCAGCGGTGGCATTGCAACTTATCAAAATGAGATCAGACGGATTCTGTCCGCCAGGTCTGACTTCTATTTAACTCCGCTTTTTCATCTCTATTTTCCACTTGGTAGAACATAATTATTCAGCCCTTCCGCATATAAATTATCCTTTTTTTACCCCGTTCAACAAGCTGATCGGCTTGTTAGCGTCCGAAATTGAGTGTACATTCATCCTGTAATAGACTTTCAGACCTTACCAAATATAAGGAGTACCGAATGCAACATACAATCTCAGCACTGGTGAGAAACAGAGCCGGAGTTCTGGCAGAATCTTCAGCTGCTTTTCAAAAAAACGGTATTAACATTACATCCATATCCTGCGGTGAAACCGAAAATATGGACGTATCAAGAATGGTTATCTGTGCGCAGGGAAGTGACGAAGACATTGCAAAGGTAACAAAAGATCTACAGGCGATGGATTTTGTGATAAAATTGGATGATCTGGCACGTAAAGATTTTGTCGACCGTGAACTTGTCTTATTAAAAGTTGATGTCACGAAAGATTCCATGTGCCAGCTTATGCAGATTTTTGAAGTTTTCAGGGCGGACGTAGTAGGCATGGGACAAAAAACTATTACGGTTGAGCTCAGCGGAGATCAGGAACGAGTCGAAGGACTTATCAAAATGCTCCAGCCTATCGGAATCAAAAGTATGTGCCGCACAGGAATGATCGCGCTTAAAAGAGGCGATGATTAACTTTCCCGTTTAGTCACATCTCAGACACATGAATAATTTTATAAAGGTGCGCCCATGACTATAACTTCACTGGACGAACTCATTAAAAATGTACGCCGATGCGGCGGAAAACCTAAAGTGGCAATAGCTCCTTGCGCAGAAGAATTCGTAATAAGATCCGCCATTGAGGCCAATGAAGCAGGAATTGCCGAGCCGATATTTATAGGGAATCGTGAAAAAGCCGCTGCGGTATCAAAAGAATACGGTCTGAACATAGACGGATTCGATTTTTACGAAGAAAATGATGATGCAGCGGCCGTAGCAAAAGCTGTTCAACTTTTTAAAGACGGCAAAGCCGCACTCATTATGAAGGGTCTTGTCAGTACCAGTGTTGTATTAAAAGCAATTTTGAATAAGGAAACCGGAGTACCGACCAAAGGTATCATCAGCCATGTTGCGGTATTTGAATCATCTGAATCTGAAAGGCTTATTTTAATAACTGATGCCGGAGTTAATATTAAGCCTAACTTACAGCGAAAAGCGGATATTATCCGCAATGCACTGCAAGTGGCCCGTAAGCTTGGAATACAAAACCCTAAGGTTGCGGTCCTGGCTGCAATTGAAAAAGTGAATTATCCGGCAATGCCGGCAACTCTTGACGCAGACATACTTGCAAAAATGTCTGTTGAGGGAGCTTTCGGGGATGCATTTGTTGCCGGGCCGCTGGCTCTTGATATTGCGATCTCTCCTTCAGCTGCGGCTCGTAAAGGAGTAACAAACCTTGTTGCCGGACATGCTGATATACTCTGCACACCTGACATCGAAAGTGGTAACATCCTCTACAAAGCATTAAGTACAATCGCAGGTAAATGCATGGCAAGTGTTGTGGTAGGAAGTGATATCCCGGTGGTTGTTCCTTCCCGCGGTGATTCAGACAGATCTAAATTTGTATCAATAGCTTTAGCCAGTTACTTAACATACTGTTAGCGTTGCATAAAAGCATGTATCCAACTAAAAGGAAAATCAGTATGAAAACATTGATCACTGCCATCATGTTAATCGCTTTATTCATACCGACACCTTCGATAGCCAGAGAACTCCTTACCCTTATCACCGATCCTTTTCCCCCGCTCTATTATCAAGTAGACGGCGAAAACAAAGGTATTTACTGCGAAATATTAGATCTAACTTTCAAAGAGATGAAAATTCCATATACACTTGCTTTTGTTCCATGGGAAAGAGCATTACGAATGGCGGAAACTCAGCGGTCAGACGGAATCCCAGGAACAGCAAAAACCAAAGAACGAGACCGATTTCTAATTTTTCCCGATGAACCCATATCAGTAATTGATATAGTAGTATTTCACCGCAAAGATGATACTTTTAAATTTGATGGTATTTCTTCACTGGCCGGTAAAAGAATCGGCACAATTGATGGATATTCATATGGAAAGGAATTCGACCAAAGCAACTTATTCAGCAAAGAAAAAGTAAGCTCTTTAAAACTTAATTTCCTTAAGCTTCAGGCCAAAAGAATCGATCTTGTCATTGCGTACAAAAATGTAGCCCTATACACACTGCAAAGCTTAAATCTTACTGATCAATTTTCTTACAGTTCACTACCAGTCCACCGCGCAGCTCTATATTTAGCTTTTTCCAAAAAACCTGGTTATGAACAGTTAGCTGAAGAATTCAGCCAGACTCTCAGAAAAATTAAGAATACAGAAGCTGCCCAGGAACTATTTAAAAAAGCAGAACTTAATTAAAATTCCAGACGATGCAACTACTTTATTATTAATGAAAATTATGCATGTCCGGAAACACACAGAACCCACATTCCGGAGGCGATAAGTATGATACCAATCACTGAATTTATGGTTAAATGTTCACGATAAAGCAACATTCCTAGAGGTATGAGGCAGGCCATGACCACTCCGTTTACTATAATAGGAAGGGTACTGATACTGGCCCCGGCCCTGTAAGTAAGCAGAACGCCGACCTCAATCCCGAAAATAGCCAAACCAAGAAGTAAAACCTGCCAATTTCGAGTACTGAAGATTTCCGTAATGTCTATACGCCCTGTTTGAAAATACATCCCGACAAGACTGAGCAGCATGGCCATAGCATACGCAGATGCCAGAGAAGCAAACAGAGAACTGCCGCCGGATATACTTTTTTGAGCAAGATGATATGTAACAGATGAGGCAACTACAATTGCGATTGAACCATAAACAGCTAGCATTCTAATTTCCTTTTAAATGAAGTAGTAAGACATCAGCAACTTTTTAGATTCAACAGCTACTCTGCTTAACTTATTATTACCACTGAAAGGTATTCATTCCCCGTATGAGCAAAACTAATCCAGCAAATTTTGATCTTAACCTACTTGTAATACTCGATACGGTTTTTTGCGAACGCAGCCTTACGCTTGCCGGGAAAAAACTGTTTATGACTCAATCCGCAATCAGCCACGCTCTTTCAAAGCTCAGGGATCACTTCGAGGACCGTCTTTTCATCCGCCGTGGAAATAGCATGGACCCGACTCCGCTCTGCGTAGAGCTTCATAAAACGCTGGCTCCGTCCTTAAAGAAAATTCTTGAATCTCTTGACGACCGAGGTGAATTTTCCCCGAAATCTTCCAACAGGACTTTCTGCCTGGGGTTAAGTGATTATCTTTGCAACCTGTTACTACCGGAAATAATTTCTAAAATTCAGAATGAAGCCCCAAATATCACACTGCGAATTGTTCAGGCAACATACGAACAGCGCACTGCAATGCTGCAAAACGGGAAACTGGATATTTTTATCGGTTGTTCAAGAGATTATGGCGCGGGAGTGTTTAAGGAACAACTTTTTCAAGACAGAGAAGTTTGTGTTCTGCGCAAAGATCATCCTGTAACAGGAGAAGTAATGACAGAGGAAGAGTTGTCAAAAGCAGAATTTGTAGCCCTTTCTCTATCTGAATCAGGTTTGGGATTTCTTGAGGACTATTTATATCACAAAGGGGTTCAGCGAAAAATAAAAGTTGTTGTACAGCAGGAAGTAGTAATTCCTTCTCTTGTCAGTTCGTCCAACCTTATCGGGTCGCTTGCCGAGAGGCTGGCTCAGGTATATACTGAAATCATGCCGCTTCGTATTATCAAACTCCCGCTTGAAAATACAATTTTTGAAATTTATCAACACTGGCATGCTGTTAATAACAACGATCCGGCACATATTTGGATGCGAGCGGTGATAAAACATGTTGCAGACTCGTTACCCAAATTAAGTGAGTAATAACTTTTTTATATTATTTAATAATTTAATACAGATATAATCTTAACAAGAATTATTATTATTTATTCCCTTGCTTATTCTAGGTATTTTTTATAGTTTGCAAAAGCACTTAGAATATTAAATTTTCACACCTCCAAGGAGTATATATGACATCTAAAACGAGGCTTAGCCTCTCACTCACTGTAGTGCTCATTATGACTGCAGCTTTATTTGCTTCCACTTTCTCGCCTGCTGCATCATCAGGCGGATCAATGATCATATGGCAGATTTCATTTCTAGTCATCGCCATCATCGGTACTGTTTTTTCATTAATTACTATTAATTCTAACATCTTCGACCAGCTTGTTTTACTTAGCAAGTATGCAAAAGACATAAAGAAAGGCATAGCAAAATCAATTCTGCCGCAAGAACTTGATAATGAAGTGCTTGAAGTCGGGAATAATCTGCATGCAGCATTCGAAGCTCTCAGTTTAAAAACAGAGGAAAGCAATAAACGCAACAAAGAACTTGAAACTAAAGCTGAAAATTTTGAACAGAGACTTAAAGTTTCGCAAACGGAACTGAAAGATGTAAAAACCGCTATGGAGACTATTCTCAAATCAGCTTCCAACGCTCAGGGTATTTCAGGAAAACTGTTTTCAGGGATTGAAGAACTCAGTGCTCAGATAAATCAAGTCAGCACTGGAATGATTATACAACGCGACAGAATAACTGAAACAGCCACTGCTATGGAAGAAATGAACAGCACAGTACTTGAAGTTGCGCAAAACGCTTCCATGGCCGCCAAAAGCTCAAGTCAATCTAAAGAGAATGCACAGCAAGGCGCTGAAGGCGTAATCGGTGCTATTAAATCATTTGAACAGATTAAAGGAACTATCCTTAATTTAAAAACAACCATGGGCTCTCTTGGTCAGCAAGCAGATAACATCGGCAAAATTATGACCGTCATAACCGATATTGCCGACCAGACTAACCTGCTGGCCCTCAACGCAGCGATTGAAGCAGCCAGAGCAGGGGATGCAGGACGCGGATTTGCAGTTGTTGCTGACGAAGTTCGCAAGCTGGCAGAAAAAACCATGAACGCAACAAAAGATGTCGGTAACGCTGTATCAACAATCCAAGCCAACGCACGCGAAAACATAACTGCTGTAGAGGCTGCGGCCGAAGAAATTGTTCACTCCACAGAATCAGCAGCTAAATCCGGCAACCTGATGAATGCTATTGTCGGAATGGTTGATGACACCAACTCTCAGGTTGAATCAATCGCAGCAGCCAGCGAAGAACAGTCGGCAGCTTCAGAAGAAATCAATATGGCAATCAGTGATGTAGCCAGAATTTCACAGGAAACGTCAGAAGGGATGACTGATTCAGCCAGAGCTCTTGCGGAAATTGCAGGTGTAATTGAAGAGCTCGACTCAATTGTTCAGGGTATTTCAACCGGTAAAATTGTGGATACAAGTTCCGGCAAGATAGTTGAATGGTTTGACGACCTTTCTGTAAATGTCAGAACAATTGATGAGCACCACATGACTTTGATCAACATGATTAACGAGCTCTATCAGGCAATGCGCCAACGCAAAGCAAATGCTGCAGTCAAAGAAATTGTGGACAAACTGCTTGAGTACACTAAATATCACTTCGGATACGAAGAAAAGATTTTTGACAAGTACAAATACCCTGATGCAGTTTCCCATAAAAAACTTCACCGCACCTTTGAAGGCAAGATTGAAGAATTCGGAAAAGGACTGGCTTCAGGTAAGGCAATCGTTTCCAGTGAGGTCATAAGATTCTTAAAAGACTGGCTGGTTAAACACATCATGATTGTCGACCACAAGTACTCACAGTTTATGAATGAGCACGGCATCCACTAGAATATCCGCTAAACAGAACTAACAAAAATACCCCTGAAACATATGTTTCAGGGGTATTTTTGTTAGCAGTAAATTCATCTTACAAAATGATTTAGTGTTGTTACTTTAAACTCTTTCCTTCATGCCACGCCCGACCGATGCATTCTCCAACCGCCCAATAACGATTGTCAGGCATTGTCAGAGTGAAAGGATTGACCTTTTTAATATCAGGCATTCCGTCAGTTAGCACTCCTTCGTTACACCATGTAGCAATAACCTCTCCGACAAAGAGAGTGTCGTTAGGCAACTCCATGGAGTCAAGAACCTTGCACTCTATCCCCATAGGGCATTCAACAATGATAGGGGCATTTTCAAGTTCACCCTTATGAATTGTGAACAATTCAGATTTATCAAGCTGACTGCCGGAGACTAATCCAACAAAATCTGTAATTTCGACCATATCTGAGGAAGGGATATTCACACTGAACTCACCTGACTCTTTAATGGCGGAATTGGAAAAATGTTTTTTGCCTACTGCGGCCATAATTAAAGCAGGATTATAGTTAACCCTTGTAGTCCAGGCCAAAGCCATAAAATTGCTACGCCCACCTTGACGGCATCCCAAAATGGTCTGAGGCATAGGCATGGTGAAGCCTTGAATTCCAATATTTATTTTCCCCATTGCTACTCCTTATATCTATTGGTTCATGTTTACCTTAGAAATTATACCTATCATATTCTACTACAAGAATAACAGCAACGAGATAGCCATTACCACCATACCGGCAATCAATCCATAAATTGAAAGGTGATGCTCCCCGTATTCTTCAGCCGCAGGCAAGAGTTCATCAAAGGAAATAAAAACCATAATACCGGCAACCCCGGCGAAAATCACCCCGAAGACAGTATCAGACATGAAAGGCATAAGCAGCACATACCCGACAAGAGCTCCTACCGGCTCTGCAATGCCGGACAAGAATGAATAAGCAAAAGCTTTTTTCTTACTGCCGGTTGCATAATAGATGGGAACGGAGACAGCAATTCCTTCAGGAATATTATGGATCGCAATTGCAACTGCGATAGCTACGCCGAGGTGCGGGTCTTTCAGAGCTGCTGTGAACGTGGCAAGACCTTCCGGGAAATTATGAATACCGATTGCAAGAGCCGACATCATTCCCATTCGTAAAAGTTTTTTCTTACTCTTTCCGGCAAACGGATCGTTCTCGTTCATTTCCTCAACGCGGTGCATTTCATGAGGATTTTCGTAACTTGGAACTAGTTTATCAATTAAGGCAATAAACAATATACCGCCAAAAAAAGCTCCGACTGCCACCCATGTTCCAACAATATTTCCCAGATCAGCCTGTAAAGCTGTTTTAGCTTTATTCATAATCTCCATAAAAGAGACGTAGATCATTACTCCGGCTGAAAATCCTAACGAAATAGATAAAAAACGGGTGTTTGTCTTTTTGGCAAAAAAAGCCAAAGCAGAACCAATCCCTGTAGAAAGCCCCGCAAACAGAGTGAGTCCTAATGCAAAGCTGACATTTTCCGAAAACATAGTTTCAGTTCCTCACAAAAATACCGATACCAATTGCTAGAAAAAAGATCTCTTATTTCAAGGGAGCCTCAACAATAAGAATCATGCGTTTCCCAAGCTTACTGTCAGGGTTCGCATCAACAACACGTTTAAGATTCTCTAGTGAAGTTATATCCACCTTGTTAACACCTGCTTTATGAGTAGCATGACACAGCCAGACATGTCCTTCTCCATCAGGAACAATCACTCCTACGTGGTAATGAAGCAGCTTGTAATTCTTAAAACTGACAGGCTTACTCATAGAAAACAGGTAAACACTGCCTTTTTTCATCTTAGAAATCACGTCGGTCCATGCCTTTAGATCATGCAAATCAAAACCACGCAGGGTCATCCCGTTACTGCTGGAAATATCCGCATTTTTGCCGAAAGGAAGCATTACTTTACGGTCCATTCCCTCGGTCAGGTTCAAAATAACATCATAGCCGAAATCCCAGTCTTCGCCATTTTCAGCATCAGGACCACTGTCTGCAAGCCGGTCAATCATAACATCATTCAGCACGTAGTCACGCTTAAAAAAATAACGGGAAGCAGCCACAGTGAAGCCGCTGCAATTAAGCCCTGAAGTGTCAAAACGTGCCTGCTGATCCGCAAAAAGAGTAAAGTCCCCTGCTTTATTGATAGCACCATCTTCGCGATAAGGAATGGAGTCGAAAAAAGATAAAACTTTTTCAGCGGAGGCTCCGGAATCAGGACCATCCGTCATGCCGTGCGGAGTTGGAATATTTACTACAGCACACCCCATAGAGACTAAAAAACTAAGTCCGACAAATGCCTTCAAAAAACTCTTTTTTAAATTATTCATAAATACCTTTTAATATTATTATAGTAACTTACTCAGAAACAGAGCTTACTCCCGCAACAGCTGCAAATTCATTAAATTTAATAATATTATTCTTTGACCCCATAATTCCGACAAAATCTCCAGCGTGTAACTCAAAATGTCCATCAGGATTAATACTGAACTTTTCCCCCCTGAGAACACCGGCAACGGAAACGCCTGTAACAGTTCTTATCCTGCTTTCGGCCAAAGTCTGCCCTGCTAGACACGACTTATCTCCTACTTGCACCCAAGTAAGCTCAATAGAGTCAGATGCTGCTCGTAGAGTAGACAGCAGCTCATGCTCGGGGTTCTGCCGTTCAACATCTGTTGTATACCTGTCTCTGCGCATGGAATCCATTACATTCTGAACTTCTGCTGCAGGCAGACTGAAATGGCGCAGTATCTGACGAATCATTTCGAGACTGGTTTCAAATTCAGGCATAATAATATTATGCACTCCTAAACTATTAAGAACCTCTAACTGCTCCTGATTTCTGGACAGAGCCACAACAGGCGTTCCAGGAGCGAGCTTTTTCAATTTTTCAAAAACAGCACCGGACCCGTTAATAGAGGGTATTGTCATAAGCACCATACGTGCACGCGAAACTTCCGCAGCATTTAATACTATCTCCTGTGCGGCATCTCCGTAAATAACATCCTGCCCCCTCTCAACTGCCTCCTCAACTTTGTTGGAATTAAGCTCAATAATGACATAAGGGATATCGACTGTCTCCAGAACTCCAGCAACATAAGAACCGAATCTTCCACCGCCTAGAATAACTACATGCTGCTCCAAACCTTCTATGGGAATATGCACTGTTTGTAACGGGTTCCACCCAGTACGTTTTTTAAAAAAAGAATATAGCGGCGAAGTAAGTGATGAGAGAATCGGAGTCAGCATCATGGTGAGAATTCCTGTCCCCATAAACAGCGGAAAATATTCTCTGGGAAATGAACCTGATTCAGCCCCTTGCTGCAACAGCAGAAAAGAGAGCTCACCGACCTGAAACATGCCAAGACCAAGGGCTAAAGGTATCACATTCTTATAATTGAATAAGTACGAGATACATCCGAAAATAATCCCCTTGCCTATAAAAATACAAAATGTCAGCAAAAGAATGGTAGTTAAGTTATGCCAAATAAATACAGGATTTATAAGCATCCCTATTGATGCAAAAAATATCAGACTGAATACGTCACGGAGAGGAAGAATATCGCTTAAAGCCTGGTAAGCATATTTAGATTCACTAAGTACCATGCCCGCGACAAATGCCCCGAAAGCGAAGGACAATCCCAGCATGTGTGTAGCATATCCGATCCCTAGACCGATACCGCTGCAAGTAAGCATAAATGTTTCACGGGAATTCCAGCTTGCAACAATTTTCATAACGTGAGGAATAATACGCGTTCCCAATAAAAACATTGAAGCCAGAAACAAGACCGTTTTAAGCGCGGCAAAACCAACCTGCCCCAGTCCGAAAGCGTCTGAGCCTAACTGAGGCATGAGGATAAGCATCGGGACCACAACCAGATCCTGAACAACAAGCATTCCGATCATTACCCTGCTGGAAAGAGTTCCCACCAGCCCACGGCTTTCAAGGGTTTTTAAGACAACCATCGTACTTGAAAGGGATATAAAAGCACCGAACCACAGCGAGAGGTGCGAATCCCAACCCATAAGCGACCCTATTCCCCACCCGAAAGCCATCGTTAAAACTATCTGCAACGGTGTACCGAGCAACGCCACAGCTTTGACAGGTTTTAATTCTTTGATAGAGAATTCAATGCCGAGGGTAAACAGAAGCAGCGCAACCCCTATTTCCGCGAGCAACTCTATATCATGAACACCTGAGACTGTTATTCCGCCTGTATACGGGCCTACAATAACTCCGGCGACAATATAGCCAAGCAATAGCGGCTGGCGTAGTAAGCGAGCCGCGAATCCACCGAGTAACCCGGCTAAAATAAGTATTACAAGATCAGAGGCGATTCCCAAATTAAACTCCTGAACTATACTCTCGGAAATAGCGTGAAAAATTTAAGCCGATAAAAACAGCCGATTCGATTAAGTTTAATTTATATATTCTACAGTATAGTTGCAAGAAATGCTTTTATATAAAGAAAACCCTCCCGCATCAGCAGGAGGGTTTTCTCATCCTTAAAACAATTTAAACTTGAACTATTACTAAGACTGAATGTCTTCAATCACCGAATTCAGCCTTGATGCCATGGAAGCAACTTCTTGAATAGCTTTAGCGGATTCGTCCAGAACCTGCGATGTTTCCATGGAGATTCTGCTGATATCTTCTGTAGCTCTGTTGATTTCATCACTGGTTGCAGACTGTTGTTCAGCGGCAGTAGCGATACTTCTTACCTGATCAGCGGCGCTCTCTACAAGGTGAACAATCTCAGTAAGAGTTTTGCCGGATTCATTAGCAAGTTCACTGCTGCGATGAGCTGACTTGGCAGCTTCTTCAGTAGCTTTAATATTTTCAGTAGTCATACCTTGTATTTTATTGATAGCTCCACCGACTTCACTGGTTGCCGCCATAGTATTTTCGGCAAGTTTACGGACTTCATCCGCAACGACGGCAAATCCGCGCCCGGCTTCACCGGCTCTTGCAGCTTCAATAGCCGCATTAAGAGCAAGCAGGTTCGTCTGGTCGGCGATATCATTAATAACTCTCAAAATGGTGCCTATTTCAGCAGCTTCCACCCCAAGGAGCTCCATTGAACTTTTAAGGGCATCGGCCTGTTTCTTAACACCTTCTACAGCCTCAATAACACTGCTTACGATTTTAGCCCCGTTTTGAGCTTTCTCTTTTGCACTGTCGGCATCTTCCGCAGCAGTTCCGGCGTTACGCGCAACTTCAAGAACTGTAGCGTTCATCTCTTCCATTGCGGCAGAAGTCTCGCCTACTCTATCTCGCTGATCTTCAGCACCTCGGCTTGACTGTTCAATCTGGGCAGAAAGCTCTTCGGATGCACTTGAAAGATTTTGTGAAATAGATTCCGCTTCCTTAGCAGCACGGGTCATTCTCGCATTCTGCTCAGCTACCTTCTTAGCCTGCTGTTTTAGATCTGTCATATCAATCCAGATAGCGATCGCACCAAGCAGCTTCTTGTCCATATCATAGAAAGGAGTCGTTGAGATTTTTATATTCTTAAGCTTACCGGAGAAAGTTTTAAGTTCAATCTCTCCTTCCTGTTTCTCCTGCGTTCTAAATGCGGCCTGCGCCAGAGTTTCTCTGTTTGGATCACCGAACACAAACTCGCCGGCAGAAAGACCGACAGCCCCTTCCGGAGTGTGCGGACTGTCAACGAGTTCGCACAACTCTTTATTAGTCCACAGAATTTTACCATCCGGTCCTATAAGACCGCATGGAAGAACCAGTCCCTTAAGAACTCCCTCGGAAAAGCCCAGTTTTTCTTTTAGCTCATAAACCATATGGCTTATTTTTTCAGCCAGCGCATTAAATTCATATCTGTAAGTCCCATGAAGCTCAGCTTGGAGATTGCCGCCGGCTACTTCACCGGAAAATTCAAGAATATTTGAAACAGGTTTAATAATAAGAAATCTTAAAAGTGTAACCATTAATCCACTAAGCAAAAGAACAACTGCAGCTCCTGCAACAATCAAAACATTTCGCTGATTGGTAGCTGCAGCAGTTAAATCAGATTCATAAGCACTTACAATAAAAGTCCAACCTGTGAGTGGAATAGTTTTGTACTCCATATACTTTTCACGCCCTTGCCATTCATAATATTCACCACCGTTCTTTTTTGACATAACACTTTTCATGAAAGGCAAATCGGAAAAATTCTTCAAATACAAACTTTTATCCGTAGCATGGGCAATAATCTGCCCTTTGCCATCAATCATTAAACAGTATCCATCTTTACCAACGCGGAAAGGATCTACAAAAGTACTGGTAAACTTTTCCCACTTTGGAAATACCGCAACACCTCCGACAATATTTCCGTTTGCATCACGGACACTGTTCGCAATGGAAAAAATAAGAATTCCGCCGGCACTCATTGATTTTAAAATTTCATGCGAAACATATTGGTCATCACCGGAAAGAATTTTCTTTACATATTCACGTGAAGACCTGTCCCCGCCAGCTGCACTCTTACCTGTATTAGTGTACCCGGAAACAATAATACCTTTTTTATCAAAAATCATTGCAACCGCGTAATCTCTTGAAACCCCCATCAAAGATTTCAAAAAACTGTCAGCTTCATTAAGGCTGCCCCCGCTGAGAGCTGAAACAGTCCTCGGATCATTTGCAATAACATTTGCAAGATCTTGTCCTTGTCCTATATACATTTCAAGGGCGTTCATTGACTCATCAACCATACTAGCCATCGACTTTTTTTGCTCTTTAAAAAGTGCATCATAAGTATCGCCTGCAACCCACCACACACAAACGGAAAAAGTTGTTGCAACCAGTACGAATATTACAATAGTTATCACAGTGTTGATGCTTTTAATTTTCATAAAATCTCCCATTTGTGGCTTTCCAGTTAAATTGCCCGTATTTTCCACTTATTATTTCAACTTGCACAACGGCAAAAGCCCTGTTCAAGATAACATTCTTACTTAGCCTTCGTATAACTATTAAATATTAAAACTATAATTTAAATAAAACTACAACACAGCATAATTAATTTCCAGTATTTTTTTTTAAAAGATATTAAGGAAAAAAATTTAAATGATATAAAACAAAAATTAGTTGCCGAACAAATCGGCGAGACAATCCTCCATTGCTTACAAAGTGTTTTTCTGCCACAAGTGTATTCTTCAAAACGTATTTTAAAGAGGTAATTAAAAATGAGTAACGAACCTGATAAGATCATTTATTCAATGGTCAGGGTCAGCAAATATTATGACAAGAAGCCGATCCTTAAAGACATATCTCTTTCCTATTTTTATGGAGCTAAAATCGGAGTACTCGGCCTTAACGGGTCCGGTAAAAGTTCGCTTCTTAAAATTTTAGCAGGAATCGACGAAAGCTTTGAAGGTGAAACTCATGTTTCATCCGGTTACACAATCGGTTTCCTTGAACAGGAACCACTGGTTGACGAAAACCGTACTGTCCGTGAGGTAGTCGAAGAAGGCGTTGCTAATATTGCTGCAATTGTTAACGAATTTAATGAAATCAACGCCAAGTTTGCTGAGCCGATGGAACCTGAAGAAATGGATGCACTGCTTGAAAGGCAGGCAAACGTTCAGGAACAAATGGATGCAAACGGCGCATGGGATCTTGATTCCAGATTAGAAATGGCCATGGATGCTCTGCGGTGTCCTCCCGGAGATACTCCGGTATCCGTTATTTCCGGTGGTGAAAAACGCCGCGTAGCTCTCTGCCGTTTACTACTTCAAGAACCGGACATCCTCCTTCTTGATGAACCTACAAACCATCTTGACGCTGAATCAGTTGCATGGCTTGAAAGACATCTGCAAACCTATGCAGGAACAATCATTGCCGTGACACATGACCGCTACTTCCTCGACAATGTTGCGGGATGGATTCTGGAACTGGACCGCGGCCGCGGCATTCCATGGAAAGGTAATTACTCTTCATGGCTTGAGCAGAAAGAGAAAAGACTTTCAAACGAAGCTAAAACTGACGAAAAAAGAATCAAAGCACTTTCCAGCGAACTTGAATGGATACGCATGTCTCCCAAAGGACGCCATGCTAAGAGCAAGGCCAGAGTTAAGGCCTACGAAGAACTGGCTAATCAAGAATCCAACGAACGGGCAAAAGATCTTGAACTTTACATTCCACCGGGACCGCGTCTTGGTAAAAAAGTTATCGAAGCAAAAGGAATCCGTAAACAGGCCGGAGACAAGCTGCTTCTCGATAACGTAAACTTCATGATCCCTGCCGGAGCTATTGTCGGTATTATCGGCCCTAACGGAGCCGGTAAAACTACGCTTTTCAAAATGATCTCAGGACAGGATAAGCCTGATGCAGGTGAAATATCAGTTGGTGAAACAGTACAGGTCACTCATGTAGACCAGCACCGTGACGCTCTTGATCCTGACAAAACTGTTTATGAAATTATTTCCGGCGGTAATGAATTCATCAAACTTGGTGACCGGGAAATTAACGCACGCGCATATGTAGGAAAATTCAACCTGACCGGATCTGAACAGCAGAAAAAATGTTCTGTCCTGTCCGGCGGGGAAAGAAGCCGCGTACATCTTGCGCTGATGTTGCAGGAAGGCGGAAACGTGCTTCTGCTCGATGAACCTACCAACGACCTTGATGTCAACACCATGCGCTCCCTTGAAGAAGGACTGAACAACTTCAGCGGCTGTGTACTGGTAATCAGCCATGACCGTTGGTTCCTCGACCGCATAGCTACCCATATTCTCGCTTTTGAAGGGGATTCTACGACATATTGGTTTGAAGGATCATATTCTGAATATGAAGAAGATAAGAAGAAAAGACTTGGTAAAGAAGCTGACCAGCCTCACCGCATCAAGTACCGCAAACTTACCCGTTAAGTATTTGCTCTTTGCTTAAAATAGAAAAGCCCTCATAAAATTTATGAGGGCTTTTTTTGCGGCTAAGTCTTCTAAACACAAACATTCTCAACGATACCGTTACAAAGCTCTACTGAAACCCATTTATCACCATGGCTTTCAGTCGGAACAACGCACGACCATTTCTCAATAATCTTATTTACATCAACAAAATATAATTCAAGATTCCATTCATACCGTGAAACTGATTTCATTTTTTTAAAATATTTAGATAAAGATTCCTCACAGATTTTAGGCAATGCAACACATGATCTCCACAGATAAAGACTGCCGCATAAAAGCTTAATATCTATTGAATCAATACTTATCTTTTGATCATAATCAGCTTCAAGCTTTCCATAAATTTTGTTCACATCTGCAAAAGTATATTCGATCAATTCATTATCACTTTTCTCAACTTTTACTGAATGGAACTTTTGCGGTGCGACATGACCGAAATATTGAAACTCAAATGAGGTTTGATCCATTGCCTCTTCAAAATCAATTTTAAGCAACGGGATTTTTCCCCGCACCTGAATCAAATCGATGGATTTAAAAATCAGTTCCCCCATATCTGATGGAATTGTCAACTTTGTACCAAGCTGAAATCCGCTACCTAGCAAAACTGAGAGAAGATATAGAGCAGGTTTTTCGTAACTAAGTGAGGTCAATCCGGCTGAATACATTTGCAACATCCTTATTTCAGTTTCCTAATGTTATCAGTGCATAACGCATTATCTTTTACTTAGGACTTACCCTGTTGCCAGCACAAATGAAAGAATGAATCAAACTCAATACTGAATTTCTTAAATCAACCGTGCAACCATTGATTCAGTTTCAATTGCGCTTATTCCTTTTAGAAATTACCGTAGTAAAAAATGTTATCTACACGCCATGATGGGGTACTCAATTTGCTTAACCGATTTGATGATGAAATTTATTTCAAGATTGTTCAGCTCGAAGGCTATGCCGTCCGCGGAGCTTTAATTTTAGGAACGGAAAAAGCAGTAATCTTCGATACTCTATCCAGACCGTATGACATGGTTGAGTATGAAAAAATTATCGGTAACCGGGAACTTTCCATCATCTACAGCCATGCTGATTGGGATCATATATGGGGAACTGCGGGTGTTACCAGACCTATCAAATCAATCATTGCTCATCGTTTATGTTTCAAAAGGTTTTCACATGACGTTCCCGAAACATTAAAAGAATATCAAAAAAATCAACCTGAACTATATAACTCAGTCAAACTGATTCCACCTGATGTTGTTTTTGATTATGAACTGGAAATAGATTTAGGCGGGATGACACTTCAAATTAACCGTCTTGCAGGGCATACTGAGGATTCAATTGTCTGCTTTATTCCTGAAAAAGGGATTCTTCTAGCCGGCGACAGTGTGGAAACACCTTTTCCGTGTATCAACAAAAATTCACCCATTACAAATTGGATAACTGAACTTGAAAAATGGGAAGACAATACAAAACTTAAAACAGTTATACCTGCTCATGGAGCGACCGGCGGACCTGAAATAATTACTCAGAATTTAAAATATCTGAACGATCTTATAAATGAAAAAGAAATTGAAATAACTGAATCGCTGACTTCTTTTTACAAAGAAACACACGCTGAAAATATTGCATACGTTTCAGCACAAAAAATCAGCGGAAAACTAGAATTATAATTTTAGTTACACTTGTCATAATTTGGGTTTGCAGAACCTATTTTCTTCAAACCTTCGTTAAAAATACGGGTCAATCTTTGCCCTTTTTTATTATTTCTGAAACACACATACAGCCTGTTAATCCCGAGCAATTTATTAAAAAAAGTTAGCTTAGTTCGAAACTTGGTAACATCTGAATCTGCAAGAGAAATATAATTATAAACATTAACATCGACTACAGCACCGTGAATCCGGTTTCTTATTACTTTCTTTATATTGCTGTCATCACTTGGCGCATAGTCAATATCCATTTTACCCTTTACAACCAGTTCATCAAGATCAGCAGTATTAACGTATCCGGAAACAAGACCAATTCTATATTTACTGAGATCAGCAACACTGTCCCATAGGACAGGTTTTTCCACCCTCATCAGGACCCCTATGGGGCTGCATCCTATGCTGTCAGAAAATATGAAGTCCTGAGCCCGCGCTGCTGAATAATACTCTGGAAAATACCCAAGTATATCTTGACTCTTCTGCACATTGCGGATGGCTCGCTTCCATGGGGTAAATCTGAATTCTACCTTATATCCCATAGCGTTAAAAGCAGCCTTTACCAATTTTGAAATTCTGCCCTTATCAGGTAATTTTTCTCCAGTATAAGGAGGCCATTCAAGCGTGCTTAGAACAACTTTTTTATCAGCATCAGCCAGTGCATATCCAGGAAAAATAATAAAACACAGCATAAAACAGACGCAAAACTTACTAAAAGAAGTTAAGAAAAATCTGATCTTAAATATTGGTTTTAAATCAACCCAGAGATTCATAAAATAAAATTTACTCAAACAATTTGCCAACTATGCTAATAAATTACATTTGCTAAAACCCGTCTTCATCAGACCCCGGTAGTGCTATGTGATTGTAACGATCATCGCTCTCGACCTCACCTGAATAAACTCTCTTTGTTCCATCAACATCAAAAAACTGCATTGTTTCCTGCAACTTAACAGCCTGAGCCGATAGCTCCTGAGCAGTTGACGAAAGCTGTTCTGCAAATGAAGCATTTCTCTGAATAACTTCATCAAGCTGGCGCACTGACACAGAAATCTGCTCCCCTCCCTCATGCTGCTCACGGCTGGCAGCAACGACTTCTGCAACCATCTCTTCATTGCTGCGAATATCAACGATAATTCCATCAAGCATAAGTCTTGCTTTCTCAGCAACTTCCAGACTTGAGCCGGTAAGCTCTCTAATCTCTCCGGCTGCAACACCGCTTCGTTCTGCAAGCTTCCTTACTTCTGAAGCAACTACAGCAAAACCTTTGCCATGCTCACCTGCCCTTGCGGCTTCAATAGCAGCATTAAGTGCCAATAAATTTGTCTGTCTGGCTATTTCCTCAATGATGGATGTCCGCTCTGCAATATCACGCATGGCTGCAACCGTTTGAGTAACAGCCTTACCACCTTCAACTGCATCTTTGGCTGTTTTAACAGCTACTTTACGTGTTTTCTCAGCTAGAACTGTACTTCGCTCAAGATTCCCGTTCATCTGGGTTATTGCAGCAGAAACTTCCTCGACAGAAGCGGCCTGTTCTGAACTACCGCTAGACAGATCCTGTGAAGCTGCGGCTATTTCTTCACTTCCGCCGGAAACCTGATAAGTAGCCGTTTGAACATCAGCAACAACTCTTCGCAGTGAAGATACCATGCTCCCCAAAGAACGCATCAACAATCCTATTTCATTTTGCGCAGAACTGGAGACTGATTGAGTCAAATCTCCTTTAGCCATTGAACCAGAAGCTTCTACCGCATCCTTTACCGGTCCAACCACTAATTTCCGTAAAGAATAGATAACTAATATGGAAACGAGTAAAATAATTCCTATCCCCATAAACAAGAGAACATTACGCTGCTGCAATGCTGCAGAGGCAAGATCTGATTCATACGCAGTGAGGCATACCACCCATCCTGTGGATGGATCTGTTCTAAAAGTCATTAGTTTGGAGCGACCTTTCCAATCATAGAAGCTCTCTCCATTTTTTTTGCTCAAAGCTTCACTTATAAAAGAAGCACTGCTTAAATCTGTCAAAATCAAATCCTTTGACGGATGGGCCAGCATTATGCCTGATTCATTTAAAACAGCGGCATAACCTTCCGTTCCTATAACAACAGGAGTCACAAAAGTTGATGTGAATTTTGTCCAGTCGCCAAAGACGGCGACCCCGCCAGACAAAGAACCTTCTGCAGTGTACACGCCTGAACTTACGCCAAAAAGGAGATCACCATTTGATTTTGATTTAATAATAGACTTGGTAATATACGTTTTTTGACCGTTTAATATTGATTTGACGTAATCTCTGGACCTTATATCAAAACCAGTTAAATCTTCGCCGTCTTTATCAGCGCTGGCAACGATTTTACCATTTTTATCGAATGCGACAATGCCCCATATTTCAGGGTTTGTTCTTACTTTCTCTTTGAAAAAAAACTTCGCCGAACTAGAATCACCATTAAGTAGAGCTATCACTTCTTCACGACTTGCCAAACTTTTAACAGCAGAGACAGAGTCATTTATGAACAATCCCAATGCAGAAGTCACTAATTCAGCTTGACTTGTTGCCGACCGAACTTCATTTTTCAAAACCATTTTATACGAAGAACTTTGTACGTAAAAAATCAGTACACTTATTCCTATGGCTATTAAGAATATGATCGGAACTAAAATAACTCTTAAAAGACTTTTCGAAATCCAATTGAGCATAAATCCTCCACTAGACTTACTAGTCATTCATCTTATTATTATTGAAGACTGGCACAGCTCGACCCCTAAGAAATATAACTAGTAATATCTTTATTATTCATGAGCTAATATGTCTACAAGAACAAATACAATTTTGAAAAGAGGATCATTAACTTGACTTTTATACTCAACTTGCTGATTGGCATGCGCTGTATAAAACTGTATTCAACTTACACAGATTTTTACAACAACAAGACAAAAGCTAAGGTTTCCATATATGAAAAAGGTTTTAACGCTTAAGCAATTTCAAGACATAGTTTTAGAAGTGATATCATTACAGCCTTATGTTGAAGTGACTGAATCATCATTTAAAATGGAAGACGAAGATAGAGAAATTGAAAAAGAGGCTTATGTTATCGGATTTTCACGGCACAGCAAGCCGGGGTTTGAAATTTGTTTTGACTGGATAGCTAAGGGCAACCTTGACGGCTACTTAATTGATATGTTTGATTTCACGATAGAGCCATTTTGCCGCGGTGATTTTTCGCCTGTTTTTAAGGGGCCTGTAATTCTAGATGATTATAAAGATCCGTTTGAACCGTTTGAAATTTCCGCTAAAATTCTCGAAATAGTTAAACCGGAAAAGTGGACCAAATGGATTGTGGAATACCTGCCTGAGCCTCACGTAATTCTATAGCTTATAACTTCACTTAAACTTAAAAAAGGCGTTCCGGTGTAATACCGAAACGCCTTTTTTTGATTCTAATCTTTTTACTCTAGCGTAAGAGATTAGGGAGAGTAGTGATAATTGCAGGACAAAATGTCATCAAAAGCAATGAGGCAAGCAAAGCAATAAGGTAAGGGGTTGAGGCCTTCATTACTTTTTCCAGTGGAACTTTTGTTATTGCACTGGCAACAAATAAATCCAATCCGACCGGAGGAGTAATACACCCGATTGCAAGGTTGACAACCATCAACACTCCGAAGAACAAAGGATCAATTCCAAGTTTTATTGCTACCGGCAGGAAGATAGGAGTAAGAATAACGATAGCTGCCGAAGCATTGATGAGCGTTCCGATGAACAGCAACAATACGTTCATCAATAAAAGGAACACAATCGGAGAACTTGTAAGGGAAACAATATATTCACCGATATGATGAGGTATTTCCAGATTGGTGAGCATCCACCCGAAAACTTTTGCTGCTCCGACAATAAACATAATCATTGTCGTTCCCATTACAGCCTGAAAGATAATTTTAGGGAATTGTTTCAGCGTAAGTTCTTTATAGATAAAGAATCCGACGAAGATGCCGTAAACGGCTGCAACCGCAGCAGCCTCAGTCGGTGTAAAAATACCGCCATAAATTCCTCCGATAATAATTACCGGAGTCATAAGTGCCCAGAAAGATTCTTTGAAAGACCTGAGAACATTCATAACTGAAAATGAACCTTCAGCAGGAATTCCTTCTTTTTTCGCAATAAAATAACTGACTATACACATGGTAAAACCCATGAGCAGTCCGGGAACCAAACCGCCTACAAAGAGATCACCGATTGATGTTCCGGCAATAACACCGAAAACGACCAATGTGATAGAAGGCGGAATAACAATCCCTACAGTTCCTCCGGCGGCAACAATCCCTGTTGCAAGTTCACGGCGATATCCTTTCTTTTCCATTTCATCGACCAT
This sequence comes from Desulfovibrio gilichinskyi, assembly GCF_900177375.1. Lineage (NCBI taxonomy): Bacteria > Pseudomonadati > Thermodesulfobacteriota > Desulfovibrionia > Desulfovibrionales > Desulfovibrionaceae > Maridesulfovibrio > Maridesulfovibrio gilichinskyi. The sequence goes on along the minus strand of NZ_FWZU01000002.1, from coordinate 389,066 downwards.
CGTTGAACCGATTGCAGCAGTTGTTGCTGCTGATGATCCTGAAATAGCCGCAAAGAACATACCGGAAACAGCAACAACCTGAGCCAAACCTCCGGTAAAGGAGCCGACCAGCGACTGAGCAAAGTTTACCAGTCTCTTAGTTACACCACCGGCTGACATGAATGCCCCTGCAAGCATAAAAAAAGGAACAGCCATAAAGGAGAAAGAATCAATTCCGGAATACATGACCTGAGTAATCATGACCTGCGGAATATTAAGATATTGATATAAAATTACTGAAACGGAAAGTCCCAGTGCGTAAGCGACCGGAACTCCGAGGAAAGTCAATCCTAAGAAAGTGCATAATAATACTGCTTCCATGATGCGCTCCTAGTTTTTCCGTGCTGAGATTTCTTTGACAATTCGCACTGTATCTTTAAACAGGTAGAGCATCATAAGTGAGGCACTGATCGGGATAATTGAATAGACTACGCTCATTGAAATCCCAAGCCCGGGGGCCATCTGAAATGTCATTACCGAGGTCATTTTCGCTCCCTGTATAAGGAGAAGCAATGTAAAAGCATAACTGCAAAGATTAATAAGAATCTCTATAGCGACGCCTACCCCTGTACCCTTAAATTTATTAGGCAGAATCTGTACTGCCAGATGCCCGCTTTCACCCATGATCAGCGCTGACCCCAGGAAGACGACCCATACGAACAAGAATCTTGCAAGTTCTTCAGACCATTCAAATGTGTGCCCGAAGAAATAACGGGATACAACCTGAAAAAAAATCAACCCCAGCATGATGGTCATTGAGGATACTGAAATCCAGTAAAGAACTGCGCGCAATCTATCAAATAATTTATCCATCAGACCCCCTCCTTAAAAAACAGGGCCGAAAAGCACTTCCGGCCCTGAATTATGATGACTATTTTTTAAGGGCGTTAACCTTATCAATATTATCCTGCCCTACGATAGGTGCAAACTTTTCATAAACAGGCTTGGTTGCTTCCACAAAGAGTGAACGATCAACTTCAATAACTTTGATTTTCCCGGTTGCTTCGATGAGCTTCCAGTATTCTTCATCTTTTTGGGTTGAGAGGTCGCGCTGCCATGCAACGGCTTCTTTAGCTGCGTCCATGATAACCTGCTGCTGTTTTGCATCGAGCCTTCCCCAGCTGATCATAGACATTACGAGAGGCTCCGGTGCGTAGGAATGTGCTGTTTTGGAAGCGTATTTCTGAACTTCAAAAAACCGTTTGGTCCAGATGTGTGCACTTGGATTTTCCTGACCGTCAACAGTTCCCTGCTGCATTGCAGAGTAAAGTTCTCCGAATGCCATGGGTGTAGGAGATGCGCCGAGTGACTTCATCATTTCAATGTAGATTTTATTGGTCATGACTCTGATTTTGAGCCCTTGCATATCCGCAGGTGTTTTTACCTCGCGAACATTATTGGTGACGTGGCGGATACCGTTTTCCATATAACCGAGCAATTTGATGCCTTTTGATTCAAGAGGCTTACCTATTTCCATACCGACAGTATCGAGTGATTTGTAAGCATGTTCTCTGTTTTCGAAAAGGAAAGGCATATCAAAAAGAGAAATTTGCGGCTGGAATTGACCTAAAACGGCAGTACCGACCAGAGCCATATCTATGGTTCCGTAGATCAGACCTTCAATAAGGTCTTTCTGTCCGCCGAGCTGTGAGGAGGGGAATACTTTGACAATGATATCGCCGCCTGATTTTTCTTTAACCAGTTCAGCGAATTTTTCAGCACCCTGTCCGTAAGGATGAACAGGCTCAGCAATGTGACCGAGTTTAAGGACAACTTTTCCTGCAAATGCGGGAACTGACATTGTTACTACTAAAAAAGCAACAAACATGATTGTGATCAAACGTTTCATGGACCCTCCTCTGACTGAACAGATGTTAAGTTCTTTAATTAACGGAACATTTTAAAATAAAATCTGGCTATGAACCGGACTTTATAGAAAAAACAATTAAAAAACTTATTGAGGGTTTAATGACTTTTTAATTTTTTACGGTGATTTTGTTCATAATGTTCACGTAAGAATTAATTGCGGAAATACCTGCGCTCAGGTCGCCCGACTGTTCCATAAACTAAGTCAGGATAAATAAAACCGATTGAGACAAGGTATTCAAGATAACGACGGGTAGTCGACCTGCTTGCTCCGATAAGCTCTCCGACATTTTCGGCACTTAAACCGCTCACGGTATCAGGGTCTTTAAAAACGTTCTTTACCTTCTTCAAAGTGAGAGGATCTATACCTTTCGGCAGATCTACAGACAGAGGCGGCGTAGAAGCTGCCGCGGAGGGATGCCGCATATTATCGACATCTTTCTGCTCCAATGTTTCTGAATTATGCAAACGGCTGTAATACTCGCGAAACTTTGTAAGACAGGCTTTAAATCTTTCCAGAATAACCGGCTTTATAATATAATCGAAAACTCCACCACGAAGAGCTTCTTTAAGCGGCCCCATTTCGCGCGCGGCAGTAATTAGTATAACATCAGTTTCAAGCCCTTTTGTGCGAATTTCGCGCAGCATATCAAGGCTTGTACCTTCCGGAAAATAGAGGTCCAGCAAGATCAGGTCAGGCTCGAATAATTCGATCATTTCTTTCGCATCATCAAGACCCTGCGCAATGGCAACAACTTCAAAACCTTCTACTTTTTCAGTAAACCTACGATGAAGATCCGCTATTTTGGCATCATCTTCTACAACCATGACTTTGATCGGATTCATATTCCACTACGCTTTATTTTAGGAATGATTACAGAAAACAAAGTTCCTTCCGCCCCGTCAGATGAAACCGAGACAAAACCTCCAAGCTCATCAAGTCTCTGCTTAACCAGATAAAGACCCAATCCGCGCCGCCCTGTCCCTTTAGAAGAAACACCTTTCTCAAAAACATGATCGATCCTGTCAGGAGGTATGCCGGGGCCTGAATCTTCAACTTCAAATACAATATCATTTCCGAGATCTGTAAAAGAAAGTTGCACTTTGCAATCTTTTTTCCCGCACCCGACCACGGCCTCAAAAGCATTATCCAGTAAGTTGCCTACAATAGTAACAATTTTTTCCTGTTTAATCCAATCCGGAACATCTACCATAGTTCCTTCGCGATCAACATCAAACGGTACTTTCAGTTCTTTAGCTCTATTGAATTTTCCCAGCACAATTGCCGCAATTACTGGATGCGGAACAGCTTTATTAAGAAACATAATCAGGTCTTCATACCCGGACGATTCGCATTTAACGAGATCAAGAGCTTCCTGATACGCTTCTATCTGGATAAGTCCGGCGATAGTGTGCAGTTTGTTAGAGTATTCGTGGGTCTGACCACGCAAAAGCTCAGAATATGCCTGAATACTCGATAATTCATGCGAGACTCTATCAAGCTCATCTTTACGCCGGAAACTGGCAACCAACCCTTTTACCTCGCCGCCCTGCAATACCGGAACTATGTTAAAAATCAGTTCCTGACCGTTAACAATCCGCTCCTGATCATATTCACTTTCCCCTGTCGTAAGGGCATGATCAAGACCTGCACAGGGAATCACATCCCCCATCATTTTGCCGACAAGTTCAGCTGAATTAAAGCAGGTGTAGTTGAGTGCGGCTTTATTTGCCAGCCTGATTTCACCCTTATCATCAGTTGCGATTACACCCTCGCGGATAGTTTCCAATACAGCTCCGCGTTCCAGATAAAGGTTAGTAATTTCGGCAGGCTCAAGGTTTAGCGTAACCCTTTTCAAATGGCGGGCAATATATGCAGTACTGAAAAGGCCGATCAAAGTAAGCCCGAAAATGAACCACAAGGGTCTATTCAGATGATCGGTAATGTTTTTCTGTACATTTTCTGTCAGATATCCAACTGAGACAAAACCCAATATTTTAGAATTATCCCCTAAAACAGGAACAAAACTGCGCATAGAAGGTCCGAGAGTTCCGACCGCCTCCGAAACATATGACTTTCCTTCCTTTAAGACAGGCCCAGTATCACCACCTACAAAATACTTCCCCACCAGTTCCTGAACAGGATGAGAGTAACGTTTACCTGTAGCGTCACCGACAACAACATATGTCGCCCCTATTTTTTTCCGGATATTTTCAGCCATCACTTGAATATTTCCGCCCGGATCTTCCGCCAGCAAAGCTTCGCGAATCATGGGAACTTCGGCTATTGTTTGCGAAGTCTGCATTGCACGAAGCCCGATCTGCTCCTTAAGAGTATTCGATGTAAGATCTGAAACCAGAAACCAGGTAATACCGATCTGGACCAGGACCATACCGGTTACCATATAAACAAGATAAGCCTGAATCGTTTTCGGTTTTATATAATCTAGAAATTTTAATTTAGGCATAAAGAACTCCGCTTGATAATGAACAGGACTCTGAGAGTGAATAATTTCAGCAACATAAGTTATTACACTTATATGAATATTGCAATTTACTTCCTGCCTGCAACTTTAATAAACAATTCAATAAAGTGATTACACTGCAATGCGAATATTAATTCTATATATTTTGATTTAAAAAACTGTAAAAATGAATTCACATAAAGTACTTTACAGCTACTTTTATCATTACATTTACAAATTTAATGCAAAATGATATCAAACAAAGATGATAATTTTAAAACATAGTATAGAAAAAAAAAGCATCGCCGCTTATTTTTTAATATTTTTATCTGTGCTGTTTTTTTACAGCACAGCTTTTGCTTCCAGCTCAAACTCTACGACAGAGTTCCCTATAGTTGATCCATACAAGGCTACCATCTTTGGAACTCCTCCAGATCTTATGCAGACTTTTTCTGAACCTGCCGAAACTAAAAAATGCCAAATAGAAATAGAAGACCGTAGAATCCCGGGGATTTTTTGGTATAGTAAAGAATTTAATTACACTACAGCTATGCAGAAAGAAAAAGCTCCGCTTCTATTTATAATAGCCGGAACCGGATCAGAGCATAACTCCACGAAAATGAAATTTTTAGTTCAGCTTTTTTACGCGGCCGGATTTCATGTTGTTGCGCTTTCATCTCCAACTCATATGAATTTTGTAGTCAGCGCATCAAGATACGCTGCGCCGGGTTATGTTCCAAACGATGTTGAAGATTTATACCGCGTTATGAAATGGATCAAAACCGAACTTGAAGATGAATACGAAATAAACGGTTACGAAATCACAGGTTACAGTCTAGGAGCTATGCACTCAGCTTTTATTGCTCACCTTGATGAAACTCGTAAAGATTTCTCTTTCAAAAAAGTACTTATGATCAATCCGCCTGTAAATCTTTATAACTCTGCGCTGCGTTTTGATTCATGGCTGACCCCTGAAAATCTCGGCGGCAAAGAACCGCGCCAGGTTATTGATGAATTGATTCATTCTTTTTCAGAAATGTATCTGAATACAGATGTAACAGACTTTGATGATAACTTTCTTTATGCGTTATCTAATCATAACAACTTTTCAAAAATGGATCTCAAAGCCGTTATTGCCGCATCCTTCAGACTTAGTTCTGCAAATATGATTTTCACCTCTGATGTGTGCATCAATGCCGGGTATATTGTCCCTGTAAGCAAAACCCTGTCCACCGGAGACGACCTGCTGCCTTACACAAAAATCGCCGCGGCAATCACTTTTGAAAGATACGTAGATGAATATTTGCTGCCGTATCAGCAATTTATTACGCCCGGCATAACAAAAGAAGAACTCATCCGTCGCTGCAGTCTGGAGAGCATTGAAGAGTATCTTAAAACTTCAAATAAAATTTTTGTACTGGGAAATCTGGACGATGTTATTCTGGATAAAAGTGAAGTCGGTTTTCTGCAAAAAACATTCGGCAGCAGAGCTGTATTTTTCGCTCACGGCGGGCATTGCGGGAACATCATGTTCAAGCCTTTTGCGGCTAAGGCGCAGGAGATGTTGAAATTATGACTACCCGCATAAAATTGCTATTATTGACCGTGGTTCTCGCGCTTCTCCCTGCCTGCGCGACTATTCAAAAAGACGATCCTATGATGACACTGCCGCCGACACGCTTTATGACACCAGTGTCACACTCTCCTACATCTGCAAACATAGCGCGCGAAGAGGCCGATCTGGGTTTCCTTGATGTTTACGATCCATGGGGGCCGATGAACCGCAATATATACGCGTTCAATGCCATATTTGACAGAATCATTTTCCTTCCTGCCACAGATTTATATACCACGGTTTTGCCTACCCCTGTTCGCAAGGGAGTCAGCAACACCATTAATAATATGAATGAACTTAATGCTATTCTGAACAGTTCCCTGCAAGGGCGAGGCGAAAAAGCTTTAAGGTCCTGCTACAGAGTGATTATAAATTCAACATTCGGTATTTTAGGAATATTTGATGTGGCTACCGGCTGGGGAATTGAAAGAGTTGTGACAAGTACAGCTGACACACTTGGAGTATGGGGAATCGGCGACGGACCGTATGTAGTTCTGCCGTTGTTCGGACCTTCCAATGTGCGTGACTCCGTAGGGCTTGCTGCAGACTCTGCTCTACTCTGGGTGGAAACGGTGCAACTCTACAATCTGCTCCAAATAAAAGACGGAAGAACTCTTATCGGGGCTGTTGATACTACCATACGCGGACTGAACTTACGAGCCAACACTCCTTTCAAGTACTATCAGACAGGTTCACCATTCGAATATGACCTTATACGCTTCCTCTATTCCACCAAGCGTAAGCTGGATATTGAAAAGGACTGAAGGTTTTAATATCTCCTTATAAGTCCTGCTGAATTTATTTATATGTTCAAGCGTAATCGCGTAAGATTATTTTAATCTGACAAATTACTTTTTACACATCATTTCAGTTTCTATGGTGATACTTGATCCGGGCATTTCAGCTTCAAAAGCTTTTCGTACCGGCTGAAGACGAGCCTCGATCTGCTCAAGGGTCTGTGTTGAGAAAAAGCACAATTTTAAAAGTATAAATAAATCCTTACCTGCTCTGCGGGCTTTGTATCCGGAAAAGCCGTCATACTGATCAAAATTTTCAGCTAGTATTCTGAGTATTTGATAATGATCAGGCTCCGGAATAGTGCGGTCAAGAATTTCAGGAAGACTTTCTTTGATCAGGCCGTAGGCGATGATTACCATATACACTGTCAGAAATAATGATCCGCACAAATCAACCATTCTAGCCATCTTAGGATCAGGAATCCACAGTGTGAGCATCAAAACACCTAAAACAACAAATGAGGCAACTGTTTTGGCAATACGCGCAGAAATTTGAGATGAAATGATGACCGAACTTTCAGTCTGATTGGAGCGGATGAACATGATAGAAAAATAGTAATTAACCAGAAGGTTAAGATCTGCTCCGACAATTGTAAGCATCAGATTATTTGTGGATATAGGAGCACTTTCAGTCATTGAGATTACTTTTGAAAAAATATACATACTGCTCAGTAGCAACCCGAAAGCAACTACTAAATTAGTAATCCGTTCTATCTTACCTATTCCGAATTCAAATTCACTGAATTTACCTCTGTGGGCCCGCCTCAGCACTACATAAGAAATATATTCTATTGAGAGCAGCAATGCGAACCGTACAATCTCCGATAATGCTGTCATTGATCCGGAGAGAGTTCCGACAATCGTTAAAAAAGTCAGAATTGTCGTATCCAGAATAATTGCCCAGAATACAGCACTTTCTTTATCCAGCTGTTGCTGAGACAGTGTGTAGACTTTGCGGCTCATCGCAGAAATACTCCGAAATACTGTTCCAGAAGTCCTATTCCCTCAAACTCAGCATAAGCGGTACGCCCGACACCGCAAAATTTCTCAACATCATTATAAAGCTCTTTATCTTCAATCTGAACAAGAACACGACCGTCACGGACAGCCCTCTGCTTGATGCTTGCAGCCAGCAAACTGGAATGCCAAATCCCAGCTGAACCCATTATCCTGCTGACCTTTCCTTCAATAAAATTTGTTTTACCGAACAAACGTATTTTAACAGGATGCCCCGGTTTAAGAAGCTCCAAAACAGCATCATCAACCGAAACTTCAACCATAAGTCTGCTGCGATCAATATAAGACAAAATCCGGTCTCCTTTGGAGACCTCCATACCATTTTGCACATCCACTTCCCATATAACGGATGTGTCAGGTATCATAACAGAGGCTCTGGCAGATCGATTGTTTATATTCTGCTTAGAATCTTTAGAAGGAACTGAATTATCGATAATGCCGGTCTCGGTTTCACTCATCCGCCTTTTGCATGCAAGAATAGACTGTTGCAATATATTAATTCTACTCTGAACCTGAAGTACTCCATCAGACAAATCTTGTGGAATCATCCCCTTATCAAGCATCTGCCGACGCTCCTTAAGTTGTATTATTTCCAGTTGAGTAGTTTTTACCTTTGCTTCATCTTTTCGATATTCAGATTCAACCCTGTCTGCATCTTCCTTAGTTGCAACAGATGATTTGACAAGTTTCAGTGTCCTGTCACGACGATGTTCAGATTCTTCCTGCGCGGCTTTTTCTCCAATCAAACGGGCCCGTAATATGCCAAGGCTCTGATCAAGATCCCTTGAGATTCTATCCAAATATTCTACGCGAATCTCTATGCTTTGTTTAAGGCTTTGCTCAAGAGAAGTAAGTTCTTGCTCCAAAGCTTCATGTTGCCCTGTCATTCGCCTGTTGCCCAGCAGCAGAACAGGCTTAACTCCCGGAACAGACCCCGGTCTGACCGATAAATTTTCAACGACTCCGTCAATGGGAGCATGAACTTCATACCGAAATGCAGTGACGATTCCATTGCGAACGACAAACCGTTGCATATAATTAGCAATAGAAGGCAATGGAAGTAGAGCGATAACGATCACAACCATCCATGTAACCTTTTTACTAAGTAAATTGATCTTCATTCCTTTGTACTCCGGATTATGACTTAATCGGCCCATACTTACTGTTAAGAACAGTGAATTATATAATTGAAAAAAATGTACATATATTAAAGCGTTAATGCACCAACTTTTTAATCACCCTTTTCTAAATAAATCACGATGAGTTATAAGAAATTCTGTGAAATATAAGGACAAATCATTTTCCCGTACAAAAAATTTTCAAAACACCACTTAAACAATTCTACTGAATTTCTTTCTGTATTCAAGAGGAGTCAGACCTGTTTTCTTTTTAAACAATCTTCTAAATGAGGACCCGTTTTCGTATCCGACTCTTTCAGTAATCTCTTCAATATTCATATTGCTGACTTCCAGCAGATGCCTTGCCGATTCAATCCGCAACTGCTGTAAATATTGCACAGGAGTATGACCTGTCGTCCGTTTGAACCTGCGTAGAAAACTGCGCACTCCTATTTCAGCGATTTCAGCAAGCTCAAGAAGTTCGACGTGTCGATAATAATTTTGCTGCATCCATTTCTGCACGATTTCAATATTGCGATCAGTAAATCCAGTACCGGACTTGAGGTGTTGATCGAACATAAAGTAAGGAGTCTGCACGTTTCGGGTACTGTCCATCACTAAAGTTTTAGCACACTTTGAGGCTATTTCCTTATTCATAAACCTGGCAACAATATGCAGGGCTAAATCCTGCCATGCCATTGCGCCTCCTGCGCAAATGTAATTTCCGCCGTCAATCAACATTTGCTCTGAATGTAAATCTACTTTGGGGTAGCAATTCTCAAACTCACGGGTTAGCTTCCAATGAGTTGTTGCAATTTTCCCATCCAGAAAACCTGTCTCTGCCAGCAAAAATGATCCCGCACAAACAGTTGCTATAATTGTTCCTTCACTGCTCATTCTACCAAGCTGTTGTATGAGATATTTATTTTCTCTAGCGGACTCAAGCTCACCGAATATGGGTGGAATTATTACAATATCAGCTTTAACTTGTGAAATAGATTTATGAACTGCGAGCGAAACTCCTGTAAATCCGCTGACCGCATTTCCATCAATGGAGGCTAATTCCAGCGGTTCTAGTAGCGCTACATTCCCGGCAGTGCTTAAATTCTCTTGCTGTGCTATTGTGTTAGCAATCGTGAATATTTCCAGCGGTCCAAGGACTCCTGAGAGCAGGCTATTCTTTAAGTTCAGTATTGTAATTGATGGCATGGAGTTACTGTCGTTTTTAGCATGTATATTGTCAATAGCGACACTATTCATTTTTGCAACCAAAGTGCATTCTATTTTTCAGGACGCATTTAGAAAACACCTTATAAACTTGAAAGAGAGTCAAAATGAGTAAAAAAGCACTTATCCTTATTGATATCCAAAATGATTATTTCCCCGGTGGCAAAATGGAACTTAAAAAGAGCAAAGTTGCCGGAAAAAATGCAGCTAAAGTTTTAAATTTTTTCAGAGAAAAAAAGCTTCCGATCATTCATGTGCAACATGAATCGATTCGTGAAGGATCAACATTTTTTATATCCGGCACATATGGAATGGAATTTCATTCGCTGGTTAAACCTGATGAAGGGGAACATGTAATTGTGAAACATTTTCCGAACAGCTTTCGTGAAACAAAACTGGGGGAAGTGCTAAGTTCGCTTGCGGTTACAGACTTAACCATAGTCGGCATGATGAGCAATCTGTGTGTAGATGCAACAACCAGAGCCGCGTTTGATTTAGGATATTCCTGCACTGTAGTTCACGACGGTTGCGCCGCGGCAGTGCTTGAATTTGACGGAGTAAAAGTATCATCAAACAAAGTACACGCATCGTTCATGGCTGCTCTTGGTTCTGTCTACGCAAAGATGGTTTCTACAGAAGAGCTTATAGCTGAAGGCTGAAATTAGCGGACGTTTTGCACTCGGATATAAAGCGCTAAGCCGAGCATGGTGAGCACGATTCCAGCCCAGCCCATCGGCCCCGGCAATGCTCCGCCAAGCAGAAAGACTTCACCGAGCAAAGAAAAAACCACTTCCATGGACTGAGTGCAGTCTGCCGCAGCCAGTTCTGCGGCAGAAGTGGCTTTGTTGCGGGCATAAAGAAACAGACTCGTAGCAATAACTCCGGAAAAAATCGCGACTAGAGCAGTGTTGAGAATCTGATTCATAGCAGGTGCAGGTGGCGATAATACGACTATAAGCACCGCCCATAACGGAAGCGATCCTAATGTCAAAAGCAGCACTCTGCAAAACGGGTCATCCATGGCAGGACTCTCAAGGTGAGGAATAAAACGCGAACCACTCTGCCGGGCTTCCCATACCATCTGATTCCCGAACGGATAGGCGAAAGCTGCGATAAAAACGGGAATAGCTCCCAGCAGAATTTCACTTACTGGATTTGATCCGGCTTGTTCAACATTTACGAGCAAGACACCTGCAAAAATTATTAAAGTCAAAAGCATGGCCCGCAGCGGAATCCTTTTGCCGAAAAGCAGTAGTACTATCGGGGTGGCGAGAATAGTTGTCTGCCATGTTGCGGCAACCACCCATCCGGGGGCGTAAGAAGCACTAAAGGATAGCAAAGCGTAAAACAGCCCGAAACCGATTCCTCCGGCTATAGTCCAGAAAAACCAATGCCGGAAATACAATTTCAAAGTTTCAATGAAAAGTTTCCGCCTTACTGCCAAAAGCCCCGCAGACAAAAATATAAGCATCCAGAAATACCGCAGACTTGCCGACCAGACCCAGTGCCCGCCATCAAGGCTCATTGCCCGATTCAAAACAAAAGTTGTACTGAAAAAAAATGCGGCTAAAATGCCGATCATTATAATTCTCATGCCAAGCTCCATATCTGCAGTAACCGATTCTGATATTATTATTTAATAAGGCTAAATTGTTACGCATAGCGAGCGTGTTTGTCTACGCAGTACTAGGCCAAACAATGTGAATACAGTAACTTAAATGCCTAGACTCTAAAATACGTAAATCCCTGACTCTCGTTAAAGAATCAGAGATTTACGATTATCCCGGCAATTTACACAAACCCGATTAATGAGACTTATAAAAGTTCATCAATCACTGCGATGAAAAAGCTTGCCGCAACGGGCAGTATTTCATCATTGAAGTCAAACTTACTGTTGTGCAGCGGAGGCGAATCAACGCCGTTTCCGATCCACACATAGCAGCCTTTGGTATGCTTCATAAAGAAGGCAAAATCCTCGGCAGCCATTGATGATTCCAAATCTGTTACAACATTTTCTGGGCCAACTACTTTCTCAGCCGCTTTTCTTGCAACGTCAGGAGTGGAATTTATAAGTACAGGATGTTTACGGACATAGTCCAGCACCCCTTTCACTCCATAGATGGCACATGCTCCTGCAACTGTCTGTGCTATTGATTCTTCAATTAAATCCTGCACATCTTCATTACAAGTACGAACGTTACCCTGAACCATTACGTTATCGGGGATTCCATTACGCAGACTGCCGCCGTGAACCTGAGTTATACTGACAACTCCGCGTTCATGCGAAGGAACTTTGCGTCCTACTATTGTCTGCAAACCTTTAATAATATCCGCTACTGCGGCAAAAGGTTCGTTGCAGACATGAGGCATAGATGCATGACCGCTTTTACCGGTCACCATAATTTCAAAACGGTCTTCAGAAGCCATGCATGCGCCGTTGTGAACAGCAATTTTACCGGAAGCAAGCCCCGGCCATGCATGAAAACCGAACATATAATCGACTTTATATTTGTCGAAAAATGAATCTTCAATGACGCGCAACGCGCCTTCATACCCTTCTTCTCCGGACTGGAAAAGCAACAGAACCGTACCGTTGAAATCTCTGTGCTTAGAGAGATAAGCGGCAAGCGCAATCAGCGAGGTGCAATGCCCGTCGTGTCCGCAAGCATGCATGCGACCTTCAACCTGAGATTTATAAGAGAAGTCGTTTTCTTCGCTCATCTCAAGCCCGTCCATGTCCACTCTGAAAGCTACAGTTGTGTCCCCTGCTTTGCCTTTGATTTCAGCAACAAGAGAATTAACTCCGATATTTTCATAAGAAATACCGTACTCATCCAGTTTTGATTTAATCAAAACTACAGTCTGAGCTGTTTCAAGACCAACTTCAGGATGCTGATGAATCTTATGACGTATGTCTTTAAATTCATCCAGCAATGCAATCACATCCGCATTTAATGCCATTTAGATTGCTCCCATGTACTTCAATACGGCCTGAGCAATAGCAGCAGAACCGATATATGTTGAGAACATAACAACCAAACTTACAATAACAATACGCCATCCGCTTTTCTTGAATGCAGCAAGGTCCTTACCGATAGCAACACCTGCGTAAGCAAGAATAGGAGTGGTAAGTGCAAGAAAACTGACTTTTGCGAGGTAGGCATTAGTCACTACTGAAAGCGGAAAGGAAGGAAGGCTGATAATTACACCATATGTGATAACAAATAAGACTGAAGGTATTTTTTTGATCAGGAACATATTTGTTGCAACGCCAGCGATACAAAGCAGCAACAATATTACCATACCAGGCAGTGCCTCAACCATATTGTTATGAAAGCCGACATAATTTCCGATAAGAGTCATAATGGCCACAATTATGAGCACTACAACTGATTCTATAAGTGTATGTTTAGTCATTATACATTCTCCGGACTGGTTTTATACTTAAGCTTGTAGATATAGCGGTAGAGCTTATTAGAGAGAGGGAGCGCAATAATAAGAGACATATACACCCCGTCAAGACCGGAAAGGGTGTTACTTGCTATGCCTAAGGCCTGAATCTGCCCGGCCATTGCAGGATAGGTTGCACTGAGAGTTCCGACTGCGGCTGTCATCATACTCGCACTACCTACACCGGAAGCCATCGCCAACGCATACGGATGGAAAATTTGAAATGCGGCTAGAAAAGAAGCCATCAGTCCGAAGAAGATAGTACCGAAAACTGTACCACAGATATAAACGCCCATTACGCCGCGACCTTCTGCTGAATCAAGTCCATAAATATCGCCGATAAGTGCAACGTTAGGTTCACGGGCAATCGAATGCGCCGCACCGACAGCCTCACGCTTAAGGCCGAGGTACATAGCTAAAGGAATACCTAAAAACAGTGTCGCCAAGTTACCGAATTCCTGCAAAATAAGCGCAGGACCGGCTTCCAATATGTCATAAAACTTAGGTCCGACAAGTGTTCCGTATTTTGCCATAAGCAAAAGCAAAGCAAGACCGACAAGTGTACTTGCCTGAAACATATCTTTTTCTTTGGCAAGTTTTAAAAATTTAGGCCCCGTAAAAATACCCATAAACATTGCATACAACAGAGGCAAAAGAACGAGTTTCCCCGGCCCGACCTTGAATGTAATAATTCCGATTAACTCCGAAACTACCACCAATGCCAACACAAGCAGGTGCAGTTTCACATTTTTCACAGCATCATTCATAATTAACTCCGATTAAGGCAAATTGCATAATAAAATTAAACAACTTGCGTATCTTAGACTCACTCCGTCAATTAACAACGGTTCCTCTACACACCATAAAACAATAAAATCCAAAAACTACATACAATTACGGACACGACATAATTATGTCCGTAATTATGCCAAAATTAAAACCGTATCTTAAATCAAAATACGCACCATTTTTTTAGGCCGCCCCACCTGAGTGGACATTTCCTTTCCGTTCAGCTCACCATAGCCGCTGTCCAAAAATTTTTTAAGCACGCGTCTGGCACTGCGCTCTCCGATACCGAGACAGGCAGCAAGATCAGCAGAATCAAAGGTGTCCTTATGACTATCGGCAATGATCGCTTTAATTTTATCAAGGTAACTAGGGCTGATGCCTATTTCTCTGGACATTTTAAGAAACTGAGAATCTACAATGTGAGTCTTGTATTTAAGCTCATCACATTCGCCTACAGGGCCACGGATATGCTTTCCTTCAACAATATAAAAACCGCCTTTATTCAGCTTAACGGCATTATCGAGAGCCTTACGGGCGGATTTTTCAGCTTGAAACGCTGTAGAACCGATGCCGATGCCTGAAGAAAATATAATATTGCGCTCTCTTCCCCAGTCGAGAAGATTCTTAAAATGATTCAGGTGAAGCTGGCTTTCGATTATACCGCGGGTAGAAAAGATAACGTATTCTTCGGTGCCGAAATTAAAAAGGCTGCCTTGAATAGCTCGAACATACTCAAGCAGTTCCAGATAGAATATCCCGCCGTTTTTCATATCATCATACTGATTAATAGAATTGCGGGTGATTGATTTAAGCTTGATAAGCTGAATAGCTATGCCGGCAGAACGCAAGCTGCGGGAATTAATGCGATCTACAAGTTTTTCGAGAGAATCGCGAATCTGGAGAGTACTGGCATAGAGCCTGAAAACAGGCAGTCCCCTATCCTTCAGCTCTTTATAAATATATCCGAATCCGGTTACTATGGCGTCCGTCTGCCCGGTTTCATAAAGTTCAACGTGGCGATCAAGATAATCCTGTTCACCGTGATGAAGAGCGAAAGGCATAGAGTGGATATTTTCAAATTCAACACCGAATTCTTTAACAACTTCGGTAAGAATATCATCATTGACGACATCAATGCTGACTTTACCGGACTTTATGCCCAGCCGAAGCATTTCGGAAAGGACACGCAGCAGGCTGTAACCACCGCGCGGGATATGCTCATAAGGATGTGTTAAGCCACCGTGAGCTCTAGCCGCTTCTTGAACAGCTATTCCGCTGAAAAGTATCCCTTTTGTTTCTCGCTGACACTCTTCCAGAACTTCCCACGAATCCGCAGCGCGTTCTCTTACATATGTTAAAAGGGTGATCTCAGGGCAGCATCGACCGACAACTTCTTTAATGAGTTCAATCGAATCTGAAGGGCCGATGCATCCTATCTTCATATGAGCTTCCTGCATTTTAATTTACAATTTCGGCAATGTCACTAATATGGCCAAAACTTGCAAGAATACTGCACTGCGAGAATTATTGTGTCAAGGTAGCTGCAAATATTACATGAAAGATAATTTTTGTGCGGTATTTTTAAACTTTTATTAAATATTTTTACAAATTTTAAATTTATCGGATAATTTTTACTAAATTTTTCATATATTCGTAAACATAAAAACAAAATCAACGAATACCGGCTTCAATTTTATTTAAAAGAGCCTTAATATCTTCCGGTCTAGGGATGCATCCGCGTTGAAATGCAGCAGCATATACCCTGCCGCGCAAGTGATCTTCTGCCCAGTGCACAACCATAGGATGAAAAAAAGATGGATTATTGAGTACAATCTGAGCCTTGGCTACGCCGTCATCTTTAACGGCCCCGATAGAAAAATTATTTCCGTGAACTTCGTAATTGTACAAAACCTTCGGGATTAACTGGAACGCTGCTCCGGTCATTAAACATTGCACCCAGTAATCCCAGTCTTCATAAGCTGTATTAGCTCGGTATCTTATTCCGCTGTCCCATAATTCGCGGCGATACATAGCAGAAGGTGACAATGTATTTTGTGTTCGTAAATGAGCTTTGCAGAATTTAGGAAGATGAACTTCCCGCGCACCTTCCAAGGAGTTTTCAAGATAGTCAGTATAAACAAAACCTATTTCAGGATTATTATTGAGAGTTTCAAGGCATGTAGAGAGAAATTCAGGATGGAGGATATCGTCATGGTCAATACAGATTAAAGAATCACCCTTCGCACGCTCAAGACCGTAATTACGGACAAGTCCCGGTTTTCCTGTTCTTGGCGGGGTCAATATTTCAAACTTATCACATTCAATCTTCTCAGCCCATTTCTGCGCTTGTTTAATTGAGTCATCTGTACTGCCGTCATCTACAAAAAGTATCTCTACACTTTGAAGATCCATAGTTTGAGCTATGACAGAGCGGAAAAATCGATCGGCAAACCGTCCGTAATTATAATTTGGTATAATGATCGAAAGTAGCGTCATAGATAAATTGCCTGATATGGAAACTAATGTTTGTTACGGCTTATTACACATTCATTACACCACAGAACTGATACCTAATAAACATCCGCGATTATCGCAATAAACAGACAAAAAAATCTACCTGATCACAAGAACTAATTACATGCAGCTTTAGCTACAATTCAATAAAAAAAGCCGCCCGAAGGCGGCTTAAACTGTTAACTATATATTTACTTGAATAACTTCAAATACTTTTCATATCCTTTTTCCTTCAATTCTTCCTTCGGAATAAATTTCAATGAAGCTGAATTAATGCAGTAACGAAGTCCTGTCGGAGCAGGGCCATCAGCAAATACGTGTCCAAGATGCGAATCAGCCTCTTTTGAGCGGACTTCTGTACGCTTCGTAAAAAAGGTATTATCTTCGCGTTCAATTACATTTTCCTTATCAATTGGCCGAATAAAACTCGGCCACCCAGTGCCGGATTTAAACTTATCCGTAGAACTGAACAAAGGTTCACCTGATATAATATCTACGTAAATACCTTCTCTATGGTTATCCCAGTATTCATTTTTAAAAGCCGGCTCTGTTCCGCTCTTGCGCGTAACTTCAAACTGAATCGGAGTAAGCACCTTTTCAAGTTCGTTGTCGCCCGGCCTTGTATAGGCTCCTTCCTGAACAGGAGGAGTGGCTACATTAACCTCATCTCCCCAAGTATCCTTGATAAAGGAGTCCCGGCCGGAAAGGTACCGATACCAATTGTAACGCACCGGATTCTTTTTATAGTAATCCTGATGATACCCTTCAGCATCAAAAAACTTAGTGAGCGGTATCAACTGTGTTGCAACAGGCTTTTCAAATCGACCAGATTTATCAAATTCTTCAAGCACCTTTTCAGCAATCTTTTTCTGATTTTCATCGCTGTAAAAGATTGCGGAAGTGTATTGAAAACCACGATCATTAAATGATCCACCAGGATCAGTTGGGTCATGATGCTTCATAAAAATATCAAGAATTTTTTCATAACTTATCTGCTTGGGATCAAAGAAGATCTGTACAGCCTCCCGATGCCCAGTAGTTCCAGAGCTGACTTGTTCATATGTGGGGTTATCAACATTTCCTCCCGCATATCCTGAAACAACTTCTTCAACTCCTGCAACTTTTTCCAGATCAGATTCCACGCACCAGAAACATCCTCCGGCAACTGTAGCAACTTCAAGTTTCGATTCGTTTTCCATTTTAGACTCCACACTGCTTACAAGCCAAGGCGAAAAAATACCGAGGGCTAATATTATGAATACAGATAAACTGAGTAATTCCACTTTATTAATTTTCACTGCAAACCTCTCAATAATAACTATTACTATTAGTTAAGTAATATAATAATACCACATGTCAATGGGAAAAGAAAATATTACATAAAAAACCGAAACCGCAGCTACTACTCAGCATCACGATTTCGGACATTATTTCTCCATAGAACAAGTGGAGCACAACAACCAACCCCTTCAAAAAGCTGCCTGCGAGCATCAGCCCCGCCAATGCAGGCAGTGCTTAACATAACACAAACTGAAACAGTCTGGATCTTAGAGTTTAAGTGAATTATCAAAATAGTCCCTTGTAAAAATGTGGACCATAGAACTGACTGCTAAATTTATGATTCTCTTGCTATCCTGCAGATAATATCAAACTCACTTTCTGTAACAGGCATAACAGAAAGCCTTGATCCTTTCCTAAGGAGTTCCATTCCCTCAAGACCTTTAACTGTACGCAAAAATTTTAAAGGTAGAGGATTTGAAAATTTTTCTACGAACTTAACATCCACCATAAACCAGCGCGGATTATCTTCAGGAGATTTCGGATCAAAATGTGGATCATCAGGGTTCCAGGCGGTATGATCAGGGTAACTCTCTCTGGCCACTTCAGCAAGTCCGACTACCGAAGGACTTGTAACACTGTGATAAAAAAGCACCATATCACCAAGCTCCATATCATCCTTCATAAAATTGCGTGCTTGATAATTACGAACGCCATCCCAAGGAGTTATCTGCTTATCTTCAGTAGCAAGATCATCAATAGAGTAACATCCCGGTTCAGTTTTCATAAGCCAGTATTTCGTCATAAAACTCTCCTATCTTTTATGTGTAATTAATGGGAACTTCAAATTGTTATAAACTGATTTATTTAATTAGTTTTAACATTAATATTTACAGTCCACACCCTAAACAACCAGATTATTTAAGTATACAATACAATCACACGATTTTTTTCAAATAGCAGTTAACTGATTGTAGCATAAATCCCAAGACTGATGTATTAACAATAACAATACGCACTATATAATTATCTAAATGGCAAACGCTGAGGGATCCAGTGAATGAGAAGGATAGAATCAAACAACTTGAAGCTGATCTTGCCCAATGCAAAAATCACTTTCATCTACTTTTTGACGCAATTGTCGATTCCGTCTTTGTATTTGAAGTTTTGCCGAATGGAAACCGGGGACTAATTCGCGATGTCAATAAAGCAGCTTGCAACCGCCTAGGCTATACCAGAGCTGAATTCTTGAAAATGACTGTAGAGGAGTTCAGTACCACAGATTCAGATCTGGCAATACCAAGTGTAGATGAAATTTTTTCTCAAAAAAAAATTAAAATATTTGAATTAATTCATACGACTAAAGAGGGTAAAAAAATACCTGTTGAGGTTAGTGCCAGAAAATTTAATTACGACGGTACACCTATGATCCTTTCAATTGTAAGAGATATTTCCGTTAGGAAAGAAGCTGAAAAAACACAAATAACTTACCTGAAGCAGCTTGAATCCGAAGTAGCTGAAAGAATGCACGATTTCAATATCGTTAATGAACAATTGGTGAAACAAGTAAAAGAACTTAAACATTCCCGCCATATTCAAAATGTTTTGTACGATATAATCAGTCATGCTCAATCTACCGACAATCTAAAAGAGCTGCTTCAATCAATACATAAGATAATGATTAAGGAGCTTCGCGCAGAAAATTTTTATGTAGCCCTTATTGATAAGAATCAAGACTCCTTAAAGTTTAAATACTGTGTTGATAAGAAAAAAATATCATGCTCCACTATTGAAAACATCAGCACGACTTCACGTAAAAGGTTAAATCTTTTACCTATAAAAAGAAACGAAACTGTCCATATGTCCAAAGCAGAAATTATAAGGTTAACAAACTTTGGAATAATTGAACAATGTGAAGATATACCTGAAATATGGCTTGGAATTCCGCTGCGAACCCGCGGTGTTCCTATAGGAGTTTTAGTTGTTCAGGATTATGACACTCCAAACGCGTACTCTAAAGAGGATTTACACCTTTTTGCAGCTTGCTCGGATCAGATTTCTTTAGCTATTGAACGCAAAAATAATCATGAGTTTTCTAAATCAGCGCGTGATATTTTTATGAACATTCCATCCGGATTATTTATTCACCAATACACAAAACCGGATTCGCTTAAATTATTGGATGCAAATCCGGCTGCGGAAAAAATTAGCGGAATAGAATTAAGCAAGTGGAAGGGGCACGAATTTTTAGATTTCTGGAAAGGAACAAATTCTGAAGAAATATTGCAACAATTCCTTTCCCCTTTCAAAACCGGGCAAGACTTCATAGCCGATGAGCTTGTATACAACGGTGATCAATTTTGCATAACATATCGTGTGCGAACATTTCTGCTGCCGAGTGATAAACTGGGAATTGCTCTTGAAGACATAACTGAACAAAAACGTGCCGAAAATTTTATACTGGAAAGTAACGAACAGTATAGAGCTTTCTTCGAAGACAACCACTCCGTCATGTATATTTTGGATACTGATAACGCAAAAATTCTTGATACCAACAAAGCTGCTGCAGAATATTATGGATACACGCGCGAGCAGCTTCTTAACATGAAAATTTCAGATATAAACAACTTATCGAAAGAACAAATATCTACAATAGTTAAAGATATATCTGAACATAAAATATCCAGCATAATAGGAAAACACCAACTTGCCAGCGGAGAATTCAGAAATGTCGAAATTTTTTCCGGTCCTTTTGAAGTTAATGGAAAAACCAAACTGATATCTATTGTTCATGATATTACCGAAAGGCTGGAAAATGAAAAAGCCCTTTCGGAAGCAAAAGAAACTGCAGAATCAGCAAACAAAGCCAAAGATGAATTTCTTGCTAATATAAGCCATGAAGTACGGACCCCGCTTAATGGAGTTATGGGAATGCTGCAACTGCTGCAAGTTGCAGAACTGAATGACGAACAGCTATTCTGTGTCACTACAGCCCTTCAATCTTCAAGAAATCTGCTTAAAGTGTTGAACGACGTTCTTGACTTCAGTAAAATTGAAGCTGGAAAAATGGAACTATATAACGAACAGTTCAAACTGACAGAACTTATTAAGCAATGCCTCGAATTATTTAAAATCCAAGCTGAAGAAAAAAAACTGCTACTGTCCGCTAAAATTGACCCGGGCACTCCTGATTTCTATGTTGGAGACGAGGGTCGAATCAGGCAGATTTTATTTAATCTCATAGGAAACTCAATCAAATTTACCGAGTCCGGCTCAATCACCATAAGAGTTTTTTCACGTCCTCATCAGCAACCGAACATACAAAGGTTGTTTTTCTCAATTGAAGATACAGGAGTTGGAATACCTGACGACAGAATAGAGCATATATTTGAGTCCTTTACACAAGTAGACGGCTCACTTTCCAGAAAATATCAGGGAACAGGATTGGGACTTGCCATAGTTAAAAGACTAATAAACCTGATAGGTGGAAACATATCCATTCACAGCCAAATAGGAGCCGGAACGACAATCATCGTCTGCGTTTACTTAGAAAACGGTAAACCGCCAGCCCTCCAGCAACCGAATAAAGCAGAAGAAACATTTATAAACACTCCATTGCACATTCTTTTGGTTGAAGATGAAAAAGTGAACAGACTTTTAGCTCAGAGATTTCTCGAAAAAATTGACCACAAAGTTGTATGCGCCGAAAATGGAGAGCTGGCCCTTGACGAACTTCGAAAGCATTCGTTTGATGCAATCTTAATGGACATCCAGATGCCTGTAATGAACGGTCTTGAAACAACCCGTATCATCAGAACATCTCAAGAATTCCGTACAATCAGGTCCATTCCAATAATTGCGTTAACTGCACACGCAACAAATAAAGACAGAGATATTGCAATGCAAACGGGAATGAATGGATATATCAGCAAGCCATTTGAATGGGAATTACTTAGAAAAACACTAAATAAAGTTACACGTTAAATTATAAATCAATTTCCACAAATTAAGATCTTCACTATTCTTAAACCAACCACAAAACAGCTTTTCTTGACATATTCCCATCCTTAGATAAGTAATTGCCCAGAAGTAAATAGCTGGGGACAGTCAGCTTTTTACTATTGTTCCGTTTAGTAATGGTCTTTATTTTAAACAATCACATTCTAAAGAAATCTAAAACTGCGTTATTTTAAAGTTTAACAGTATTGCAAAATCTGTTACACCTATTAAACTATGCCGTTTTCATTATATCAACTCCTTATACACGAGTTCCATTAATGCATGCACTTGTCACCGGCGCAACCGGACTTATCGGCTCTAATCTTGTACCTATCTTAATCGAGCAGGGGTACAAAGTCAGAGCTTTTGTTCGTGATCCGGAAAAAGCTAAACTATTTCTAAATGATGATGTAGAAATATATACCGGGCATTTAAATGATGAAAAAGCAATTGAAACTGCACTGAAAGGTTGCAGATTTCTTTTTCACCTCGCCGCAGACTATCGACTATGGGTTCCTGACCCTCAATCGATGTATCTCACCAATGTAGACGGAACCCGTCTGCTCATGGAAAAAGCTCTCGAAGCCGGAATCCAGCGTATTGTATATACATCAAGTGTCTGCACGCTGGGTTGCAGATCTGATGGAATTCCAGCTAATGAAGAACTTGTTTCCAATCTTAAGGACATGATCAGCCCGTATAAAAAATCAAAATTTTTAGCTGAAAAAGCTGTATCCAGAATGGTTCGTGAAAACGGGCTTCCTGCAGTCATTGTTAATCCATCTACCCCCGTCGGGCCCGGAGATTCCCGTCCTACTCCTACAGGTTCCATGATACTTGGCACAGCCCGTGACGGTGGAAGATTCTACGCGGATACAGGGCTGAACATTGCCCATGTTCAAGATATAGCACGCGGACACCTGCTGGCACTGGAAAAAGGAACTATCGGCCGGAGGTATATTCTCGGAGGTGACAACCTTCACCTGAAAGAACTTTTTAAGATAACTGCCAAGGCTGCCGGGATGCCTGGTCCAATATACAAAATTCCGACAGCGGCACTCTACCCGATTGCAGTAATCAGCGAATTCCTCGCCAATCTCAATCTTATTAAGGAACCTGCAGCCACTTTGGACAGCATTCGCATGGCCAGCAAGATAATGTTTTACAGTTCTAAAAGGGCCGAGACAGAACTTGGCTATACTCATCGTCCAGCAATTGAGGCTGTTGAAGACGCTATCAGATGGTTCAGAGAAAACGGCATGCTTGATTAGAGTATAAATTTATGCTGTTTAAAAAACACTAACCAAGCATTTTATGTATTTCCGTAAAAATAGTCCTGCAATCCATCAGTGGTTTGAGAAAAATAATTTTTGACACGTTCATTTCCGAATTAAGCTCAGGGGAAATATCGTACTCAGGAGACCCTGTGTAAATAATAAATTTCAAATCAGACCATAGTTTTATAGCCGTAGCGATAAACTCAACCCCATCCATTCCCGGAAGTCGCAAATCAACAATTGCTAAATCAATCTGAACAGTATCAAGCATCCTGAAGGCTACTTCAGAGCTTTCAGCCTGATATACCGTGAATCCTTCATCTTCCAGAGCAATTACCATACTCTCTCTGACATGCAGATCATCATCAAGAACTAGTATAGTGTATGACATTTGATTCCTCCTTAGCTGATCGCCTGAGTCACTTTACCGATCATCACAGACTGTATCATTAATATCATAAAAACACTAAAAATTATGCTAATAACTTCTATAAAAATTTTAGATATTTTATTTTATAAAAAATAAAAGCCGAACTTCTAAAGAGAAGTCCGGCTGCAAAATCTATTTAAAAAGAGTCCTGCGCCAACACAAAATTATGAAGCATGAACCTTGCCATTTAATAAATCATCGGCCTCTTCCAAGCTGAAAGCAATATTCAAAATACTGTCAATCTTAGCGATCTGAAAAGCCCTCTTGATCTTTTCGTTTCTATTAATAAAAACGACCTTCCCATTTCTGCTTTCAGCCAGCTTATGCGCCTTTAAAAAAGCGGCCAGACACGCAACATCTATAAACAATATCTTTTTAAGATCAATAATAAGCTTGCCATCCCATTCTCCGGCTAACTCATATAAGCGCGTCTTTAAATACTTTACCGTTTGTGTATTGTATATTCCCTGAAGAATAAGTACCGTTGAATCAGCCCTCTTCTTTTCAAAAAATTCAAATGGTAACAAGTTCGCACGACTCTCCCCAGAATCATGCTTATGTCCTGTGCCAATAATCTGACCGGACAAGTTGTCCGAAAAGATGCGATTTTCAAGTATGTTACTACTCTTTATGTTATGCTTGTTTGTCATTAACGGACTATTGCATTTAATATTCCAAACTCAGCATTATGTAGAATTAAATTTTAAATAATTACTTTATAAATTCATCATGTACAGGGCTAACGATCATAGTTACTATAAGCAAATATTTTTTAACTACACATACTACCAACAATTCACAAAGAGGTTTAAAATGATTATCCTGACCGCAGCAATTAAGGCTAAAATAGGCAAAGAAGCAGAACTCGAAAAAATACTCCGCGCCATGGTTTTCAAAACAGCTCAGGAAACAGGATCAATGGAGTACCGGCTGCATAAATCAACAAGCAACCAAGGAAGTTTTTTGTTTTATGAAAAATACTCAGATCAGGCAGCGTTTGAGGCCCACTCATCCTCTGAATACTGCTCAAACCTCGGCGCACAAATCAGCGATTTGATAGCAGAAGACCCAATCCTCGAATTCTATGATTTTATTGATGGAATTCCTGAATAAAATCAAAAATAAACACCGAACAAGAGCAAAACTTAAGGACGTTTTATGAATAAGATATTATCATCTATCAGCCTTGTGCTCTTGTTTTCTCTATCTCTTAACTGCACGTTTCATGAGAGTACTGCCCATGCCGGATTTCTCCCTTTCGGGAGAATGTACAAAGCGGCAAAAGATGACCGTGCATATGTGGTGCAAGCCAGTGATACAAGACTTCAATTACAACTTCATAAAGCTATATTGGCAGAGAATCCGTCTGACATTTTAGCCATAAGTACATTTGTTTATCTTGGACACGGTTTTCTTGTGGGGGAAGTAAGCAGCGAAGAGCAGAGTAGGAGCCTAGTAGACGCGGCCAAAAATGTCAGCGGACTAAACGGTATCAGCTACTATCTTCCACTTAAAAAAAATGGTGAAAATTACGAAACATCTTCGGCATTTGAAATAAAAATCAAAGGAATGCTGGAGCCGGACTACCCTTCATCAAAACTCACAGTGAAAGTAGTTCAAAATGTAGTTGTAGCCCTTGGAGTATTAACCGAACAAGAACAGGAAAAAGCACTTAATTCGCTTAAAAATTTTAATGGAGTTGCCAAAGTCATTAACTTTATTCAATCCCCTTCCGGAGCAGAATCAAAGCGGGATCGTCCGAGACCTTTGCGCAACTTTCTTAATTAAATTTAATCACACTATTTTGAATCTGTCTCAAAAAAAAAGGGAGCGTCTGCTCCCTTTTTTAACTCTATTTTTTAATAAATCTAACTTTCGCTATCTTCCTTGTACAAATGAACATCAGTCTGTGGATATGGGATCGAAATACCGGCCTTATCAAGAGTAATTTTAATACCTTCCAGCAAATCCCAACGCACGGTCCAGTAATCAGCAGTTCTTACCCATGGCCGGACAAGCAGATTTATGCTGGAATCGCCAAGTTCTCCTACAACAATTGTAGGTGCAGGAGATTTGAGAATAGTCGTATTTTCAGAAAGAATTTGTGCAAGAATCTCTTTGGCTTTTGGAATATCATCTTCGTACCCGATGCCGATAACCAGATCAATACGCCTTGTCTTATGAGCGGTAGTATTAATTATTACGGTATTAAGAATTGAAGAGTTAGGAACAACAACTTTCTGATTATCAGGTGTGGATAATTCTGTATAAAATGCGGACAAAGACTGCACTGTTCCAGATGTTCCTGCAATTGTTACATAGTCCCCTTTCTTAAAAAGGCGCAGAATTATGAGCATAACTCCGGCTGCGAAATTAGAAAGAGTATCCTTTAAGGCCAAACCTACAGCAAGACCTGCAGCACCTAACACAGCAAGGAATGAAGTTATGTTGATACCCGCCTGCCCAAGCGCAGCAACAACAAACGCTGCAAGCATTACATAGTAAACTATATTTTGAATAAATGAGGTTAAGATATCGTCAACCTTAGCCTTTCCCATAACTCGGCTAATCAAACTTGAAGCTTGACGGGCAAAAAGCTTACCTACGAACAGGACCAAAATAGCGACAAGTAGTCTTACTCCGTAAAGACTTACAAACCCGATACTCTGTTCAAGCAGACCTCTTAAAAAATCGGGCTGAAGAAAATCCAGCTGTTTATCCAGATTAGAATCTACCAATATTTTCCCTATGATTCCGCCAGTTGCATTCATAATTTTTCTTTTATTTTAAATTGTTAATTAATTTATGACCTGATCCATATAAAACAGATATTAACATACACAATTCTGAACACCTTGGGAATATATGCAATTATATTTTTTAAAAAGATGAAAGATTCCTTCCATCACGGAGCAGTAATTCTAACAAAAAAGTGACAAAACCATCGTAGTCAGTGTATACGATAAATATTAAAAGAGGAAATGCATGCTCCAGCAAAAAAAACGTCTTATATTACTGGCTATGATAATGGTATTGCTTGTCGGGGCTGTGTCCATAATCAGCACAAGCTTACTATACAGAACCTCCATTATCGAGCAAAAATCCAGACTTAGTGAATTAGTTAAAAGTCAGGCCATCCTCATCAGCGAATTAAGTATTACAAATTCAAATCTTGATCATAAAATAGGTAAAACCAAACATCTTGAAACATTACTCCACCACTTAGCAAATGCATACAAAAAGTACAAAATTAACAGGGAAAGTGGTGAGTTCACTTTAGGAATCAAAGCTGACGAGAATATACAATTTCTTATTTTGAATGCAGAAATAGTTTCCACAAGTCAAAAAGCAGCCTTTATCCACTTCGGTAGCGACCGCGGCATCCCCATGCAAATGGCTCTATCAGGAAAATCCGGTACAATAACCGCTCTGGACTATGCAGGCCATAACGTTCTGGCAGCGTACACATCACTCAATATTGACGGCCAAACTATCGGACTTGTCGCAAAGATTAATTTATCTGAAATCAAAAAACCTTTTATCCAAACGAACTTTATAGTCTTCGGTTTAGGAATTATACTTACTACTATCGGGCTTTTTCTCTTCATTAAAATTAGCGGACCACTACTTTTAAAAATAACAGAAAGTGAAAAGAACTATCGCAATTTAGTTGAAGGATCAAACAGTATTATTCTTCGCATAAACAAGATGGGCATAATCAGTTTTGCTAATAGCTTTTCCAAAAACTTTTTCAACCACGACGGTAAAAATATTGTCGGCCTTCCGGCAATTTTACTGCTTGCTTCGCAATCTGAGTATGCAAACAACTCATCTTCTCTAAGCAGTATTCTAGCTTTTTGGGGTGACGGAGAAGGACCTCACGAAAAATCAGTTCATCTTAATGATGGAAGGATTGCTTGGATTTCATGGAGAGTCAGAAAAATTGTGGACTCAAATGAAGCGGTTGAAGAACTTCTTTGCATAGGCAATGACATCACCACAACTCATATATCGAGAGAAAATTTAAAGGAAAGTGAATCACGACATAGGATAATATTTGAGAATTCTCCTTTAGGAATGGTCCGCTTCAACCCTGAAGGAATAATTCTCGACTGTAACAGCAAAATAATTGAAATATTAGATTCTACCAGAGAGAAATTAGTCGGCTTTAATGTGGCGCAGAATGCTTCACCAAAAATGCAAGAAGCTATTAAAAAGGCATTAGCCGGAGAGTCAAGCATTTATGAAGATCTCTATACTTCCGTTACTGGAAATAAAACAAGCTATGTACGGGCTGTATTTAATCCAGTTAGATCAGGTAAAACATCAACGGAAGTAATCGGAACACTTGAAGATATATCTGACCGCATTGACGTTGAAAGAAACCTTGCAGAAAGTGAAGAACGCTTCAGAGGAATTGCAAAGGCTTCTCCTGTAGGGATCATCATTACCGATATTAAAGGAAGTCTTCTCTACGCAAATGAAAGGATGATGGAACTTACTGGAAGAAATTACACTGATCAGACAGGCCTGTCATGGATGAACAATATCCACAATAAGGATAAATCAAACTTAATTACAAACTGGTATAACGCTAATTTTATAAGTAAAAATAGATTAGAATTTCGGATTGTCCATAACTCCGGCGTAACATTATGGATACTCGGACAAATCGTTGAGCTTAATGACAAAAACGAACAAATGATCGGATATGTCATAACTATGACAGATATTACTCAGATCAAAACTACAGAACTAGAACACACAAGACTTACTGCTGCTATTGATCAAGCTGCGGAATCTGTCATGATCACGAATACTGACGGTATAATAACTTATGTAAATCCGGCATTTCAAAAAATTTCAGGATACTCGGCTGAAGAAGCCATAGGTAAAAAACCACGATTCCTCCAGAGCGGAGAGCAAGACAGCCTTTTCTATGACAAGCTATGGGACACAATTTTAGCCGGTCATATATGGGAAGGAAAATTTGTTAATATCAAAAAAGATGGAAAACACTACACACAAGAAGCTTCCATCGGACCAATCCGAGATGAAACAGGTAAAATCATAAATTTTGTGTGTGTATCCCGCGACATAAGCAAACAATTAGTGGTTGAAGCTCAACTGAGACAAGCTCAGAAACTTGAGTCAATCGGTGAACTTGCTGCCGGAATAGCCCATGAGATTAACACCCCTACACAATATGTCAGTACAAACAATCAGTTTATGAAGGAAGCGTTCACTACGCTTCTTGCGATTACTAATAATTACAGAGAACTTATTACAGCGGTCAAGTCAGGAGAATCTCAAGATGAATTGCTGAAAAGAGCGGAAAGCGGACTTGATGACGATGAGCTTACCTATTTAGAGGAAGATATTCCAAACGCTATTTCGGAATCAGAAACAGGACTAAAACGGATCTCTGAGATTGTTCAATCAGTCAAGCAACTGGCCCATCCAGGTGAGGTAAAAAAAGGACTTTATGATTTAGGCAATATAATTCGCAACGCGGTAACGGTTTCAACTAATGAATGGAAATACGTTTCAGAAATTGAATTAAATATCGACGAAAATTTACCGGAACTACTCTGTTTAAAAGGCGAAATAGGACAAGTAATGCTTAACCTCATTATTAATGCAGCGCACGCTATTGAATCTAAACTTGGTAAAAATACTGAACATAAAGGAAAAATTACCATATCAACTTACAAAGAAGAAGACTGGGCCGTTCTAAAAGTTTCCGACACAGGAACCGGGATGCCTAAAAATGTCGCTAAACGGGCTTTTGATCCGTTCTTTACTACTAAGGAAGTGGGCAAAGGAACCGGTCAGGGATTAGCTATTGCCCATAACGTGATTGTGAACATGCATAATGGCGTGCTTGATTTGGAAACTGAAGAAGGCATAGGAACAACCTTTACGGTCAAACTGCCTTTAGAAGGTGCGGGACAACAACTTAATTAAAACGGTAGATCCTTAAAAATAACCCCTTCTTTAAGTAAAGCAACACCGGCATCGACACAGGACGTATCGAGCTTGATCCCTTTTTCTTTCTCCAAAAGATCTATACATTTTTGCTTGTTTAAAGCCTCTCGATAGGGGCGTGTCGTCAAAATAGCATCAATAGAATCAGCCACAGAAATTATTTTTGACTCAAGCAGAATTTCATCACCTTTCAAGCCGTTTGGATATCCTGAGCCGTCTATGCGCTCATGATGCTCAAGAACAATCCGCTGAATCGGCCAGTCAGTTGCCAATGTTTCAAAAATCTCGGCCCCCACCAGTGAATGAGTTTTAATGAGCGCGAATTCTGCATCGCTTAAGACCCCCGGTTTATTCAGAACACCTGACGGAACAGCTATCTTGCCGATATCATGGACCAAAGCAGCTAAGTGTAACCCTTGGATAATATCAGGACTCAGGCCGAGCCTAGTTGCTATAAGCGAGGATATTTCTGCTGTCCGGTCCATATGCCCTGCTGTATATGGATCGCGAAATTCTACCAGACGGGTAAAGGCCCGCAATGATCCTTCCAAAGCTTCTTTCATCCGTCTGACTGCAACAAGCTCTCTTGAAGCCTGCGTCATTTTGTACTGCTTAACCCCAGAAACTATGGCTTTTGTCAAATCATCAGGATGACAAGGTTTAGTCAAAAACCTGAAAATATCACCTTGGTTTACTGCGCTCATTGCAATATTTAAGTCCGCATAGCCAGTTAAAACCATTCTGACAGTATCAGGATACCGCTCACGGACGATGGATAACAACTCCACTCCATCCATTCCAGGCATTTTTATATCAGAAATAACAACCGTGTACGGTGGGGATGATTCCAACAACTCAAGAGCGGCCTTACCTCCAAGTGCTATACTGACAGAAAATTTGGACCTAAGAGTTCTTAAATAACTTTGCAGGATGTTAGGTTCATCATCAACAAAAAGAACATGTTCTGCATTATAGTTTATATTTTCAGGCATAAAATCCCTCTACTTCGAAGTCAGAACTAACAAAGGTAATTTAATACCTATTTTGGATGCAAACATATGAATACGGTCAATTTTATCTTTATCAAGTTCTAAACTTTTTCTAAGCAACATTGCCCCTTGCGTTGATGCAACATCCTCATACAAAATCATTCCAGGGTACAATTCATCAATTCCAAGCTCTTTAACCACATATCTGGCTTCGACGCCAAGCATGCCTTCTAAATAATACAACAGTTCTGGATCATACAGCTCTGAAACTTCCTCGATATTTGCAAATGCCTTCTTAGGATTATCCTCATGCTGTAATTGCAAATCATAATCCAAAGCAATTCTGAGAATACGCCCACCTAAAGGTATTTTTTCTCCTTTAACGGCATCACGCGGGGTTCCTGAACCGTCAAACCCCTTAAGCTGATATGATATCATTTCAGCAATTGCTTCAAGTCTAGGCAGCTTAGCAACAAGACTTTTAGCTATAACCGGGTGCATCTCAAACATCTGAAGCTGTTCAGGATTAAGCTCTTTTCCTTCGAGCAGTATATCTAATGTACCAGGTGGAAGTATGAGAGTCCCCAGTTGAGAGAGCATAGTAGCAATATCATATCTCCAGAAATCTTTTACTCCTTTTTTTTCAGCCAGATACCGAACATAACGGCGGACCCTGTTTATACGGGCTCCGGCTTCAGGCTTAACCAGCGAAGTAATTTCACCCAGCAGTTCAACGCTTCCTTTAAGCGTCTTCTCAAGTAAAATACGTTTACCGGTTACTAATTCATATTGATCAACGCCTTCCTTCAGATTTTCAAGCAGAACTTCATTTTCGCAAGGCTTTGTTAAAAAACGAAACACGTGACCATCGTTTACAGCGCGTATTGCATTATCAAGGTCAGCATAACCTGTAAGCATAATTCTGGTTGTCTCAGGACTGCGCTTTCTGACTTCTTTTAAAAA
Source organism: Desulfovibrio gilichinskyi (assembly GCF_900177375.1). Classification (NCBI taxonomy): domain Bacteria; kingdom Pseudomonadati; phylum Thermodesulfobacteriota; class Desulfovibrionia; order Desulfovibrionales; family Desulfovibrionaceae; genus Maridesulfovibrio; species Maridesulfovibrio gilichinskyi. Next base: position 357,245 of record NZ_FWZU01000002.1, on the reverse strand, counting down.
TTCTATACCGTTCATTTTAGGCATACGGAAGTCAGAAATAACAGCCGCAAATGGAACCTTGTTATTGAGCGCACGTATAGCCAGTGTTGGATCTTCTGAAGTTTCGACATCATAATCACCTCGAAGCTGTCTTTTGAGCGCAGAAAGAACATTCGGTTCATCGTCAACAAGTAATATTTTAAACTTCATTAATATTCCCTAATTTTTCAGTTGCGCAAGCAGGTCAGCGTCCAAAGCGCGAAATTCGTCAAGACCATCCCAATGGTCTTTAACATAGTTGACCCATTTTTCGATTAACAGTCCATGCTTTCCTTCCGGGAGTATATTCTTCTGAAATGCTATTCGGACATAGTCAGGGTTGATAACTACGCACTGATGATCAATTGTGTCGGCCGTACGTACCAACATAGGAATGCTTAAATCAAAATCCGTATACTGATGATAAGTTCCAATTCCGTGAACAATATCTCCGGAGATTCCCCACAACCCCATAAGATATGCTCCTAAATGGGCATGAGTTGTTCCAAACACTTCCAGCTCGCAATCATATATCGACTTATGTGTTTTTGAAACTTTCTCTATAACTTCTGCATATTGATCGGAAAAATAATTTGCTAAAATGAGTTTACCTATATCATGCAAAAGCCCTGTCATCCGCGCCTGAATAGCAGTATTCTTATCAATATTCTCACATTCACAAATAAGCCGCACAATATTTGATACCCGGAAGCTGTGGTCCCAAAGTCGATTCAAAGAAAAATTAGGAAGTTTTTCTTCATTATACATAGAAAATAAATGAGTGGACAGGATAAGAGCTTTAAGACTTTCAAGTCCGAGCATTGTTATAGCGTGAAAAATAGAGTCAACATGTGTGGACAGCCCAAAATAAGGAGAATTGATAAGTTTAAGAATCTTAGCAACAAGCCCGACATCCATCGAAATATATTCCGCAATTTTTTTAATGGACGGATTATCTGCTTTAAGTTCTCTCTCGATTGACTCAAAGACACTGGGAATAACCGGTAACGATTCAATTTCTGTTACCAGCCTTTGCATTGCGGGATCGACCAAGATATCACGTGACTTAATCGCTCCTTCAACTTTATCAATAAGCTCCTGAGCCTTACATGGTTTTGATATGTACTGATGAACGGCCCGTATACTTCTCATAACTTCATTAAGGCAGACCTGTCCGGAAAGCGCCATTCTGATCATTCCTGGATATTCATCTTTGACCTTGTTAAGAAGATCAGCTCCGTCCATTCCGGGCATCTTTATGTCTGAGATTATCACATCAAATTTAGAATCTTCAAGCAAAGCAAGAGCTGCAAAACCGGAGTCCGTAAAGCTCATTTCCCACTCATCACGCTTGCCGCGGAGCATGCGCTTTAAGGCCGCTAGAACATTTGGCTCGTCGTCCACAAATAATACACAAATCTTACTGCTTGTCATTTGCTTAAACTTCCTCTGATGGCAATTTAATTGTACATTTTGTTCCAATGCCGATTTCACTGCTGAATTCTATTGTTCCACCATGTTTTTCAGTAATTATTGAATAGCATAGCGTTAACCCCTGTCCTGTGCCAAGCCCAACTTCTTTAGTTGTAAAAAACGGATCAAATATTTTAGGCATAATTTCATCAGGAATACCTTCCCCTGTATCTTCAATTTCAATAATAATCCATGGCCGGGCAAAGCGCGTCCGGATAGTTATTGTCCCTTTTTCATCGGAACCTTTCACTTTTGAAGTAATAGCGTGAGCAGCATTAACTAAAATATTTAAAAAAGCCTGATTGAGATCATTAATAAAACAAGGAATCAGCGGGAGGTCAGGACCCAAATCAAAAATAATATCCGAGTTATATTTCCACTCACTTCTGCAAACCGTTGCCGTATTATCCAGTGCTAAATTAATATCAGCCATTTGCTTGGAGTCCATTCCGGGATGAGAAAATCTTTTCATAGCCTGCACTATACGGGTTATGCGCTCGACACCATCAAGTGATTGAGTAAGGGCTAAGGGAATCTCCCCTAAAAGGTAATCCATATCTATGCTCTTCCAAAAGAGAAAAGCTTCTTCGCATTTTGGATTATTGTATGGTTGGCAAATCTCTTTATGTTTATTGAGGGCTAATGACATTTGCTCAAAGGATTCAGACAAAAATATCAAATTATCAGACAGATACTGTATTGGAGTATTTATTTCATGAGCTATTCCAGCCGAAAGACTTCCTATGGCTTCAAGTTTTTGCGCTAGACTCAAGCGACGCTCAAGTTCTTTGCGCTTGCTAATATCAAAAATAATTTCAACTAATCTATCTTCACCATTAACTTTATTTTTAAGAACAGTTTTTGACACAGGAAGACTGATTCCATTCATCCGATATATCCTGAATTCGCTCTCGTGCAGATTACTTACTGCTGCAGGACACTCTTTAATAATTTTCCCTTTGGTATTTCTCCAACAAAAAATATCACATGATTGCCCTATAATCTGCTCTTTCCGCGCGCAAAACATTTCCAACCCGACGTTATTGATGGATTCTATAATCTTAGTTTCAGGATCAATAATAAGAATCCCGGCATGAATACCATCCAAAATATTTTCCATTAATTCCGTACTGGCAACAAGGTCCGTCTGCGAACGCACTCGCTGAATAGCAAGAGCGTAGTAGGAACCGATATGCATCATTGCATCAACATCTTGCTGACTATAACCGTCAGGTTTATTTGCTACTGCAATCTGCCCGACAAGTTTATCCCCGAGAAGAACTGGAACGGATAAATAACTGGTTAACTTTACATGCCCGTATGGAAGCCCCTTAGATTTAGGATGACTGACAGGGTTATTACTGAAGAAAGGTTTTCGTGTATTTAAGGAATGCCCCCAGAGGGCAGGATATGTTCCATCTTCAGCGACAGAAAATAAAAGAGTATCATTTTTCAACACAGCACAATCATTAGTTAAATTACTACATGCTTTGACTGTAGCTCCAAACTCATCAATCGTAAGGGTATTACCGAAAAGGCTTCCGGTGATCTGTATAGCTTCATTCAGTATAATCTCTGAGGTCTCTTCAAGGTTGGCTTCAAAGGCCACAAGGGAAGGATATAACCCTGCAAGCGTTGAATTCAATTTTAAATTCCACTCTGCTTCCTGTTCAGCCTTAACCCTGTCGGTTATATCCATAATATGAGCTATCTGATAATCAAGCGATCCATCATTATTTCTCGTACAACCTGTTAGTATCGAAACGTATACAACCTCTCCGTTTTTCCTGATATAACGTTTATCCATAGTGTAACTATCAAGTTCACCGGAAAGCATTTTTTCAAAAAGATTTTTATTTTTATCGATATCGTCTGGATGAGTAAAATCAGGCCAAGTTAATTTTTCTATTTCCTTACGGTTGTATCCTATAATTTCACAAAACTTATCATTAATTTCTATCCACTTTTTATCAGTATCAACAATAGCCATCCCGATTAAACCTAATTCAAAATAACTTCTGAATCGTTCTTCACTAAGTAATAATTTTTCTTCTACTTTTTTCCGCTCGATAATATCCCATGCTAAATCAGCTAAAAATGTCGCTGTTTCGATGTCTGAATCAGTGTAATTTGTAGACTTATTCCCCACACCCAACACAGAGACAATTTTGTCATTACGAATTATTGGGACCACAAGTTCGCGAATGAGCGGAGCGTGTCCGGCAGGTAATCCATTTTTATGTAAAAGTGACATATAATCATTATGCACGACTGGACCTTTACTACGAATACAATCCGCCCAAACCCCAGCACTCTCAAGAGAATAAACTGTATCTTTTCCTTCTCTTTTGCATACTTCCATAGAGGTCCGTGTTGACCATGTTTGAAGTGTCAGAATTTTTTGATCAAACGAAAGGAAATGATGAAACCCGATCTGGCTGTTTGTTAAATCTTCAATAACATCAACTATTTTAATAAGCACTTCTTCAAGTGAATGGTCAAAAGAAAAATCCATAAGCTTTAAACGGGCCTGCAAAACCATATCTGATCGTTTCTGTTCTGAAATGTCTTCTAAAGCTGCAATCAAATGATGCGGCTCTCCAGCCGAATCATTAACAACAGAAAGAGAAAGAGTTACCCATATTATTTCTCCGTTTCGTGAAATCTGCCTTTTGATAAATTTAGGCCGTCTTTCACCAGCCAAAATCTGATCTTTGTAAGCGACACATCCCTGTCTATCATCTGGATAAGTCATTGACAGAAAAGTCTCTGCCTTCAACTCTTCAACCGAATAGCCCATCAGGTTACAATACTGATTATTAACCTTAATGAAGTGACCATCCAAATCAATATGCGCCATGCCTATAGGCGCATTCTCAAAATTATTCTGATCCTGTTTTTGAATGAGGTGGAGATCACTGAGGTCAACAAGGCTCGCGACGGCCCCGGCATAAGCCTCATCCTCGCCTAAAATTGGAAAAGTAGAAATACGAGTGTAAACTGTCTGTCCGGCTTTACTCATAAATTCAAAATCATGAACTTCTTCAATTCCACGCTTCCGTTTTAAAATATTTTTTCTACACTCTTCTATGTTTTCCTCGGATATGAAAGTAAACAGATGCCGCCCTAACATTTCCTGCGTAGTGTATCCAAGCATCGAAGCAATAGCTTTATTGGCAAATACGGTATTCGCATCTTTATCAATTATCCATATACCTTCAACCAGTCGATCGAGGCTGATAGAATATAGCAAAGCCGACAGATTCGGAGGCAGGGCAATAGAAACTGCCCGGTTAACCTCTAACTGTTCAACCTCTGCGCGAGCTTTCGTAAGTTCCGCAATCAATTCTTCTTTAGTCATAGATTCAAGGTCGCTCACATTTCCCCCAAAGAATTAAATGCCATTCTAGCTTATATTTATAAGATATTTTTCGAATAATTAGTACCATTTTTATCAAAAGAGTATGAACACTATACTTATATCATAACTTACTGCCTGTTTTTACAGCCGATAATTTATTATGCCATCGGCTAACAAAAAAAAAGCTCATACAGCTTTTAATCTGCATGAGCTTTTTTACTAACATTTCAGCTTTTTCTAAGCCGATCAACCGCCGAACCAACCGGGAGAGAGAACTTCTAAGGCTTTGGTGTAATGGACACGCAAATCTTCAAGCTTACCGGTGATCATCTTTTCCTGATCTCCAATATTTACCGGACAAATCTCTTTCATCTGATCAATAACAGATTCGAGTTCTTTCATTGTTGATTTGATCAGAATAATATTATCGCCGAGATCTGAAGATTTGTCATCAGCCAGAACATCGTATAAGCGGGCTTTCCACGAGTTAAGTTCCATTTCAAGACCACTGCAATAATTCTTTACAGCTTTCTTTTTTCCATCTTCAGTGCTGCAGCCGTCAATACCTTCACAACTGGGGCATGGGCCAGGGTAATCCATATTCGCCATAACAGTCCTCCAAACGGTTTAAAGTTATTAACGTTTTAAGAATACCACATACGTTTTAGTTTGTGCACCTTTTTATAAAAAAATAATTCAACAATACCTTATTCTTAAAAAACAAGTCTAAAATCATTAAATCCATCTGGAAATATATTCATCAACTTTAAATTTACGGCGGCATCCTCGCTCATTCATATACCGTATTGCTCCGTATACCGGACGCTTCTTCCAAGGGCGATCGTGCAGACCGGCAACAGACCAAAGTGACCCCACATATCCATTAGGAGAACGTCCATCCAGTTGATAGCGATCATTAAGAGTTATCACAGTTTTAAGAGCCTGCTCAGGTGAAATTGACCATTCAAGAATCTTTTTGGCCCAATACATGCGCATGTATCCGTGCATATACCCTGTTTTGCGCATCTGATTCTGTGCTCCGTTCCAAAGGTGGGAATGAGTTTCAGCCCTGTCAAAATCTTCAAGTGTATAGGTATACGAACGTTTGTCATCCATGTGATCATCAAGCGTAGCAACCGCCCAGTCGGGAGCACCGTTTAATGAGTCATAATCAGAATTATACAAGCAAAAATTATCTGATAATTCCCGTCGCACAATTAATTGTTCCAAAAATTTATCCTGACTCTCCCCTGCTCCTGTAGCCGCAACATCAAGAGCAATCCGCTGCGCTGAAAGCTGGCCGAATTGAATATAGGGGGACAAAACGGATGTGGATTCTCCATTAGGATCATTACTCTTTTCAGCATAATTTTTAAGCCGGGACTTAAGAAATGATGCGAGCGTCTTATGCGCGGCATTTTCACCGGAAGCAAGTTCCACGGGTAAAATAGACCTATCCACATTAACAGCGCGATAAGCTCCGTTCCAATCAGGTGTTGCTATTTCAGGCAACGATACCGATTGCGGTATCAGCTTCGGAAATTCTTCTAAGTATTCAAACAATAAACGATGTATTTTAGGCCGTATTGTGCGGGCAGCATATTCCTGCTTATCTGAAACTATTCGCGCAGGCACAATATTCCGTCCGTCAACTTCAATGAGAGGGACCTTAAGTTCACCGGCTGCACTTTTCTGCCATCCCTGTACGTTCCGCAAAGGATCAAAATCAGTAACAACAACTCCGGCCCTTATGTCATTTGCCAAACGCACTATCTCACAATCAGGAGCTCCTATTCGCAAGGTAAACGGGATACTGAATTTTTCCAGATTATCAGCCACTTCCTTAAGCCCTTTAAGCATAAAGTCATACTGACGAAAAGAAGCGCACATAAAGCTCGGAGACATCGCAAAACAGACCACAAGCGGCTGTGTCGCACCTGCCAGTTCACGAGCGTAAAGGAGTCCCCAATTATCCTGAACGCGCTGCTCACGGCTCATCCAGTAGATCACAGGACCATCATGAATATTTGGCTGAGAACCGTTTAAACTATGAATACGTCTAGCATGAACCCGCATAAATTCCCTACAGAGTGATTGTTAAGATTTTGGAATCCGGCACATCGGAGCTTCTCCCTTTACCAGCATCGGGCCTTCCAAGATTTTACACGCTGTTTTTTCAGCCATAGCCTTTGCCATGCTCTTAAAAACAACACTGTGGAATGGATATACAGCCCACCAATAGAGCAATCCGCCAACGCCGCGCGGCAGAAAAAGTGCCGTCATGGTCAGCACAGATTTACCTGAGTTTTCCTCTTCCAGTGAGAATTCAAGCAAGGCTTCCCCCGGAAGTTTCATTTCAGCTATGAGCAATAACCGTTTATTTTCCTGAACATCAAGCACCCGCCAGAAATCAAGGGCATCACCCACTGCGATTTTGGTAGGATTCCTCCGCCCGCGCCGCAGTCCCACTCCTCCGACAAGTTTATCAATCCAGCCGCGAACGCTCCATAAAGCATTCCAGCCATACCAACCGTTCGCGCCTCCTATAGCTAAGATACTCGCCCATAATTTTTCACTGCATATCTGTAATTTGATTCGGTAAGCAGTATGAAACACCGTTCCGCCGGTATATCCGGCATCACCGCAAACAGCCCATTCAGGAGAACGGATCACGCCTGCATCCGACCAGCAACTGTCGACCAGATGTTGCGAAACCTTATCTAAAGCCCTGCGGATGGCGAGACGACAACTGGACAATTCACGCGGCATAATCTCACGAATGCGATAATCTTTGCAAACCACGCGATTGCGTAGCCCGAGCACCAGCGGTTTAGCCAGTGCAGCAGGTATCGGCGAAACTAAACCAAGCCAGTGAGACGAAAGTCTCGGCGTAAGAAAAGGGACTGGAATAATAATCCTTTTGCGGAGTCCGGCCTCCTCCTGATAAACACGGAAAAGCCGCTCATATGTTTCAATATACGGGCCGCCAATATCAAAGGAATTGCCTGTTGTTACGGGATATTCCAGACAGTCCGAAAGATAGAACAGAACATCGCGGATACTTATGGGTTGAGTTTCTGTCTGTACCCATTTAGGCGTAATCATAACTGGTAAACGGTCAACCAAGTACCGTATCATTTCAAATGAAGCACTGCCGGAACCGATAATAACTCCAGCTCTGAAAGCCGTGCAGGGAACTTTACCACTTGATAATATATCTCCGACCTCAGCTCTAGACTTCAAATGATGGCTGATATGTGGATCATCAGGGATAAGTCCGCCAAGATAAATCAACCTCTCAAGACCTGCATCCTGTGCGGCTTGCACTGCGTTGTGCGCGGCGGTTCTGTCTTTTGCCACAAAGTCTCCGACTCCGGCCTGCATGGAATGAACAAGATAGTACGCAGCAAGGCAGCCGTTAAGTGCAGTTAACAATGATGCGGAGTCAAATAAGTCTGCCGCGACTACTTCACAACGCTCGTGCAAAGCAAAAGAACGGCATTTTAATTTGGAAAGCGAACGCCCTACAGCGCGAACCCTCCACCCTTTTTCAAGAAGCTCAGGAACAAGGCGTCCGCCGACATAACCGGTAGCCCCAAGAACACAGATTGTATACTTACCCCGTTCGTTGAAAGGGATATTCCCCGACAACTGTGCGGTTTTCACTTCATGTTGTAATTTAGACATGATTCCTCAGCATAAGTTCTGCGGGATAAGGATTCAGATAATATTGCTTTGCTAAATACTCTTTTGAATACTTCCTTACATAATGATTAAGCAATGTAACAGGAGCAACCAGCGGGATCAATTCTTTGCTGAATTGGTCCAGCAGTTCAAGCATTTCCTGCTTTTCATCTGCATTCAGATCCTTTTTAAAATAGCCGAAAGCATGCATCAAAACATTTATATGCTTTTTGACTGTAAGTTTATAAGTCAAAGCGTTAAAAAGCATTTCAAAATACTCAGGAAAAACACGCTCAGGAACATCTGTTCCGGCTTTAGCAACAATTTTTCCCATTGCTCTATAAATCTTTTCATTATGAGCCATTATCAACATTTTATGCCGTGTATGAAATTCAACCAGAGTTCTTGCAGTAAAACCTTCAGACATGGCGTCACGCCAGCGTTTCAGCGTGAAAACCCGTGAGATAAAGCTCTCACGCAAAGCCGGATCATGTAATCTTCCGTCATCTTCAAACGGCAGATCCGTAAACTTTTCCATGACCATGCGCGCCCACATTCCGGTTCCGTCATGGCGGACTCGATTCCCTTCCTGATAAACTTTCACTCTGTTCATACCGCTTGACGGAGAACCGAATTTAAAAACATATCCGCAGATACCTTCGCTTGCCAAACGGTCCAATCTTTCTTTTCCCCATTCATGCATCGTATCGGTCCAGTCCTTGCCGGAACTGCGCCCGACAAGCCTTGGCGATTCCAAATCCCCCACGAGGCGGACAGCCTCACGCGGGATAGACATGCCGCATTCAACCTCAGGGCACACGGGGACCCATTCTACGTATTGACCGAGAACATCACGCAAATAGCGGTCCAATTTTTGCGAACCATCATACCGGACCTTTTCCCCTAAAAGACACTTAGCAATCCCCAGTTTGATCTTATTATTAATCCATTGATTATCTGTACTCATATGCAACCAGCCTCTATTTAAAAAAGATTCATTTGATCACACATACCTGAGTTAAAGACTTAAAGCTACATTACAAAGCAAACTCTTTAATACATTTATTAAGCAATTTAACACAAAAAACGGCTACCCCTTTAATGGGGATAGCCGTTTTAATTTAATTAACCTGGCCAAAATTTGTTTATTTATCGTAGGCAATTACCACACAATTACGAGACATATTTTTTGCGCTGTAAAGGGCATCGTCCGCTCGCTTAACAAGGTCTTCCCCTGTTTCTCCCTTTACATATGCAGCTACACCTAAGCTTGCTGTGACATTCTCTTTCATCGCAGGAAAATGTAATTCTTCAATTTTGGTGCGAAGTTTTTCTGCAAGAAGTGCGGCTCCTTCAAGCGAAGTTTCAGGGCAAATAACCAAGAACTCCTCCCCTCCCCAGCGCCCAAGGACATCCGTCTCTCTCACATTAATTGAAAGCAGTGATGAAATAGCGACAAGAACAGTATCACCTGCATGATGGCCATAATTATCATTAACTTTTTTAAAATGATCTATATCCAGCAAAATCACAGAAAAAGGAGAGTCGTATCTAGCAGCCCTTGCAAGTTCCCTCTCCATTTCACTATCTAACATATACCTGTTGTAAACTTGTGTAAGTCTGTCAGTCTTATAGAGTAAATCTAGTTTAGAATTCATTAAAAGAAGTTTCTTATTATACCTCGAAACAAAACTATACCGATACAGCAACAACAGAATAATAACGACCAATGCGGTTAAGACTTTCCCAATAAGCCAATAATCAACCCCTTTATCATAGCGAACTGATACCCAGCGATTCATAATATTTAATCGCTCTTCCTTTGTAACAGAAGCTATCGCCTTATTGATAATTGATAATAGCTCCGGGCTGTCATTTCTAACTCCGACAGTCAGGTCGTACTTTAAACCGACTTGACCGGAAATTTTAACATCAAAAATACCATTTTTCTGGATTTGATAACTGATTGCAGGAATCGTATCAATATAGCCTAAAATCCCGTCTTCATGAACTTTTTCAAGACCTGTAAGCGCATCTTTCACCTCAACAATTTTTATCTTCGGGTATTTTAAACGAAGCAGTTCAATAGCTGCATACCCTTTGACTACAGTGAAGGTCTGATCCGCAACACTATCAAAATTATCGATAAACATTTTATCAAGCCCAGTTGCAACAACAAGTGGAAATGGCAAATAAGCTGAACTGAAATTTAAATACTCTCGCCGACTTGGAGTCGAAATAGCGGAAGGAACAATGTCACACTTTCTTTCCCGAGCGAAAGTCAATGTCTGCGCCCAAGAATCAGTAGGGATCAATCGAAACTTCTTACCTATACGCTTAGAGAGGATATCCATATAATCAGCTGTCAGTCCAACATACTGCCCCTCTTCATTCAGCTCTTCATATGGCATCCAGCCAGGATCTATACTCATCGAAATATAATCAACTGACGAAAGATATTCTTGTTCAGATTCATTGAGAGATATCATCGGTTCCGGCAACATCTTTTCATCAGGTTGAAGCCATTTATTACGTAGCTTAACAAGCTCATTCTCAGATATTGCCGCAAGCCCTTTATTAAGAATACCTATTGCTTCAGGCCAGTCTTTGCGAACAGCAAAAACAAGCTTCAATTCATTACCTAACGGATAAGCAACCTGTATATATGGAAGACCGAGTTTATTTGCATAGTATAATGTCCCGCCATTTCCAAAAGTGGCATCGGCTCTGTTACTTGCAACAGCTTCAATCACTTCCTCTAATGTTGCACATTCTAAAATACGGGAGTTTTTAAAGTCAGTAGCGAGCTTTTCATCTGCCATATTCCCTTTATGAATAGCTATTGTTTTACCATCAAGATCACGATTAGACATAATCTTTTTAGGATTGCCTAGAGGAACAAGCATCATCTTCTGTGTGCTCGAGTATGAATTTGAAAAATTAAGATAGTCTTCCCGTTCTTCTTGAACTGCCCCGGTGCTTAACCCGTCAATCAAACCTGATTTAGCTTTTTTCTGCATATCCAGCCAGTTGCCGGCACGCAGCGCAAAACCAGCTCCAGTCAGCTTATTGATTTTACCTAGGACTTCCGAATCAATTCCTGAAATAGAACCCTCAGCATTCACAATAACATACGGTTCCCAGTCTTTCTCAGTTCCCAAAGTAATCACAGGGTGAGCTCTTATAAAAGCTTTCTCTCTTTCTGTAAGCTCAACTCTGGAAGGAGGCTTCGCAGCAAAAACAGGCGTGCTTTCTATGAAAGAAAATGCGGCAAAAAAAAGCAGTATAATAACGACAATGTTTTTCATGAATTTCCAATTTTAATAATAAAACATTATACTTAGAGATATTTTTAAACGTTAATTCAATACAGATAGCAATTTATCATACGAAATGCGAGTTTTTTACTTTCATAAACATGAAAACGGCTTAGAAGATTAATCTCCTAAGCCGTTTATATATTTATATTTTATAACGAATTATCAGTTAAGATTAAGCCTTAAGCTCATTCATAAATTCATCATAGTTATCGATACTTACAAAATAATTAGGATCTGAAAGCACGTTAACAACACATATTTTCTCAGCCTTTTTAATCAAACGCACACAATCTTTACTGAGATGCCATAAATGAATGGTTTTTCCTGCACGTTGATACATTTCAGTTATCTTATTAACCGTTTCAATGGCAGATTGATCCATGATTCGCGATTCCTGAAAGTCGATAATAACAACATCAGGATCGTTCTTAACATCAAATTTACTCAGGAAAAGTGTTGTGGAACCGAAAAATAGCGGTCCATAAATCTGATAATGCTTAATTCCATGCTCATCAACAATTTTACGGGCACGAATTCTCAATGCATTTTCCCAAGCAAAAATCATGGCTGAAATAATAACACCGCAAATAACAGCAATGGCCAAATCATATTTAACAGTAAGGAAAGTGACTAAAATGATAACGGCTACATCCCATTTTGGAATCTTATTGATAATATTGAATGAACTCCATGCAAAAGTCTTGATGACGACGATAAACATAACGCCTACCAAAGCAGCAATTGGAACCATTTCAATATAGGCTGAGGTAAATAAAATAAAGAACAGCAAAGCAACAGCGGCAGTAATACCTGACAAGCGACCGCGACCGCCGGATGTAATGTTGATGATGCTCTGCCCGATCATTGCACAGCCGCCCATTCCACCGAACAAACCGTTTGTGAAATTTGCAATTCCTTGAGCAATACATTCACGGTTTCCGCTTCCGTGAGTATCAGTCAATTCGTCAATCAGGGTTAACGTCATCAAAGACTCAATCAGCCCGATGGCGGCAAGAATCAGAGCGTAAGGAGTAACAAAGGTTACTGTTTCCCAGGTTAAGGGAATTTGGGGAATCGCAAATGTCGGAAGCCCTGCTTTAATCCCCGTACCGCCGCTGACTTTAATAAAGGAAAGAACCGTCGCTGTATCAATATTTGCAAAAATAACTAAAAGAGAAACCGCAATGATAGCAATGAGTGCGCCCGGTGCTTTATTATATATTTTAGGGACAATAAGCAAAATCCCCATTGTTAAACAGACAAGCCCCAGCATCATCCAGAGAGGTTCTCCCTGAATCCATCTACCGTCAGCCTGAAACATCTTTAACTGTGACATAAAAATTACTATCGCAAGCCCGTTGACAAATCCCATCATAACGGACCTTGGAACCATTCTTATGAACTTTCCTAAGCGGAAAATTCCCGCCAGACTTTGAAAAACACCGACTAGAAGCAAAGTAAAAAACAAGTACTGAATTCCGGCATGTGAACCAGCCCCGCCGAGCGCATTTCCTTCTAAAACCAGATTGACCATAACAACGGCCATTGCACCTGTAGCTCCTGAAATCATCCCCGGACGACCGCCGAGAATGGAAGTGATGATGCACATCATAAAAGCACCGTACAAACCGATAATAGGCGAAACACCTGCGACAAAAGAAAATGCGACGGCTTCCGGCACTAAAGCCAGAGCAACGGTAAGGCCTGAAAAAATATCACTTTGAACACTGCCCTTTGAATTCGATACTATAGTATTACTTGCTACCATCAAAAAATCCTTAAATCCTTTTTAGTTATTAAACAAAAAAGGGCGAACCTAACAGGGGCTGCCCAATACGGTGAATACAAAGCAATAGAGAATCGTTTCGGCGATCAGGAATTGAACGCTATCATGTCTTAATTGCCCTTATACTGACGAAGGTCCTGACAGACCAATTATTTGTAATTATTGCGATTACTTATGAAACAGAAAGAAGTACTGAAAAAGGGGTACATCGAAATGGTGTGCATAAATATAAGACTTATCCGCAAGGCAAGGATAACTATATGGTTTAACCTAACCAGTCAACCGCGGCTTTATGTGCACTCTTGTAATGGTCATCATCAGCTCCTTCGGCCGGCACAACATAATATGAAGCTTAGTTTTAATTCTATTTCAATAAGCTTGTGCCAGACCAAATATAATATTTTAATACTGGACTATTCCATACTATTACGATCAGTATTTAATATTAAAAATTAAAAGGAGCACATATGTTTCGATATTTTTCAGCCATAGTTTTAGCTGTTTTTCTTTTTGCCGGAACAGCCTTTGCCAAGCCTGTTCAAGAAGGAAAAAACTTCCCCGACATAACTCTTACCGGAAATCAGACTGCTGCACAGTTATCGTATCTCGGGCTATCCGGCAGCGGCCCGTGGCAGCTTAAAGATATTAGTGCCGACTTTGTGATCATTGAAATCTTCAGTATGTATTGTCCACATTGTCAGGCGGAAGCGGCACACGTTAACGGCTTGTTTGAATCACTTAAAAATTCAAAATCAAATAGGCGTATAAAACTTATCGGGATAGGTGTTGGTAATTCTGATTTTGAAGTAAATTTCTTTAGAAAAAAATACCAAGTTGAATTCCCGCTTTTTGATGATCTTGAATATAAAATACATGAAGAAGTCGGAGAACCGGGAACACCCCACTTTTTTATGGTCAAACTCATTGATAAAAAAGAGCTTAAAACAGTAACCTCTTTTGCAGGAAGAATGGAAGATCCACAACTTTTTTTGAAAACCTTGCAAAAGACAGCCAATCAATAAAGAATAAATTTTAATATGGAGAAAAGCGTATGCCTAAGCATTTAATTTTTTACAGTTCAGTTGCCATACTTCTGATGTGCGTATTTGCCGTACCTTCATGGGCGGAGATACCTGAAAAACTCATTTATCAGCCCGGCCAGCTGAAACCGACAGACAGCAGTTTGAAAGTTGCCGTAGGTGAAACCGCGCCGGATTTTTCGCTACCATCTATTACAGGCAAAAAAGTACAGCTTTCCTCCTTTCGCGGCAAAAAGAATGTAGTACTTTCTTTTATTCCTGCGGCCTTCACTCCAGTGTGTTCAGATCAATGGCCCGGATATAATATTGCGAAGGAGCTTTTTGAACAAAACGATGCAGTAATCATAGGAATCAGCGCAGACAACACACCGTGCCAATTTGCATGGACACATCAGATGGACGAAAAAGGAGTCTGGTTTCCTGTTCTCTCAGACTTCTGGCCGCATGGCAAGGTTGCTAAATTATATGGAATTCTTAGAACAGACGGAGTGACTGAACGGGCAATTTTCATTATAGATAAGAAGGGAATCATACGATATATTGATATTCACGATATCAACACTCATCCTGAACTGGGAAAGATTATCCATTCACTTAAAGAGATTAATAAATAGCTAAAATATCCATATAGAAATCAGACCTATCTATGTATCATATTGACTTTAGAACTCTGCTGATACAGAACGTCAAAAAGTGAGGAAGCCATTATGATTATAGACAGTCTGGAACAGGCTTATTTCTACAACTTCGGACCGGCTTGGGAAAAAGCATTTAAATTTCTAAGCGATATAGATTTATCTCTCGAACTGGGAAAACATGTTATCGATGGAGAAGATGTTTTTGCCCTTGTCAGCGAATATGAAACTAAGGTTCATGCCGAAGGACGCTTTGAGGCTCACCGCAAATATGTGGATATTCAATTTCTGCTTTCCGGACGGGAGATACTTGGCTGGGCCGCGTTAAAAAATCTGGAGCCTGAAGTCTTATACGATCAGACTCGAGATGTAGAATTTTTAAAACTTCTACCTGAAGTTCCGAGTCTTTCAACGTTCAAACCGGGTCTGTTTATGGCATTTTTCCCCGAAGACGGGCATATGCCCGGGCTTGCTTATGCAAATAATCCAGAACCTGTAAAAAAAGTTGTGGTTAAAATTACTGTAGCTGCGCTTTGCAAACCATGAGATTAATTTTTTCTAAACAACTACAAGTTTATAATTTCCAGACTACACGGTCTTTACCTTCTTGCTTTGCCTTGTATAGACAACGGTCAGCTTGCTTCAGAATACCTTCCAACGAATAATCATTATCCGAAGGGTTATCCTTTTCTGAGAGGCAGGCTAATCCGATACTGACGGTAAACCGAATCACTTTTCCATTTATTTCTACTTCCATTTTTTTTAATTTCCGGCGTAACCGTTCTGCAATCAATTTTGCGGTGTTGATATCACCATGTACCAGCACCGCAGCAAACTCCTCACCGCCGACCCGTCCGAAAATATCTGTTGTGCGCAATGTTTCGCGACAGCAGCGAACTAATTCTTTAAGCACAACATCGCCGGCATCATGCCCGTAGGTATCATTAATATTTTTAAAGTCATCGATATCCATCATGATCATGCAGATTGTGCCGCCATATCTTTTGAAACGCTCAAACTCTAATTTTGCTTTTTCAATAAAAAATCTACGGTTATTTGCGCCTGTAAGCGAATCCGTATTAGCGAGAGTCTTAAGTTCTTCCATCATTTTTTTTTGCATTGTCACATCGCGGACAACAGCAACAACCTGCTTACGGACCAAATCGGCAATGCAATTCCACGAAAGCCATTTCCAGGAACCATCCTTATATTGATAACGATTTTCAAAATGATGAACCGACTCACCCGAAAATAGACGCTTCTTTATTTCAAGAGTCCTTCCTTTATCTTCAGGATGAACAAGACCTGATAGCTTGTGCTGTTTGAGTTCCTCTGTGCTCCACCCTAAAGTCGTTGACCAAGCTGGATTAAGCTCTATAAAACTGTCGTTAAAATCAGCAACACAAAGCATATCAATGGACACCTCAAATATATGCTGGCGGTCTTTTTCAGCAATCTTTAAGGCAGTAAGATCATGACCGTTAATAGCTACGAATCTTTCCTCCCCAGCCAAAGAATCAATTGGCTGATAGGTCACACTCATGAATCTACGCCCCATGATAGGTATTTCCATCCAAACCTTGTACCCGACAGTTTCTCCTTTAAACGCGGCTTTAATCATAGGTTCTGATCGTTTCTTAAAATTTTCCCAACCAATAACATCTCCTATATGGCTTCCGATAAATGACTCTCTGGCCCTACCGAAACCGTTTAGATACGCGTCATTAACCATAACGTATTTACACTCAGAATTCACAAGCGAGAATAAATCAGGCGTGGTGGAGATTATCTGTTCATAACGGCGTAATCCTTCTTCCATGCGTTTACTTTCAGTAATATCTATATTGATTCCTGACATGGACTGCGGTTTTCCGGACTCATCGTAGCTGACAAGTGCACTGGCTTTAATGTAGCGAATTTCTCCATTTGGCCACACAATACGGAACTCACTGTCAAAATGACCGGACCTTTCTATAGCCGATTGAATCTCCCGTTCAGCTTCAAAAAGATCATCTGGATGCACACGACTTTGCCATAAATCATCTGACAACTCCCCTTCATCTAACCCAATATTATATATTTCCCTCATTCTGGCATCCCAGATTGATTTTTTGCTGACAAGATGCCTCTCCCACACCCCAATGCCTCCCGCACGTGTGGCAAGGTCAAAACGATTAGCATTTTCCTGCAACTTTTTTTCCACCACCATGCGCTGCTTAACTTCACGCTGAATCTGTTCATTGTTGAGTTTTAAATTTTCATAAGCTGCTGTCAGTTCTTCTGTGCGTTTAAGAACCTTACTTTCAAGCTCTTCATATGAATGCAAAAGGGCCTCATCAGCCTTTTTTCTTCTTAAAATCTGCCACATGCCTTCCATCAGCAAAGTCAACTGATTCACATCCTCTTGAGTGTAATCCGATGATTTATTACCTACTCCGGCTAAAATTACTATCCGGTCATTATCAAACAGCGGAATATTCATATGCCGAATAACAGGCACGTGTCCTTCAGGCATCCCACGTTTTTCAGAACAGTTTGCGTAGTCGTTTGTGATTGTAGGCCTGCGAAGTCTTACCGCTTCACCCCAGAGTCCGGTATTCTCAACTTTATATACAACAGGATACTCTACAACTGCGCATTGAGGCATCACATTACGGGACCATGCATGGAGGGTCAGCTCTGTTTCATCCTCATTTACAAAATAAATATAACCGATATCACTTTCAGTAATAAGCACAGCCGCTTCAAGCACAAATTCAAGAATCTCTGATGAGGTTTTGTCACGCATTTTTGACAAATTATACAGAGCTTCAAACCGAATTTCATCCAATTCGATTTTTTTCTGAGCACGGAAACGCTCTGTATAGTCACATATTATACATAAAACCAAAATTTCATTTCCGATTTTAATCGGCCTGAATGAAACTTCGCAATCGAGTAAAGTTCCGTCTTTTAGTTGCTGTTTCCATGGAAAATATAATTGTGTTCCGGAAAGGACTAACGAGATATTTGAGAGCACCAGCTCTCTTGAATTCTGTCCGTCAGGTTGGCACTGTGGAGAAAAATTTAAGAATGTATTTTCAAGAAGTTCTTCTTTTGAAGATCCAAACACCTGAATAGCTTTCTTGTTGCAATCAAATATCCGGCTATCTTTATCTAAAAGTAAAATCGCATCAGGTGAAGCCTCAAAAATATTGCTGAACTTCTCTTCACTTTTTCTTAAAGCCACTTCGGAGGCTCTAAGCTTTGTAATATCAGTGAGCGTTGTAATGAAAAGAGATTGTTCATTTATAGAAACAACTGAGACATTGATGCGTGAATTGATAGTACTACCATTTTTATGCCGTAAATCTAACTCAAGACCTGCCACGCTTCCATGTTCAGAAAGCTTAGACAATAACTGGCAACGCTCAGCAGGATTGCAATATGTTTCTAAAATATTCTGCGGAAGTGATGCTCCATCGAGATACCCTAACAGTTCTCTAGCCTTAAGATTGGAAGCAACAACATAACCGTCTGGAGCAGTTATTACGATAGCTTCCGGTGAAGAATCAAATAACCCCTTGCAGAGATCATTCTTATTAAGAAGATCTTGAAAATCAGCAGATGATAATTCCACTCTGTATCCTCTTGGGCTCTTAATTACTATACCCATTGCCTGAAAACGAACTTACAACAATTCAACATTTATCTGCAATTTAAATACCTTTCATCACAATTTATAGAAAATTGTTTAAAACTATTCTCAAATTAACCGCGACAGGTTATAAAGATATGACTCAATAATTTTACCATCAGGATATGCACAATGAATAAAGATTGGAAATATTATCTTGGAATAATCCTTATCGGTTATAGCTTTCTGCCGTTCTTGGTCTTTGCGGCACTCCCTTTTATTGATGTAGACATAGCCAAATCGGGAACTTTCGCCGTAACATTTCTGGCGACTGGAGAACTTGCCTTTATCGGTGCGGCGGCTCTTTTAGGGAAAGAATTCATGTTGGTTATGAAAACCCGCTTTATGAGTTTTTTCAAAAAAAAGCCAAGTTCAAAACACATCAGCAGGACCAGGCATCGCATAGGAGTAGTGCTGATGATAGCAAGCCTGCTACCATATTACTATGTCCTGCTGAGCGAAATATTCTTCCTGCCGCCGGACCACGGAATTCTTACATGGTCACTGATAATAAGTGAACTTCTCTTCATAACCTCAATGCTGACTCTGGGCAGTCAGTTCTGGGACAGGCTTACACATCTGTTCGATTGGCCCGGCCCAGAATAAATTATGGAGAACTCCATACCAACCGGATTATTCTGTTTGATTAACTACTGAACCGCATAAAGGCAAAATTGGTAAAGTTAATGGTTCAAACAGCCTGCTTTCGTCATTATAACTTAACAGATGCCCATCTTTAAGGTCAAAATACCAGCCATGTATCTCCAAAGTTCCATTCTCAACTTGCTCTGCAATCCACGGAAAAGTTAAAAGGTTATTCAGCGAATGAAGTATACTTGCCATTTCACAGGCAGTGCAGGCTTCAACGCTTACACTCTGATAATGCGCCCGGACTTTCTCCCTTACAGAACTCAAAACAGAAAGCCATCTGCTGATAAATTCATCCTCTTCCGAAATTTCATCCGCCATCAACGACTTAATCCCGCCGCAGGAGCTATGCCCGAGAATAATAATATTTTGAACTTTAAGAAACTTCACCGCGTATTCAAGCGCAGATGAAACCCCATGAAGTTTAGTATCCGGTTCATACGGAGGAACAATGTTCGCAATATTTCGCACAACAAAGATTTCACCGGGTTCACATTGTAAAATAAGGGATGGATCCGTACGCGAATCACTGCACGCGATCACCATCGTCGAGGGAGCCTGATGATCCTGCAACTCTAGGAACGGAGAATCATCCCGACAGTAATATTCTTTTCTGAATTCCTTGAAACCGTTAATAAACTTACGAATCTCTTTCATATTTTTTTAAAATCCATCTTATAGTAATTGTTAAATTAATTGCAAAAAAGCACTGCCTGCGAACGAAGCTATCATCCTGCCACGCTTCTAATTAATCATTTTACTTATTTTTCTTAAAACTTCTATTAAGTTCTCATGGATACGGTAGTCAGACAACAAGAAAATTTAATACTTTAAAATTAGAAACAGCCTCCCCAATTTTATCAACACATATATTATTTTATATATACCGAAACTATTAAGTTATATTAAGAGCGTCCGATACTTTATTTAAGTCTGAGGTATTAATAAAATACGGTCGCCACTTTTTTTCAGCATAAGGATAATTTTATCATGACAGATTCAATTAATTCAATTTCATATGGAACTCAGCCCTACTCTGCAGAATATTCAAAAAAACAGGATGAGCAAATAGAGTCGCTACCTGATCAGAACCAATCCAAAAAAAAAGATACTATCAGAATCTCAGCTGAAGCTTTGAATATGTATAATAAATCTACGGAAGAGGAAGCAGTTCCTGCTAACTCATGGGAAAAACTTTTCGATTTGAAATCAGGGAGCACAACTCTAGCTAACGGGAACAAGCAAATTGTTAAAATTGAAGGTTCAAAGCTTGAAATTTATGAATATCATGATGACAAACTCGTTAAGTCTGTACACGGAGAACTTTCTGCCGATAGTGCTGTATTGGAGACTGAAATTTATGACAAAGCAGGTAAACTTAACCAATCCATTAAGACAAATTTGCAAATGCTTAAAAATGACGGAAGCAAATCCGCAGCAAGAGTGGAGCGCGAAATTACTTGGTATCAAAACGGTCAAGTAAGCAGACGGATGAATGATCGAATGAGCCTTGAGAGTGCATATAAAGACAAAGCTGAAGGACAGATAGATAACAAGCTATCCAACATGTTCGCAAACTTCACTGATGCTCAGTCTACTGACATTAACGACCTGATTGCACGCTCAACTACTGACAAACACTCAACTAAGTATATTGCATCTGTTCAAGAATTTTTAAACGGGCATATTTCAAAAAATATTAATATCGATAATTCAGCTGATTTTATAAATCAAACCAACCGGCCGAGCAGGATTGAAGGTGACAGTAAGTCAGGAAAAACCAATGAAATAAAAAATTCAAATAATCTTAAAATTACTATTCAAAACTACGATTCTAAAGGAGAAATACTGCGTGAATCATATTTCGATTCAAAGCACGTTGACGATCCACGTCCGAAAGGTGGCAAACTTAAACAAACAATGTCTGTTTCATGGTATAATCAGGGCAAGCTAGTTAAAAAGAGTTCAGGATCAATGACTATGAAAGAGGCAGAATCAAAGAAACTGCCACCAAGTGCAACATTGTTGGAAACTCTTAACATGGACGAAAAAGACTACGCCACAGGACGCGCTAAAACTGCTACTGAGCTGCTTGGCAAGCCTTTGATGGAAAGTTCATCCAACGCGGGTTTCTACAGTGATATAATTGAAGAGAAAATCAACAAAGGTTCCTTTGACAGTGTAGAGAACATTGCCAAATATGGCGAAGATGTTCGCCCGTACGAAGTATCATGGGAAAATGAAATCTATAAAGACGGTAAACTCGCAGCGCGGCAAGTAGACACAGAATCAGCTAAAGAAAATAATATCCGCAAAAAATACATCAGTAACCGTGAAAGTTCTCTTGTAGAGGATTACAGTGCACCAACATTACATAAGACAA
Organism: Desulfovibrio gilichinskyi; assembly: GCF_900177375.1. Taxonomy (NCBI): domain Bacteria; kingdom Pseudomonadati; phylum Thermodesulfobacteriota; class Desulfovibrionia; order Desulfovibrionales; family Desulfovibrionaceae; genus Maridesulfovibrio; species Maridesulfovibrio gilichinskyi. The sequence goes on along the minus strand of NZ_FWZU01000002.1, from coordinate 335,221 downwards.
GTCATCTTGATGAAAGTTATGATAAAAATGAAGTCTTAAAAAAACAAGCAAGTATTGAATCCCGTGAAAGCATTAAAGAAGTGAAAAATGGTGATGACATACTTTATACCCAAATTGAGGCTACACAAGACCTTGGCAACGGCAAGCAGTATATTAATCAACGGCGTGAAGGCAAGCTGGAAGAATTCGATTCGCAGGCAAACACAGCATCTAAGGGTATGAGTAAAGAAATTGGTCTGACACTTGACGACAGCCGTACTTTATTAAATTCATTAGATTATTCAAAGTAATGATCAAATAATAAATACAAAGTAAGTTTTGTTCCGGCATAACTTCATAACAGACAGAAGGCTATGTGTATCAATAAATTTTAAGTATTATTTACCATTATCAACCTGTCCGCCAAGTTTTTTAAGAAGCAATGTCATTGCAGATGAAAAACAGCGTTTGCGCACCAGCAGAAGCACTATAATAGATGATAGAGCTGTTGATGCAACCAGCATGAACATAACAACTATCTGATACCGCACGGCTTCTTCAGGATTAGCTCCTGCCAGAATCTGTCCCGTCATCATACCGGGAATTGAAACCAGCCCCACGCCCATCATTGCGTTAATTGACGGGATCATCCCCGCACGCAGAGCTTTGCGGAAAATATCAACCGTGGCTTCTTTATAATCTGCTCCGTAGCAAAGCATCATCTCGACTTCATCCCGGCGAGTTCTGAGTTCTGAAAAAAAACGCTCCAGCGATATGGCAAGCGCATTCATAGAATTCCCCGCCACCATTCCGCCTATCGGAATAAAATATTGCGGTGTCCACCACGGATCAGCCCCGATAACAACCTTTGTAACCAGCGCGGTAATAAGAGTGCAGCTGAAAAAAACCGCAATAGTTGTCGGAAGCAGATACGAAACACTTTTCTCTTTTACCCGCCCATGGACAATGCGCACGGAAAAAAACGCCATTATCGAATACAATCCCATCACAAGCAGTGCGTTATTAAGGCCGAAAAGAACATTCAGCACGTACCCCATTGCCAGCAGTTGCAGAAAAGTACGGGCGGCTCCGATGGCAAGGTCTTTTTCCAGTTTGAGCTGATAATACACGGAAACTGCGCCGGAAATGGTCACAAGGCTGAGTGCTACCAATAACTGCACCCATGAAATAGAAATGAAACCTGATGTCATAACATCACCTCAACTTTGCCATCTGCCACGGTAATATGCATATGCGGACACTTGGGATGATAACTGGTGTGGTTAACCATAAGTATTACAATACCCTGCCCCGCCAAATCCTCGGCAACGTTCTCAACCCGCACCCTGCTTTCATGATCAAGAGAGCTTGTCGGCTCATCGAAACAAATCACATCCGGCTTAGTTAAAACAGTCCTGATCAGGCAGATCCGTTGCCGCTGCCCGACTGAAAGAGATCCGGCATCCGCATCAAGAGAGACACGGTCAAGAGCAAGCTTTTCCATCCATTCCATAAGTACTTTATCATCCGGCAAAGTGAAATTTTTTCTAACTTGCAAAGTGAACGGCATCAAAAGGTTCTCGCGCACACTTCCGGGTAAAATAATAGGAGTCTGTTGGACAAAACCGATTTTAGAACGGAGTTCCGGCGGATAAAAGGTATCAATTGAAGTACCGCGCAAAAGGATTGTGCCCTGCGCAGCTTCTTCCAGCCGCACGGCCAGACGAAGCAATGTGGACTTACCTGCGCCGGACGGTCCTGAAATCAGAACAAATTGCCCAGCAGGTACGGCAAATGAAACATCTTTAAGCCCATTGCCATCTGGCCAGCTGAAATTCACGTTTTTAAATTCCAGAACTGGTGTGCTCTGGTTAACTTCTTGTGGTTGCGGAATATTCATTTTTTGTTTTGGTTGTAGAGGTCAAATTTCATTTCTTCTTCCCCTTCTTCGTACCATGCCCACGCGGCAAGGCCGTTGCATTCTTAGTACTGTCAGGAAAGCTTTCCTGTTTCGTAAAATCCATGAAGCATACATCGGACCCGCTTTCCGGGAGCGTTTTAATAAAGAGTCGTTCAAAAGGCACAACTACCGGACTGGTTACGAATGAGATTACTGTGCCAGCAAGATTAAACGGGCTTACACCTACACCGAAATCTTTAAAAGTCCCGTGAACTGTTACCGGAGTTGCTAAATTAAAAAATTCTGGATGTTTGGGTTTCGGCGCGGCCTCTACATCAAGAGTCTGCTTCTTAAAATCGATTGCGGCTTTTCCATAAATCCGCATCTTTGAAGTATCAATTACAATTGATTCGGAATTCATCATGCCGTTTTTAATATTCAGCTCAAGTATGGCGCAATTGATCTTTGACTGGTCTTTTTCAACACTGGACATAACTGCCGTAAACAGATTTACAGCCCAGAGATCAATAATTCCCGATTTAAAATTCTTGGGATAAGCACCGATGCGAAAATGACCGTTTGCATGTTCCATAATGGCATCAAAATTCGGCGCATCTGATTTTAGCGAAACATCTAAGCTGATAAGCCCGCCCATATTTGTATCCGGCTTTGCTCCGCGGGCGATTATACCGTAATCAAATTTATCGATCAGAGTATTGATTCCGGCTTTTATTCCCTGCTTTGTTATCGCAAAAGTGCCGTCAAAGTGAACATCCCCGCCGGGGATATTCAAATCCAGCGGATCAATAGAAAGAACTCCGTTTTTAAGAGTTACGGTTAGAACTCCGTGGCCTAAATTATTCTTTCCTTTTTTGACGTCCTTAGCTTCAAACTTAAACTGGGCATTCAGACTGTTCATCAGCTCAGGGCTGAGCAAAGTCCTGACGTCAGGGTCAGATTTTATCTTAACATCCGTTTTTGAGGTGCTGTTGCTGCTCGTTTCCTGTTTACTTCCACCGGCAGGTGACCAGCCGTATAACTTAAAATCATCAAGCTGAATTAATTCTGCTGTGAGCTGAGTTTTAATATCCGGCTTCGCTTTTTTAGAAGGACCTTCAGGATAATAACGCGACAAACTACCGCTACCGACTAGTCTACTTGCACCCACATGCACATCAAGTTTTTTCAGACTGGCCTGCCCTTTTCGCGCGTTAAATTCGCAGAGGACTCCGTATTTTTTAAACGGAGGCAGATCAACGTTAAGCAATGAATTTAAACTGTTAAGATTATTTCCATTAACGGAAACACTCAAATTGGCATATCCCGTTGAAACCGGAAGTTGCAAATCACCTACCAGCGTAAACTCAGTATCGGCAATCTCGCCCTTTATTTCCGCCCAGCTTTTCTGCGTTGCCAAGAACTCTGAAAGCGAGCCGACCTTCACGCCTATCGTGTACGGGTGTGTATTTATTTTACCCTTAAAATTAAGATGGAAAGGCTCGCCAATCTTACCTGATCCGCTGCATTCATCAATGCGGTATTCTAAACGCTGACCGGGGTTTATTTCAGTGACCTGAATATCTTTAAATAAAATTTTCTGAATGCTGAAAGAGTCCGAGGTTAATTGGAGATGATCCGTGCGAGAAGCTGGAGCTGGATCAGTCTTTGCGCCTGTCCCCTTTATTTCCATATCCCAATTGACGGAGCCGTCTTCCTTGCTTTCAAGATTAAGACGAATGCCTTCCACTGTCAGCTCATGAATCTCAATTTTTGCATACAGTAACTTGAAAGCATTTAGATGAAGTCTGGCATATTTAAGGGTTGCAAATTCTTTATCAGAATAACCGGGAGGATTGGCGATAATAATATCTGAAACTTCAATGGCAGGGTCAAGGGAAGTAATGAACCTGAGATCGCCGCCGAATGTGACCTTGCGCCCCAAAGCATAAGAAGAAATCTTTTCAAGAGAGGGTCTAAGCGGCGTGGCATCAACTGGAATTTTAAAAACCAGAATTGCGCCAATGGAAAGAACAGCCAGAAGAATCAGGCTTAAGCAGGCAATTAAAAAGGTACGGACAGCTTTCATAAAGTACATATCCCCTCCTGAAGGTTTATCTCGCGATTATTCTAAAGAGCGGACTTCTCTTTGTATACTTTATTTTAAAAGATCATCCTCAAACGGTTGATAATTTGATTCAATATCATATTCTTTTTGAAAGGAGTCCAAAGCGATTTCAGCGTCACCTATATCTTTTATAACTGCAACATGACTTGTGGCATCACCCTTATGAACAAGCGGATTCTCAAGCTGGCCTATTACAATTCCTTTTGCAGGTGAAAGTACCTGTGAACCATTTTCACCGAAAACATCTGTAACAATACCAAGCACTTCTTTTTTAGCGACAATATCCCCAAGATTAACGCGCGGCAGGAAAATCCCGCTCGAATCGGCACGCGCCCATATAGAATCTTTCACTAAAATAGATTTTGAACGTCTTGGCGTACGTTTTAATGCCGGAAGCATTCCTAAATAACGCATAACCGAGATGATTCCGCGAGTTCCTATTTGGATAGGCAGTTGATCATATCGCATAGGCTGGCCGCCTTCATACATAAGCATTGGAATTCCAAGGTCGAGAGCGGCCTGACGGAGCGAACCTTCACGCAAGGGAGAATCAATAACAACAGGCGCGTTGAAGGCCATAGCCATTTGGCTGACCTGCGTATCACTTAAGCAGGCACGTATCTGCGGAAGGTTATTTCTAAAATTTGCACCTGTATGAAAATCAATTCCATGAGTGGAGCGCGACACAATCTCTTCCATGAAAATTGATGCTATCTGGCTGGTCAGAGATCCTTTGGCTGAACCGGGGAAATATCTGTTCAAATCTCTTCCATCAGGAAGATACCGTGATTTATTGATAAAACCGAACGTATTAACAACTGGAACGGCTATGAGAGTTCCTTTAAGAGAATTAACCAGCTTCAGTCCGAGCAACCGGCGGATGATTTCCACACCGTTAATTTCATCACCATGCACAGCCCCGGAAATAAATAAGACCGGCCCGTCTTTTTTGCCATGGATAACCTGAACATTCATAAACAGATCTGCCCGATTATACAGTTTGGCCGCCGCTATTTCTACAGTCCGTCTTTCTCCGGGCATAATATCAATTCCGGCAATGCTGAACGGAGCCCGTTTTCTTATCATATTTCACCGCGTCCTTGGACATCAAAGTTTAATTTCATGAATCAGCTCTGTACGCTATGAGTTCTTTTGCAAAACCGATTACGCGGTTACAGAACACGTCTGTTGCGCCGGGGAAAAATGATTTAAACTGCTCTTCATTAAGCAAATTATAATCAGGAGTTGTTGTTTTGATCCAATATTTTGATATCTTTTTTAAACGCTCAACATGAAGTTTTCTATTCATGGGATAAGAATAAAATGCTGGCAGCCATGTATGAGATTCAACAGGGAAATCAATACATGGTGTTTGCACATAATATTTCTTTGAAATCCTTTCAATATTACTTGCAAAATCCTTTTGTATAGCAAGAGCCTTTATATAAAAATCATCCTGCGTATAATCCCACACACATTCTTTAGGAAAAGTCACATGTTCAATTACGCTGTTACAAAAAACAATATCAAATACTCCGGCTTCCATCTCCGGCAGCTCATTCTCACGCATCAGGTATGTTGAGAATCCTCTACTTCCAGCAACTTTTAATGAATCCGGATTAATATCGGCAATTACCACCTGCAAATCGTATTCTTTAACAAGATCAATATTTTCATAAAAAAAAGTACCCTGCGCTCCGCCGAGATCAATTACCTTTTCGCCTGCAAGAGGTTTTACCAGCTCAATAAATTGCATAAACCGTTTTTTTTTCCAGCTTTTCGCAACCATATGATAAAATGATGTCGCATATTTTCTTGAAGTCTGTTTCAAATCCGGCAACGTATAATCTCCTTTAAATCAGGCAGTGAGACTCTTAACGGGAATAGATTCATGAATGCACTCATACATAAATTATTTTCAAGATATATTTTGAGCTTTGTCCTCTATATTAAAAAGAATTCTCTTAAGCAATCTTAAGTCCCCATTATTCAATATTTTAATACAAACTGTTCTGATGTTATGCTACTTATAAATTACAATCTTTAGACTTATGCAACTGTAATTCAAAATCTTTTGAGGTGATTGAAAAATGACTACCAGCACTCATTCTATCGACTATGATATTAAAAAAGCAGCAGACCAATATGCTGAAAGAATCTTCTGCCAATCTGATGACAAATGCGAGATTGTGAGCATGCTGAAAGCAGATGCTCAAAAACGGGTTTACCATGACATGGTTAATTATCCGGATGAGTTCAAAGATAAACCTAAGCTTTTACATGTTGAACCATGGGATGGTAAAAAGCCTTCAGGCCCTCGAGATTTTTTAAGTAAAAAGACTGTTGTCCTTCCATCTCTGCCACAGATTTTAATTCAAATTAAACGGGTAATTAACGATCCTAAAAGTACTGCCGATGACCTTGTAGCCATAATCAACAAAGACCCTAAACTTGTTGCGTCTGTTCTGCGCCTTGCAAACAGTGAGGCTTTCAACTTAAGTGCGACAATTGATACACCAAGCAAAGCTGTTGCGCTTTTGGGCGTACAAAAAGCGGGACTGCTGGCTCTTGGAACAGTCTCATTCAGCATGTTTAAAAAATCTAAAATAGCGGTTCTTGAACTTGAAAAATTCTGGAAACATTCCATTGCCTGCGGGATTATTGCGCAGGAAATTGCCCGCACGGCAAATCTAGGAGATCCTGAACCTTTTTTTGTATCGGGCCTCCTCCACGACATTGGAGTTCATGTAATTTTTGAAAGTGAAAGAAGCCTTGCAGTTGAACTTATTCGCATTGCTAACGAAAAACAAATAAGTTTTTATGATGCAGAAGTGGAAGTGCTGGGATTTAATCATGCTGTACTTGGAGGTATTCTCAGCCAAGATTGGGAACTTCCGCCAAACCTTGTAAAAGCTGCTGCAGGGCATCATGATCCGGAAACAATCAAAATTGACATTGAAGCGGCAGTTATTCATGTAGCCGATTATTTTGCCAGTGCTCTTGGTTATGAACTTGGATTATCTTTAGTTATAGGAAGTTTGGATAAGAATGCATTAAAAACTATCGGGATAACTCCATCTCAATTTACTGAGCTGATACCCAAATTGAGAGTTTTAATAGATGAGACTTTTAAAACACTTAACCAAGATTAGACTGTTAATATATTTGCACCGACTTTTCATAAATTGGTATGCGGTTGCCAAACTTAATGAGCCGATATATCTAGGACATAATTCGTAACACGGAGGAAACATGACTACGACTAAAAGCCCAGTAGATATATCCAGAAGACAAGCATTAAAATTTATTGCAGGAGGAACTCTAGGAGTTCTTGCCGGATGCGCAGTAAATCCTGTGACCGGAGAGCAACAGCTCATGCTGGTTTCACAGCAGGAAGAGATTCAGCTCGATAAGCAAAACGCCCCTCATCAATTCTCCGCCGACTACGGCCCTGTGCAGGACAGCGAAGTCAATACGTACGTTAATCAGGTGGGACAATCTATCGCGGCCATCAGTCACAGACCTGACATGCCCTATACTTTCCGCTGCGTTAACGCCAACTATGTCAACGCTTATGCATTCCCGGGCGGCAGTATTGCCTGCACCCGCGGCATTATGCTCAAGCTTGAAAACGAGGCGGAACTCGCCGCCCTGCTTGGTCACGAAATAGGTCACGTAAATGCAAGGCATACGGCCGCGCGCATGAGCACCAGCATGGCAACCCAGGGAGTTCTGGCCGTCGGAGTAGGAGTTCTTTCATCACAGGGCAGCGACCTCGCCCCTCTGGCCTCACAAGTGGGCACAGTAGGCGCGAGCTTACTGCTCGCCAATTATTCCCGCGCGGACGAACGTCAGGCGGACAGCCTCGGAATGAGTTATATGGATAAAGCAGGATATGATACGGATGGTATGGTCGATCTTATGGCCATGCTCAACAAACTGCATAAAACCGATCCGTCATTCATACAGCAGATGTTTGCCTCCCATCCTATGAGCGAAGAACGTTACGCAGACGCAGTTAAAAAAAGAAACACCGTATACGCAAAGAAACACGGTAAAATTCTGCGAGAACGTTATATGGACAACACCGCATCCATTCGCAAAATAGCTCCGGCTATTGAGGAAATGCAAAAAGGTGAAGAATCCATGAACAATAAAGCTTTTACCGATGCGGAAAAACATTTTTCCAAAGCACTCACCATTGCGCCGGATGATTATGTCGGCCTTCTGCTCATGTCCAAATGCAAAATGGCTCAGGACAAAAATACTGAAGCTTTGCAATTCGCAAATCGGGCGAAAAGTGTTTACCCTGCACAGGCTCAGGCTCTCCAGATTGCAGGTGTGCTGAATATCAACACAAAACAATATAATCAGGCTCTAAACGATTTTAATGAATATAACAAAATATTGCCCGGAAACTCTATCATAACGTTCTTCAAAGGAGTTTCCTACGAAGCTTTAGGGAACCGCCGTATGGCAGCCAGTGAATACTACAAATTCCTCCAGAACAATCGTGAAGGAAAATATGCGCAGTTTGCTAACAGCAGGCTGAATTCTTGGGGATATGCGCAGTAATAAAAAACATGGACCAACGAAAAAAGCTCCCCGGCCTTTCTGATAACGCGTAGTGGTCACGTTGGCAGAAGTCCTTTCCCCTGAAGCGGAAGCCATGGTCGGCAAGGTATTCCAAGATCACCATGGTCTTTCTAATGTAGACTTTTTATTATTTTCCAAAATACTGGACTCCGTTCCTAAATGTTGAACAAACACTATTCTACAAAAAAATAACCTTTCGCTTTACATCGCAAATCTATTGTCATAGCTTTTCGGCAGCTAGGGGCGTCTTTTTAGACTGAGATGACATTAACGTCGGTCCCTTCGAACCTGATGCGGGTAATTCTGCCGGAGGGAAGCTGCTATAGATATTAAGTTTTTTCTATCTGCGCTTACCCTTTTTTGGGTAAGCGCATTTTTTTTTGCCGGAGCAAATTATGATTGTCATAGTTAATGGAAAAGAAACCGAAATAAACGATGAGATGACTGTTCTTGCACTGCTGGATTTAAAGCAGATCGCTTCAGAAACAGTAGTGGTTGAACTCAACAAGGAAATCATCCCCTCCGATACTTTCGACAATATTATGCTAAACGACGGAGACCACCTTGAAGTACTCCGATTCGTTGGCGGAGGATGAAAAAATGAGCGAAGATATTTTTGAATTAGGCGGTCACAAATTTAACAGCAGGCTGCTTATCGGCACAGGCAAATATGCCGATGATTCAGTTATTCCTGAAGTATGTGAAGTTTCCGGTTCTCAAATAATCACTGTCGCATTGCGCCGTGTTGATCTGGAATCCACAACCGGCAATGTTATGGATTTTATTCCTAAACATATGCAGTTCCTGCCCAATACTTCCGGTGCGAGAACAGCTGAAGAAGCTGTACGCATCGCCCGTTTAGCACGAGCCATGGGCTGTGGAGACTGGATTAAAATCGAAGTAATTTCAGACAACAAATACCTGCTGCCTGACGGATATGAAACAGCTAAGGCTACTGAAATTCTTGCAAAAGAAGGATTCATTGTTCTGCCGTATGTAAACGCAGACCTTTACGTAGCACGCTCGCTTGTTGACGCCGGAGCTGCAGCAGTTATGCCGCTGGGAGCTCCTATCGGTTCCAACCGCGGACTTCAGACCAAAGAGATGGTACGCATCCTGATTGATGAAATCGACCTGCCTATTATTGTTGATGCCGGTATAGGCCGCCCTTCTGAAGCATGCGAAGCTATGGAAATGGGTGCTGATGCATGTCTGGTAAATACTGCAATCGCCACTGCAAGCAACCCAATTCTGATGGCAAAAGCCTTCGGTCAGGCAGTAAAAGCCGGACGAGAAGCATATCTTTCCGGACCCGGAGCAAAACATCGGCACGCAAGTGCATCATCGCCCCTGACCGGATTTTTGAGCGAGGATTAGACTATGAGTTTTTATCCCATCTGCGCTGAATACGGAGCTATGCCGCTTGCAGAAAAATTTGCAGCAGTAACAGCAGAAGACGTAAAGCGCGCAATAAACGCAGAATCACCTGACGCTGATGATTTTTTGGCCATGATCAGCCCTGCGGCTGTTCCTTTTATAGAAGAAATGGCGCAGAAAGCCAGCAAGCTGACTGTACAGTATTTCGGTAAAACAATTCAAATGTTCACCCCGTTATACCTTTCAAACTACTGCACCAACCGCTGCATTTACTGCGGCTTCAACACCAAAAATAATATTAAACGCGACCATCTGGAGCCGCATCAGGTTGAAGAAGAAGCGAAAGCCATTGCCGCAACAGGCATGAAACAACTGCTGATTCTTACCGGAGATGCCCGCGCAAAAGCTTCCCCTGAATATCTGCAATCCTGCGTAAAAATACTCAGCAAATACTTCCCATCCGTATCCATTGAAATCTACGCTATGGACGTGGAAGAATACGCTGATCTCATAAAAGTAGGCGTGGACGGAATGACAATGTTCCAAGAGACTTACAATGAGGAACTTTACCCCACATTGCATCCCGCCGGACCTAAAAAGGATTTCCGCTATCGCCTTGATGCTCCTGAACGCAGTTGTAAAGCCGGAATGCGGGTAGTCAACATCGGAGCCCTTTTGGGACTTGATGATTGGAGAAAAGATTCCCTGCTGACCGGATTACACGCCGCGTATTTGCAGAGAAAATACCCCAATGTAGATATAGCGGTCTCACTGCCAAGAATGCGCCCTCATGCCGGATCATTCCAGCCGGCTTCAATAGCCAGCGACCGCGACATGGTTCAGAACATGTTAGCACTGCGTATATTCCTGCCGCGCTTAGGCATCACTGTTTCCACAAGGGAAAACCCTGAATTCCGTGAACAGATTCTCCCGCTCGGCGTCACTAAAATGTCTGCCGGAGTTTCCACCGAAGTCGGCGGTCACACTCAAAAAGGTGAAAAAGTCGGACAGTTTGAGATTTCCGACGGACGCAGCGCAGAAGAAATGTGTGCGGCTCTTAAAAAACACGGTTACCAACCTGTTTTCAAAGACTGGCAGTGCTTGGATGAACATTACGGAGAATCAGTTTGAACCGGACTGAGCGAGGCATAGCCGCCTATCTTGGCGAAAAGCGTTTGAAGTATATTCAAAGCGTAAAAATCGGAATTGCCGGTGCAGGCGGACTTGGCTCCAACTGCGCCATGCATCTGGTTCGCAGCGGATTCAAATGTTTTGTGCTGGTTGATTTTGACAAGGTTGAAGAATCCAATCTCAACCGCCAGTGCTACACATTGCAGCAACTGGATAAGTATAAAGTCAACGCTCTTTCCGAAAATCTGCTCGCAGTAAACCCTGATCTTGATCTTGATGTGCGGGTAACAAGAATTACTCCTGACAACATACAAGCCATGTTCGAGGATTGCGACACGGTGGTGGAAGCTTTCGATGATGCGAGGCTTAAGCGCACTGTTGTTGAAACCTTTCTGCCGACCGAGAAGTTGATTGTTGCAGCCTCGGGCATAGGCGGCGCAGGCAATGCTGATGCGATTATCACCCGCAAGGTCCGTGATAATTTTTACATGGTCGGAGACATGGAAACAGAATGTTCCAAAGATCATCCGCCCTTTTCACCCAAAGTCGCCATTGCCGCAGCCAAACAGGCTGATGTTGTTCTAAACTACTATATTACTAAATTCGAGATAGAAGGAGGCTTAAAGTGAGCGCTGGCAAAATAACCAGACAGAACATTCTGGACACGGACATTTACTGTCTGACCGCAGAAAAATTCTCGCAGGGCCGTTCCAATCTGGAAATAATCAAGGCTATGCTGGACAGCGGAATCAAGCTTATTCAGTACCGCGAAAAAGAAAAGAAGATGGGTGCCAAATATCAGGAATGTCTTGAAATACGCAAGATGACCCGTGAAGCCGGGGCCGCCTTCATTATCAATGACGACATTGAGTTAGCCATACTGGTTGAAGCTGACGGTGTGCATATCGGACAGGAAGATCTTCCCATAGAAGCCGTCCGCAAGCTGGTCGGGGAAAACATGGCTATCGGCCTTTCCACCCATAGTCCCGAGCAGGCTCGCGACGCTGTGAATCGAGGCGCGGATTACATCGGTGTAGGCCCGATCTTCCGCACTTTCACCAAGGACGATGTTTGCGATCCCGTCGGATTTGAATATCTGGAATATGTTGTAAAAAATATAGATATCCCCTTTGTCGCCATCGGAGGCATCAAAGAAAACAACGTAGCTGAAGTGGTCAAACACGGCGCGCGCTGTGTGGCACTGGTTACTGAAATAGTAGAAGCCGAAAATATCGGAACCAAAATCAACGCCCTCCGGGACGCTATGCAGTCCTCGGCAGAAAGCTAAACTGACCAGAATAGGAGTTCTCATGACATACACCACACAAATGGACGCAGCCCGCAAAGGCATTGTCACCCCTCAGATGGAAATCGTTGCTCGCAAAGAAAACATGCGCATTGAAGTTCTTATGGAGCGCATGGCTAAAGGGACTGTGATTATCCCTGCAAACAAAAAGCACACCAATCTGGACCCAGAAGCAGTGGGTGAAGGGATCAGCACCAAAATCAACGTAAACCTCGGTATTTCTAAAGACTGCTGCGACATTGAGCCTGAACTGGTAAAAGTTCAAATGGCGCTCGACATGAAAGCGGAAGCCATCATGGACCTCAGCTGTTACGGAAAAACTCAGGAATTCCGCAAGCGCTTGATAGCAATGTCCCCTGCCATGATCGGAACAGTTCCAATCTACGATGCAGTCGGTTTCTACGATAAGAACCTTCAAGATATTACTGTAGACGAATTTTTTGACGTTGTTAAAAAGCACGTTGAAGACGGCGTTGACTTCCTGACCATCCACTGCGGCCTTAACAAACACACTGCTGAAAAAGTTAAACTTGGCGGAAGACTGACCAACATAGTTTCCCGCGGCGGTTCACTGCTGTTCACATGGATGGAAATCAACAAGGCTGAAAATCCGTTCTACGAACATTTCGACCGCCTTTTAGATATCTGCGAAGAGTATGACGTTACTTTAAGCCTAGGTGACGGTTGCCGTCCAGGTTGTCTAAATGACGCTACTGATGCCTGTCAGGTTGAAGAACTCATCACTCTTGGCGAACTCACAAAACGCGCATGGGAACGCAACGTACAGGTCATGATAGAAGGCCCGGGCCACATGGCTATGAACGAAATTGCCGGAAACATGATGATGGAAAAACGTCTCTGCCACGGCGCACCGTTCTACGTATTAGGACCGCTGGTAACAGACGTTGCCCCCGGTTACGACCACATCACAGCCGCCATCGGTGGTGCTATCGCAGCAATGAACGGAGCAGATTTCCTCTGCTACGTAACCCCTGCGGAACATCTGCGCCTGCCTACTCTTGAAGATATGAAAGAAGGTATCATAGCAACCAGAATAGCAGCCCACGCCGCCGATGTAGCCAAAGGACACCCCGGTGCAAGAGACTGGGATGACAACATGAGCAAAGCCCGCGCCGCCCTTGACTGGAACGGTATGTTCGATCTCGCTATGGACCCGGTTAAACCGCGTGAGTACCGTGAATCATCCAAACCTGAGCACGAAGATTCCTGCTCCATGTGCGGTAAGATGTGTGCGGTTAGAAATATGAATCGCGTATTGGCCGGTAAGGATATTCAGCTTGATGATTAGTTTTGTTGAATTATAAATATCTGGAATATTTTGGATTAGATTGCCCCGGCGGATGTTATGTCTGTCGGGGATTTATTGCTAGCATGACAATTATAAATCCATCAAATCAAATAGTTAACCTTTATTATACTTTTCCTTAACCTTAGAAGGAAAGTAAACCAACTTTTCATATTCAGAAAAGAACTCAGGAGTGATCACATGCGTTGGCCAAGCAAAGAAGGCTTTAAATGGAATCTTAATTTTGCTCTTCCTACGACTTCCATAAAACGAATTATTCCAAATTAATCCTTTTCGTTGAGAGATATTTCCATCAAGCAAAACCTTTTCTAAATATCCATTATCAATTTTAAACTTATGCGGATCATTACGGCCTCCCCATTCATGTATTTGTGCAATGTTATGTTTAAGATAACTTACATTTTTCCCATCTATTATACGGCCATAATTTAAAATTTGGCAATACCTTCTAATATCCCATACAGTAATATCTAACTGTTCTAATTCATTTCCTTCCGTATAGTGAAACTTATCAAAATATCTATTCACACCTTGTTGATTTAAATACTTTATGAAAGTTTCAGATTCATTTTTTATATTAAACTCTATCTCTTTAATACAATGTACTTCTTTTAAAGCCTCTTCCAAATTGTGCTTAGTTTTTGCTGATTTAAAGTTAAATAATAAAATTGCTTTTAAGTATTTTTCAACAGCTTGTTCTGCCATCCAAACAAATTGACCAGTTAATCCTAAGCGATAACAAACTCTTGCAGCAATATAGTCCTGATCAGCGACATCACGAAAAGATCGACGAGCCAAATCACAAATTGAATCCTTTGCCCTAGGATTTATGGCATCACTCATTGAGAACCCCCAGTATTTTAGATTGGTCAAAATATTATATACTTTTCACAGTGAAACAAGATTATAAAAAACTTATTCAAATCAAAAATTAGTTGTTTAAGCAACATTCTTATGAAAAACTGAGGTTAGTGGGCATCTACGTACTTTAGTTTGTTGGGCTTTTATTTATTGGCAGATACATATTTTAAGATTACACAACTTATAAGAGTATTTATATACAACTAAAAATATGAGAAATCAAAATGAAAGGCTTAGACGAAAAAACTAGATTAATAAAATATGAACATGAACTAACATTATGGAGACAAGGAAAAGCAGACCAACTTGCACAACATAGAATTATGCATAATGCTCTCATGCAAGCAGGTTTTAACGCGACAAAAGCTATCCTTATAGTGTCTGGAGGGTCATTTGTTGCAATGCTAGCGTTCATTGGACAAATCCTAGTCCAAAACAAAATATTAGGACCTGATATATCCAAGGCACTAACATGTCTTGGAACAAGTGCTATCCTTGCTTTGCTAAATTCTGGAATTGCATATCTTATATACGTTTTTTACACGTTAGATATGTATGACAACTGCCCTCCAAAAAGTAAAAAACACAAATGGGGAACTTTTTTTGAATACTTAGCTATGATCATCTGGTTACTATCTTTTACATTTCTAATTATTGGTGGCTATTTTAGTTTAAGCAGTATTTTGGGAAAAGCTCCTGAATTTTGTTTTATATGGCCTTTCTGATAGCAAGAGAGCCCCTTCCAAATCCCAAACAAAAGAACTATAAAACTATTTCACCCGACCACTCCACACACAAAAAGGATCACCAGTGAAACAGGATAAGAAAAAAGCCTTATTCATAGCTAAAAAGATATTTGCAGAACTAGTCTTCGATGTTCAAGCCCTCGAAGGGATGCCCTTCACTTTTCCAGAGGTGCAGACATACCTCCAAGGCATCACTGTGGGCGGTCATAAAATCGCAGACGAAGACAAGCTGAAACAGCAGATTCTCGGCTGGGAAAAAGTTATTGAACTCGCAAAGACCGATACCTTTGCCATTAGCAAAGAAATTGCCTGTTCCGTACAAAAGATTATTGCAAAAGATGAAGCTCTGGAAGTCGGGCAGTTCAGATCGGGGCAGGTTGGTATTGCCGGAACGGAATATGAGCCCCCTAAAGCTGATGAATTAGAGGATCTCTTTCCTGTTGTAATCAATGAAATACTCAAGTTATCAGACAGTTGCGAGCAAGCGTATCGAATCCACTTAGATTTTGCGCGCAGCCAATTCTTTTACGATGGCAACAAACGTACAGGCTTACTTATGGCAAATGGTCATTTGCTTAGTAATGGCTATGCGCCGCTTTCGGTTCCCGCCAAATGGCTCACGGAATATAACGGTGGCATGATCAAATTTTATGAAACCGGTGACCATGCCGAGATGATGGATTTTCTAAAAAAATGCCATGAAAAGATGTATGGGCGGTTTTCCTAAACCCAAACATCATTATCAGCAGTAAGTTCCCCGCCGCTTTCGCCGGTATTAATCACCCCGCAAGGCTCTACCAGTAAAACTTGGCACTCATCTTCTGCAAAGGGCTTATGCTCTAAACCTTTAGGGATAACGAACATTTCTCCGTTAGAAAGTTCGACGCTTCCGTCACGAAAATCAATACGCATTTTACCATCAATCACCATAAAGACCTCATCCGTATCTTTATGATCATGCCACGTAAAATCACCCTTTATTTTCACAACCTTGAACTGATAATCGTTCATTTGCGCTACTACACGCGGTGACCAGTGTTCGGAAAATTTTGACAACTTTTCTTTTATATTTATAACCTTGTCCTGCATGATATCTCCTGATGTTTATTTTGCTTAATACCGTTAGACTCTAACTTATCGATAAAAGTCTGCACTAACAACAAGCAATTACTGCCGCATTATCATCCTACAATTTGATAAAAGTGTTTTTTTGGGAATTCCGGGGTCATCATTATAAAATCGATTCCAGCTGTAGAGCATGCACGATTAATTAAACATAATTCTCTCGCTTTCCTTTGTTCATCCAGCGCATGTATGTTATACTTTCTGTAAGGTTGGCGTCTAAGTACAGTCGCTGGCAGTCTTTCAAAATATGGAGGAGAATATGGATAAAGTTTCTTTCAATGCTTATGAACGTGAAGTGGAACCGGCATATCGGGATATGATTGATAAGGCTGAATCTACTGTGGACATCCGCCACTTCTTCGAGCGAACCGCCTTAGCTTTTTTGCAAGAAACTATCGGAGACAGGCTCGATATTAAGTCTGAATCTATCACATTTGCTCCAGACTCCGAGCAGGGATACAGGCTTTCTCCGGTTCTCATTGAGAGCTCCGAATTTCAAGAAATTGTAGATAATTCAGACATTGAAAACATTCTGGAACGTTTTACGGATAGAGCTGTAAAGAAATATGCCCACTTGGACAGAAGGCATCAGGGTAAACCTGAAGCAAGGATCAACCCTACTCCCGGCTTTCAAAATGAATAGCCTGCAAAATCTTCTGCAATAATTATAGCATAAAAAAACCCGGCGATTCACACAGTGAATTGCCGGGCTAAAAAATTCTACAAAAATTTTCTACCACCCATCATCTTCCTCATCCCACTCTTCGTCCTCGGAAATTTGAAAAGATTTCACACAAATCCGCGTGCAGTTTTCACACTGCCTTATTATACCGGTGGCTTCAATCCAGTCACCGACATAATCTTCCAAATCCACTCCGGCATTAGTCTGGTCCACCACTAAATGTTCATTTTCGTCTGTTGCAATCATAAGCAGATAAGAATCTTCAGGGCTCATCTCCCATGGTAAAACTCTTCCGCTGACTTTTGTAAGTCCATGTGTTCTTTTCATAAAAAAATCTCCGACAAATTTAACTCTGCCAGTTCAGTTTAATTCAGTTCTTTTGTGAATATAACGCAGTCTTCGCCTAGATCATAATAATCCAAAAGACGAGTTTCCGGTTTGTACCCGCTGGCTTCATAGAAACATCTGGTTGAGGAGTATTGCGCCCTTGAAGATGTTTCTACAAAGATTTTCCTTCCGCCGGTATTTCTTATGCGACTCTCAACTTCCGTGGCAATTTTTTTACCGTATCCATGCCCCTGATCTTCCCTGTTAACTACAATCCAATACAGGTCCCAGCTTCCGACTGATCCCGGAATAGGACCGTAACAGGCAAATCCCAAAGGATGCATGCGGTCTCTATTTTCCGGCAGAACCAACAGAAAGTGATAACCGCTCTTCTCGCCCTCGGAAATGGAAGCCCGCGCCAATTCGTCAACAATCAGCACTTCTTCTTTTGAGAAGAAACCTGTCTGAGCTGTAATTTTGCAAAGTGTTTTAACATCATCAGGAACAAGCTCAGTTAAGAAAATAACATCACATTGAAACGATTCAGTGGTGACAGTTCCCGCGCAATCTAATTTAGTTTGCATATTTCCCCAACGCACTCTTAACGATTGAAGAAATGACTTCCTCCGGTTTCCATCCGGCTTCCATCGCTGTAGCAATGAATCCGGCATCTTCAGAAAGACAAGGATTGGCATTCACATCAATGATGAAGGCTTTTCCATTGGCATCCACTCTGAAATCAACACGGGCATATCCTCTAAGACCCATTTCTTCCCAGCAATCAAGCGCAGTTTTTTCCAAAAGTCTGGACAGCTCAGGCTCAGCTTTACGGAACTCAAACCCTCTGACTGTGGATTTATCAGCATCAGATCCTTCATCCCATTTTGCCTGATAGCCGACAATTTTTACATCCATGTCGGCCCGGAAAGCAATCTCGGCGGAACCGAGAATCATGCATTCCCCACTGGGTGATTCAATTAGAGATACGCTGAATTCACGACCATCTATAAACTCTTCCGCAATGCAGGAACCGCCGAGCTTCTGCCTTTGATCTTCCATTGCCGCAAGAAGATCCTCTGCTTTATCAGCCTGAATCACTGAAGTCTCATCAAGTCCAAGAGATGCATGCTCATATCTGCTTTTAATTATATAACGCCCCTTATGACTGAAACGCCCGCGCTTTAAACCTATTTCATCAAGCCCGCGGGGTGTCGGTAAATCTACAGACATCAGATGCCGTTTAGCGGCCAGTTTATCGTTTGTCATAAACAGTACAGGGCTGTCCGCTCCGGTGAACGAATAACCCAGATTTCGGAATATCACGGGAGCCATACTGGCTAATTCATCCGATCCCATAAAGCTTTCAACAAGATTAAAAACTACATGCGGCCTTATGCCGCGCAGTGCAGATACAACTTCGCCGATATCGGAACCAAGTTCCACTTCAACAACACTCCAGCCCTGTCCACGAAGTACTTTTCCCACAAATCTACTTTGATTTATGACATCCTGAACATCCTTAGAAGCGTTGGATGGAACATGATTTCTCACAATTGCGGCAATTTTTTTCATTATGCTGCGCCTCTGTAAGCATCTATCCGGCCCAGTCTAAGAAGCGCTGAGTGTAAAATTTCTTTAATTAAAACATCATACTTGCCACCGCCAAGTGCCCACAAAATGGGAAGGTCGGAACTTTCAGGATTAAGCCCCGGAAGCGGATTTACCTCAATGAACCTTGGTCCGCCGTCACGTCCAAGGCGAACGTCAATGCGACCACCGTCAAGACATCCAAGACCGCGCCATGCTTTAAGAGCAAGCGATGCTGCACTCATGGCTGCTTCGTCGTCTACAAGCTCATAGGAAACTCGTTCTCTCCATTCCTGCTTATTTTCATAAGTATAGGCGGAGGAATCGCCTTTGCCTACAGCCGCAACTTCAATGACTCCGGCAATCCGGCTGTCACTTCCGCTTCCAAGTATTCCCACGGTGAACTCACGTCCGGGCAGAAATGTTTCAACAAGGACAGGCTGCCTGAAGGTCTCAAGCAATTCTTCACAGATACTGCGAAGTTCAGCTTTATTATGAACCAGAGAACGCGCACTGATACCTTTACTGGTGCCTTCCGCTACGGGCTTGGCAAACAGTGGGAACTGGAGATTTACGCTGGAGATATCTTCAACGCTTCTGACCAGAAAGTTATCCGCAGTGGCAACTCCCAAAGAGCGCACCACAGCGTTTGTCATGGCTTTGTGCAAGGTTAATGACATAAGTTCAGGCCCTGAGAATGTATAAGGAATACCCCACGCATCAAGCAAAGCCGGAACCTGAGCTTCACGGCCGAGACCTTTCAGACCTTCAGCAATATTAAAAACCATATCCCATGTTCCGCCTGACGCAAGGCGGGAGACTAAGTCATTAATATTACCTATTCTGTCTACAGTATGGCCGTGTTTCTTTAAGACGTTCTCAATTCCCGCAATAGTTACCTCGGAATCGAATTCTGCTGCCTCTTCGAACGAAAATCCACGTTTCAGGTAATCGTCCTTAAGGTCGTATGTCATGCCTATTTTCATTTTATGCCTTCGCAAATCCGGTACATGTTTCAGCACATGGTTCCGGATCAGGGTAACTGTAAATTTTGCCTTCGTAGTTCCTAAGGATAACACCTTTTTCATTTCTACCCATATAATATTCAGGCAGAAGCGGAATCTTACCTCCCCCTCCGGGAGCATCAATGACATAACTTGGAACTGCATAGCCGGAAGTATGGCCGCGTAATCCCTGTATCATTTCCAAACCTTTTTCGACCCGTGTTCTGAAATGAGCAGAACCGGGAATTGGATCGCACTGGTACAGATAGTAAGGACGAACCCTGATTTTAAGCAGTCCCTGCATCAACTTTGTCATGGTCTCAACTTCATCATTCACATCTTTCAAAAGGACTGTCTGACTGCCCAGAGGGATACCTGCATCCGCCAGCATGGCGCATGCCTTTGCTGTTTCAGCAGTAAGCTCATCCGGGTGAGTAAAATGCAAACTCATAAAAAGCGGATGATGCTTTCTAAGCATCTTCACAAGCTCCGGAGTGATACGCTGAGGCAGAACAGCCGGAACCTTCGATCCGATTCGTACAATTTCCACATGAGGAATAGCCCGTAGTTCCGTAAGCAACCAATCCAGCTTTTCATCAGGAAGGGTTAACGGATCTCCGCCTGACAGCAAAACATCACGAACGGTCGGAGTTTTCTTTATGTACTCAATTGCACTCTTCCAATTTTTCATGGAATGAGGACGGCCGGTTTTACCGACAAGCCTTGAGCGGGTGCAATAACGGCAATATGTAGAGCAATAATCTGTCACCAGAAAAAGTACACGGTCAGGATATCTGTGTACCAATCCCGGGGCAACCATATGCCCTTCTTCACCGAGCGGATCAGCGCTTTCATTAGCGTCATCCATAAATTCATGTACCGTCGGCTCTATACAACGACGAAGACCTGTTGAACCGGAAGAAGCAACAACACCCAAATAATACGGGGTTACTGCCGCAGGAAGCCCTTTACTCAGAGGCATGGCTCCTGCCATTGAATCACCGAGAACTTTCTCAATGGTATCTACGTCTTTGACCCGGTTTGCTATCTGCCAACGCCAATCGTCCCACTCTCTATCGGAAATTGTAGGATAAACGCGTTTCCGGAATTCTTTTAAAGATGAGTCTGCAAATTTATTCTCATTCCCTGCATCTGACCACACCTTCGCAAAATTATTCAACGAAAGGGGAGGCTCCAATTCTGAGCTTTCAGCGATTTCAATCATTTTTTATCCTTCTTTTATTATTCTACTTCGTCAGTTATTTATATTTGCATCGTTTGCGGTGTTTCCGGGCTCATCGTCCGGAGCCATTTCTTCCTGAGGCTGAGGGTCAAGCACATTAATTTCTTTAACTTTAATTGCAGGTGCACCATCGACGATAATGGATTCACCAATCACTTCAACCGTCAACCCCATATATTGCTGGTCATCCAGAC
The DNA here is from genome assembly GCF_900177375.1 of Desulfovibrio gilichinskyi. Lineage (NCBI taxonomy): Bacteria > Pseudomonadati > Thermodesulfobacteriota > Desulfovibrionia > Desulfovibrionales > Desulfovibrionaceae > Maridesulfovibrio > Maridesulfovibrio gilichinskyi. The sequence continues at coordinate 313,711 of NZ_FWZU01000002.1, read as the reverse complement.
CCACCAAAAGATAAATCTGATATCCGTCATCAAGAAAAATTCCGTCATCCATAGAAATAATTACGCCGACAATCGTTTCGTCTCCATTTTCAGAAGGAGCTTCAGCCGAAAATGCCGTTCCTGAATATAACATTAAAACAAATATAACTAGAAACAGATTACAAAGTCTTTTCATAAACAATCCCTTCCACTCGTTATTTGTTTGCATTGATATCACTTACCACTTTAAAAGATGAGATTCTTAATGTTTCAAAATCACCATCTTTTTCCACTATTCCGGCAACTTCAACTTGTCTCCGAAGCAAACTTAAAAGTTCGGGATATTCGCTTAAATTTTCTATTCCCACCTCTCGTTCGCCATCGCATGCAAGAGAAAGGCTTGTAACATCGAATCGTGCGTTCCAGCCGCTTGGAATAAGCACTCCGGTCAGTCGTTCAGTTTCGGTTGCGGGTTTTAATATTCTTTCTTCCATGCACGCTCCTCCATGAAACCATGGTTACCCGCTTAAAGCATAATTGATACCAAACTATAACATACTAATTTTATTAGATTTTAATATATAAAAAAAGGTACTAAGAACTTTAAGTTCTTAGTACCTTTTTTATAAAACAAAAATGATGCTTACTTATGGCGGGAATTAACTTTTCTTTGACTAAAAGCGGCTATTAAAAAGAAATTTTAAAATGTGAATTCAAAATTCCTAAAAACATCATTGTGAATCGACAGTTCCCTTTTTCACCGGCAGCCTGAACTGTCTACGCTGTAATCCGTGACGATTCATTAATTTATGCAGCTGACGCGGAGTTATACCGGCCCATTTTGCTGCATCTTTTATCTTGCCGTGTGACGCTTCAAGAAGCTCTGAAAGATATTCCTTCTCAAATTTATCAACAACAATTTGTCTGGCTCTGCCTATTGCCATAGAAATATCGGGCCGCCCGCCTTCATCACCTTGCCGAAGGCCCAGCATCTCATGCGGTATACTTGCTGGACTGATGAGATCTCCTTCCTCAAGAATACAAGCCCGCTCGATCAGATTTTCAAGCTCACGCACATTTCCGGACCAGTGATGCCGCTGAAAAGCATCTATTACTTTGGGATGAACCCCTTTTATATTCTTACCGAGCTGCTTACTGAAATGACTTACAAATACTTCAGCGAATGACAAAATATCACTTTTGCGATCGCGAAGCGGTGGTATTTCAATCGGAAAAACATTGAGTCGATAATAAAGATCTTTTCTGAAAAGACCTTTTTCACACATATCCAGAAGATCTTCATTAGTTGCAGCGACTATTCGCACATCAACTGAAATAGATTCATCGCTTCCGACCCGCTGGATGGTCCGTTCCTGAAGAAAATTCAGCAGCTTAATCTGCATAGATTTAGAAATTGTACCGATTTCATCAAGAAAAAGGGTTCCGCCCTCGGCAAGACCGAATTTACCGATTTTACGCTTAATGGCTCCGGTAAAGGCTCCTTTCTCGTGACCGAAAAGCTCACTTTCAATAAGAGTATCAGGAACAGCTCCGCAATGAACACTGACAAAAGGATGCTCCTTTCTTGAGCTATGCGTATGTATAAGTTTCGCAATAAGACTTTTTCCGGTCCCGGTCTCCCCTGTCAAAAGGACGGTTGTTCTGGTTCCGGCCATCTGGCGAACTTTATCGAACACGTCATGCATTGCAACACTGTCAGTTCTGACAACGTGTAAGGCATCTTCATTCCAGAACTGGTCGCGTAAATAGTCCAATTTACTATGGAGCATCAAAGTCTTATCCAGACTTTCAAGAACAACCTGAACTTCGCCAGGACTTACAGGATAGGTTAAATAGTCAGCAGCTCCGGACTTCATCGCATCCACAGCACGCCGCACACCTTCCGGCTGTACGAGAACAACAACCTCAACTTCGGTATGCCCTTGCCAGATAGCACTCATACCATCGCTATATACTGAACAATTTTCCATGAGAAGATTATAATCTACAAATATAACATCAGCAGGATGCGCAACAAGGGCAGATCTGACAGCCGCAATATCGTACAGAGAAACACCTTCGCCGGAAGAAGACAAAATAGCATCCAATGTCGCTTGTGCCTGAGCATCAGGTGTTACAATCATATAATTACGCATTAAAATTTCCTCAGTTACAATTAAATCCTAATCAGTTTAAGCAGCAAATCATAAGGACTAATATGCTTCCAAACATTAAAAGACTACTCAAAATATCCCTAAAATATCATTTAAAACAGGACATAAAATATAAGCTGCTAATTTAACGAACTATGATAAAACAGCATATCATACAACAATAAATTTCTAAATATTTATACAACATAATTACTCCTATACATTCGCGCAACCAGATCGTATTATTTGAACTACTGAATTTTAAAAAAATAGCCGCATAGACTTGATCTTAGCTGGAGAAATATATGCTTTGGACCGCAACTAGAATTAAATCATTTTTGTTTTGCACAATTATAGCTTTTACCCTGTCAGTTGTATCTGCCTCCGGTTCGTTTGCTGAATCAGATCAAAATCTTGATATGCTTAGAAGCAGAGTGCACAGCTTTCAAGCCTTTGAAGTGGAAGAAATGGCGACCTATGCGCAAATTGATGCTTTGCTTTTGGCTATGCGGAAGAATTACGCTCAGGCACTGCAACAATTTCAGTACATCCTTATTTCCGAGCGGGCCTCAACGGGTTCTCCTATTGACCGCAAGCAGGTTAAAAACGATCTAAATCAACTGCGGGAAAAAATTAAGAATTCACTAAACAAACTCGAAGATGCACAGGAAGAATGCGTTTCCAGAATTGATGTTATCAACTCATTCGAAAACATTTCCATACCTTCGGATATACCGGAACCGCTTAAAATTCTATATCGAAGCAATCTTACCTCCATAGCTAACTTACGGTACAAATCTAAAAGTCAGCTTGCAAAAATTGAATTACAATTGAAAGAAGGGGAGCGAGTTCTAGCACGTCTGGAAAAACTGGAACAGGGTGAAAAACACAACCTTCTGCAGTTATGGAGCTCCTATTTATTAGCTGGGAAAAATCCTGTTTTCAGCATCAATTTCTGGACGACCTCTTTTCAAAACAACAACTGGTGGTCGATTAAAAGTTCTGAACTTAAAAGTGCTTTCGAAAGCTATGATGAAAACGCTCTAATGCACCTATCTATCTTTGCAATAATCATATTGGCAGGCGTAGCTCTAAAGAGTTTTCTGGAGCGGCAGGTAGACTGGAAGGACTTACTTGGCGAGAACCATCTTAAAATTAAATCTCTTTTCAGTATCTCTCTGGTTGGCTTTGCCCTCTATGCAGCAACCAGAATAACATTTCCATCTACCATGGAACCTCTTGAAATACTCTCCTTCGGTCTTTTCCTGATTTCGGTGTTAAAAATTGCTAAATATGTTTGCACTGATGATCATAAGGTGGCCAGAGGACGCACGCGAACAGCGGTCCTGTTTACACTCAGTTCTTTTTTACTTGCTCTGCATGTTCCGGGCAAATGGGTTACACTGATTTTCCTAGGTTTTCTTATAACCTCTTGGCTTTTAAGTTCTATCCCGGCATGGAAAAAAACAAGATTCAAAGGAGTGCTTGATTCTACCAGAAAAAGCAGTTTTCTCAGTCCGCTCGTCATTATATCTTTTTTTGGATTTGGCAGGCTGGCATGCTTTCTGGCTATTCTCTGGTCCCTTAGCATATTTATCCGCTCATTCGGAATGCTCTGGGGGCAAGTACTGTTTTTAAGTACTGAAAAAAATGTAAAACTGCTTAACGGGCTGATTCGCAACTTGGCAGTTCCGCTGGGATGGACAATTGCATTCAGTGTTGCTTATTTCTGGCTGGTCGGATTTTTCGGGCAGAGCACTGTATGGAATGTTCTGGCTATGAACACAGGCTGGGAGGGATATTCAATCTCTGTCGGTAGTGTTGTCTCTGTACTTGTTCTTTTCTTCATAACCCAAAACAGCGTTTCAGCATTCAAGGTTTCCATAGAACTTTTAGGGCGAAAATGGCCTCGCGGTAAGCGGGGAGCTGTCCCTTCAATGCAGACACTGTTTTCATATGCAGTCTGGTCACTTTTCGCACTTTTAGCTATGCGTATTCTGGGCCTGAACCTCACAAGCATAGCTGTTATCGCAGGTGGACTTAGTGTCGGTATCGGTTTCGGCCTTCAGAATATTGTTAACAACTTCATCAGCGGCCTTATTCTGCTCTTCGGAAGATCAATTCAGCAGGGCGATGTCATTGAATTAAACTCTCTTTGGTGCACAGTAAAAAACATTCACATCCGCACCACTCTCGTTGAAACTTTTGAAAATGCCGTAATAATGATCCCTAACTCAGATCTCGTGACTAATCAGGTTACGAACTGGACAAAGAATAATTCTATACTCCGCCGTGATATATTAGTCGGAGTAGCATACGGTTCTGACACAGAATTAGTACGTAAAACATTGCTGGAAGTTGCAAAGGAACATGTTCATATTCTTGATAAACCGGAACCGTATGTTCATTTTAATGATTTCGGTGCAAGCAGTCTCGACTTTATACTGCGCGTGTGGATAGATGATATTGATAACACTATCAAAACGCTCTCAGAGCTCCGCTTTGCAATCGACAAATATTTCCGGCGCGACAATATTGAAATTGCTTTCCCGCAAATGGATATTCACTTCAAAGACAGCCCTCTCACAGTGGATATGCTCGGCCAAAACAAAGATGCCGGAGGCAATCTTTCCTAATTCTCTATATAAGTTGTAAAAAAGCTTTACTCTATACTTTAGCAGATCCGGCATGCTATAATGTTTAGAAAAATCATTCGGGGAGTAATACAATGCCTTTGCGAGTAATAGAAATAGTTACACCGCGTGAAGACAAAGAGGAGGTTATTAAATCTCTTGAAGAACATAGACCTGATGAAGGCTACGTGTTCTGGGCATCTCCGCTGGACGATGACTCCGCTCTGTCCTTCAGAGTAATACTTGATGTTCAGGAATCTGAGAATGTACTTGATAAGCTTGAAAACCTTTTTTCATGGAATGAAAAATATCGAATTATTGTGTTCGCAGCAGAAGCAACAATTCCACGCTTAAAAATTCCAGAAAAAGAAGAACCTGAAGTTACACAAAACGATAAAAACGCAGAAGTAACAATAAAAAACAGAATAAGCCGTGAAGAACTGTATTCCGATGTTCTAGACACGTCCGTTATGTCAAAAAGCTATGTGATGCTTGTTATTTTTTCTGCTCTGGTTGCGGTAATAGGACTTATGCGCGGCAACGTCGCTATCATAATCGGAGCCATGGTTCTTGCTCCCCTTTTAGGACCGAACGTAGGTTTTTCACTTGCCACAACACTCGGTGACAAAAAACTTGCTTTAGAATCATCCAAAACGCTTGCTGTCGGAGTTGCGCTGGCCTTTTTAGTATCACTCGGAGCGGGCTTATTACTGGGGTTGCCGAAGATTTCCTCAGAACTTTTACTAAGAAGCACTACCAGCTTTTCAGATATTATTTTAGCCATTGTTTCCGGCGCTGCAGGCATAATCTCATTCACACTCGGAGTGCCGACTTCACTTGTCGGAGTGATGGTTGCATTATCCATTTTACCGCCTCTCAGTGCCTGCGGAATTTTTCTGGGGGCAGGAGAAACCGGACATGCCGCCGGAGCAGGTCTACTTTTTCTCACCAATATTATATGTTTGAACTTAGCCGGAGTGGTGACTTTTTTACTCCAAGGGATACAGCCGTTAACATGGTGGGACCGTGAGCGAGCCAAAGTCACAGCAATTCGCATGGCTTTCCTCTGGGGGATAATGCTCGCGATTCTTATCCTATTCTTATATTTTGGAATTATCAGTTAGTTATAACACGATAAAATAAGGGCGAAACACCATGGCAAGATTTCTTAAAAATATAGACAAAAAAGCAGGACTACCGCCGGGATCACTGATCTTTATCGGACAACAGCGAATGGATGAGCCCCGTTTACGGATTATTGACTTTAATCCGCAAACACTACGGAAAGAATTCATCCCGTCACTTGAGGCAGCCGGCCCTATTAAAACCACTGCGACAACAAGTTGGCTCAATATAGACGGTTTGCATGATTCAGATTTAATTAAACGGATCGGTGAAGAATTTGACCTTCCCGCATTAATGCTTGAAGACATTCAAGACACCGGACAACGTCCCAAGGTTGAAGAATATCCTGACCATGTCTTCATTACCATGAAAATGCTTTTTTTAAATGAAGATCAAAGCGAAGTATGGTCTGAACAACTGAGCGCAGTTCTTACTGAAAATTATCTGATTACTTTTCAAGAGCGTCCGGGCGATGTTTTTGAACCGGTCAGAAACAGAATTGATAATCCAAACGGCAAAATGAGAGTACGGGGATGTGACTATTTATTATATACTCTCTTAGACTGCGTTGTAGAAAATTACTTGAAAGTTATTGAAAAAATGGGCGAACGCATTGAAGAAATTGAAGACGAAGTTCTGGAAAACCCTGAACCGGATCTTTTAGAAGAAATAAACTTATACAGACGGGAGATTGCATATGTACGCAAAGCGGTCCGACCTGTAAGAGAAATTTTATCTAAACTTAAAAATCTGGATTCAGAGGTGATAGTCCATGAAACTATGCCATACTTGCGCGATCTTGTAAGTCTGGAAGAACAAGCTGTTGATTCTACCGAAATTTACAAAGAAATGCTCGCAGACCTGTTTAGTACATATAATATGGCAATAGGCAGCAAACTTAATGACATCATGAAATTTCTGACTATTTTTGCCACAATTTTTATTCCGCTGACTTTTCTTGCCGGAATATACGGTATGAATTTTGAATCGATGCCTGAACTTCACTATAAATACGGTTATTATATTTTACTTGGAGCAATGAGTGCTGTGGCAGTAGGAATGCTACTCTACTTCAAGAAGAGAAAATGGATTTAGACAGGTAATACATGCAAAAAAATGCAAAACTTTATTTATTAGGAACATTAGCATTTTGCTTATTTCTTACAATTATTTTAACCGGCCTCGGTGAATTAGTTATCCGGCTGGATACTGAACATGAAGAATCCATTCAACATGACATATTGTTAAACAGTGGCGCCATGATATCTCAAAACATACTGAAAGATATAACACATGGGATATTCGTAACAGAAACTCTTGAAGCACTTTTAAAATCCAGCAACTATCAGACAGATAATTTTAACGATTGGGGCCGCCAGATTGTCGTAAACGATTCCGCTGCAAGTGCTGTACAGCTTGCCCCGAATGGAATCGTATCATATATTTTCCCGCTCAAAGGAAATGAAGGGGCCATGGGCCACAACCTGCTCAAAGATAAAAGACGCGACGATGGAGCACTCAAAGCCGTTCAAACCAGAGAAATCACTTTTGTCGGTCCGATAAAACTTATCCAAAACGGTAAGTATGCAGTAATCGCGCGGAAGCCTGTCTTCAGAGTTATTAACGGTGAAGAAAAATTTTGGGGATTCACAATAGCCCTTATGCTTGTAGAAGACATACTACCACCGGAAATACACAATATTGAGAAACAGGGATATTTAATAAAACTTGAAGGGGATGACCCGGATAGTACAAAAAAACCATTGCTGTATATTTCCGACAACTGGAAAAATAAAAACGGTATCAGCATGCCTGTAGACGTTCCAAACGGGCAATGGACTTTAAAGCTTGAACACGCCCCGGTTCACAATAAGTATTATGATCCTTTTAGAAAGACTGTTTTTTTTGTTGCCCTGACCATTTCTATTTATATTTTTATTCAGCAATTTTTATTACAAAAGAAGCAAAAAGAAATACTTCTACTTAATGAGAAACTGACTGAGCTGTCGATGAAAGATGAGCTTACCGACTCAGGAAACAGAAGAGCAGGAATGCAGCTTCTTGATTATCAAATTAAACAATCTAAAAGATATAAACAAAAGCTCTCCATTGCTATGATAGATATCGACTACTTTAAGCGGGTGAACGATGAGCATGGTCACGCCGCCGGGGACTCCGTGCTAAGGCATCTATCATCAAGCCTCAAGACTTCACTTAGAAAAAGTAACTCCATTTTCAGGCTTGGCGGAGATGAATTTTTAATTATTTTCCCTCAGACGAATCTTAATGATTGCGCATTAGTTATTCAAAATATGAATCAATATATTAAAAACCATACCTGCAAATTAGATGCAGCAAATATCAACCTCAGCCTGTCTATAGGTATTGCTGAATACATAACTGAAGAATCAATGGAATCGCTACTGCGCCGTGTTGATATGAAGTTGTATGAGGCCAAAGACGCAGGGCGAAACACAGTCAAATATTAATGATATGGGTGTAGACAAGTTAAACAACTATAAACAGATCAGACTTTAAAAAAAAAGCTTAGAAGAATTTCTCTTCTAAGCTTTTTAATTTATACCGATTAAACTGATTAAGAATGTTATTTCAGGGCGGCAAGCACTTCTTCTGCCCCTAAGCGGTTAATCATGCCGGATGTACGTTCACGTTTCTTACCATTTTCACGATAAAACACGAGAGCCTTAGCAATCAAATTTAAAGCATCTTCTGAACTTACAGCCTTACCAAGCGGAATTCCGACTCCGGCGTTTCTTGTCGCAGCTCCGCCGAAGGAGACATCCCATCCTTTGGGGCCGCCGATTAATCCGATATCACGCACATAACTTAAACCGCATGACATTTTACAACCGGAAACTCCGGTTTTTATTTTATAAGGATAAGGACCGTTTTCTTGTATCAGGGATAATATTTTGTCACCCATAGAGCGTGTTTCCTGAACGCCGTACACACAGATTCCAGCTCCGGGGCAAACAGTTATTTCAGGAAGCGGCTTTTCAACAGCTACGCCAATACTTGCAATAACTTCATCCAGTTTATCATCCGGAATACCCTCAAGATTCATGCGCTGGCCGGTTGTGGCTCTAAGTGAAGTTAAATTAAACTTGGTCATGGTTTCCATGACAGTTTTAAGCATACCTACAGTGAGCTGACCTTGATTAACGCACAGACGCAAAACATATGTGCCGTCTTTACGCTTAATAGGCTTAACTATTAATGATTCGGAAACAATATTATTCATGAAAACTCCTATATATTTAATTAATAAATTTTGAAGTACTCTAGACACACAAGGTTCGCAACCATGCGCAAAACGACAATTTATTTAATAGACAAATAACAAATTAATTGACTAGAATTTCAGCATATCTAATAAAGAAGAAAGATATTAAATTGCCGCATTGTACAATCACATCATTACGGAGGCGAACATGATAGAGTCTCAGCACCGTCCAGATATTGAAGCCATACTGCGAGGACTTAGCGACAGCCACACTATTCTTTCAGCATTCGTGGCAGCAATCCCTGAAAAAGATTTATACATCAAACGCGGTGAAAACTTCTGGTCCATTGCTGAACACCTGGCTCATCTTGCGGATGTGCAGCCAATGGGGCTGGAAAGGATAACCAGAATTCTTGATGAGGATACCCCTGAATTCGTACCCTTCTTCCCAACCGAAGACGAAGAGCAAGGGCAAAAAAAACTCCCGACGATTACGCAGTCCTTAGCAGACTTTAAAAAGGGTCGTACGGCCATCGTTGAAAGACTCACCGAAGCGATACCTGAGGACTGGAAGCGGCTTGCAGTGCACCCCGAATACAGACAATACGGCTTACATATATTTGCCCGGCACATTTTCATGCACGATTACTGGCATATGTACCGGATGGAAGAACTATGGCTGACACGGGACGCATATCTTAAAAAATAGCAGATCGATCTGCTGTCAGTCACCGATCCGTTCTAAACTTTTTGCGTAAATTTTAATAAAAAAGCCAGCCCCTTTAAACAGAGACTGGCTTTATCTGCTTATATAAAAAAGCATTTTGCCTAGAGATCCGGCAGAATGTTGTAGTCTGCAACCCATCCTTCACCTTGAACATAATTTTCAATATTACCGTCGAACTCTCTAGAGAGGGTTACCCCGTCAGTATATGTACCATCGTAACGCTTAGCGCAGAATTCATATAAATCTGCATTTTTATCTTTAAGCAATTTTTCAATTTCAATATCTACTTTCATTACAATATCTCCAATAACATTCAAAAAGAATGATGTAATTTATTTATGAACTATTTTAATAGTCATATATCTTGTTACGTCAAGACTACAACATTATAAAAATAATCACCTATCTACCTAAAACAAATGATCAATTTAGAAAAATCACTTCTATATCCGTATTTTTTAGAACTAATTGCGGACATATAATGAATTTTTTGTTATGCTACTCATAAGAATAAAATTCAATTATTTAAACCACTTGAGAGGATGCACAATGTTTTGAAATTTTCCGTAGCCAGATAAAAAGATCTTAAACCGTGCAGACATAGGAAATATCAAATTCTTAGTCTGTTAACTGTAAAAGGAGGAACGTAAATATGGGCATCCCCCCAAAAAACAATGCTAGATGGAAAGAGATTGTTACAGGTAAAAAAACATGCACTCTAAAGTTTCTGGCAGGTAAAATACTGCTTGCCCGTCTGATAAGAGGTGCAACTGCCGACCCCGGAAGTATTCCTGCGGCAATTGATGAACTGCATGCTATGTTTACTAAGAATGCAGACAACCCGTCCGTTAAGCAAGATCTGGAAACTATTTTTAGCTAGGAGGAAGTATGCAACAGGAGTTGATTAGTCTCAACGAAGTTGAAAAACAGATAGCTGCAGGAAAGACCCTACTCATTGCCGGAGATGAAAATCTCCTTAAACAGTTACCAAAAGGGCAGTGGATAGGCGGAACCATCCCATATTTTATGTCTCCAGAGAATGGAGGCGTTGTTTCACACGACAAAATTTTTGTTACCGACATATCTGATGTAACAAAATCTATTTCACTCAAAGCATATGAACCGAATACTCTTGGGACTGTATATACTGATGCAGGAGACGGCGGTTTCAGTTTTATCATCATTCCAGCCTTAAGTGAGGCTCATGTAGCCTTTGCCCTTAATGCTCCAAACTACAAAGATTTCGGCAGCCAGCCTCTTATCGGATGGATTTCCGGTGTTCATTTAGACGACCTTGGCAAAATTACTCCAAAAGTTTTCAACGGGAAAACCGGAGAAGTATATGAAGACAAAGCCATGGTTATGCATATTGAACTGATCGCAGGCAAAGTTGTTGATGTAGGCATTATCAACAGCTTCGAGCAAGGGGACGGAGACAATTTAACTTTCGCATCAGACGGATTTTCATGTACAGATGTTATGGTCAACGGAGTTAAAGAAAACTTTGCTGACTATATCATTAAAAATGATCTGGATACCAAACTTCCTCTGGTAGCCGATTACTATGGAGCCTTAGTTAATACCAGTTTCCAGAGTGTGGATCCCGGCGGAGAAGTTCATTTTTACGCGCCTGTTTTCACCGGAATACGCTATAGGCATGCAAAATCAATTGAAAATTATGCAACAGAATTCACCAAACAGCTGAAAGAAAACAAAGTTGCAGGGCAAACGATATCATTTTCATGTAACTGCATTTTGAACTATCTGTATTCTGAACTGGACGGTAAAAAAACAGATCCTTTTGTGGGACCGATTACTTTCGGGGAAATTGCTTACCAGCTTCTAAATCAGACATTGGTCTATTTGGTGCTTCACGATACTTAAAAAATACCGGTTTATAAAAGTGTGAATATAAAAAATCCTGCTTTATTACAAAGCAGGATTTTTTATATTTATCATGCAAATAAACTTAAACTTCTTTCTTGGTAAAATAGAGATTAGCCAAAGCAAGCAGAGATGTACCGACAATCAGCATAAGAGAAACAGCATTGATAACCGGAGTACTGCCGTCTCGTACCTGAAGATAAAGATTAATAGGTAAGGTCGGCTCGGAACCGACTAAAAACAAAGTCGTATTAAAGTTCTCAAAGCTCATCAAAAAGGCAACGGCTCCGGCTCCTATCAGAGACGGACGCAAAAATTTCAGCGTGACATGCCATATAACTCCAAGCGGTGTAGCGCCGAGGTTCAACGCGGCTTCCTCAAGAGAAATATCAAACTTACGCAGTCGCGCCGAAACAACCAAGGTGACAAATGTTGTAATAAAAGAGAACTGCCCCAGCACAACAAGCCAGAAGCTCGGTCTGAATACATCCAAATCTATTCCCATTGTATTATCAAAGAAAGTGCCCGCATAATTCGCTGCCAAAAGCAGGGAAATACCTAAAATAACTCCCGGAATAACCAGCGGAGCGAGCATCAATAAATATAGAGCACCCTTGAAACGAAAATTTTCTTTCTCAAAAAGAAAACTCGCACAGGTTCCAACGACAACGCTTAAGATAGAAACGAAAAACGCTGTTTGAAAACTGGTCACAATAGAACGTAAATTCTGGCTGTCGTGAAACAAACCTATCCTGTCTGGACCATCGGCAAAAAACCAGTCAAGACTGAATCCCTGCCACGGCAGCGATGGATAATTGGAATTATTAAAAGCCAGTACACAGGTGACCAGCAAAGGAGCAAACAGGAATGTGAAATAAAGTAAAATGAAGATATTAAAAGACCAATCATATTTTTTACTTCTCGGCAGAGAACGGATCATGATGCCACCTCCCCGAGTTTTTGACCGGTAAGCTTTAGGCCGACCCAAATAATAAGAGAACTTAGAAGCAGAAGTAAGAACCCGAACGCTGCTCCCTGATTCCAGTTAAAGCTTGCGATAAACTGGTTATAAATCTGCTCGGTAAACCAAAGCGAATTTTTACCACCCATAAGATTAGGAGTAAGATAGTTACCAAGCGCAAGCATGAATACGACTATTGATCCGGACGTGATGCCCGGTTTGCAATGCGGAAGGATTATTGTGCGCCAGATTGCAAACGACCCTGCACCGAGATCGTGAGCAGCTTCGATAAGGCTGTCATCCAAACTTTCCATGACCGAAACGAGCGGAACAATCATGAACAACATGGAAGTGTAAACCAGTCCCATGATCATGCTGGCATCATTGTAAAGCATCTCAATCGGTTTATCGATAATGCCGAGCTTAAGCATAAAATAGTTAAGAACACCTGACTCACGCAAAAGTATCATCCAGCCGTAAATACGAACCAGTTCGCTGACCCAGAAAGGTAGCAGCAACATAATCATAAGCGCACCCTGCACTTTGGTCCGGGCCAGCTTGGCAATATAAAAAGAGACCGGCATGGCAAGCAGAAAAGTGATGAACGTTGTAAGAATTGCAAACATGGCCGTGCGCACGAAAGTATACCAGTACACCGGTTCATTGAAGAAATTCATATAGTTCTTAATGGTCCAGACGGTATCGCCATAATCATTTTCACCCATGAAACTCATGGTCAAAAGATCAAGATGCGGCAATACAATCAAAAGGAACAACCACATGAAAACCGGGGCAAAAAAAATCCAAAAGGCAAGACGGGAACGTTTCATGTTATCCCTCCGCCTCGAAACAGATTCCGGAATCAGGATGCCAGCCGACTGAAATGGCATCCCCTGCCACGATATGATCAAATTTACGGTTTTGAGGAAGAGTCACAACAAGTTCATGATCTTCTTTAGTCACGGTCAGAAGGCGACTGTTGGCCCCGTCAAAAAGAATAGCCTTAACTGTCACATCAAACACGTTAAGACCTTCAGTCTGCTGCGGCTCAATACGCATCGCTTCAGGACGCAGAAACAGATCTACAGTACTTCCGGCCGGGCATGAGGAGTTAGCTTTTGTACGGAATGAATATCCTTCATCCGTTTCAAGCAGCACTTCATCTGAATTGCTTTGAGTTACTTTTCCTCTCCATTTATTATTATCACCCACAAACTGAGCTACAAAAGGAGTTGCCGGATTACCGTAAAGATTTTGGGGAGTATCAACCTGCTCAAACCGCCCGCGGTTCATTACAGCAACCTTATCGGACATAACAAGAGCTTCGGACTGATCGTGAGTGATATATATGAAGGTGGTCCCGACCTTGGCCTGAAGCTTTTTAAGCTCAACCTTCATCTGTTCGCGTAACTTGAGATCAAGTGCGCCGAGCGGTTCATCAAGCAAAAGAACAGAAGGCTCCAGTACAAGACAACGGGCAATTGCTACGCGCTGTTTCTGCCCACCGGAAAGTTGATTGACTTGTTTTATGCCGTATCCCGGAAGTCCTACCCTTTCTAGCATGGCCTCTGTTTTCTTTTTAATTTCAGATCCACTGACTCCGCGGCGTTTAAGACCGAATGCAATGTTCTCAGCAACATCCATCATAGGAAACAAAGCTAGGTGCTGAAAAACCAGATTAACAGGACGACGGTTTGGAGGAACGCCGAGCATATTTTTACCGCGGATCTCAAGTATACCGGAAGTGGGCTCTTCAAACCCTGCAATCATGCGCAGAAGCGTGGTCTTGCCACAACCGGACGGACCCAGAATAGAAAAAAATGATCCCTCGGGAACGTCGAAACTGACATTATCGACAGCTGTAAACTTGTCGAACTTCTTTAATATATTATGAACTGAAAGGTCATTAGGCATATATATCTTCTTATTTTAATGAATATGGCGGGAAATCCGGTTAAGACCCCCGCCATTTTGTTTATAATGTGCTAATTAACACTAGTTTGCGGCTTTAACTTTATCAAGAATCTTGCCTTCAAGACTTTCAAGTTTAGCAGGAACCGGAGGATACCATTTAATGTTATCAATGGTTTCCTGAGGGAAAGAACGTGCAAAATTAGCTGCTACAGCAGCATCGGTGAACTTGAGAGCATCTTTGGATGCAGTAGCGTATTTTTCCTGTGAAGAGAAATAACCTGCATTCTCAGGTTTCATTACGAAATTGATCCATTTGTATGCGGCATCAATATTTTCCGCTTTGGCAGGGATTGCAAAAGTATCAATCCAGCCGAGCGCTCCTTCTTTAGGTGCTTTAAAATCGATTGCTTTGTTGTCGCCGTGCAGTTTCCATCCGCCTGCATCCCAAGCCATTGCAACAAAGACTTCTTCCGAACGCATGGACTCAAGCAAAGAGTCGCCGTTAGCCCAGTAATTTTTAACGACAGGCTTAGCTTTGATTAAAGCATCGGCGACTTTGTCGAGCATTGCTTTGTAAGCAGGAATATCACTGTAAAGCGCAAAGGGGTCATAACCGAGGGCAAACGCGGTTGCAATCAAGATAGGTCTTTTAAGACGGTAGCTAACACGTCCTGCGTACTTAGAGTCCAGCAGAGCTTTCCATGAATCAGCTTCAGGAGCCTTGTCACTGTTTACAATAAGGCCGGATGTTCCCCAGCAAAAGGGCACTGCAAAGGATTTTCCTTTGACCAAGGTATTCTTTTTCACAGCTGCAAGCATGGAAGGAATGAAGAGATCGGATTTGATCTTTGAATAGTCCAGAGCCTTATAAATTTTATATTTTTCCTGAACAGAAGAAATACGGTCCTGAGAAGGCTGAGCCAGGTCGAATCCTGCTCCGCGGGTAGCACGCAATTTAGCGATCATTTCTTCATTGTTAGAAAAAGTTACTTCAACCTTGATTCCGGTTTCCTTTTCAAAGGTATCAATCAGTTTTTGAGGAGCATACCCTTTCCAAGTCAGCAGCTTCAAAGTTTCCGCATGCGCTGCTCCGGCAAAGGCAAACATAGCCATTAAAACGAGTACTAAAATTTTCTTCATAATCAAACTCCATTTAAAAACATCGATGAATGTGGATAAGCTTCCAAATTATTACAGTCAGATACAATTTAGCGCAATAGAGAATTGTTACAACTATGCTACATCACATTATTGTTCAGCATCATTGCGTTAATTGTAAAAAGATACTGCAACCGTATATCCACTGAATTACTTCACTCAGAGGAGCAAACCAAAAAAAAGACCACCTCTTCTAACGAAAAGATGGTCTTTATTGTATAAAACAAATTATTCCTGAGCAGCCTTTTTCTTAGGGACTTTATTCAGCGAAAGTATTTTGGCCTTGCTGGGGCATAAAAATATCAATGGAATAAGTAAAAAGAAAAGACAGCCGAAAATAAACGATATTTCATTGTATGCAAGCATTTTTGCCTGCCGGACAAGAGTCTGCTCAAGCATCCCGATTGCAATCTTGGAGGAAGCAACAGAACTGACTCCGAGTTCATGAAGTTTCTGCCCTATCTGAAGAAGATAATTATGGGAAAACGGCCTGAGTTCACTTACGTTTTCGGAAAGGTACGCAAGATGAATTCTGGTCCCTCTGTCCAGCAGAACAGCGACAACAGCATACCCTAGGTTACCGCCGATTCTGCGTGCAAGCGTAAAAATACTCGAAGCGTCAGTCATATCAGCTTTGGCTGTAGTGCATAATGCAACTGCGCTTTGCGGGATAAACATAAACGGCATACCTATTCCCATAACAAGCAAAGGCATTATCATATCAGCCATCCCGGCCTGAGTATTAAGTTGCATAAGATCATAGTAAGACCAGACAATAACTGCGACCCCCATCAGCATTAAGGCTCGCGGTCCTATTTTTTGATACAACCAGCCTGCCACGGGCATAAACAACAGCAAGGTGACTGCCCTCGGAGCAAGAGCCAGACCGGCTTCGAACGCTGGATAACCCAGTAACTGCTGCGTGAACTGAGGAAGGACAAACGTTGTTCCGAAAAGTGCTATGCCGAAAATAAGCCCCATAATTGAGCCAAGAGTTAAATTCAGATCTTTCAGCACACGGAAGTTTATAATCGGCTCTTTAGTGCGAAGTTCCCAGAAAATCATTACCAAAAGTGAAACTAGAGTCAGTATGGTCAATATAGTAATAAAATCTGAATCGAACCATTGATCTTCCTGTCCGCGCTCAAGCACTACCTGCATTCCTGTTAAAAAGACGGTGAGCAGTCCGATTCCTAGCCAGTCAACCGATTTGACTCCACGGCGCAGATACGGCGGATCATGAACAAATTTAAAGGTCATGAATATACCGATAATACAAATTGGGATATTCACGTAAAAAATCCACGGCCAGCCCCACATATCCGTCAGCCACCCTCCGCAGATAGGCCCTAGAGCAGGGGCAAGCACAACACCCATGCCGTAAACGGCCATAGCCATTCCCTGCTGGGAAGGCGGAAAAGTTTCACGAAGTATCGCCTGAGAGACAGGAATCAAGGCTCCGCCGCCGATTCCCTGTATGACACGATAAATAATAATCTGAGTAAAACTTGTAGCTGTACCGCAAAGAATAGATCCTACAGTGAACAGAACAAATGAACCGAGATAAAGAGTTTTGCGACCGAGAACAGCACTCCACCATCCGGACATGGTAACCATTATGATCTCGGCAATACTGTAACTTGTTGCCACCCATGTAATTGACGAAAGACTTGTACCGAAACTACCCATCATATGGGATAAAGACACGTTAACAACGCTTGTATCCATTACAGCGATAAAAGCACCGAACATTACCGTAACAGCAATCGTCCACCGTTCTGCCGGAGACATATCCTCAGGTTCTTTAAAAGCGGCCAATTTACTGCTCCAGCTTATCTGATAAGGCAACAGATACTTTTTTATCAGAACCGTCAGAAGAAACATTAACACTTGGAACTACAGACATACCCGGCGCGAGGTTATACCCTGCTTCAAAAGCGGAAGAATCAAGTGTGATTTTTACAGGGACACGCTGAACAACTTTAATAAAGTTACCTACTGCATTCTCAGCCGGCAGAAGCGTGAAGCGAGATCCTGTTCCGCGCTGAATTGAATCAACATGGCCTTTAAATTCAATCCCGGGGTATGAATCAACTTCAATATCAACATCCTGCCCCGCGCGCATATTCATAATTTGTGTTTCTTTAAAGTTTGCTATGATCCAAACTTCAGGACTGACTATGCTGAGTATATTTTGACCTGCCATAACATAGTTTCCTGCCTCAATAGCTTTCTTGGTTATGTAACCGGAACAAGGAGCGACTACGTTTGTATATGACAAATTAAGTTTAGCCTGCTCAACAGCGGCCTGAGCCTCGCGAAGTTTAGCTTTGCGCATATCTATCTGTGCGTAAGCCTGCTGCAATTTTCCCTGAGCGGCTTCTATAACAGCTTTGGCCTGTAAAACTTTAGCCGACTGAGTAGCGATACTGAACTTGGCCGAGTTAAGATTTGCGCGGGACATTCTTTCCTGAGCTTTTGCATGATCGAATTCCTGAAGACTGACAGCTCCGGCTTTAGCTATTGTCTGCATCCTTCCTAAATCACTCTCATCACGGGAATATCCGGCTTTAGCCTCGGCAACTTCGGATTTAGTTTTTGAAAGCCCTGCGGTCTGTGAAATCAACTCAGCTTTTTTCTGTGCCAGTTCCTGCTGAGCCGAAATAACAAGAGCATCGGACTCATTCAGTGAAGCTTTGGCTGATTCCAAACGGGCAGTGGCAATATCCAATGCGACCTGATAATCTCTGGGATCAATCTCCGCGATAACAGCACCTTTTTTTATCTGCTGATTGTCAGAAACAAGTACCTTGGCAACATGTCCTGAAACTCTAGGACTGATAGCGACAACATGAGTTTCAACAAACGCATCATCAGTGGATTCATGAGTCATTGCATGCTTATAAAACGGATAGATTACTACCCCTGAAAGAATGAGCATCACGATACTGATCAGAGCGGTTTTGCGAATATTTCCTTTAAACCCTTTTTTACGGGTCTTTTTTTCATCTGGTGATTCTATTATATCTTTATTCATTTTTACTTACGCCTATTTTAATTTAAACTGTCGGTCCAAAAAGAGCAGAAAAGTATTAATAATACTGATGTTACTTTCCTTTTTTGATACCTTTAAGAACAAACTCACACGCATGTTTTTGAATTGTTTCGCAATCTATATTTTCAGGACGGAAAAGACTTACTGAACGAATGAAACCCGGAATATATTGAGCCGTAAGTCTTGGATTTGAATCTTCGAACTCGCCCTGCTCAACTCCCTGTACAATAACCGATTCAATTAGTGTCCAAAGTTCAACTCTCTTTTCCTGCCACTCCTCGTTCTTAGGACATGAAACAAAAGTCCCCAAAAGTTCAACATTGGTGGCCTTGGCAAACAAGCGTTTCGTCAAGCATTTAATAATCGTAGTTAACTGTTCAACAGGACTTAAATTTCCCTGTTTAATTTTTTTAGTAAGTTTTTCAACAAGAATTGAAAATTCTCTGAATATAACAGCAAAATAAAGCTCTTCCTTATTTTTGAAATATAAATATAGAGTTCCTTTGCCTACTGACGCAGCTCCGGCAACATCACTTAACAACACTTTGTGAAAAGGGTGGGACGTAAACATTTCTGCTGCTGCATTAAGAATTCGCGTTTCTTTTTCGGAATATTCCTTCACGATCCGCTCCATGTATAAAAATGAAATTTTATTTTTTACTAATTTTTGCACAGCTCAGAACTGACTGGTCAGTACTGAGAGTGAATAAATAATACTCTCAAAAGCATATGTCAAACATTGACTCTGAGTTCTGAGAATTTTATTTTGCTACCAAAAATAACTGTATCTATTCTAAATAATACCAACAACGCTGTTTTAAAGTAGAGAACTGAGCCTTTCGTAATAAAAAATAATAAAAACAAAAAAGCAAAAAAGCAAAAAGGCCGGTTAATTATTAACCGGCCTTTCATTTATTCGTCAGATTGAATCTGCAGTTTTCCGCTAAACGCGGTCAATACTCATTCAAACTATTAGATATAAGATTTTCTGCTTTCTTCGATATAAACTTCATTTAAACGTTTTGCGACAGGACCAGGTTTACCACCGTTAAGTTCAACACCGTCAATTTCGATGACGGGGTAAACAAAAGCTGTTGCCGCAGTGAAGAAAGCTTCTGCTGCGTCCTGAGCTTCAGCAATAGTGAACGGACGTTCTTCAATTTCCATATCAAGTTCAGCCGCAAGTCTGAGAATGGCCTTGCGGGTAATTCCGTGCAGAATAGAGGTGGAGAGATTACGAGTAACGATTTTACCGTCTTTGGTGACAATGTAAGCATTACTTGAAGATCCTTCAGTAACGAAACCGTCCTGAACCAACCAAGCGTCATCTTTGCCGGCAGCCTTTGCCATGGTTTTACACATGGATGAAGCTAGAAGCTGTACAGTTTTAATGTCCCTTCTACCCCAGCGGATATCAGGAGCGGAAACTACACGGATTCCGGCTTTCTCTTCAGTCAGGCCTTTTGCCTGAGTAAACATTACCAAAGTCTGCTTCATATCTTTCTTGTAGACAAAATCACGGTCGGCAGTACCGCGAGTAATCTGAAGATAGATCGCGCCCTGTTCAACGTTGTTTCTCTTGATAAGTTCACGGTGAATCTCAAGCAATTCTTCTTTGCTTACAGGCATTCCCATATCTAATTCCCCGAGAGAGCGAATCAATCTTTCAACATGACCTTCAAATTCACAAATTTTACCATCAAGAATTGCACACACTTCGTAAACAGCATCTGCAAAAAGAAATCCACGGTCAAAAATAGAAACGGTTGCTTCTTCTTCAGGAACATAAGCACCATTAACATAAACAATACGACTCATATCAACACCTTATATAAGTCCCTTAGATAGGGAGGTAATAAAATTCTTTCAGGACTATCCCCACAAATCACTGACTGGGGGATGTGCACCTTTTTCATCATAAAGCAATCCATACTCACGATCTTCAGCAAGCAGCAATGGACCGTCAAGATCAACTACAGCCGCACCTTGAGCGACCAGCATTGCAGGAGCCATCGCAAGCGATGATCCGACCATGCAACCGACCATAACTTGATACCCTTCGTCTGCGGCCTGTTTTCTCAGGGCGAGAGCTTCGGTAAGTCCGCCGGTTTTGTCCAGCTTAATATTGATCATGTCATACTTGCCCTTAAGGCCGGACAAAGAACTGCGTTCATGGCACGATTCGTCAGCGCAGACCGGGAGTACACGGTCCATATGAAGCAAAGCATCATCATCACCGGCAGGCAAAGGCTGCTCGACCATCTCGACCCCGAGACGGACAAGAACAGGGGCCATTTCAGCGTAGATTTCAGGAGTCCAGCCTTCATTTGCATCAATAATGATACGGGAATCAGGAGCACCTCTACGCACGGCTTCAATGCGTGCGATATCGCCTTTACCGCCGAGCTTCACTTTCAAAAGCGGGCGATGTGCGTTCTCAGCGGCCTGATCCTGCATATTATCCGGTGTATCAAGAGACAAAGTGTAAGCTGTGATTTCGGGACCGGGAACATCAAGTCCGGCAAGTTGCCAGACAGCTGTATTTTTCATCTTGGCTTCGAGATCCCAAAGGGCACAGTCAACCGCATTGCGTGCAGCACCGGCAGGCAGAGCATGTTGCAGAGCTTCACGGGTGACAGGCAGTTCCAGACTTTCAATCTGTCCGATCACACTTTCAACAGTTTCGTCATAACGGGCATAAGGAACGCATTCCCCCTGCCCTTTATAGCCGTCCTGCTCAATCTCAACACGGACGACCACAGCCTCAGTGCGCGAACCACGGGAAATGGTAAACACCTTCGCCAGTGGAAAGACTTCTCTCTTAGCCGAGATTATCATACAAGAGCCTCGACAAGACGAGCTGCACCCTGACGGAAAGGATCAACAGTAGGGATTCCCATTCTCTTTTCGACTTCTTCCAAATATTTGAGAGCGGAAGCTTCATCCATATGCTGAGTATTTATTGAAATAGCAGCAACTTTACATGCTGGGTTAACAACCTGAGCAAGTCTAAGTGCAACATCGCGAAGATCTTCAAGTGAAGGCTGCTGATAATCAGGCAGGCCGCGCATATGTTTACGGGTAGGTTCATGACAAAGAATCAAAGCATCAGGCTGTCCGCCATGAACAAGAGCCATGGTTACTCCGGAATAAGAAGCGTGGAACAAGCTGCCCTGTCCTTCAATCATATCCCAGTGGTCGGCATCGTTGTCAGGAGTGAGCCATTCAACTGCGCCTGCCATAAAGTCGGCAACAACTGCATCAAGAGGAACGCCGCTGCCTTCAATAAGAATACCGGTCTGGCCTGTAGCGCGAAAAGTTGACCTAAGGCCGCGTTTTTTCATTTCGCGGTCCATAGCAAGAGCTGTGTACATTTTACCGACAGAACAGTCAGTTCCGACAGCAAGGCATCTTTTACCGGTACGTTTTTTTCCGTTTGCTACAGGGTATTTAACTGTAGGAATACGTACATCATATAATGTTCTGCCGTTATCGGCAGCGGCCTTGGCAAGATCAGGTTCATCACGAAGCAGATTGTGCAAACCACAGGCAATATCCATTCCCGCTTCAAGAGCTTCTATGAGAACAGATTTCCAGCTTTCGGAAATAATTCCGCCGCGATTTACAACTCCGACAACAAGAGTTTTTACTCCGGCGGCAACAGCATCTTTAATTGTTAAATCTTTAATTCCAAGATCTGCTTTGCAGCCTTCCATGCGAAACTGTCCGGCAACAGATTCAGGTCTCCAGTCATAAATCCCCTGCGCCATTTTTGCAGTCAGTCCGTCAGGAGCCTCTCCGAGAAAAAGTAAATAAGGTGCTTCAAACATTGTTAATTACTCCCATGATAATTATGTTGTGGCTGTGAAATATTCTCACTTAATTCTACAAAAATTTCAGAGTATCTCCCGGGTCATGTTATCCCTAACAACTTTCAGCTTGTATGGAGATTTCTGATAACCTGTAGGTAGGATGTGATTTATCCATTTACATGCCACTATTGTCCAGCCCCCCGCCAACGTGGTTTGCCATTCTATTAAGGGAGTAAAAAACTTTGATTTCAAATAGTTACACGTATGCGCAAATTTAGTAGCCGAAAAAACTATTCTTTTTATCCACATTTTTTGTATAAAATTTTCAAAAATACATATTTTCCGAAATATTAATCTACATTAATGTGAATACGGAAAGTATAATTCAGGTCGATTTTGAAGATAGATTACAAATAACAAGAATACGATCAAAAAATCAAAAAGCCTAAAGCGGTGTAAGACATTTAGCAAAATGTAAAAGGCCAATTATCTAAAAGCAAAATATGATTTCATGTATCCCGAAAAAATTTTGCTGCATCTACCTGTTTATCAACATATTATCATTAACAAACCCACGATACTCAGAACATTTGATTCACGGTATCAAACTTCATTACCAGTCAATTAAGGTCCGCTCGATCAATTTTTTATTAATTCATCCAGAAACAGTACAGTTTCCATGGTTGATATTAATTTAAACAGAATAAACAATTTTGTTATTTTTAAAGATACACCTGTAAAAATTTAGATATAAAGAAAAATATTTTAAACAAACCTACTACAAATGATATTAACAAGAATAAGTAAAATACGCTTAACTTGGCAGCACAATCTTTAGAGTTGACTTGAAACGAATTAGGATGAAATGTCATCGCTGACTCATACAAGGAGACTCCTAATGCGCATTTACCTTGGATTTGATGATACAGACGACAAAGATGCCCCGATAGGCACAGGACGACTGGTTCGTGATTTTGTCTACGGACTGGACAGCGACTATCAACTTATCGGAGTTATTCGCCATCAATTGCCTAAACTGAGCGAAATTCCATTTACATCAAACAACAGTTCAGCATGCGCTATTATCGATGTCAATCCTGACATGTCGCTTGAGCATATCCAAAAGCTAGCTATTAAACATATAGAAAATTACAGCGCTCCCGGCAGTGACCCGGGGCTGTGCATTGCACGTGAAAGCGAAGTCGGAGATGAGATAGTTGAATTCGCCAAGCTTGTTACAGGTAAACAGGTCTCCCAAAAAGATGCCATGAAAGCGGCTCATTCAGTAGAACTGTTCGGACTTGGCGGAACAAATGACGGAATAATCGGAGCAACAGCCGCAATAGGTCTTACCAAATTCGGCTGGTGTGGACGTTTCATTGAATATGGAAAACTGCGCGATCTTTCTACCCCTCTCCACGTACAGGACCTGAACAATGTAGGAATTGAGGTTGTGTCTACCGACCGAGACCCGCTTGTACCACTTCCACATGATTTAATTCAAAATGCAATCTGGATCCGCCCTTCGCTATGGGCGGGTAAACCGGTACTGCAAGTAACACACATCGATCAGGGAATATGGGAACCAGCACACGGCAAACGTAAAAAAACACATAATTACAAGCCACAGCCGGTATCCCCTTCAACTACTGCCCCTTATAGCGCTGGATAAAACTGTCCAGCGCATTGCGCTGACGTTCCATATGAAGAATCCAGGCTTCTAGTATCTCCAGACCTTCTGCGGTTATGGAATAAATTCTTTTGGCCGGGCCATCACCTTGTGAATCCCATTTAGATTCAACAACGCCTTCCTCATCCATTTGCCGCAAATGCCGATAAATCATTCCGGGCGGCACGTCTTCACGCATAAACCCGTACTCGCCAATAGTCTGAATTAACTGATATCCGTACGAAGATCCTGACTTTAGAGCCATAAGTAACGACGGCTGCACATAACGCTGGGGTTTTTCCCCGCCAACTTTTTTTGACATTTTTACAATGTCCTCCTTGACTATATGTCCTTAAAGGATATATATCTATTATAGACCAAGACACATAAAGATACAACCACATCAAAAGGAGGGCTTCATGAAAATTTTCGTAAGAGAACGCGTAAAGGCAACCGACGGCGACAAGAGTCCGAGATTTCGTGTTGTAGGAGTCACAGGCGGAGAACTTACCATAAAGGTTAAGAGGATTCGTAAGTGTGAACTAAAACAACTGGCTGAACACACCGGCGCAGAAATTGTTTACCTGACCCGCGATGGTGAGGGAAACGAAGGCAAGCGCGAAGCTGCATAACAGATTCTGAATCGATCTACTAAAAGACCATAGAAGTGCCGGAAGTTTCATCTTCCGGCACTTTTTTATTGGGAAAAATATCTTTATAACTGTTTATTTGTAAACAATTGTTCCCACATGCTCACCGCGAAGAGCTGCGTGAATATCTTCTGGATGACGGAGCACATCAATGACCTGAAATTGTTTCAAAGTTTTAGCATTTTTAAGAAACGTCAGAACCGCCCTCTCGACAATCAAATCATCAAGATCCATTGCGATCAATTCATCTACATGAATTCTATCATAAAACTTGAGGGTTTCGCGGTCTTTCGCCTTCTTAGGATCATCCTCATATAACCCCTTTTCATCTTTCAGATAAATTACAGACTTAGCACCGATATTTTCACCGAGCAAAAAGGCTCCGGAATCAGTCCGATGCGGCGGAATAGACCCTACTTCTGCAGGATGTTCAAAGAAACCATATGGAGGAATACCTGTGGTAATCGGTAAATATCCAAGCTGGCAAAACATGTTCAGCTGCTCAAGGTGATCGCCGTGACCGATTTTAACCCCGCCATGTTTAGCAAGCAAAACAGAAAGCATCTCTGCATTCTGCCAAGAGACTTTATCACCGAGTTTTGAGAGCACACCTGTAGGCATCCCCAAATCAATACCTATATTATATACATGTCTGGCCCTGGTTCCGCCTCCGGTCATAAGCAAAATCTTATGCTCTTCCTTTGCCTTAACTAATTCATCAAGAATAGGCAGCAAAGCTTTTGCACCGCGGTCCATAATGGACTGCCCGCCGATTTTCAGGATATTAACCTCCGGCTGCATACGAAAATACTCATCACTCTCAGTCCGCCGCATACATCCCTTACCTACCAAGGATTCGCCCAGCAAACTTGTTTCTATGTGCAAACGCCCTTTTTCTTCATCTTCTTTGATCAATTTACCCATAATGTTCCTCCTGATTACAATACTTTAATAAATATCAGATTTTCACTTATACTTTATCTATATTTTAAATTTCAATTTAATACAAACTTACAAATCTTTTTTTGAAAGGACTAAACCATCAACAGCTTACTTAAAATTCAATATTCAAAAAAGTTATCGCTCCATCCTGAATTTTACGACTGTATCCGTTATTCAAAAACTATCTTCGTGCTTGGTGTTTTCATATATTTTAGTATATATTTATAACCATAAGCACAAATCAACACAGCCGGAGAAATTCAATGGACAGTTTTAGCAATATGAAGTTGCCAAGAGTTCTCTTTATTTTGATTTTTCTTTGCCTATTCTTATGTTCATGCTCGGAAGATCCTATCCGAATAGGTTTTTCCGGCTCTTTAAAAGGAAAATACTCCGATTTGGGCGTTCAAGGTAGAAACGGTGTAACTCTTGCCGTTGAAGATATTAATAGAAACGGAGGAATTAACGGACGTAAACTGGAACTCCTTATCCGAGATGATGAAAACACCAGCGAAGGTGCTGTTAAAGCGGACCGCGAGCTCATCAAAGCCGGAGTTTCAGTAATTTTCGGTCACATGACCAGTAGTCAATCCTTAGCCGCCATTAAAGAAATCAAAGAAAATGAAGTTATATTTATTTCGCCCACTACCTCTACCAACCTAATACAAGGTATAAACGATAATTTTTTCAGAGTAATCCCGACTCTCACTAATTTATCCCAGAGTCTTGCTGAATACGCTGTTAAAACACTTGGTAAAAAAAGAGTAGCCGTTCTCTGGGACCGCTCAAACAAACCTTTTGCTGAACCTTATAAGGATACTTTTGTCGAATTTTTTACTAAAAATGGAGGCAAAATTGTAGGGGAAGTAGATTTCAGTTCATATAGCGGCCCTGTAGACTGGAAAACAATAATGGATAAGCTGAAAAAGCTAAACCCGGATTCTATTATAGCAGTAACTGCTGCCCGAGATTTAGCCGTTTTTGCTCAGCACTCAAAACTAGATAAGACAGGATGGACAATTCTCAGCAGCATGTGGGGTTACACTAAAGAACTTATCCAGACAGGTGGAAAAAGTGTAGAAGGAGTTATTTTTTCAGTTCATTTTGCTGAAGATATTAGCAACCATGACTATGAAAATTTTAAACAGAGCTTTATAGCAAGATTCGGCTGGCCTCCAAATTTTGCGGCTGCGTTCGGTTACGAATCAGTTATGGTTTTTGCAGAAGCCGTCAAAAGAAACGACGGCAGTACTAAAGGATTAGCCAAAGTTCTCCCCAGCATAACTTTTAAAAAAAGTATAGTCGGCCCATTCAGGATTGATGAATTTGGAGATGTTGAAGGAACAAAGCATATTGTAGAAGTTAGAAATGGTACATTTGTCAGTGTTTCCAGAGGCAAAAAATGAGCAAAGCTTCTCTTACAAAAATCTTCCAAAAAAAACTTATAATATGGATTCTTGTTCCTGGGTTGCTCACGAGTATGCTTATTGTCTACATTATCGGGATTAATCAAATAAAGGTAATGGAACGTGAAATCATGCAACTTTCAAAGTCGCTATCACAAAACGTAAACTTTTATATTGACGGTGCAGAGGATGTTTTACAGTCCGCTGCAATAATCAGCGATAATGAAGACATTTCGAAAAAACGGAGTTTTTTTGAAGGAATTCACAAAAAATTCAGCAGATTTGAACGTCTTATACTGCTCGATCGTAATGAAAACATTATTGCGGTTGCTCCCAAGGGTATCGAAGGTGTCGATTTTCCTATTCGTTTTAATAATATTGAGCATGATAAACATGTCCTTACTTCACCTATAATTTCCCCGAATTCCGGAAAACTTGTTGTTTATATAAGTCTCCCCGTTGACAACGGAGGCAAAATTGTTGCTGAGCTCAGTCTAGATGCGCTCCAAAAGTTTATTTACGGTTTCTTCTCAACCAATAGAATCATTATTTTAACTGACTCCTACGGCAATCTTATAGTCCACCCTGATAGAGAAAAAGTTCGCACTCAATCCAATGTAGGCTCGCTTAATATTTTTAAAAACGTGGACAATTCCGGCAAAGGACAATTTTATAAAACTGACGGGGAATTTTATTATGGAACAGTTTCGCATATACCGAGGACAGGTTGGAAAATCCTTGTAGCCTGCCCTGCAGCATACATATTAGAACCTGTCATGGTGCTGGGCTTATTAGTCTCCATACTTATAATCTGCTTTTTCCTAGTGCTTATGATTGCCCTGCGAAATGAATTCAAAACCAGAATAATCTCGCCGATGACAGACTACATTAACAAGCTGTCTGATGTCGCCAAGGGGCAGTATCCTACTGACAGTTCACAAGAAAGTGAATTTTTAGAATTAAATGAGCTTGGAGAAGTTTTTGATGCAATGTCTGAAAAAGTTAAAGCCCGTGAACAGGAGCTTCAGATATCAAAAACTTTTTTCCAAAACATAATAGATTCAATGCCCTCGGCAGTAATCTGGGTCGATGAAAACATGATGGCCTGCGAATATAACAAAAAAGCTCTTGAAATTTTCGGAGAAGGAGCAACAGAAATTGCGTGTAAAAAAGTCGAAATCTTTTTCTCCGGTCATGAAGAAATATACAATGCCATCAATGAATCCCTGAAAAACAAAAAATCTCACACATTAGAAGGAAGACGAGTCTCCATAAAATCCCCCAATTTATACACCATTACAATATTCCCTTTGCTTGGATCGGAGATGAAAGGAGTTGTTGTGCGCATGGATGATGTAACTTCACGCGTCCGCATGGAAGAAATTATGGTTCAAACTGAAAAGATGATGTCTGTAGGCGGATTGGCAGCCGGGATGGCTCATGAAATAAATAATCCGCTTGGAAGTATTATGCAGGGGGCACAAAATTTAGAACGCAGATTTTCCACTAAGATACAGGCTAATGTTAAAGCAGCAAACGAAGCTGGATGCACGCTGGAAAGTTTGCAGAAATACCTAACGGTCAGAAAAATCAATGGAATAATCACAGGAATCAGAGATTCCGGAGCAAGGGCTGCGGGGATAGTCTCGAATATGCTGGAATTCAGCAAACCAGGTAAGGAACAACTCACAACAGTTAATATCAAAAACCTAATTGAAGCATCACTCAAACTTGCAGCAAAAGATTACGATCTTAAAAAGAAATATGATTTCCTTCATATTAAGATCGTTAAAGATTTCGACAACAACATTCCTGACGTTATGTGTTCCAGAACGGAGATTGAACAGGTTCTGTTCAATCTTTTAAAAAATGCGGCGCAAGCCATGACCATACACGGTTTTTCAGGTACTGGTCCTTGTATCACAATCAGAACCAGAACACATGGTTCAGATATTGCCATTGAAGTTGAAGACAACGGCCCAGGCATACACCCAGAAATTCGAAAAAGAGTTTTTGACCCCTTTTTCACGACCAAAACTTCAGAAGCGGGAACAGGACTCGGTCTTTCTGTTTCCTACTTCATCATAACCCAGAATCACGGTGGAACATTTACAGTGGAATCAACACCGGGCAACGGAGCCAAATTTACAATCATACTTCCTATCCAAGGGATTAAAAAACAATCCTGACAGTCTGCACATTTAACTTTAATTAATAAGCCCTTCTACTTTTGACAGACCTGAAGCAATTCAAACCTTGCGGACATCAACAGTATTATCGTTCAAAGTAGTAGCTTCACCAATGTCAGAGAGCCTCTCATGATGCAGAGTGTTTACAAGATTCCCGTTTGCAGACTGTTTCGTTTTAAATATACCTGTAGCTGCAACGGTTCCTTTGGCAATCAAAGGAGTCACAATGGCGGTGAAAACGACTTCTCCCATATCATTAAATGCAAGAACAGAATCTTTATCTACAATCCCGCGTGCTGCTGCATCATCAGTATGCATTGACAAAGTCATCGGGCCGCGGCGGTCTATAAGTTCATCACGTTCCAGAAAAATTGAATTCAAGGTTTCGGAGCTTGGTGCTGCTATTAAACGGAGAGGATGACTCTTCCCGTAATTTTCCTGATATTCAGGCATAGGTGATTCAAGCTTATTATTGATGATCTGAATTTTTCCGGACTGAGTTTTCCAGTCTGTGTGGTCAGCAAAAGGTGTAGAGATCACTCCGCCGTTTTTCAATATTTTCCACTCATCGTCTGAAATATTCTGCAAACCGGACAAAGGATGCGCAAGCAATTCACCCAGAAGATCTTCTTCGGTCCTGTTGAAATGGTCTTCGTTATACCCCATTGCCTTGGCAAGCAGGCAAAAGATATCCCAGTTACTTTTACATTCTCCCGGAGCCGGTATGATTTTATATGCCGTTCCAAATGAGCAATACCCGTATGCACTATGACAGTCGGACTGCTCAACTGAAAATGTAGCAGGCAGAATAATATCTGCATAACGAGCGGTATCTGTCATAAAACGTTCATGCACCACAGTAAAAATTTCAGGATTAAGTAATCCTTTTTGAATCCCCTGCTGATCGGCAACAGAACCAACAGGATTGCTACCGTATACGTGCAGACAGCGTATGGGAGATTTGCCATCTTCACCGTTCAGTGCTGCCCCGAGCATATTGATATTAACTTTACGGGCTGTATTAGTACGCAAATCCGGCCGAGCAATGCGGTCTGAATCAACATAAGGCCCGCTGCCTGTATTGCATCCACACATCCCGCCGCCTGCGCGGGACCATGCGCCGGTAAAAAATGATAAAATTGTGATAAGCCGTACGGTCATGCCGCCATTTCCGTGGCGGGAATTACCGCTGCCCAGAATAATAACCGGGGCTGATGCCGCTGCGTACTCCCGTGCAAGATCAACTATAACCTTGGCAGGTACACCGGTAATATCTTCGGCCCAAACCGGGGTGTATACTCCAAGAGTCTCTTTGAATTCTTCAAATCCTTCTGCTTCTCTTTGCAGAAAATCTAAATCAGCCAGTCCTTCATCTACCAGCACATGTATCATAGCCAAAGCTAACGCTCCGTCTGTCCCCGGAGTTACCAAAACAACCTGGTCACAATAAGATTCCATTTCCTTAGCATATGATTCAATGAGCACGACACGCTTTCCAAGCTTACGCGCTTTGACAATATCAGGCATACTTTGAAGCCGTGTGGCTTTCATGTTGCTGCCCCATACAATATAATAATCACTGTCAGCCAGCTCACGCGGGTCAAGACACCCCGTCTTTCCGGCAACGGCTGCATACCCAGCACTTTTAGCCGATGAACAAAGCGTCTTTATCAGTGCACAGGCTCCCATTTTATTAAACAGAGCATCACCGCAATTACGGTGGATAAGGCTCATAACACCGGAATAATAAAACGGCAGAATCGAATCCGGCCCGGACTCTTCCAAAGCCAGTTTCCAGCGTTCCGTGATTGTACTGATCGCTTCATCCCAGGAAATGGGAGAAAATTGCCCAGATCCTTTATCGCCAGTGCGCTTAAGCGGGGTAACGATTCTATCAGGTGAATGTATGGATTTTTCGTAACGCTGCATCTTACGGCAGATCAGGCCGCGCGAGACAGGGTCAGCAGGATCTCCTTTAACTTTTAATATTCGCTCACCATCGCTTTCAGCTAAAAGACCGCAAGAGGTAGGGCAATCATAGGGGCAAATTGTCTTGTATATTTTCATTCTTCAAATCCGGATTAATTTATATTATATGACAATTGGTTCCACAAATCAGGCCCCAATCGCACAAAAGTTTTCACCCAGATATTTAATTGTTGCAATTGTTTTTTATTCTGAATTTTAATTTGAAAAATACTATTCTGAATTACCTGCTTTTAACTTCTTAATCTCGTCAGAAAAATATTTGGATATATTGTTGTAACCACTGCGTTCAAGCCTTGCTGACAACTGTATCTGCAATTTTTCAGCTTCCTTCAGCATTTGCTTCTGCTCTACCGGGCCTGCCTGAAACGACTGTTTTATGAGTCTCTTTATATCCGCATAAAGCTGCTTTTCCAGCGACTCTCCAGAGCTGACTGAAACAGTATCTTTTACGGATGCTGATTTACATCCATCTTTCTTATCTTTCTCCCACTGACGCATTTTTGCCTCAGCCATCATATCAAAACCATTCATTAGAACCTCCCGGGATGCTGACTCCACGCAATAAAAGCGTTTATGCCGGCAAGCTGATAGGTAGTACTGGCTGCAAATGCTTCGCAAATTGCTTTTTCGTCTTCAAAGTTGTCTAAAATTGCAACAATTCCTCTTACAGACTCAGTGAGAATTTTATTCACCATAAAACGAAATGTATTAGTTATATTCATCTCAGGAAACTGCTGCCGAGCCTGTTCTATCGTCTGTGCTGTCATATTCAGAATGTATTTTTGCGCAAACTTTTCATGCTTAGAGCCTTCTGCCCGCGCCAAAATTATTATAACTTTACGTCGATTGCGAATCCAAAATCGAAACAGTTCACCTGCCTCTCCAGTCATTGCAGATTGACCTAAGCTAAGCCCTTCCGACTGCGCAAAGGCTGCGACTCTGTTACGAGTCAAAGATGAAAACTCTTCTACAAAATCATCTGTAATTATTAATTGAAATAATTCTTTTTTAGTTTTGAAATATTTATAGATAGTTCCCGTTGCGACGCCTGCTGCCTGAGCGATTGCACCCATAGTAGCTTTCTTGAATCCGACTTTTGCAAACTGTTCTTCGGCTGCAATGAAGATTTGCTCACGAACACTGTCTTTCAAAACTTGAACCATAACTATGTCCTCCTCCTTGTTTAAAAATGAATATATAATTCATTTATAAAAATGAATTTATAGTTCATTTTTAAAATTGTCAACGGCAACTTTTAAAAAATAAAACTCCTACAGGAAACATTCTAAAATTTTATATTACTTACGGCGGTAGCTTCTAATCATAAATTGAGGTTTAAAACCGAGACGTTCGTAAAGTCCTTTACCCGCGGCTGAAGCTTGCAGGGTGATAAATTCCCCCTGCCATTCCTTGCACACTGGAATCAGATACTTCATTAAAGAAGAACCAATTCTTTTCCCCTGAAACGCAGGTGCCACGCCAACTTGATGAACTCCGATGACTTCGGATGTTTTGCAGAGCAATGCAGTGCCGGCGGGTGTGTTCTCACAATAATATATGAATAGTTTTATATCATCATCAGAAACAAGTTTACTTATAACATGCGGGTCAATCTGATATCCGAAAGCTTTACTGCCAACACTCACCCAACTTTCGATATCCTCAGTGGAACTGACCAATTTAATATTATTTACCGATGAATCCTGTTTTGGAAAATCATTTGCGCTCAAAACCATGGCAGTCTGCTCAAGCATTATGCCAAACCCGTTATCTATCAGATCCTGCTCACGTTTACCTATTTTATTTCCAGATTTATCCCATACAGGCACTATTTGATCTGGTCTGAGAACATCCAACACACTGTTAATGCCACTAATAAAATCTGTATCCCAGTCAAACCAACATCGGTTAGGCCACCTTGAAGCTAAGTAATAAACTACTTGCGCTGTAGTTACTTGTGCCTTCGCCCCCATTTTTTTCCAAAGTGTTGTCAGATTATCGATATTTCCTTTTTTTAACTTTTCACTATCCATTGTAAGTCTCCCATTATTGAAACGAACAATTCGTTCGCATCTATCGTTACAACTTATAAAGCACAACTTCACTTACAAAAAATAAACTTGAAATCGTTGCAATCTGTTCTGTATGTCATCATTAATTTATCTTTTTCAATTACTGCAAAGTAAATTATTGTTTGATAAATTTATAATAAAATCTTATTAAACCAATAACATCGTTTCTTAAATAAATTTAATTTAAAAATATATGACAACGGACTTTTTAAATGCATTCATGTAACTACAAGCCCATTATAACCAGTCATAACACATTAGTATTTATTGTTATTTTTACATTAGCAATTTCTTTTCTCGTTACTTCATATACATCTGCCACTGCTGATGATTTTAAGCAAAATTCAACAAATCAAACTATAAAACATCATTTATCCACTTCTCAGCTTACAGCAACTGAATGCGAAAAAAACATATTTCAAGCTCTAAAAAAGATTAACGATCCGGAGCTTAATATTAACATTGTTGATTTAGGATTAATAAAAGAAATCAAGTGTCCTGATGAAACCGAGACGCTGTCTATTACTATCATTTTGACCTCTCCGTTTTGCCCTTACATAAAAGATCTTATTGCGGATATTCGCAAAACAGTAAGTGAAACAGCTCCCAATAAAAAAAACACGGTTATTGTAGATACCAAAACAAGATGGAAACCTTCGCGTATGACAAAAGAAGGCCGCAAACAACTTTGGGGAAGTGAGTGATAATTCAAGCTCTATCCCTCGGGGCCTCTGCCGGACTATACTGCATGGTCACATGCGGACCGACCTTAGCTCCTTTAATCCTTGCATCACCGCAAAAAGGCATACAATCAGGACTGCGGCAAGTAGGAACTTTTTTGGCGGGTAGATTTCTTGCTTACGGAACACTCGGCACGCTGGCAGGGCTTGCAGGTCGCATAGGTCATGACAGTTTCGCACAAAGTAATGCGGTATTTTCCATTTCTCAAATAGCATTAGGAGTCCTGCTCATCGCCCAGACTTTTTACAGCTGTACGAAAAAAAAGTGTCCGGGAAAAAAAATGTTATTTGGTACAAAAAAAACAATCTTTATTGCAGGTTTTTTAAACAGCCTTGTGCTGTGCCCTCCTATTTTACTTGCTGTAAGCGTGGCTATGGAAAAAGGGAGTCCACTACAGGGGCTTATGTTTTTTTTCTTCTTCTTTCTGGCCACGTCCGTTTATGTATTACCGTTTTCTTTAGCAGCCATACGGCTCAATCCCTTTTTTTTAAAACAACTCGCACGGGTGGCGTGCATTTGCACAGGTTGTTTTTTTATATATCGGGGTGTCTCATTTCTTTTTTTAAAACAGTATCTTGTTTATTAGGAGTGGAGAATGAAATTCAAAACGCAACTACTTGTCGGCAACGTCACGATTCTTTTTTTAGTTCTAATTGGAAGTGGCTACATTTTGAATGTCATGAGTTCCTATTTGAATGAAAATGAAAAACAAGCGACAACAATAGAACTCATCCAAGTCACCGGTGAAATAAAAAGTTCAATGTATGCAATTGAAGCAGGTGTACGAAACTACATGCTGACAGGAAAACAGACATACCTTGAACCGTACAAAAAATTACAGGCCAAATTCGAAACTTTGACCACGCAAGCTGTCGCATTAAGTTCTAAAGTCGGGCTGGACTCAGTACCACTCGCCGAATCCCAAAAATTAATGCAGGACTGGTACGCTCAGGAAGCGGAACCTTCCATAGCAGACCGCAAACGTCTGGACATGACACCGGAAGAACGCGCAAAAAACATCGATCCAAAAGCGAAAGATTCAATAGTCAAAGTAGAGGAAGTTCTTTCTCCCAAAATGCTTAGAGAATTTCAGCACCTTTTTTCAAAAATGACAGGCATCGCCAACCTTATTGTTGAAAAAGACGGAACTCCGCTTAAACAACAGAGTTTTGAAGAGTTCAGCAGTTTCTGCTTCGGCCTGATCAGACCGAACAAAGAAGGAGCTCTCAGGTGTGCAGCCAATGATGCCAAGGGCGGTGAAGTGGCTAAAGAAACCGGTAATCCATACGTTTATTCCTGCCATGCCGGACTGGTTGATTTCGGAGTTCCTATCATTGTTGACGGTGTACAGATAGGATCATGGCTTGGCGGACAAATACTTACCAGCCCGCCGGATTACGACAACTTTGATAAAATAGCTGAGGAACTCGGCATCGACCGCATAGAGATGAGAAAAGCGGTGGCAGAAGTTCCTGTATTACCGCGCGAACAGGTCGACAGTGCGGCCAATTTCCTCCAGCTGATAGCCAACAGCCAGTCAGCCATAGGCAACGTAAATCTGATGTGGTCTAAGATTATCAAACGTCTGGATTCAGGTGTCGGTAAAAAGATTCTGGATAATGCTCAGACTCAGCTTGCAACATTTGTTACAGACTTAAAACTAAAACGCGCTCAAGAACAGAAGAGGATGGACGCATCCTTAGAAAACATCAAAATAATGATGTTGATGGGCATCCTGCTCCTCGCGGGTCTCAGCCTGTTTATAATAATGTATAACAGAAAAATCATCGCCAACCAGATTGGTGGGGATCCTAACGATATCGCCGATATTGCTTCCAGAATATCCAAAAGTGATGAGAATATTTCTTTCCCGGATGAAAAAACAGCCAAAGGTATTTATCTGGCAATCATAAAAATGCATCATACGCTTAGAGAAACATTTGCAGGCATGAAGCATGAACAGCATGAAGCTCATGAACGTGCGAAAATGGCCCAGCAAGCTAAGCTTGAAGCAGATGAGGCTCGGCATGAAGCAGAAAATGCCAAGAAAGAAGGCATGCTCGCAGCGGCCAACACAATGGAAAAAATTGTCACGAGAGTCGCACTCGCCGCTCAAAACCTGAACAGCCAGATAAACGAAGTATCTAAAGGTTCAAAAGTACAACAACAGCTGGCGACAGAAACCAGCACGGCTATGACCGAAATGAATGCAACTGTCGCCGAAGTTGCTCAAAATGCTGCAATTGCAGCATCAGATGCTGAAAACGCCCGCGAGCAGGCTGTTTCAGGAAACAAAGCTATGTCAGATGTTGAGAAAGTTATCGGCTCCATCGATGATCAGTTCAAGATACTTGAAAAGGAACTTGACGGCCTTAGTGACAAAGTCGGGGACATCCATTCAATTATGAACGTAATTTCAGATATTGCCGACCAGACCAACCTGCTGGCACTTAACGCAGCCATTGAAGCAGCACGGGCCGGTGAAGCAGGACGAGGTTTCGCAGTAGTTGCTGACGAAGTCCGCAAACTTGCCGAAAAGACCATGTCGGCAACTGATGAAGTTACACGGGCTGTTTCTGCCATTACGACAGCAACACAGAATAATATCAGCCACATGCAAACAACCAGAGTAGAAGTGGAAAGCTCAACCACGATGGCTAACGAAGCTCGAAATGTTCTTAAAATCATTTTGGAAATTTCGGACAGAAATTTTTCTCAGGCTCAAAACATTGCAACAGCTTCGGAAGAACAAGCCAGCACTACAGAGGAAATCTCCCGTGCTATTGAAAGCGTTAACGCAACCTCTCTGGAAACAGCATCCGCTATGCATGAAGCATCTCAAGACATTAAGGAACTTGCAGGATTGACTAAAGAATTAGAAGATCTCGTTACTGACATGAAAAAATGATGCAATTCACAATATAATATCGAATATTTCTATATATAAATATTCACAAGGATCACGCATGAATGCCCTTTTCAATGTTATATTGAAAAGGGCATTTATATATAACAGTCAAATAAAAATCACATGACAATTATGTGACATACAATTTTATTGCAAAAACTACTAATTATAAATTAAGATACATAACATTCAGATAGTTACTTAACCATACGCATAGCCTCGGGGAGGGGATACAATGCAAATTAAAATGACTGTCGGTCGGAAAATAGGAAGTGGCTTTTTTATAGTTACTTTACTCGCCGCAATCGTCGGATACGTCGGAATAAATTCCATAAACACTGTATACTCTGCCATGCAGAACTTCATGGTTGTGAGTAATGTTGATATGGTCATGAATGAAGCTGTAGTGGAAAACGCTTTAGTTTTAAATAAAGCCATGACTGTTATGTCCCTCAGAGGAAATAAGGCTGATGCGGAGAATCTAGCAAAAACTTTTTACAACATCGAAAAAGGTCTTAATAAATGGGACCGGACCATTACCGGACAACCGGACCTGATTAAAGGATCCGCGTCAGTTAAGGAAAACATTAAAAAAATTAATGACGTGTCTACACAGTTAGCAACAGTCAAAAAAGAAGTGATAGACATCCAGACTAAATGGGATGGCCTTGTGAACGATATTTTATCTTTTCTGAAAACGACTATGGCCGACATCATCGACCCGCATAAAGCCAAAGCAGAACAATCAGCAGATATAGGGGAAATGATTCACTGGTCGTCAGTGGACATGGTTATGAACGAGGATGTTATTACAAATGTATTAGCACTCAAATCGGCCTCACATGACTATATTGCAGCTGGTACAAAAAAGTCACTGACAGATTATGTCAATGCTCTGGCGAAAGCTGAAAAAGGTCTTTTAAAATGGCGTGAAACCATTTCCGGATTACCTGAAATGGAAAAAGCTGCTGACAAAATTGAGTCTGACCTAGTCGAATACACCAAAGAGGGTGAAAAATTAACAGAGCATTTAAGAGAAATTAAAGAAATAGACACCACCGTTGAA
Source organism: Desulfovibrio gilichinskyi (assembly GCF_900177375.1). Taxonomy (NCBI): domain Bacteria; kingdom Pseudomonadati; phylum Thermodesulfobacteriota; class Desulfovibrionia; order Desulfovibrionales; family Desulfovibrionaceae; genus Maridesulfovibrio; species Maridesulfovibrio gilichinskyi. The sequence goes on along the minus strand of NZ_FWZU01000002.1, from coordinate 275,434 downwards.
GCTGAAACTTCTGATCTGCTCCTGACACTGACGAAGATCATGGACACAACCATTGATCCTAATAAAAAAATATCTGAAGATAATGCACATACAGCTTATTCCGATGCCAGAATCATAGTTCTCGGTTTGCTGGCTTGCGTAATTATCTTATCAACAACCATTGGTTATCTGATCACAAAGCTGATAACCAACGCTCTTACAGCAAGTGTAACCTTTGCCGAAAAAATAGCTCATGGTAATCTCGACGCATCCATAAATATCACTGCAAACGACGAGACAGGCCATCTCGCCCGGCAGCTTAATTTTATGAAAGACAAACTGCGTGAAATCGTAGGCGGAGTTCAAGACGGAGCCTCAGGCGTTTCCGCCGGAAGTGAAGAGCTATCCGCCACATCAGAATCAGTTTCGCAGGGTGCCGTGGAACAGGCCGCTTCTGCAGAACAAGTTACAGCCTCCATTGAAGAAATGGTCGAATCTATCAGAAATAACTCCGACAGCGCACAGCAGACAAGCCAGATTGCGGCGCGCACAGCCGTTAAAGCGGAAGAAGGCGGCAGTGCTGTCCACCAGACCGCAATAGCGATGAAAGAAATCGCTGATAAAATCAAAATCATCGAAGAGATAGCACGGCAAACCAACCTACTCGCTCTTAATGCTGCTATCGAAGCAGCCCGCGCCGGAGAGCATGGAAAAGGATTTGCGGTGGTAGCCTCTGAAGTTCGCAAACTGGCTGAACGAAGCGGATCGGCAGCACAAGAAATTCATGAGTTTTCGATTTCCAGCGTACAAGTGGCAGAACGTGCCGGAACTTTGCTTAGCGATATACTCCCGGATATTAAACAAACTTCAGAAATGATTCAGGAAATAGCAGCAACAAACAATGAGCTTTCCAATACCGCGGACCAAGTTGCAGTAGCTGTTTCAGAACTGGATAAAGTGATCCAAGCCAATACTTCTGCCGCGGAAGAAATGGCTTCTACATCAGAACAACTGTATGCACAGGCTGCTCAATTAGCAGATAATGTAAATTATTTCCGCATGAACGAACAGCATAGCCACTATGCATCTAATACCGTGGCAGACGTGCTCACCTCGCGAAGCGGAAATATTGGAATAGACATGAGCGAAAACGAGTTCGATCATTTTTAGATTCAACTAATCATTATGTACAAGATTCTGACAATTAAAGCATTATTACTATTGCAATAAAAAAAGAGTTCCCGATCATAAGAATAATCTTCTGATCGGGAACTCTTTTTTTTTAACTATTTAATTCAGTCCGATTAATCGAACATACACGTTATCAACTATATTTTTATGCCCGGTTGCTCAAAAGTATTCCGCCACCCATAGCCACAAAAAGACCGTCGGTGACCTTATTCACTCTATGTTCAAAATCTTTAAGCGAGAAACGCTTGCCAAAGTAAGCGATTAAGAAAGAATAACCGAGATGAACAACTGCTACTATACAGCAAATCGTTACAAACATTATCGAAAACTGTTCATAAGCTGGATGATTTAAATCAAGAAACTGTGGTAAACGCTGATCTCCAGCCGAGCTGTATGCTGTTTTTCAGAACGAGCAAAACATTCGGTCCCGGTGATAAAGTAGTCACTAAGTATGCAAGAAAAAACATCAACCACATTTCAACACTCATTCAAAACTCCGCATCCATGCAATATTTAAATATTTTCCCGTTAGAATATTTCACAATTTTTAATAAGTTTTATTGCTTAAAGTGAACAAGCTACCTGATAACTCCACCCTGAAATGGTATCAAGAACTAAAACTGCTCAAGCCTGATTTTCAACTATGTTACGACCCTAACATCGGCAGATTCAGGATAATTTTATTATTTACCGCGAGATTTAATTGTATGGTGTATATAATTCCCATTGACTTGATGTGAGCGCAAAGGTGCCCTATGATGGGCATTAAAGCTTCGTTATTTGATGATTAATTTTAAACCATATAGAACGGGATAAAAATATTATGAAAAACTCTTTCATTCCGAATATTGTCTTAAATGATCAATCAACTATGCCGGCTTTAGGGTTTGGAACATATATGCTGAACGGTTCCGCGGGAGTTGCTTCCATAGTAAGTGCAATCAAAGCAGGATACAGAATGCTTGATTCTGCTTTCAAATATGAAAATGAAGGAACACTTGGGAAATCAATTGTAGAAAGCGGAGTGAGCCGCGAAGAACTGTATATCATTTCAAAACTTCCCGGTCGCCATCATCGGTATGCTGAAGCTTTATATACTATAGAAGAGTCGCTCTACCGGATGCGGCTTGATTATTTCGATCTGTATCTGATCCACTGGCCTATCCCGCGGCTGGGATTATACGTCGAGGCATGGCAGGCTCTTATAGAGGCAAAAAAACGTGGTCTTATCCGCAGTATCGGGGTCTGCAATTTTTTGCCGGAACATCTGCAAAAACTAATTGATGAAACTGGAGTAACGCCAGTCACCAATCAGGTGGAATTGCACCCATATTTCCCGCAGCAAAAATTGCGAGATTGGCATAAGGAGCATGGCATTGTCACCCAGTCATGGAGTCCACTGGGAAGAGCAAGCAAGGTTTTGCAAGAACCTGTCATCAAAGAAATAAGTGAAAAATACGGAAAAACTGTACCACAGGTAATCCTGCGCTGGCATACACAACTGGATGCTGTTCCGCTTCCAAAATCAACTTCCTATGATCGGCAGATTGAAAATCTATCAATTTTTGACTTTGAACTAACACCTGAGGACATAGCCGCAATCTGCTCGCTGGCAAAACCTGACGGACGCAGGCAGGATCGGCATCCTGCGTTGCATGAGGAATTTTAGCGGGAGCGGGCAAAAACATCCACCAACAATACTTTGATTTCGTTTTTCATGGCGTAAATTAACTCCTGCAACTGTAGAGAAACAATAGAATAAAAACAACTTTCAAACTTTAAAACTGAAATATATTATTATAAAAACCCTAATCTCAGTTTTCGTGTAAACTTTAAAAATTGCAGCCGATACTTAGTTTAGCCAAGATCATTAAACAGGCTGAGAACGTTAACTAATCTGATAAAAAGGAATATAAAATGCTGGAAATAAAAACACACGGTAAGATTGATCAATCGTTATGCGGCGAACCTGTCTTGCTAGAGCAAGGACGATGTGAAGTTCGCTTAATATGCACTAAAAACATGGAAGCAGACACAAGCGGTCTGGTTCACGGCGGATTCATATTCGGGATGGCGGATTATGCGGCAATGCTTGCAGTCAATGAGCCTAATGTCGTTTTAGCATCGGCGGAAACTCAGTTCTTAAAACCCACCCGTGTCACGGATGAACTTATTGCCAAAGCTCACGACACAACTCCTGCGGAACGCAAACATCTCGTGCAAGTGGAAGTTTTTTGTAAAGATGAACTTGTATTTACAGGCATGTTCACTTGCTTTGTCACTAAACAGCATGTGCTGGCAAACGCTTAACTGAAAAAATTTCCACACGCGCAAGAGCCGGACATTGCGGACTGACTCTTGCGCGTATGAAATTTATTATTTAAAAATTTTATCCCCGCTGACATTATTTAAGCCGGGATGAATATCAAAACGGACCACGCCTACAGGCACATTTACTGCAGCCGCGACACGCGCAGTGCCGACTGATCCAAACCCGCCGCAAAGCTCAATAGCGACAATGCCTTCTTTTTCTACAAGTTCAGGAGCTAAAATTTCGGCCTGCTCATAATTGCTGACGGCAATCGCAAGAAGCTCTACTCCTTCTGTGACAACCCAGTTTCTGTGCTTTTCAGGATCACCGCCGGGAGCGACAAAAATAAAAGCGGCTTTAAGTGGCGTACTCATAACATCTCCTTTTTATTACAGTTAAATTAATTAGTTATAATACATGATGGTAATTATTATACTGAACAATATAAAGCGCAATAAAAAATGGAGCACGGACCTAACGGGAAGGCATGGAAGATCCTTTAAGCATAATATCCTCGACTCTGTTTTGTCAGTAGTCTAACATGTCTACAATTGCATATACATAGCCCCAATCTGAACAACTATCCCTTCTTCGGAGCTTAGAATGACAACAATTGATTTTGAAGTTGCAAAGACAACAGATATCAAAGCACTAAGACCCTTTCCTTCAAAAATGCAGATCGAAGTTACCACCCGCTGCAATATGCATTGCTCCATGTGTGTTAAATATGCACCGGAAAGTGATATCATTGAAGCAGACCTTGATTTTGAAACTTTCAAGAGATTGAAACCCGCCTTTGAACATTGCGAAGGACTGGTTCTTAATGGAATAGGTGAACCTTTGCTCCATCCTCAGTTATCTGAAATGGTAGCATATGCACGGGAAAACATGCCCGAGAAAAGTTGGATAGGGTTCCAGACAAACGGTTTGCTGCTTACGGAAAATCTTGCTGATTCATTAGTCAATGCAGGGGCGGATACTTTTTGCATTTCAGTTGATTCGCTTGAAAGCGAAAATGGTAAGTCTGTTGAAATTCACGGGCAATCAAGCGTAGACAGACTTGCCAGCAGTTTTGCACTTCTTAAAAATTCCGGTATAAAATATAAGCGCGAACTAAATCTCGGCGTCGAATTTGTTCTTATGAAGGATTCTGTTGATCAGTTGCCGAATGTCGTCCGCTGGGCAGCGCAGCAGGGCGCAAATTTCATGGTTTGCTCACATGTTCTAGCCCATGGAGAAACAATGCAAGAGCAATCTCTTTTTAATAACAATACGCTAAGTGCCACTACGCTTTTTGAGAAATGGCAAAACAGAATTCTTGAGATGGGCCTTGATATCTATAACTACAACAATATTTCCATGAAATTTTTAAAATCTGCCGCGGACAAACAGCTTGTCGACATGGTTAAAAAAATGAAACTGGAAGCCCAGAAAAATAACATATGGATTAATCTAAGCAGTTTGCTCGAATGGAGCAAAAACAAGTATAATTCCACAGCAATTAATTTAAATAAAATTTGCGCACAGGCAAAATTACAGGCGGACGAACTGGGTATCGAACTGCGCATGCCGGATATGATGGCAAGAGACGATCTGAGTTGCCATTTTATGGAAGACGGCGCGGCGTTTGTTACATCGAAAGGAGATGTAAGCCCCTGCCAATTCCTATGGCACGGTTATTCCTGCAGAATGGACGGAAGTGCAAAACTGGTCAAGCCATGGGTGTTCGGCAATCTTGCTGAGGATGATTTTGCAGAAATATGGAGATCAGCCAAGTATTCTGAATTCCGCAGTGAAGTGCTTGATTACGCCTACCCCTACTGCTCAAACTGCCCGATTGTTCCTTGTGATGATATCACCGGAAAATCCTATGATTTTGAAACAGACTGTCTGGGTGCGCAGGTTCCATGCGGACACTGTCCTTGGGCTATGGGCGGGCTCCAATGTCTTCTTTAATCATGTTTCAAGCAGCGTATCTGTTGCAAACGATTCTGTTAAACAATTACTCAGGATCTTCGACCAAGACCTCTTGATAAAGAATACGGCAATGTTCCTTAAGATTCTCGGCCAGCGGATCCACGATGCGTATTTTATCAAAATCAACTGTTCTGGAGAGTGTACAATAAACAAGATAACATTCTTCGGCGGACACAGGCTTTATGCCTCCAAAAAAAGCATTGAGACGAGCCATCTCTTGATCGAGAGCGGGCGGTATTGGGCGCCAAGCAGGAATGAGAACAATAACAGCCTGCATACCCTTAGCTTTCAATCCGAATATCCTTTTTTGTATCCGTTCCACAAAATCAAGCCCCAGCCTGCTTAACTCAATATAAGCACAGCTTTCCCCGTCATCTTCCGTTACGGCTAACCCAGAATGCGCATCAACAGGTGCAACCTCTTCACACGACAAGATGGAATTGTATCCGGCCTGAGCGAGCAAGCCTGACATGACAGCATGATGCCGTTCCGGCAAGTACACCACCGGCATTTTCGGACTTGAGGTGAAACAGACACAAAGGAGAAAAGTTATTCGATCGTTGCTTGAGACTTTCATGCCGCGGAGATCAACCTCCGTGCATATTGAAAAAAGCAGAGCTAGTGGTGAAAATCCAGTTTTAACCCCCGCTTTCTGAGAGCCTGTGTGAGTTGTGACTGTCGTCGCATAGTAAAGATCTATCTCTTCGGAACTATTGGAAATATATTTTTTAACTTCTTTCAATAGATAGAGAATTGCCCGCGATTGCCGAAAAGACCGCTTGACCATTAAAGAGCCGGAATACCCGCAACGAGGCGTTTCCGGGAAGAAGGCCAAAGAAGAGTTTCCAACCAGAGCACCTTCCGACTCAACCACAATGGATATAATTTCACGATTTTCCAATGCCTGACGCAGCTTGGAAACGTGGTAAAAATCGTCAGACGGATAGGAATACCGATACGTGTCATAGGTCAGGTCTACAAGCGCGGCGGCATCATCCGGAACGGCCAATCTAGTCGTAAATGATCGTTTCGGCGCGGAAATATCTCCGGAATCATTGGCAGGAGTCCTATTTTCAAATAACACCTCGGACAAAGATTTACGGATGATTACCAGCCACCCGTTTTTGCCTTGATTCTTAAACGAGAGTTCATCAACGACCTTGCTGGCCAAAAAGTACCACAGGCCGTCCGAGTCCTCTGGATTTTCAGGATTATGCTTAGGTATCCGGTCCAGATGCACTGGTGGTCCAGCATTAGTTATGGATATTTCGGCTATGCTGTCAGTCTGGAGCTGAAACTCCATACGTATTCGCTCCCAAGACTCTGACCCCGGATACGAACGAATTAAAAACGCCAAAGTTTCTTCGAGAGCCAGACGCAACTCTTTTGACTCCTTCGAAACACAGCCTGCTCCTACGAAGAATTCAGTCATACACTCCAAGGCAAGACCTAAAAATCTAATCTCATATGGTATTTCCATGCCCACAGAAAATTCAAAATTCACCATATCAGTGTTATCATTCGTTGTCATAAAACTGTTACATCCTTTTTCGGTCTGCATTAACAAATCTTCCCAGATTCATGTCCGATGCACTCAAAATATTCAAATCAATGTTGTAATTTATGGATTATTTATGTTTCAAAACATTCACCAAAAGTCACGCGTAGTATATAAATCTAAGCGGAAACCATGTATAGTTTTTTTTGTAGATATAGTACAAAAAAAGTATATAGCGAAAAACCACTAAATAATGCTCAAAAAAGGAGCTTAATATGAAAATTTTGATGGTCCTTACATCCCACGACAAACTTGGAGACACTGGACTTAAAACAGGTTTCTGGCTGGAAGAATTTGCTGCCCCGTATTACATCTTCAAAGACAATAACATGGAAGTCACCATCGCTTCTCCTAAAGGTGGAAAACCTCCTTTGGACCCTAAAAGCGACGAACCTGATTCTCAGACAGCATCCACAAAACGATTTCGTAAAGACATTGAAGCACAAACGCAACTCGCAAACACTCACTTGCTCGGTTCCATCAAACCTTCGGATTTCGATGCCGTTTTTTATGCGGGTGGTCACGGCCCCCTCTGGGATCTTGCCGAAGATATAACTTCAATCTCGCTTATAGAGACTTTTTCCAGACAAGATAAACCGTTAGGACTTGTCTGCCATGCTCCAGGAGTTCTACGGCATACAAAGCAGGAAGACGGATCTCCGCTGGTGAAAGGTAAAAGAGTAACAGGCTTTAGCAATAGTGAAGAAGCAGCTGTACAACTTACAAATATTGTTCCGTTTTTGCTGGAAGATATGCTCAAGGCAAATCAGGGCTTGTATAATAAAGGAGAGGATTGGGCCAGCTATGTTGAAATTGACGGTAACCTTGTGACTGGACAGAACCCTGCATCATCTGAAGCGGTAGCGAATGAAATTATTAAAAAGCTTCGCGTAAAATAAGGAAGCCGAGTAGCATAAGAGCCATCTACAAGCCTTGACAACTCATGAATGCGTCATTTTCACAGGATCGACGATGCGGTCGAATTCGGCCTCGCTGACATACCCCAGTTCAAGAGCTGCCTGCCTTAGCGAAAGGTCTTTCTCCATGGCGTGATGGGCTATGTTTGAAGCTTTGTCATACCCTATGACCGGACTGAGAGCAGTTACCAGCATAAGCGAGCATTCCACATAATCGGCGATTTTCTTTTTGTTGGGGACCATGCCGTCCACAAGATATTTGCGGAAATTATTCATGCAATCAGACATGATTCTTATCGATTGCATAATGTTGTGAATCATGAGCGGTTTATAGACATTCATTTCCAGATAACCGCCCGCCCCTCCCATGCCTACAGCCACGTCATTAGCCATGACCTGCACGGCTGCCATTGCCATTGCCTCGCACTGAGTCGGGTTGACTTTGCCTGGCATGATGGATGAGCCGGGTTCGTTGGAGGGGATGATCAGCTCGTAAAATCCGGCGCGCGGACCGCAGGAGAGAAGCCTTATATCGTTGGCGATCTTGTAGAGCGATACCGCCAGAGTACGAAGAGCTCCGGAAAGATGGACAAGGTCATCATGACTGCCCTGAACGGCAAATTTGTTTGGAGCTGTGACAAAAGGCAACCCCGTAAGTTCCGCGATCTTGGCTGCGGCCTCTGTATCGAACCCCGGAGCGGCATTGATGCCTGTTCCCACGGCCGTGCCGCCTAGAGCCAGTCTGTAAACACCTTCCAAGGCTGGATAAATGCGCGTAGCGTCATCTTCCAGCATAGCCGCGTAACCGGAAAATTCTTGTCCGAGAGTTAAAGGAGTGGCGTCCTGAAGGTGGGTGCGGCCGATTTTGACGATCTCTTTCCAGTCCTCGGCTTTGGAATCCAGTCCCTGACGAAGATTTTCCAAGGCCGGCAGTAAACTGTGCGCCGAGCCTATAGCCGCGGCGATACACATAGCCGCAGGGAAAGAATCGTTGGACGACTGGGACATATTCACATGATCGTTGGGATGGGCAGGTTTCTTCGAACCAAGTGGTTCTCCGGCAAGCTGTGAGCAGCGGTTGGAAATAACTTCATTGACATTCATGTTGAACTGAGTGCCGCTGCCTGTCATCCAAACATGTAAGGGAAACATGTCGGCGTGACCTCCAGCCAGAATCTCATCGCAAACTGTGACGATCAGATTTTTGATCTCACCGGAAAGCTGCCCTGCCTCGAAATTAACCAGAGCCGAACTTTTTTTAAGAATGGCGTAGGCATTAATCATTTCACAAGGAATGAGCTCGCTGCTTATACTGAAATATTCAAGACTGCGCTGAGTCTGTGCCCCCCAGAGCTTATCATTTGGAACTTTGACCTCGCCCATGCTGTCACTCTCGATGCGAAATTCCGTCATATGAGTTCTCCAAGCGTTAGATGAATCTATCTTATACATGTGGAGCAGGCGAAGGTCCATGAGGAAAAGAATGACATAGTTTCACCGCCGACCTTTTATTGACGATGCTCGTCAGTCTTATCGGGACAGTGGAAACACACAGACATCATTACTGTCATTAAATTTTAAAAGTTAAAATTGAGGAGCCTGTTCCGGCAGCTTATCGGAATCAATACCTTCACACTGCGCATTTTCCACTGTGAGATTACCGCTTGCATCAATCGTCACAGTCCAGATGGTATTGTAATCTGAACTTGGCCAACTCTCATCGAGAAGGGTGGCACCGCTTGCGCCGTAGCTGCTTAGAAGCGCATTTATTATCGGCTTAATCCTTGAAGATTCCCACGCGAACAATATATTATGATTGGATAATTTACCTCCTGTAAACAAAAAATTGCTGGCTAACGTTCCCTGATTCGAAGCTAAAAGTGAGAAACTGGAAACCAAATAATAAGGCAAATTGTGGGCCACAACATAAGGCCACACTGTTAATGATGGCCTAATGTACGATACATTAATATAATTTGATGGATTGATACTCTTTGTTGAATACCACTGTGCAGGGTCGCATGAGTAAACCATATCGGGACTTATTTTACCGGATAAAGCATCGGAGAGATCAAGCGCACGCCATTGCCCTGCCCCGACAAAGTTGCCGTTTTCAAAAATATGCTTCGAATCTGGATGTGCTTCTGCATGCCGGACAAGATAAACAGTCTCACTTTTATTGATACCAGCAGGAATAGTAATACCAGGATCCCCGGCATTCAGTGAAATTATAGAATGAGCTTGCTGTGAGTATGAACATGGAGCTTTTACAACCGACTCTGGAAGTTCCGGATATGCGGAAGGAGGGTCAAATTTACTATCGTAAGTTATCAGACGCGCATTTCCACTTGGTGAGATGGATATTACATACACAAGGTTTGGACTGATATAAGTTATCGGTAAATTTAGATCAAATGAATGATACCGATTAATCTTATCCATCAGTGTACTGACAATCTCCCATGGAGCAGAAAAAACATAAAATCCGGGGTTATTATTATAAATAATTTTGGTTGCAATACTAACGTTATTATCGTTCATGTCGTTGAAATCAAGCCCGATGCAGTCAGGACAATATTTAGCGGGAACAGCAACACCGCCAGGTACAGAACCGTCTCCATATGCGGCATTAACGGGATAACTGTTAGCAGTATAGGAAGAATATCCGGCAGCAGCAGGGATGGCGACAGTATGTCTATTAAGAAGGGCAAACTGTTGTATTGACCCTATGGCGGCCATGTCCGGGTAGTTATTTGCAGTTTGCAAATGAGTCATCGGCGAGAGCGCGTAAATGCTGGTTACGTTTTCTTTTCCCAGCACGTTGTTTTTCAGGTACGAGCCCATGCGGAGCGCGCGCTGCAATCCCTGACTGGTAAGGTTTGCAGTATCTGCATGAATATCACCGGGAGCGTTGTAAACTAAATCTGAACTTACCACAAAAATCAGGTTGATATCGGCAGTGCTCAGTGGACTGTCACTAGTAGAAGAACCTTCCCAACATCCTGACAAAAAGAAAATCAACAAAATATTTAAAAAAATTAACCTAAAGCATTCAGATTTTTCAAAGATCTTCATAAAGCTAATTATTCCTTTTAGATCAAGCTAAGCACCGAGGGGTATAATAAGCTTAAATTTTCCTGTTTTAATATTCATTTCAATTGAGTCGACAACTTCATCTTGCCGCCCAGTTATCCTAAATTCCGATATAAAGATTTACCGAAATTTCTCCTTGGTGAGCAGCTTGGGAATGGGGCTTTATAATTATTTCTTACAGCCGTTGCTGCTGCTTGATGTTGTCTTTAATCACAAGTAAACATGGTACTGTGTTCCGAGTGTTGTGGGGTCGCTAGGCCCATATGCTTATCTTCGACATCGGTCAGCTAGTAGTGTCTGGCCGGCCTTCATCATCTTTTAGATTTTATCACCAACATAATGCACATGAAAATTTCAATCTATTTCAGCGGAACATTGAAACAGATGTATGTATAATGGCCCATGTCCTGATGAGTGATATCGTTTACTATTTTGGTAAGAAGAATAAGCCCGAGGCTTTTAAGTTCCTCTTCACTCATTTTATAAACGCTGCAAGCAGATTCCGACACATGCCCGACATCACTATTCAGCCGTGCACCGAAAGAAATTTCTACTTTTATTTTGTTATCCAACATATGCATTTTATATCTGACCATCCCTTGGTTCTGCGCCTGTTCAAGTTCTGAAAGAGCGTGAACAAAAATTTCCTCACAAGCTATCTCAAGATAATTGGAACTTTTGAGACTCATCCCTGATTGAGCGGAAAAGGAGGAAACTTTATTGCGTATGGTCACAATTTCTTCCGCTACAGGCTTAACAAAAAAAAGGATGGAATGCTTAACGCTAAAGCGCGTAAGTATAGTTAATCCAACCGCAATCAGCCCTCCCACGGCAAAACCATTAGTTGTCAGCGGCTGTAGAAACAAAGGAAATGCGTCGGGATAAAACGAATTATTTTCAGCTATAATCCCGAAACATAATGATAATCCGGCAATTACAGCATTACGGTAGTCAAGCTCTGTGGCAAGTATGCGCACTCCTGTGGCAAAAAGATGCGCCACAAGCACAACGCCCACCGCCCCGATAACTTCACCGGGTATTGAATCAAAAAGGTAGGCTGTTTTGGGAGAAAAAATTACGGCCATAAGCATCAGCGCAGCAACTACAGCAACCTTTCTGCTTGCGATGCCGGTCATCTCCATCAGCGGAATATTCGCTGAATGTGACGTGGAAGGCATACCGCCGAGGATGGAAGTTACAGCCATTCCCACGCTGCTTGAATAAAGGCCGCCTTGAATTGCATCAAAATCAGTTCTTTTCTGCCCGGGGTTGACCACTCTTTGCAAGGCCATGGCATCACCCACATATTTAATGCTGGCGACCTGAACCGAAACTATAAATGTAAAATACGCTGTCCAGTGCCCGAGGTTGGTAATATCAAAACAGAACTCAGGCCAATGCATAGGGGGAAGACCAATCCACGGCGCGTTCTGAACCGAGGAAAAATCGACACCGCCTATTAAAGCTTCGACAATAATTCCAGCAGTAAGCCCCATAAAAAGACCCCAAGGTCTTAGCTTCTCTTTTCCAAACCATTCTACAAGAATCATTATTAAAATGGTTATCATCCCTATCATAACATTCAAAAGACCAGCCTGCCCTGCGGAGCCTGCCTCTATCCAGATATTTACAGAATCTTTCAAAAGTCCTGCTATAGCGAGCATGATTATTACCCCGCCTACAGTGGGAGTAAGGATGTGCCGCATAAATCTTATGCCGTAACTAAACAGAATCTGAAACGGAGCGGACATAAGTGACAATGTTGAAAAGAGAGATAGTCCTCCCAAATTTAAGGACGCAGAGGCGCAGGCCATGAACGCACCTGATGTCCCCATATACATGGGCATTCCCAGTCCGAACTGTTTGAATTTATATGGCTGGAGCAGTGTAGATATTCCAGCCCCGAGGGTCGTCATAAAGATAAGATAGTGAGTTTCTTCAGGACTTAATCTGTAGAGCTGAGCCACCATGGCCGGCACAATCATAATCCCGACAAAAACAATGATAATATGCTGCAGGCTGAGAACCGCAGTAATGAGGTGGAAATAAGGACTGGTACTTATCTTACTTTTATTGTCAGCCATAAATGATATTTATTTTAAATATTTACTTTATAACACAATGGAATATAGAAACAAAAATCACCTAAAAGTCAAGTAGTTAAGTTGCTAAAGATGAAAGGGATCTTCTTCATTCTTTCTTCATGTTGACCGTCTATTGTTGTCTCAAAGCGGATAAAGCAGGCACCATCCTCGTACCATCTAAGTCCGAGTACGAACTGTCCAACTTTCTATAAACAGGAATAAATATATGGTTTGCATCGGCCGAACCATAGAGAACCTGAAAGAAGAACTTGAAGACACAGTAGTCGGAGTGTCGTAGGGCTCGCTTTCTCCGTCCTCGTTCTGGCGGGAATAAGTTATTTCGTAGCAGGCTTCATCCTGAAGCCCGTCCGAGAAATAAACAAACAGGCAAAAAGTCAGGAACACATTACCACTCAGGTACTACGCATGGAACGGCTGGTGAAGAGTCTGCTGGATCTTTCATCCCTTGAAATTGAAGCAACTGTCACTAGCGCCACGGCGGATCCGGTCTTGGACTTGCTATAGTGAAAAGGATTATCGAACTTCACAATGGAACTGTTCAATTTAAAAGCCATCCTGACAACTGGACAACTGTTACAGCCTATCTACCTTACCCAAAAGGACGCACTGCGTGCTGAAAAGCAGCTTAGACAATTTCTGACCATCTATTAGAAGCGGTCAATTCTACGCTTCAAGATTTAATACACTATAATTATGTAGTTTTGCCCTGCATCCAATATTTTTTTGTTATTTTTAAAGGCAAAAATGTATCGACAGGAGCTTGACAAAGATCAGATGAAGGCGTTCATATTTATAAATACATTAACCATTTTCCTGTGAGCCTCCAGATATGACCTGACCGTTTAATCAGGCTGTACCCGTCTGTGCACCATTTGTGATAATAACCTCTGGAATTTCCATGTCTTACCTTAAAACTTTGAGTCAGAATTATCAACCAGCTATTATCCGCGTCCTGAAGCGCGGTTATTCTTTTAAACTGTTCGCCAGCGATATCGGGTCCGGCGTTACGGTTGGAATTGTCGCCCTGCCGCTGGCCATGGCTTTCGCCATTGCAGCAGGAGCATCGCCCCAGCAAGGACTGTTCACCGCCCTTGTTGCCGGGTTTATCATTTCAGGGCTCGGAGGCTCGCGTTTTCAAATTGGAGGCCCGACCGGAGCATTCGTTGTTATTGTGGGCACAATCCTTGCCCGCCACGGCTACGACGGGCTTGTGATGGCCATGATTCTGGCGGGGATATTACTTTTTCTCATGGGCCTATTCAATTTCGGGCAATTCCTGAAGTTTATTCCCTACCCAGTCACCGCCGGATTCACGACAGGTATCGCCTTATTAATTGTTACCACCCAGATCAAGGATTTTTTCGGACTCGACTTGCAGCATGTTCCTGCAGCTTTTTACGACCGGATAGTGGCCTGCTATAATGCGTTACCGACTTTTAACAGCGAGGCGTTGGCTCTAAGTGTCGGGACGTTGGTAGTTATGCTTCTTATACGTCGTTTCGTCCCCCGGGTTCCGGCGCACATTGTCGGCATATTCTTTGCCACAGCCGCAGTCTGGATCATGGGCTTACCGGTTGAAACAATCGGTTCCCGCTTCGGGAACATTCCTGCAGTGCTGCCGCATGCGCACATGCCCGTTTTCAGCATGGCCTTAGTGCGGTCGGAACTTCCTGATGCACTCACCATCGCCCTGCTGGCCGGTATTGAATCACTCCTGAGCGCAGTTGTGGCCGATGGTATGACCGGAAGCCGCCACAATTCAACCGTTGAGCTGATGGCGCAGGGACTGGCAAACATCGCTTCCGCTTTTTTTGGAGGTATTCCGGCTACGGGCGCAATAGCCCGCACCGCCACCAATATCCGCGCAGGTGCTTACTCTCCTGTTTCCGGTTTGATTCATGTGGCCACGCTGGCCGCCTTTCTTATGATCTGCTCCGGATTGTTGTATCATATTCCGCTTGCAAGCTTAGCCGCCGTGCTGATTGTCGTTTCTTGGGACATGAGCGAACTGCATCGTTTCAAACGTTTGCTGCACGCTCCAAAGATCGATTCCGCGGTCCTGCTCCTCACCTTCAGCCTGACTGTTTTGGTGGACCTTACAGTTGCCGTTCAAGTTGGAGTTGTGCTGTCAGCATTGCTGTTCATGAAACGTATGAGCGAGGTAAGCGGTGTCTGTGAACTGTCTCTTGAAGACGAATCAATCAATGGTCGAATGCTGGGATGGCATGACAAAATATCGGTGTACGAGGTTGACGGCCCGTTCTTTTTCGGCACGGCACAGAAATTTATCGACACTATGCAGTTCACCCGCGGAGTCCCTTCAGTACTGATCATTCGGCTGGGACATGTGTATCATATCGACGCCACCGCAATCGAAGCTCTGGAATGTGTGATCCTGAAAGCAAACCAGCGCGGCATTGTGGTCATTCTGGCAGAGCTTACAACCGGCACCCACAAGATACTCAGTTCCATGGGAACCAAGCGTCTTATCGGCATGGAAAACATCCTGCCGGACTATCCGGGCGCGATAGAGCGAGCCAAAGCGATTATTAAAAACTTGGAAGAAGAAACTGATACAAAGCTTTAGTACATCGGCACAATCAAGAGTTCAGCAACTATTTATTCTCCGATGTCTTCATTCCAGAGAGTTGGATTATTTTCAATAAAAGTTCTCATTAAATTAATGCAATCTTCATTTTGTAAAACATTAATTTCAACACCATTTTCCAGTAAAGTTTTTTCAGCTCCGAGGTAGTTCACATTCTCACCGATAATGACTTTTTTTATCCCGTATAACAAAATAGCACCGGTACACATGGGGCATGGGGATAATGTGGTGTAGAGTATTGATTCCCGGTAAATGCTGGCGGGTTGCCTTCCCGCGTTTTCCAGAGCATCCATTTCTCCATGTTTGATGACACTACCTTCTTGGATTCGTCTGTTTCTCCCTTCGCCGATTATTTTCCCGTTATGGACCAAGACGGAACCGATGGGAATACCGCCTTCGTTCATTCCGACTCTTGCTTGTTCTAAAGCGGCCTGCATAAATTTATTATTCATCATTATAATCCTTTTGTTTGTATCTTCTATCGGTGACAGGTCTACCTTATACGCAGGACTCGTTTCTCTTTCCACATTTCAATATTTTTAACGATATCTTCACCAATTTCTTTAACTTCTTGAGGAGCTTGTACGTCAAGCCCTAAGTACTGCTTAAGCCCCACGGCGACAGGTTCCAGTGCATTTAAACTGGGTGACGCGACTAACAGGTCTAAAGCTTCTTGCCCGTGACCGAAGGCAGCGGCAAGAGTGAGTATGTCCGTCATCTCTTGAATATTGTTGTTAACCAGTTCAATGTCAGCAAGAACAGTTTGAACATGTGGGAGTGCTTCAAGGATATTACCCTGTAGGGCTAAAGCTCTAGCAAGAGTGCCATGCGTATATTTTTCCCCATCTGTTTTTTCTACACTCTCTCTCGCCCAAGCGACAATTGTAGCCATATCCTCATAGTCGCTTTTGTTCATTTTATCCATCACGGCGCAAGCAATATTATTTAATAAATCGCCCGGCCTATTCGTAGAATTTAAAATATTTTCAAGAGTTTCCATTGAAACATCAGTGCTTCGTATTTTATTGAGGAGGTATGGATTATTACAAAATATATTTTGCTCAATGGCTGCAGCTTTTTTGAGACACTCATATCCTTCACTTTGTCTATTTAAGTCAAAGATAAGGGTGCCCCCAAGAGCAAACCAAGCTGCTACTAAATTAGGAGCTAATTCAATAGCCTTGCGTAAGCATTTAATCCCTTCATCTGACTGGCCTATTTGGACGAGTCTCTCTCCTAAAACCCCCCACCCTTTAGCCTCATTAGAATCTAATTCAACATACCGGCGTAATTTTTCTTCGGCATCATTCCAGTTAGCAGCATTGAGACTCTTGTTGATATCCTTAGCTATTTTAAAAAGTTCTTCATTTTTAACATCCGGCTTGAGCAATTTCTTTACACTATCTGGAAGATCCGGAAGTTCTCGGAAGGCTGGAGATATGGCCTCTCGGAAAAGCTGTAATTTATCTTTTGCTTCTGGATAATTACAAAAAATTTGAAAGGCACGGTAATGATCCTGTCGTTCTCCATCTTTCATTTGGCAGGCTTCGCTGGCGATAATACTCATGGCTTCGTGCAAACGCTCCTGCCCGTAAAATTGACGCATAAAGTATACTACAGCTTTAACTCTGCCATCGTTTTGGCTTCGTCTCATTAAATAATAAATATTGTATAACCGTTCAGCCAGTTGATATCTTTTTTTGCCTTTTTCATTACTCACAACCCGTACACATCCGCGACTTTCCAAACGTTTCAGCTGTGCACTGACCTGACTTGTTGTCATGCGGGCGGCTCTGGCAATTTCACTGGAGAGGCTGTCTTCCCAAAGCGATGCCAAGCACGCGAAGACTTTGCGTTCTTTTGGGGGAAGGCTTTCAAAATTGGACTTAAAATAATCAGTGTGTTCATCTACCAGCAAGGATAAATCATCCATTAATGAGCGAAATGAGCGAGTCGACCCGAATAAAGATAGAATTGTTAATAGACGGGGATTTCCACCTGTAAGAATTTGTACAGCTCTAGCCTGCTTTTCTGTTATGTCTTGCCCTGCCACTTGGCTCCAGACCTTTTGGCATTCTTCGACTGTAAGTCGCGACATATGAAATACGCGAAAAAGCTCGAACATAGCCTGATTCTGATCCGTAATAGCCGCAAAACTGGCGGTGGCTGATCCTAGTAACATTATTCGCGGCTCGTGCATCAGAGTCTCTCGTAATGCCCATGCGTCTATATCTTCAAGCTGTTCACCAAGCATAAGGTTGAGATTCTCAACTACAAGCAATAACCGCTTGCCGCATTTATCCGCAAAGTCAAGTAGCCTAGACAGGCAACGTTCTTGCAGCCTTTTTTCGTCATGTTCTCCAAGCAATTCGTCATAAGCCTTACCCCAGCTGGGATCACCGGTAAGCCCACCGAGATGGTGAAGAGCCTCCAGCCAGAATTCTCCGGCAGAGGCGATTTCATAGCTTTCTTCACCAAAAGGTAAAGGATACCAGAGGTCGCTTAGCTCTTTTTGCTGGCGGATTTCCGCAATCACACGACGAAGTAAAGTTGTTTTTCCACTGCCGCGAGGACCGATTGCAATTACATGTTGGTTATTTTGGTGCGTGTTCTCGCGGATAACTTCCAAAAGAAGTTCAAGAAAACCATGCCGTACAACAAATGAATCTATCAGCTCTTGGTCATTCAAAAAAGATGGATTGTATTTAACAATTTTACCGCTCATAATATTCCCCTATACCGTCTCAAAAAAATCTTTATACTTATTCTCCCACCACTTATGCAGCAGATTTGATACAAATACATATTTACCGGCTTCATTCTTCTTTAAATATCCGTCGCTAACAAGAATCTCGCACAGTCTAGGCAAAATATTAACTCGATCCTCTTTAGAAAACGCGTGACGATCGAACAGTTTACACATCCCGCCTGATTCTACAAATCCTATTACAGCAGCTTGTGTCAAAATACTTTTAGCCAGCTGCAACTCCGCCTTATCAAGCTCTTTATCAAGACGCTCTTCCATATGAACCAATTCGGCATGCCCTCGCGAAGAAATCATTTTTTCTTGGAAAATTTCATTTATGACGCCGGGTTTAAGTGCTGAGGGTTTCGTAAGCAGAATATGTTCTCTGACATTGGCAAAAAAGAGCTGCACGTGATAGGGGATATTGCACCCTAGTAACTCAATCATCCTTCGTGCAGATTCATCAGGCAAATTAAGTTGACGATGGGCTGCAAGAGCATGCAAACAGCTCAACGCTACGGAATCGCGCCATGGTTCCAATCTAAAAGTGGTCAAATGATTCATGTCTGCACTGATTTTCGCTCTGTTCAGCACGGGCTCAAGACCTATGGAACCGGCAAACACCATCGATATTTTACCTTTATACTTTTGTGATTTCTCTCGAAGCCAAGATAAAAAGATATGCACCTCATTTTTACCACGATCAGGAGATTCATCCAGCATACGAGAAATCATAATAGGCAGCTCATCAATAAAAAGCACCACTCTTTTCTCATGATCGGCTAAAATTTCTAGAACTTGGGTTCCTTTATCCTGCCAGTTGTCTTCAGAGACCCCTTCCTTAAATTTTATTTTGAAAGAATCTACACTTATGGAATCTAAATTGTCCTTGGTGGAAGCAAGCATGTTTTTAAAAGGCGAAAGTATTTTACGCCATAATTTGTCGTAAGGCTTAGTAGCAACTGCCACCTTCTTAACCAAATCTGCGGCAGTATTACATGCTTGCAAATCTATATGAAGTGGAATGAACTCATCGGGAAGTCTTTTTGCAGTCTCATGCATAAGGCTCGTCTTACCTATGCGCCGCTGGGCAAGAATAGATACATTTGCACCTTCTACAAGATAATTTTGTAAAAGCTCAAGCTCGTCTTCTCGCCCCCAGAACCTATCGCCGGTAACGTAGTTTCCGATTTCTCCTACAAGTTCATCTTCCATAACATTTCCTTCATGAGGTTTACTTTTAATAGTCGCTACGCTGACAACAAAACAAGTGGCAACATAATTGTTGGCAACAAAATTGTTTTAAGTTTAAACCAAAAAGAGATCAAGCTTTAATCAGAGATTTTATCTTTCTCAAGACTCTTTTCAATTCACTCTGCAAATACCGACATCCTTGACGCGTCCTTTGCTGGTGCACCAAGCTTATCGCCTTCATCTGCCTTACTCTGGGAGAAGCCTGTTGTTTTTAATTTAATAAAAAGTTTTTTTTATAGCTGAGAATGCTTTAATTCATAAGGATAAATATTTATGTTCAGCCAGAAAAAACGACTCAACTTTTTTTTTACACTGCTTATCATATTTACTGCCGCCTATACATTTATCGGATTTGTACCTGCGTCAGCAGACGAAAAACCGGAACTGGTATTTTATAATTGGACTGCATACGTAGGCGAAGGGATTGTTGAAAATTTTGAAAAGACCCGCAATTGCACAATTCGTCAGGAATATTTTCAGTCATCTGATGAACGTGATGAAAACGTTATGCGTAAAGGGGGCAAAGGCTACGATATAATCATGATAAACGGCAATGATGTTACCCCCTACTCACGCCAAAACTGGATTCGCCCGATCGGAACAAATAAAGTTCCAAGCCTTGTACACATGGATAAAAGATGGGTTGAAGCATGGCCCGACACTAAACAATATGCTGTTCCATATTTATGGGGAACAGTAGGCATTGTTTACCGTTCAGATTTAATAGGTGAAGATATTTCCAGCTGGATGCAGTTTTACCAGCCGAAAGAAGCATGGCGCGGTAAAATTATGGTTTTAGATATCCATCGTCTGGGTATCGGACTGGCTCTGAAAGGTCTTGGATACTCAATTAACTCTGAAAACCCTGAAGCTATGGATGCTGCAATCGACATTTAAAAAAAACAAGAACCATATGTGCAAACTTATGGATACTTCAAAACCAATGCAGATTCCGGGATTGTCTCAGGTGAGACATGGATGGGACAAGCGTGGAACGGAGACGCCCTATTACTCCAAAAAAGAAACCCGGACATACGCTACGTCCTCCCCAAAGAGGGCGGTGAAATATGGGTAGACTACATGGTTGTTTCCTCTCATACAAAATATCCTGAGCTGGCGTACGACTTTATAAATTATCTTTCTGAAGCACAAAACAGTGCAAAAGCCGCATTTGAACTTGAATTTGCAACTCCAAATGCTGAAGACCGTAAACTTATTCCCAAGACTATGCTGGAAAACGAGATCATTTACCCAACAGAAAAAAAACTCAAAAACAGTGAAGTTATTAAAAACATCAGCCCACGCATCAAAAGAAAAATGATTGAGGCATGGGTACAGCTAAAAAAATAGACTTGCTTATCAGCACCAATATATACAAACCATAACCTCTGCCGCGGGACTAATCGCTGCTGCGGACAAAGCTTTATACACAGCCAAACAAAATGGCAGAAATCGTGTTGAAGTATATAGTTAGAGAGTTATTAGGGGCTTGCGGTGAGTTTGTTTTCGGCATTTTTGTCATATTGATCAGATGGAAAGGTTTAACAATTAAAGTCCCGCCAGTTATAGGGCTAGACTTTAATTATTCATATTCGAACATAAACATTTAACTGAATAATTAGCTTTAATGTTCTGAACTAAACACGCACTGACTCTCTAGCCATTTCAGTTACATATTCATTTTCAAAATTATATAGAACGACACTAGTTTGTGAAGACTCTTCAGAACTCTGAGGAGTTATTACAACAAAGTTTGTAGTTGTTCTGTTTGGATTATGATCAATCCATGTCCCTGAATTCACATAAATTGTCTTTTCGTCTTTATAGTTTTTAGATGAAAATAATGTAGGAACATGGCTATGCCCAAAAACAACAATTCTTTTATCAGAACCGGCATTCATAAAATACTGAACGCTTGACATACGATCTGTTTCAGCCGCCGAAGCACTTTTATCAATTGCGTTACCAGCATCAAGCGGCACAGGAACATTATTTAGAACACACCTTGCAGCCCAGTTATCCTGAATTCCATTATAAAGATTCACCGAAATTGGCCCTACCCCACCAGGTTGAGAAGGAAGCAGATCATTAACAGAATATGTCGCGGTGAAACCATTAACGTTTGTCACGATAATACTATCGCTAAAAAGGTTTTTTATAGAAAATACGCCTAACGCCCATTTCCACTGCTGCCAATATTTATATAATAAATTTTGGCTTACAGTAGTTAGCGGATCTGTGACAGTTGGTACAACATCAGCTCCATTCGTGCATTTCTGAACTACGTGCAATGCCGCAATTCTTGTAAAGAAATATCCTGGAGGCATTATAGTTCCTGGCGCGGCAACTTGATTCGAAATAGAATCAGGAGCACAAAAGAAATTATAGCGATGACCGTGTTCAATCGCAACTTGAGGACAACCAGTTGGCGAATATGTTCCTAGACCCAACAGCCCAGCATCACGAGCCTGAACTATACCGGGTAGAATGTTTTCAACATTTGCAGCGGTAATAGTTAAGTCATGATTTCCGGGCACGTAAGTTACTGTTATTTTTCCGGCAAAAATAATCCTATTAAATACCGCAATTACATCTTTATTAGCTGCCGCTATACGTTCAACAAAATCAAACTGATTATACCCCTCATAAGTATCTACCGTTGCAGGAACAAACCATTCATCAAGCAAGTCGCCATTAACAACAAGCTCCTTGACGTTAGAGGATGTTTCGATCCGTTCTAGAAAATGCTTAAGGGGAACTAAATTTGTGTTGATTTCCGCATAGGTTAAATCTGCCCCCATGTGAAGATCACTAATAACAACGATCAAATTTCTTTCGTCAGTACCATTATTAAAGGGGTCAGGTCCTTCATCGGTTTGATAGCATGAAGTAAGCAGACAAGCTGGAGCTAGACCTAGCACGGCAGCCGTTGTTGCACTAAATTTCATAAAATCGCGACGAGACACTTCCTTTGATTCTGTGTTTTTTCCTGCATTATAAATATCGGTAAATGACTTCACAGAAACCTATCTCTCTTTTCAAAATTAATATTGTAACATCAAATTTTATCGTAAAATTAGTTAACTAGGACCAAATTGGCGAGAGCAGATGTTAACTACATATATCATGAATTACTACTCAAATAGCAGGCGCACTTTTTTTGGGGTGTAGACCTCAAAGAAAGGGGCAGTGAAGAACCCTGGTAAAAAGAAAGGCATACCGAAACAACTCGATATGCCCTATCAATTGATCAAATTTCCTACCAAAGAAAGGAGATCTATTTATGGATCAAATCTTAATAGATCTGCAAGCTATTCCTTCTGCAAAAGGGGCTACCCCAAACACATCCTGATCCGGCCGAATAATTGGGATATCATTTTGGTCTATTGGCACTTCTGATATCCTTAAGAAAATATGTTTATAATATACAGCTTACCATAACATGGGAAGTCAAATATTTTAAACCCCACCTAATCGATTAGTTTCAACTCATCAATTCTAGCTGTAAAGTTGCTCAGCTAACACCGTGTAAAATGTTGACAGCTCAAACACCATCAAACACCGTTATTACAATTACTTAAACAGTTATCTTAAACACTGCTGTCAACCCAAGGTTCACCACTCGGTTGACCACGCATGAAAAAAGGGACAGCTAGATATTAGTCTAACTATATATTTTTCTTGTAAAATTTGATGGTTGGGCTGAAGAGAATTGAACTCTTGGCTTCGTGAATGAAATTCAAGAGGTGGACTTTATGTCGGCTGAAATAATTGATACATTTATGGAAACGATAGACATGCCTTATTCTCTCATTCAATCATGACTCTCTTCAGGAAGACTGTCAAAAATAGTGATGTTCTCTAATCCTGCATCCCAATTAGCCCTGTTTGCGTGAAAGATGTGGCCATCGGGCCTGACCGGGACATCACTATCGAGGCTTCCCGCTGGAACGACTAGCAAAGTTTCATCCATCTGAATATTCGGGAGAGCGGAGCCGCAATTGATACAAAAACTTTTGATATGTCCTTCCAAATCAAATACACGGACATATTTTTCTCCTGATAACCACCTCAAATCAGCCGTCGAAGAAAATAAATTGGCAGCATGTGCAGAGCCAGAATCCTTCCTACAGCGCTCACAATGACACAGATAGAAATTCTCAAAATCGCCTTCAACCTCAAAAGCCACTTTGCCGCATAGACATGTTCCCTTATGTACCATCGCCTACTCTCCCTATTAGACTTTTGCCTTACCAGTTAGTTCAGCTCCAACCCCATTTCGTTGGACCACAAAGTGCCGCAAAAACAAAGCCACAAAGTAAACCAAATTTGAAGCTCAACCAAGCATAAAAATTATACATCATTTTTGCCATGAGTTGAATGATCTGCTCAGAATCAGCACCCAGAACGGTCGTAGTTGTAAAAAATATATTTTCGGATTGCTTGATAACGGTTGGGAATTTGATCAATCAGGCTTGCGCCCCTTTCTTTGGTGTCGACCCTTTATATGCAACTTATCTTTTGTCGAACAATGCGGATCTGAGTAGCGTAAGTGCGCTCTTAGGGCATTCATCAACGAAGATGACAGCAGATGTATACTGTCACTCCCAGAAGAGTGAGAAGAAACGTGCAGTGAGTTTGTTGCCGGAATTGTAACGTATTCTGATTGATCGATTAGCTTTAAATTAAAGAAGGCCAGTCCTGTTATTGGGCTGGCCTTTTTATGTGATATTTATTCCTTAAGCTTCTTTAACCTTTCTTGCTTCACCCGCAACAATTTAACCCCATCCTTTTTTAAAAAGAATCGATCTGCACATATCACATCTAAATCCATACCTTGCAAAACAGAATTTAAGACTTCTCTTTCCAACAAGACATACGTCAACACTACTTTTTCTGCGATCGTTAGCGACATAAAAACAAAGTTCATAACATCCATTTGAATTTTACTAGCATCATTTCTTATATGTGCTGCTTTAAAAAGATACACTATTTCTGTAAAACAACTGGCATCTGCCAAGCGATCAACCCCTTCATAGGAAGACGCCTTACGATCATCCCTATGAACTCCTATTAAGTGCTCATAAAATTTCACATCTTCCGCATATGTCGGATTTGAACGAATAGAGGTTATTGCCTTAACATAATTTTCAACCTGCATTGAAACAGATTGAACATCAACAGACTTTCTTTGAGATTGTAAAGTAGAGTATAATAAAAGTACCCCTCCTAGTGACCACAGAACACCAACCGTACCCACAAAAAGAGTACCTATCTGAGAAGAAACGTTTAAATCTAATGGAGCTATTTGAAAAACGAACCCTTGAAAATATAAAAAAACAAGGAGAGCGAAACCTACAAGCCCACCAAAAATAATCACATATTTAGCTGAGTTTGCTGCACAATCTGATTCCATACATTATCCACCTTGTCAGGCTATGACATTATACGTTGAATATCAAAATTTAACATACTCATTTACATAATAGAAAAATATTAACCTTAATAATTATTTCTAACTATACACTTCGACGGTTGATTAGCATATTCTGAACAAAAAAAACTGTCTTCACAATACACCGCAGTGACATGTTTTGTTCCACTACTTTTATGAATCCAATATTTTTTCGTAATTAAAACATACTTTCCTGCCACCGGGCACAAACTTTTTTCTACTTCCATAAACTTACTCCAGTAAAAATTTTAAGAAACAAACGCACTTCCACACAATAATAACAATTATAACATACTTAATCGCAAATGTCAAGAATTTGATTGTCATTATCAGTTGTCCAAAATTTCATAATGTTATCCACTCGATCATCCGCATCAAAAAAACCGACTAAGCTTTTACACTTAATCGGTTAGTTTCAACTCATCAATTCTAGCTGTAAACTTACTTAGTTAACACCGTGTAAAATGTTGACAGCTCAAACACCCTCAAACACTGTTATTACAATTGCTTAAACAGTTCTCTCAAACACTGATGTCAACCCAAGGTTCACCACTCGGTTGACCACGCATGAAAAAAGGGACAGCTAGATGTTAGTCTAACTATCCCTTTTTATTGGAAATTTTAATGGTGGAGCTGAAGAGAATTGAACTCTTGGCCTCTTGAATGCCATTCAAGCGCTCTCCCAACTGAGCTACAGCCCCACTCGTTGTGGAAGAGTATTTACAGATTCCTACCCATACTGTCAATACTCTCCTCTATTTAATTTCAATTTTATTCTGAACTTATTGCGGTATTTACCCGTTTTCTGCTGATCCACCGCGAGCTGACCTGTTTCGCTGAATATTTATCTGATTGCCAACTTGACCACTCATTCATTCAGCTGTTGATTAGCCAGCGGACTTAGACTATCTTAATAAAGTTTTTCTAAGAGTCTAACTCTCTACTTTTTCACGAGGTATCATGCTGGATATTGCCTTTAAAATAGCTTCAAAAATAGCTTGGGTCGGCGTTGTCTTCATCGGCATCACTGTTATCAGCTTCTGGGTAATTCATCTTGCCCCCGGCTCACCTACCGATATGCAGACCACCCTGAACCCTAAGGCAACAATAGAGACCCGCCAGAAGCTTGAAAAGCTTTATGGTCTGGATAAGCCTCTGTATATTCAATATGGGCAATGGGTCTCCCGTATGGTCCGCTTCGATTTCGGATTATCGATGTCCGGAGACCATCGTCCTGTGTGGGAACGTATAAAAGAACGGTTGCCTCTTACCTTCGGTATGAATGTGGCTTCACTGTTTCTGACTCTTTTAATAGCTATCCCCATAGGGCTGTACTCGGCATGGAAACAAGGCGGCTGGTTTGACCGCGGAATGACGGTATTTGTCTTCATAGGCTTTGCAATACCGGGCTTCTGGCTCGCTCTTTTGCTGATGCTGCTGCTTGGCATTTACTACCCCATTCTGCCCATATCCGGCCTGACTTCTCTTGATTATGCTCTGCTCTCACCGATGGGTAAATTTTTCGATTTAGCACGCCACCTGACACTTCCCATATTTATTTATACATTCGGAAGTCTGGCTGGGATGTCCCGTTTCATGCGCTCTTCAATGCTGGAAGTGCTCCGGCAGGATTACATCACCACCGCTAAGGCCAAAGGTCTTCCCATGCGGACGGTGCTGTTCAAGCATGCCTTTCGCAACGGATTACTGCCTGTAATCACTCTGCTGGGACTTTCCATCCCCGGGCTTATCGGCGGCAGTGTTATCATTGAATCTATTTTCGCCCTGCCCGGACTGGGGCAACTTTTTTATAACGGGGTTATGTCCCGCGATTACTCACTGATTATGGGCAGCCTTGTACTTGGAGCATTACTCACCCTTGCCGGAAACCTGCTGGCAGATGTGGCATACGGGTTTGCCGATCCTCGCATCCGTGCTGGAGGGAAGGACTAATGCTAAATAAAAAGCCTTTAACTCCACCTACCCGCTTTCAAAAATACGGCATGCTCATTCTTGGGCTTACCCTTGTGGGAACCATTTCAATCGCGGCTATATGTGCCCCTCTGTTAACACACTATGACCCTTTTGCCCTGAATATTGATAATCTGCTGCAAGCTCCGAGCGGTACGCACCTATTCGGGACAGATGCACTGGGCCGCGACGTTTTCGCCCGTATTCTGTATGGAGGAAGGGTCTCACTCTGGGTAGGATTTGTGGCAGTTGGGATTTCCACTGCGATAGGTCTTGTGCTCGGACTGACAGCAGGGTATTTCGGGGGTCTGGTTGATGAAATAATTATGCGCGGCGTTGATGTAATGCTCTGCTTTCCGTCGTTCTTTCTGATTCTGGCAGTTATAGCCTTCCTTGAACCGGGTCTTATGAACATTATGATCGTGATAGGATTCACTTCATGGATGGGCGTTGCCAGACTGGTAAGGGCTGAAACGCTGTCACTTCGAAAACGTGACTTTGTACAAGCCTCAAAGCTGGCAGGAGCCGGACCGATTCGGATTATGGCAACCCATATTTTGCCGAACGCCATTACACCTGTGCTCGTTTCGGCAACACTTGGAGTGGCAGGTGCGATACTGGTAGAATCATCTTTAAGTTTTCTCGGCCTCGGAGTGCAACCTCCTGATCCGTCGTGGGGCAATCTGCTCATGGACGGGAAAGAGGTGCTTGAAATTGCTCCGTGGCTCTCGATCTTCCCCGGAATGGCCATACTTCTAACCGTTCTGGGTTATAATCTACTTGGTGAAGCATTGCGTGACATTCTTGACCCCAGACTGAAACAGTAAACGGAATAATAAATGTTGGAACTGCTTAGAATACGTGACCTTGCTCTGATTGAAGATGCTGAAATCGAATTCGCACCAGGAATGAACGCCCTCACAGGCGAAACAGGAGCAGGTAAATCTTTCATTTTACGCGCCATTGATTTTTTAACAGGGCAGCGCATGAATGCCGATATGGTTAGACCGGGTAAAAAACAGGCTCTTGTTGAAGCTATGTTTATCCACCCCGACGGTCAGGAATCAATTGTCCGCAGAGTCCTTTCCGCGGAAACAGGACGTAGCAAAGTATATGTAAATGACAAACTCAGCTCACAGACAATCATCCGTGAAATGGGCGCGACAATGATTCTGCATACCAGTCAGCATGCACAGCAAAGACTTTTGCAACCCTCATATCAATGCACAATTCTTGATACTTTTCTTAAGGACTCCGCACTTCCCAAAACAAAAGACAATATTTTAAGCTCATTGCGCGAGCTGCTGACCAAAAAAAACGAGCTGAAAAAACGATCCGCAACGCTGCTTGAAAAAAAAGACTTCCTCGAATTCCAGCTTAAAGAAATTGAAGAAGTTGCACCATACCCCGGTGAAGAAGATGAGCTTCTGGAAAAAAAGAATCTGCTCCGCCAGCACGAAGATGCCGGCAAATGTATCCAGAATGCTATGGATATTATGCGGGGCGAACAAGATCTTTCAGGCGGGCTTTCATCCTTATCGTCCGAAATGGAAAGGGTTTGCGACATTTTCCCGGACTATGAAAAAGACAGGGAAACCGTGGTTGAGTTCAAACATTTCATTGACGAACTGGCAATGCGCCTCCGCTCACAGCCGCTCGATTTTGAAATGGAAGAAACTATTGATGACATAGAGGAGCGGCTTTACGACCTTTCGAAGCTTAAACGAAAACTGGGCCGCACTTTAGATCAGATTATGGATATGCAAAAAGAAATTGAGGACAATCTCAACTTTCTTGATTCCTGCACAATTGAACTCGCCCAGATTTCACGGAAAGAAAAAGAACTTGTCGATAAGCTTAGAGTAACTTTGGAGAGTCTTTTCGAGGCCAGAAAAATTGCCGCAACAAAACTGACTTCCCGTATTGAAGCTGAACTCAAAGGATTAGGATTTTCCGAACATGTCCGCGTGGAATTCGAGTTTCAGCCCCATGAGCTTTATCCTGACCTATATGAAATGAGAGGGCGGCTTATGTGGATTCCAAACCCCGGACAAGCTCCTCAGCCACTTGAAAAGATTGCATCCGGCGGTGAACTTTCGCGCTTTATGCTGGCCATTACAGGCTTGCAAAGCGAGACAGATAAACCGACGCTTATCTTCGATGAAATTGACTCAGGAATAGGCGGAACCACACTGAACAGAGTCGGTGAAAAAATGCAGGAACTTGCAAAACGTCAGCAAATGATACTTATCACCCACTGGCCGCAGCTTGCAGAACTTGCGGACAGGCACTTCCTGATTCATAAGGGCGTAGTAAACAAAGAAACTTTCACAACATGCAGACAACTTGATGAAAATGAAATCACAGCAGAGATTTCGCGCATGAAGGGTCAGGAATAAAAGGATATAATATTTTTTAACATTTTAACAAAAAAACTTATTGACGGTACGGCAAAGCAGTAATAGCCTATCCTTTACGTTCTTTGATTTACAAATAACAACACATATTGTTCAAAAGCAGTTAATTTATTGAAGCTTTTTTACAATCATACTCATGAAGAGGGTGCGAGGGATCTGGCCTGTCGACCACCCGGCAACCTGCTGTGTACAGCAAGGTGCCAATGCCTCCTGTATAGGGACCATGAGAGAAGCTTTAGCGTATAATTTTCATTAAAGGCATTTCCAGAAGGAAATGCCTTTTTTTGTTTTAGTGCCTCAGCAGCCTCATTGCAGGCTGCTAATTGGTGGGAAGATTTATGATAATTGCGCGCCCACCTTAAAAACAGATGCCGCTAAAATGCCCATGCCAACGGAAAAAACCCGTTAATCCTTTACAGATTTCAGGGTTTTATTATGCGAACCGCTCCAGGGCATTCAAGGGAGCACCCGCAAACACGGAGATTTTCAACATGACAAACATCGTCAAAAAAGCATCATGCAATCGTCCAGCCGGAGTTATCAAATTTTTATGTAAAGATAACGCCTGTGAACAACTTCCTACAGATTACAGCGACCCTCTTACTCTTCTTGGTGACATTAAAATTTTAAACCTTGATGACGCGCAGAAAAAAGAATTGCGCGACATTCTTAATGAAGAAGTCAGCGAGAGCGGTCCCAAAGAAATATGGGAGAATCGTACATTCCGTAAGAATTTAATTTTATCTTTTGGTAAGGTGGTCTAATACAGTCGGCCACATTCACAAATTAATTTTAAAACATCCGAAAGCTTTTTTAAGGCTCTTTCTGCTCAGAATAAACTCCGGCAGAAAGAGCTTTTTTATGTATAGATAATCCTGCATTGCTTTTGAGCGCATGTATGGTTAAAACCAGTACAGCATTTATTACGTTCGCACTAAAAGGGGAAATCGCATGAAGCTTAGCAGACTTTCAATAATTTTTATTTTACTCGCAGGACTTATTCTTTACACTGCCCCGTCTGCTATGGCGCAGACAAAAACTTTCACTGTAATCAATCATACCGGCAACGTGCTTAGAGTATGGGGCAAAAGCAACGGTTTTGAATTCGGCAGAGTAAAGGCCAGTACAATTACAGACTGCACCTGCAATGCCCTTTATAATAAAGACTGCTTTGACAAAGACGGAAACAAAGCCAAAATAAAACTGGCACTTGAAGATAAAAACGGGCTTGATCTATGGTCAGGAGATACCTGCGTAAAGCTCTATATCGAGCCGGGTGCAAACATTGATGTAACCCTTGACGATGACGGTCGCCATATTAAATGTGCTATTATAAAAGACTCTGAAATCAAAAAGCCTCTCCCCACCTTTGACGAGGCGGACCTCAACAAAGACGGTAAAATTGACGCAAAAGAAGCAGAAGCGATTCAGCTGAAAGTGAACCTTAAAGATTTCGATGCTGACCTAGATAACGAACTGAATCCGAGCGAATTTGACAATGCGGTCAACAAAATTAATGTCTTTAGAGGTGTACCGTTTTAATAAGAAATACTTCGACTGCCGCTGGATAAAAACTTAGTACGAGCTGTTTTATACAGCCGTATCTTTACACAACTTGTTAAAATACAAAAACTTTCTGAAATAATGTTGGAGAACTATTAATGGATATTAAAGCATTTGCTCTCGGTCCCCTTGAAACAAACTGTTACGTAATCACCAATGACAATAAAGCTGTTGTAATTGATCCAGGCGGAGATCCTACCGCTGTACTTGCTTTTTTAAAGAAATCAGGATTTGAACTGGAAAGTATTCTGAACACACATCTGCACTTCGATCACATTGTTGGGAACGCAGCTCTTGCAGAAGCCACTGGCAAAACCATATACGCTGATGAGTCCGGTCTTTCACTTATGAATACACCGTTAGGCGACGGCAGCATGATCGGTATAAAGGTTGCTCCTTTCAAGTCAGAGCATATTAAAATCGGCAAGACTGAGATGGTCGGACTTGAATGTAATGTTCTTTCTACACCAGGGCATGCTCCCGGCAGTTTGACCTTTCATTTCCCTGCTCTTGAGACAGCCTTTGTCGGTGATTTAATTTTCCGCCGTTCCATAGGCAGGACAGACTTCCCCGGCGGAGATCTTGATATGCTTAAAAAGTCAGTTCAGGAAAATATTTTTACTTTGCCGGAGAATACCACTCTTTTATCAGGACACGGCCCGTCAACTTCTGTCGCAGAAGAGAAAAATCACAATCCTTTTTTCAGTGACATGCAATTTTAAAATCTTTCCCTATATTTTAAAATACATTAATAATAATTAAGCTTCACTATCTGTTTTTTTAGTAAATTAGATATATACCCTTGGACATACTCAGGATGGAATACAAATGGATAATAACAATTCACGAACAGTAGACATCCGTAACAAGTGCTGAGGAGTCGGACTGGAGGTAGGTTGGTATCTCCGTTTTGCTAAGACTCAAGAAGTAATTGCTCTGACTGATAAGGGCACGGAACTGCAGTTGTATCACCAACTGGAAATATTGCCTGAATGGTCACTTAAAATTCAGGATAAAGGCGACCATATAAAATCTGTTTTTACGTGCAAATATGCGCGGGGCAAACGTTCAGATGAAAATCTTGCGAACGACAAAAATGAAACTTAAAAAAGACATTAATATAATATGAAACAACCTCCGGTTATTTTTGCATGCAGTCATCACAGAAAAGGAAACAGCGATTTAGCTGCAAACCTTTTTCTTAAAGGTATTCGAAAAGCCGGAGGGAATGCAGAAATAGTTACTCTAGGTGATTTAGATTTACACCACTGTATTGGATGTCTGAAATGCCGCACATCAAAGGACAATCTTTGTATTTTTGCAACCAAAGATGAAGCGCAGGATCTTTACCTTAAAATTATCCATGCACCGTTCACTTTCTTTGCCTCGCCCATATATTTTTACCACCTTCCTTCGCGGCTCAAAACATTCATAGACCGCGGGCAGTGGGCTTTTGAAGCGAGCAGCCAGTCTGCACCTCTATTTAACAATTTAGCTGATCGCCACTCTTACGCATGCTTTGTGGCAGGAAGGCCCAAGGGCGAAAAGCTGTTCGAAGGGGCGGAACTTTCACTGAAATATTTTCTTAAATATTTTAAAACATCCCTTGAACCTGCTATTACTTTCAAGGGAATTGATTTTCCGAACGACCTTAAGAGTCAACCTGATAAATGTGGGATTTTGATTCAGGCTGGAATAGACGCATGGAAAAGGAGCCTTCAGGCATGAGTTGTAAAGATTTATCAAAATTAAAAATTTTAGTTGCAGATGATTCACGTCCTGTCCGGCTTGTACTTAAAACATATCTGGGACAACTTGGATTTGAACCGACTCTTGCTGAGAACGGCACTGAAGCCCTTCAGAAACTCATCACTGAAAAGTTTGACGTAGCGTTTATGGACGTTCACATGCCAGAGATGAATGGAACAGAAGTAGTTTCCAGAATCAGAAATGAAGGGATGACTATACCTGTTTTTGCCATGACCACAGGTGACGATGCAGAGCTGCTCACCAAATGTCTGAATTGTGGATACAACAGCTTTCTGCTTAAGCCGATCATAAAAACAGAGCTGACTAAAATAATTTCAAAGTTAACCGATTCTCACTGATTTTATGATATCCGGTTTTATTTCATATTTTTCGCCGATCGCCGTATTTGAGCGACTGAAGTCTCTCTTTACAGAAAAAAGATGCCCAGTATGCCATACTCCTCATTCAAATAAAAAACTCCTTTGCCCTGACTGTTACGATATAATCATCAATGAATCTGAACATGATGAAACAGCTAAGCAACAGGATATTTACTTTTACGCGCCGTACAGAGGACTGCTTCGCGATTTAATCATAGACTGGAAGTTTAATAACAACTTCGGGTACAGCTCATTACTATCACAATTCGCAGCAAGTGTTGCTGAATCTATTCCTGAAACAATGCGGCCTGACATTATTATTCCGGTTCCTCTGCATCCGTCACGGCTGCGCAAAAGAGGCTTTAATCAGAGCCTCATCATAGCTGAAAGTGTTGCAACAATTTTAGGTGCAAAGCTTTCTGACCGTGCACTCGTAAGAAATCGTAAAACCATTCCGCAAGCCAAACTTTCCAAAGAAAAACGCGCCGATAATCTTAAAAATGCTTTTACGGCAGATAAATCAATCATAGCAGGTAAAACAATTCTGCTGATTGACGATGTCTATACGACCGGATCGACAATTCACGAATGCTCCCGTACATTAATTAAGGCCGGAGCTGTAAAAGTTGAGGTAATGGTTTTGGCAAAAACCCTGCTTTAACCGCTTAATACAGCCTTCCATCACTTTTCGGATTTTTATATCAGACTCAAGAAACGCTCAAACGGAGAATTCATTTTGCCTTTTAAGCTTACCGAATGGGTTAGAATCACACACGGCAACACCCCTGTTTATATCAGACCGGAATCACCAGACTGGTTTGTTCCTACGAAAGCAGGTGACGAACTTCTCCGAAAATTATCTCTAGATGAAAACAGTTGTTTATCTATTGCCGAAGAAAAATTTCTTATGCGGCTGCCGGATGAAGCAACTACCACCTACCACGGCAGAAAAGAACTGCTGCAAACAGGCAATCTCCGTGAGCTTTGGTTCCACCTGACAAATAAGTGCAATATCAGCTGTAATCACTGCCTGTTCGGATCATCACCGACTATATCATCTACTTCTGAACTTGCTACCGAAAGAGTCCTTGAGCTTACCGCACAGGCTGAAAAACTGGGGTGTACACTTTTTGCTCTTACCGGCGGAGAACCGCTGATTCACCCGGGCGCAGATAGAATTATCACAAGAATGCTGGAAATAGAGTCAAGCCATGTGGCAATCCTTTCCAACGGCCTTAATGCAGAAAAATTCTTCTCAAAACACCGCTACGATTTCGAACGCTGCCACCTGCAGATCAGTGTAGACGGCATCAAAGATACACATGATGAAATCAGAGGACAGGGCATGTTTGCGGCTCTGGAAAAGTCCTTACACTGGCTTTCAGCCGAATCAATACCGTTTACACTTTCCATGTGTGTTACAAAGTCTAATGTTACGCAGATGAAAGAAGTAATCGAATTTGCAGCCGAGACCGGAGCTTCTAATGTTCATTTCATGTGGTATTTCGTGCGCGGAAGAGGAAAAGCACAGCGATTTGTTGATTCGGAGACCATCTACACTCACCTGCTTGAAGCAATGGAAGCAAGTGAGCGCACCGGAGTAACAATCGACAATATAGAAGCAATCAAGAGCATGATCTTTGCGCCTTGCGGGACCATTCATGATGGATCTACCGCAGGATGGGAGTCACTTGCCATCGGGCCTGACAACAAAATCTACCCTTCACCGGCCACTGTCGGTATTGATGCGCTTGGTACTCCTATTGATGCGAACCTCGAAGAAAGCTGGCTAAAAAGTCCTGTTCTGACCGCTCTTCGCCAAACAACATGCAAAGATCTTTCCACGCCTTTTAAACTGCTTCTGGGCGGCGGTGATACTGATCACAGCTGGATGCACAGCGGAGAATTTACAGGAAAAGACCCATACGCCAAGTTATATGAAAAAACAGCTCTGAAACTTATCACAGACAAAGCGGCACAAAGCACTGACCATGATTCACCAAGGTTACTGCTCAAAATGGGCGACAGATTAGATAAATGTTCAGACCACGGTAAGGTGGCTCTGACCCATACCAACTGCCTGTTAGCGGTTGCCGGTAAAGACAGCCTTACTATCGTAAAAGATTTTTATACTGCGGCGGCTGATACGGCCAAAGAAGACATCCTGAATCCAGCATGCTACGCGCCAGAGCTGATGGACCACATACCTGAAGAATTCAGGTTCCGTGGATACGGGTGCGGATCTCCTGTTATGGACGCAGAGATCAAATCCGGCGAATACGTTGTAGACCTTGGCAGCGGACGCGGAATTGAATGTTTCATAGCCTCTAAAATGGTCGGACCTTCAGGCAAAGTAACCGGAATAGATATGCTTGATCCCATGCTGGCCCGTTCACGCAGCGGAAAACAAGCGGTCGCGGTAAATCTGGGCTACGACAACATGGACTTTCGCAAAGGATATCTAGAATCTCTCCCGCTCGAAGATAATTATGCAAGCCTGCTGCTTTCAAACTGTGTGCTGAATCTATCCGGTGACAAGCGTAAAACCTTTTCTGAAATGTTCAGGGTTTTGAAACCCGGTGGCAGACTGACTATCTCGGACGTTGTTTGCGAAAGTGAACCCGGTCCTGAAATCCGTAATGACGACACACTGCACGGTGAATGCATCGCCGGAGCACAGACCATTAAAAATCTTGTAGGATTGCTGGACGAAGCCGGATTCAAATCAATCCTTATGCTCAAACGTTTTCCATACAGAGTAGTCGGCGGACATGACTTTTATTCTTTGACCTTTTCAGCTCGCAAACCGTCCACAGAAAAGATGACAAGAATCATGTTCAGAGGTCCGTTTGCAACGGGGCAGACTGCGCAGGGTGAATTACTTGTCCCCGGAACCATTACTGAAGTCCCTGAAGAAGAAGCGCATCAACTTGGAGATCAAGTCTTTATTCTTGATGGAGACGGCAACATATCTAATATGATGGTAGGATCATCCTGCTGCTGCCCTACTCCTGATTCATTTGATAAACCTGCTGATACAGCAGTGTCTGTTCTGCCATCTGCAGGACACGTTGTCAGCATGAAGAATACAACAGGCTGTATGGTCTGCGGAGCGGAACTGACATATCGGACAGAATATGAAAAAAAGATCTGTGCATTCTGCGGAGAAGAACATGAAGCCAACAGTTGCTGCGAAAACAACCACTTTGTCTGCGATAAATGCCACAGCGAAGACGGACTGGAAGTCCTGCCGCATATCCTTATAAGCAGTACAGAAACGGATATGGTTGATCTTCTCATAAAAATTAGGAACCATCCGGCGATTCCTATGCATGGTCCGGAACACCACGCGCTGGTTCCGGGGATTATTGTTGCCGCTTATCGCAACAGCGGCGGAAAAATAAGTGACAAAGTAATTGAAACGGCTATTTCACGCGGAGCCAAAATAGCTGGAGGGTTCTGCGGATTTATGGGAATATGCGGAGCCGCCATAGGGGTGGGTGTCGCAATAAGTGCTATTCTTGAAGCAACTCCTCTGACGCCTGATTCACGATCGACTGCGCAGAAGGGAACCCTTGCTGCTCTTGAATTAATTGCAGATATCAAAGCAGCAAGATGCTGTCAGCGGGACTCGTGGCTGGCTCTTCAGGCCGCGGCGAAGGTGTCAAAGGAAATTCTTGGCTTGCGTATTACGGCAGACAAGCATATGGTCTGCTCCCAAATGGACAGCAATCAGGAGTGCATGGGCAGATACTGCCCGGTAATCCTCAACAATAAAGGGAATCATATTCTTCTTGCTCCAAAACTGAATTTAAGCGTTAATTCTGTTAAAAAAAGTTAATTCGCGCTTGACTTTTGTATCGAGTTACGGATACTTTCCCCTCTCTTATACATGACGGAGGTTAGTTATAAATGTACGCAATAATAGAGACTGGCGGCAAGCAGTTCCGCGTTGAAGAAGGCTTGGAACTCAATA
Organism: Desulfovibrio gilichinskyi; assembly: GCF_900177375.1. Classification (NCBI taxonomy): domain Bacteria; kingdom Pseudomonadati; phylum Thermodesulfobacteriota; class Desulfovibrionia; order Desulfovibrionales; family Desulfovibrionaceae; genus Maridesulfovibrio; species Maridesulfovibrio gilichinskyi. The sequence continues at coordinate 238,184 of NZ_FWZU01000002.1, read as the reverse complement.
TCCAGAAATTGGACGTTGAAGCAGGCACCAAGGTCGATCTTGATAAAATTCTTCTCATCGGTCAGGGCGAAGATATAAAAATCGGAGCTCCTTACGTTGAAGGCGCGAAAGTAGCCTGCACAATCCTTGAACACGGCCGTGATAAAAAAATCATCGTTTTCAAGAAAAGACGCAGACAAGACTCTCAGACCAAACAGGGTCATCGTCAGGATTATACAAGAATCAAAGTTGAAGCTATTCAAGCTTAACTTGACGACAAGTCCTAACTAAGGAGATTTTAAAATGGCACATAAGAAAGCGGGCGGTAGCTCGAAAAACGGTCGCGACAGTAATGCTAAATACCGTGGTGTAAAGCGTTACGCTGGTCAGGAAGTTCTGGCTGGAAGTATCTTGGTTCGTCAGGTTGGAACTAAAATCCACCCCGGCAAGAACGTAGGTACAGGTAGAGACTGGACTTTGTTTGCACTGGTTGACGGTGTTGTAAAATACGAAAAGTATGTTCGCAACAATCGTAGCAAAACCAGAGTTCTCATCGTTCCTGCTGAAGCCTAATTATTTCAGGCCGAAAGTTTTTCTGGCAGAGGTCGCATCTATAAGTGCGTCCTCTGCCTTTTCTTGTCTGGAATACACACTGGATTTCCCGTATCCCCTGCTGTGAAAGCCCCTTAGAGTGCAAGCCTGTTTTTTCGTAAGGCACTCGAAAGGCATACTCACAGCTTTATCTATTTTATCCGAGAATATTCCTGCCTGAGAAAGGCCAGGCCCTTCTCAGGTCATTCAAGGAAGGCTTTTATGAAATTTTTTGATGAAGCAACAATCACAGTACGCTCTGGAAAAGGCGGTAACGGATGTGTGGCTTTCAGACGTGAAAGGTACATCCCTAAAGGTGGACCTTGCGGCGGAGACGGCGGAAAAGGCGGAGATTTAATCTTTCGCGGAAGTGCCGACCTCCTGTCTCTTTATGACTTCAGGCTTAAAAGAGTCTATGAAGCCAAAAACGGAATGCAGGGAATGGGTAGTGATAAGTACGGCAAAGCTGCTGACGACACCATCCTCGACCTGCCGATCGGTACACTTGTATATGAAATGAAAGAAGACGGTTCCGAAAAACTGCTCGCAGACCTGACAAAAGAAGGAAAAGAGATTGTCATCTGCAAAGGCGGTGACGGCGGACGCGGAAACATCCACTTCAAGTCATCAATAAACCAGACGCCGAGACAGGCTGAAGACGGCTTCCCCGGCGAAGAAAAGAGACTTCGTCTGCAACTTAAGATTATTGCAGATGTAGGTTTACTTGGACTTCCGAATGCCGGAAAATCAACCTTCATTTCTAAAATTTCTGCTGCGAAACCCAAAATTGCAGCATACCCCTTCACCACCTTAGTTCCTAATCTGGGAGTTATTGACGATGACTTCGGCAACAAGCTGGTCATTGCTGATATTCCCGGACTCATTGAAGGAGCCAGCACAGGAATGGGACTGGGGCACAGATTTCTAAAGCATGTTGAACGCACCAGATTTCTCATTCATATCCTTAGTTCCGAAGACCTCAGCCTTGAATCCCCTTTTGATGGTTTCAATATGCTGGATGAAGAACTCCGTATATATGATGAAGATCTTGCAAATAAAACTCAGCTCCGTGTAATTAACAAAATAGATTTACTTTCTGAAGAAGATCTTGCGACTCTGAAAGCTAAAGCTGCAGAAGCAAACGAAGAAATCTATTTTATATCCGCACTGCACGAAGACGGACTTAAGAAGCTTGTAAAAGACATGTGGGATAGATTCAACGCCATGAATCAAGAGGAAAAAGATGAGCAAGATGAGCAACAGGCTTGATACCCTCCGCGAAGCTAAAAGAATTGTAATAAAAATCGGCAGTGCCGTTCTCACTACAGCTGAAGGAATCAATCTCGGCCTTATATGCAGACTGGCTGATCAGTTATCAGCTTTGCATGCACGCGGAGTTGATATCGTTCTTGTTTCGTCCGGGGCTGTTGCGGCCGGAAGAGGATCTATTCCTGCAGGTTTTAAGCTTAAAGACCTGCCTGCGAAACAAGCGGCCTCCTCTATCGGACAAAGCCGCCTGATGCACGAATATGATGAAACATTCCGTAGATTCGGCCTGATTTCATCACAAATTTTACTTACCCGTGAGGACTTAAGACAGCGTGACCGCTTTCTCAACGTCCGCAATACTCTCTCACAACTTCTTGAGTGGCGGGTAATTCCTATCATTAATGAAAACGATACTGTCGCTGTTCAGGAACTTGAATTCGGAGACAATGATACTCTGGCAAGTTTGATTCTGAATGTTGTGGAAGCGGATCTTTTCATTAACCTCACTTCCGCTGACGGGGTATTTGATAAGAACCCAGACACTAACCCAGACGCAAAAAAACTTTCCTATGTCGAGAATATAGGTTCTCTTGATCTCGACGCAATGTGCGACGGAAAAACGGCTGTAGGTTCAGGCGGCATGTTCTCTAAAATGAGAGCAGCTCACAGAGCTGCACAGCTCGGAGTTCCAACCCTGATATTATCCGGTAAACAGCGCATGATCATTGAGCGTGTATTTAACGGTGAAGAATGCGGAACATGGATTGAACCTGATCAAAAAAGTGTTTCCCACCGCAAATTCTGGCTTGCGTATCATTGCGACCCTGCCGGCGATCTAATCATAGACGAAGGCGCGCAAAAGGCTCTGATGGCCGGAGGAAAAAGCCTGCTTCCCGCCGGTATTACCGCGGTTGAAGGTGATTTTAAAGCCGGTGAACTGGTAAGAGTTGTTAATAAATCCGGAAAGCCTATTGCCGTTGGAATCACCAGTTACAGTTCAACCGATATGACCATGATTCTCGGACGTAAATCAGACGAGATAGATTCAATTCTGGGCAAATGCCCTTTCCACGAAGCAATCCACAGAGACAACCTGCTTTTAGACGCAGCTCTTTAATTTTATATTGCTCTGCGGCAGAAAAAATTTCTGCCGCGGAGCAAAAAATCTGACTTAATATCTTCTAAGTTTTGCATCTTCCTCTATCTTTTCAATAATCTTATCCTCATCGCGCTGAGCCAGAAACATTCCGATTACTCCTGCTACAAAAACAGCCAGGTACATCTGTCCGAAAAGCCCCTGCAACATCACCAGCGACCGTGCCATAGATGTAACCGGAAGCATATCTCCATAACCTATTGTCATCATCGTTATATAGCTGAAATATACCATTAAATTACGAACCGCGAAGATTGATTCACTAAGACTAATTCCTGAAATAGCACTGCGATCATAGATCATACATAAGCTGTATCCATTCGCCCAAAGCAAACCGCAAAGCATATAAACACAGATTGCCCCTGAGATTAAATCACTGGTAACTTTTTTCTGCCTGCGCATGAAAATCAATATTCCCCATACAGTGATTGCAATCATCATCATATCTGAAGCTTCGCTTATAGCCAGCCAGTGTATGGAATGCATTTTGAAGAATAAAACGGAACTGATAAACGACGCTATATAGAATGCGATAAAAATTGAAAGCTTAACTTTGTTTTCAACAATTGCCGCAACAGCCGAAAGCAACACTAGATATGTGTAAAAATATAAAATCTGCTGAAGAAAAATTGACTTGCCTGCTATGGGAGTTAAAAAAATCTGTGAGATCAAAAATCCTAAAAGCACTGTGAACTTAGATGGACTGTATCTGAATAATTTGTGTAATCTTAACATAATAACCCTTAATTAACTTATATAAATTATAAATCATATTAATTTTTCATGAGCTATCTACTTATTATGTAATGCGCATATGCTGCGGTTGCAGTGTCTAAAATTTACGAGTAGCTTGCCACTTCAGTCATCTTTTCTAAAGGATAATATTAATGAATCATCTCTATAAAAATAAAAACCTTCGTATTTTATTCTCAGTTACCCTTATTGCGATCATGGGAGTCTCAAGCATTGTGCCTTCACTGCCGAGCATGATGAAGGATCTGAATATTCCAGCTTCGTCCATTGGTTTAGTTTTCACCATTTTTACTCTTCCGGGAATCATTTTTTCGCCTCTAGCCGGAATTTTTGCTGACAGAATCGGCAGAAAAAAAATTCTTGTCCCCGCTTTGATCCTTTTCGGGATAGCAGGATCTGCCTGTTATTTTGCCCCAGATTATAAATGGTTGCTTACTCTGCGTCTTATCCAAGGAGTTGGAGCTGCGGCCATTGGAGTCATAAACCTTACAATCATAGGTGACCTTTTCACTGGGCAGGACAGAATTGCTGCTATGGGTCTTAACGCAGGAGTCCTCAGCATAGGAACAGCGCTTTTCCCTGCAATAGGAGGGGTTCTGGCTCAAATCAACTGGCATGTTCCATTTATGCTTGCGCTTACAGCTCTGCCGCTTGCATGGGTTGTCGCCTTCAGACTTGATAACCCTGAACCTTCAGCAAGCTCGGCATTTAAAAAATACATGCGTGAAGCTCTAAAGGGGATGAAAAACAAACAGGTACTGGGCCTTTTCGCAATTTCCCTACTGACATTTATTATTTTATACGGCCCGATCATAACCTATCTGCCAATACTTCTGCACTCGCGTTTTGAGGCTTCTCCGCTGATGATAGGATTTGTCATTTCAAGTGCGTCCTTTGTAACCGCAATAGCAGCATCACAGCTTGGAAGACTCGCAAGCCTGATCTCACAGCCGCGCATGATCGCTCTGTCAACATTTGCATATGCCGCGGCAATGATATTTATTCCTGAATCCAGTTCTGCGCTTTGGTGCATAATCCCAGTCTGCTTTTTCGGTCTTGGACAGGGACTTAATATTCCGAACTCAATGTCCATGCTGACAGCAATAGCCCCCATGGAACACAGGGCAATTTTCATGTCTATGAACGGGATGGTGCTCAGAGCAGGACAAACAATTGCTCCGTTACTTATGGGGATGGTTTATTCAGGATTTGGACTGACGGCGGTCTTTTATGCCGGCGTGGCAGTGGCTGCAATAACTTTGGTTATTACACTCATGACCATAAATGGATTCGAAGCTTAAAAAAGAGCATAGAACACTATGACAATGAATATAATTGACTTAAAAAATATTTAGAGCCAAATTATTGTCTCAATTAATGTCAAAATTTGAATTTTTTTAAAGACAACCCATAACTATGCAGAAGACTACATGAAAGCCGGAATTATTAAATTTATGGAGCATATATTTAACCCGCTCCACATCTATTGCAGGCTTGTTGACTGTGGAATTCCATCTCGCACGGCAAAAAAAGCAGCCCGCTTTTACGAGCTGTTTTTATTTAAACCTGCAATATTTTGCATCCCGGCCATCAGGCATCAAAAGCAGGTGAAGTAAGTTCACTGTCAATAGCATCCGCATCTGTGGAATTGTATTGAACCAGCTTACGCAAGTGGGTAAAACTTACCTCATTCATCACAATAAAGTCTACAGCCAGACCGGACTCATCAGACCGGACAACTTTCCCCTCAATGTGAATAACAACATCTTCAGACAGGATGATCGAAACCTCACATATGTTTCCTACAGCAAACCCTTCAACGCTATTACAGAGAATACCTTTCAGACTTAAGTTCTGAGTTTCAACCATAACACTCAGCCCGCTCTTACTAAGCTTAACCGTAAATTCAACTTGAATACGGGTTCTGCGTCTTTTATTTTGATCCATCAGCGACTCCATCCGGTATTATTCTTTTCTTAAATTAAACAACGCTCACTACAAAATTAATTTCAAAAAAATGATACCTACTATCCTTAAAATAAACAATTCCATATACGTTAATATTTAGCAGAATTATAACGAAACACTTAAAAATGTATTTGCATAATCTGAAGACACAAAAGACGGACTTTCCCTAAACTCTTTTTTAAATTATACAGAATCTGCGTATTCAATTATTGAATTTAACTGCACCGCTTTAAAAATACTTATACAAAACATAAATTTTAAGATCAATATCAGGGAGAGTTCAGGTTATGGATAGAGAGATAATGAAAGCTAAATTTTTGATTGAATCACTGCCGTACATAAAAGAATTTTTCGGAGAAACAGTTGTCATCAAATATGGCGGCAATGCCATGATTGACGAAACCCTTAAACGTGCCTTCGCGCTTAATATAATTCTCCTTAAATATATCGGCGTAAACCCCGTGGTTATTCATGGCGGCGGCCCACAGATTCAAAAAATGCTCAGCGCGCTTAACATCGACAGCCATTTTAAGAACGGATACCGCGTAACAGACGAAGCAACCATGGATGTTGTTGAAATGGTTCTCGTCGGGCAGGTAAATAAACAGATTGTCAACTTGATCAACCTTAACGGCGGCAAAGCTGTAGGTCTTTCAGGAAAAGACGGAATGCTTATTAAAGCTGAACAGAAACAGATGGTTATCGAGTCAGAAGCAAAAGCTCCTGAAATAATCGATCTCGGCAAAGTCGGTGAAGTTACTGAAGTGAATACAACTCTGATTAAATCATTACAAAGAGACGGTTTCATTCCGGTAATTGCTCCAGTCGGAGTCGATGACTACGGTTCCACTTATAACATCAATGCTGACTCCGTAGCCGGAGCGGTTGCCTCTGCAATGAATGCTAAAAGGCTCCACTTGCTCACCGATGTAGTAGGGCTGCTTGATGCAGATAAAAATCTCATTTCATCAATGACCTGCCGCGAAGCTGCAGAAGCAATATCATCCGGAGTTGCCACAGGCGGCATGATTCCTAAACTGACATGCTGCATTGAGGCAGTACATGGCGGAGTTGAAAAAGCTCACATAATTGATGGAAGAGTTGAAAACTGCGTTCTTCTTGAACTTTTCACCAAAAACGGTATCGGCACTGAAGTCGTAAGTTAATCAAATCTGGAGACTAGCATGAAAGCTGTTGCTATAGTTGGAAAAAAGAAAACCGGAAAGACTACTTTAGGCCTGGCTCTGGCTCAATATTTTACAGACAAAGGATTAAAAGTCGGAGTAGTTAAACATTCTCATCACGGCTTTGACGAAGAGGAAGGAACCGATACGCAGCAGTATAAACAGATTGCTTCATGTGTTGCGGCGTACTCTCCTTCGCAATCATTTGTCTCATGGAATAAAGAAAAACCACTTCAAGATCTTCTGCCGCTGCTTGATGCGGATGTTATTATCATGGAAGGCGGAAACATGCTCGGCTGGATGCCGCGTTTTATAACCGTCCGTGAAGATAACGACGACAAAGATTTTTTCCCGGAACTCGCTTTAGCCCAGATTCCAGCCTGCACCAAAGACAATCCCCCGAGCTCAAATGAAATTGAAAGATTAGCACAGCTTGTTATGGAAAAAGGATTTTTACTGCCCGGACTCAACTGCAAAGCATGCGGACGTGAATCATGCAAAGATTTTGCCGCAGACATCAATTCCGGCAAAGCGAGACCTGAAGGATGTAAAGCAACATCCGGCAGAATGGATGTTACTTGCAACGGCCTGCCCTTGGCTCTCAATCCATTTGTATCCGATATCCTTTCAGCAGGAATTTCAGCAATGCTTTCCCAGTTAAAAGGATACGCACCGGGTGATCTGAAAATAACTATTAAGAGCGGTAGTTAAGTCAATGCTTCATGATTTTTTTGACATAATCAGCCGCGAAGAATTTGAATCTCTGCTGCTTTCGTTTGCGCCGACATCCATTGAAATAAAATCAATTTCCGATGCATATGGACTCGTGCTTGGTGAGGATATTTTTTCACCTGAAGACCTTCCGCCGGCAAACCGTTCCTGCATGGACGGCTACGCAGTGCACGCCCGTGATGTCTTCGGAGCAACAGAAGGGAACCCGGCTTACCTTGAACAGTGTGCACAGCTTAGAGTTGATGAAGCTCCGGACTTTACTTTAAAACATGGCGACTGTGCAGCAATTCCGACAGGAGGAACTCTTCCTGATGGAGCAGACGCAGTTGTAATGGTTGAACATACTCAGGAACTGGGGTCCGGCACTATTGAAGTGCGCAAGTCCTCCACTCCCGGTGAGCACACCATGCTTAAAGGTGAGGATGCTGCAAAGGGTGAAAATATATATAAAGCCGGACATACAGTCCGCTTTCAAGATGTAGGCTTACTTGCAGCACTCGGCATAGGCAGTGTTAAAGCACACATTAAACCGCGCGTAGGCATAATATCCACCGGAGATGAACTTGTTGAAATTGAAGTTCCGCCCCGCGCCGGAACTATTCGTGACGTAAATTCACACACATTGCGCTGTCTTGTATCCAAGGCCGGGGGGATTCCCGCAAATTACGGAATAGTCCGTGATGACCTGAATAAACTCAAGACAACGCTTGCTAAAGCCATTGCGGAAAATGATCTGGTTCTCCTCTCTGGAGGAAGCTCTGTCGGAATGCGAGATTTAACCGTCAGAGCCATCGAGTCTATGGAGGACTCTGAAATTCTCGCTCACGGCGTGGCAATAAGCCCCGGAAAACCGACAATTTTAGGTAAAGTAGGTAGTAAACCTGTACTTGGTCTTCCAGGTCAGGTAACGTCTGTTCAGGTAGTTATGCTTTCTATAGTAATGCCGTTTATAAGACACCTTATGGGACAAAAAGACAGCTTTGCCTGTCTGGACAGACCAATATTACTGGCTGAACTTGAACGCAACACTCCATCCAGGCAAGGACGTGAAGACTATGTCCGGGTTATACTTAAACAGAGAAAAGGTAAAATCCCCCTTGCAGAGCCGGTTTACGGCAAATCCGGCCTTCTTAGAACTATGATTAAAGCCGACGGACTTATGATCATCCCCGCAGATATGGAAGGTTCATATGCCGGGGAACAAATTCAGGTTTGGTTGATTTAGTATATTTCACATACGGAGAATAACTATGTCTGATCGCAATATTTATCTGAAAACGATTCCAGTTCTTGAAGCCGTAGCCATTGCTATTGCGGCTCTTGACCGTGCAACTCTCGTTAAACCTGAAAATATACCTGTTCATGAAGCTCTTAACCGCGTTACTTCCGAAGCTGTCCGTGCCCGCTGTTCCTCCCCCACGTATCACTCAGCCGCAATGGACGGATATGCTGTTAAAAGCGATACAACTTTCTCCGCCCGTGAGGGACTTCCTCTTGAGCTGATCAAAAATAAGACCTGCATCTCTGTCAATACCGGCAATGCGCTTCCGGATGGTATGGATGCTGTTATAATGATAGAAAATATCGTCGACAACGGTGACACCATCAGCATTGAAGCTCCTGCTTTTCCATGGCAACATGTCCGCAGAATAGGTGAAGATATTGTCGCAACTGAAATGCTTCTGCCGCGTAACCACACCATTTCCGCTTTTGACATCGGAGCACTCCTTTCCGCCGGTATATACGACATCAAAGTACATGAAAAAATACGCATGACTTTCATTCCAACAGGGGATGAGATTCTTCCATTTGCAGACCGTCCTACGCCTTCTGCGGGGGAAGTTATTGAATCTAATTCACAAGTTTTCCGTGCGCTCGCTCTTGGTCTGGGCATCGAATTCACCGCAACTTCTCCAGTACGCGACCGCGAAGATCTTCTGGTTAAGTCTGTTGAAACGGCTTTAAATAATTCTCACATAGTAGTCATCGGCGCAGGTTCCTCAGCAGGAAGTAAAGATTTTACAAGCAAAGTCATTAAACAAATAGGAACCCTGCTGGTTCATGGCATAGCCATAATGCCGGGTAAGCCGACGGTGCTCGGTGTCGCTAAGAACAAACTGCTCGTCGGAGCCCCCGGGTATCCGGTAAGTGCTGTAGTCTGTTTTGAAGATATACTTACGCCGGTAATTTCATGGCTTTCAGGCAAAAATCCTCCGGAAAGGGAAAAAGTTCAGGTAAGGCTTGCCAGACGCACTCCTTCGAAACCCGGTATGGAAGAAATTATCAGGCTTGCGGTCGGTAAAGTCGGTACCGGATATACAGGCGTGCCGCTTGCCAGAGGAGCCGGAATGATCACAACTCTTACCAAAGCTCAAGGGTTTACCAGAGTTCCGGCCGGAAGCGAAGGAATCGAGCTTAATGAGTCAGTTGAAGTTGAGCTTTTCTCCGGTAAGCAGACTTTAGAAAACATACTCATGCACGTTGGAAGTCATGACAACACTATTGATCTGCTGGGAGACATCCTTATGGGTGCAAACACTCCCATACGCCTTGTCTCGACTCATGCAGGTTCAATGGGCGGGCTCACAGCCCTTAAAAACGATGTAGCTCTGTTCGCCGGAGCCCATCTTTTCGATCCTGAAAGCGGAGATTTCAACTTTCCATTCATTGATAGATACCTTCCCAACTTGGATGTGACGGTGATCAATCTGGCTATCCGCCATCAGGGATTTATTGTCCCTAAGGGCAACCCGCAGAAGATAACCGGAATTGAAAGCCTCAGTGACGGCAAGGTGAACTTTATCAACAGGCAGAGAGGAGCAGGAACAAGAATTCTGTTCGACTATCATCTGGAAAAAGCAAAAATAGATCCTGAGTCAGTAACAGGATATGATAGGGAAGAATTCACTCACATGGCTGTTGCAGCGAATGTGCTGACAGGAACTGCAGATTGCGGACTTGGAATATATGCTGCGGCAAAAGCTTTAGGTCTGGACTTTGTGCCTTTGGCTCATGAAAGATATGACCTTATAATACCGGACAAATATATACAGGATAAAAGAATTATAGCACTTATCGATCTGCTGAAATCAGATGAAATTAAAAAAGCTATCAAAATCCTTGGTGGTTACGAAGTCCCCATGACAGGAAAAATTATGAAACCCGGTATGGGCCTCGGCTGATTTCAATCAAAAAACCCCGCTGAATTATAATCCGGCGGGGTTTTATTTTATAAAGCTTAAAGCTTTTAACTTTTCTTATGAACTTCCCACTCTTCGGCTTTGTAATCCTCAGGAACTTCTTCCCATCCGCTGAACATAGCGGCAATATGACCGGTTATGGAATGCCCTGTTGTGGTCATATAGACATGCACTATAAGGAAGGCAAGCAATGCATAAGCGCAGCCCATGTGCACATTAGCAACTGTTTCCAGACTTACAAAATTAATACCGTAAGCGGTCCAGTCATTATAAGTCCAGTACAACAGTCCCGTTACCATTTGCAAAGGCAGCAGAATTGCAGATAAGCCCAGATAAACAAGCCGCTGCAACGGATTATGCTTGGCTCCAGCACTTTTGTGAACTGGATGATCTTCCCCTTTGAATATTCCTACGGCGTAATATCTCGCCACCGCAAACAGCTTTTTGGTTGTCGGTATATACTGCTTCCACTCACCTGTTGTGAGCAGCCAAAAGATGATGAATACAAACAATACCAGCCAGCTAAGTCCCAAGGTGTTATGCAGATCTACCGCTCTTTTAAAACCGAACAAATTAAAGAGCCCGTGAACCTCAAGCCCTGTGACCATAAGCATGATAATCAGCACCGACTGTGTCCAGTGCCAGAAACGCTCGAAGCGTGAGTACAGATATATTTTTTTCATATGATGCGGTGTTACAGCCATGACTACTCCTCCTTACGTCCCTTTATGAAGATTCGTCCGAGTGCATGCAGTATCACTCCTACAGCTGAAGCTATAACTATAAACCAGCCGCCGGCATCAACAACGCGGTTTGCGTCTCGTCTAGGCATATAGAACGAATTCAGATTGCTTAGGCGGCTCTGTCTGCTATGACACGCCTCACAGGCAAGGACATTATCCTTGGGTGCGACCATATGCGTAATAGGATAAACATATTCAGTTTCAACAAAACCTACCTCTCCGCTGAATGGAAGACCCGCATATGCCATTCCGGCAGCGGATGCCTTTGTCCAATCGTATCCCTTCCAGTATGCAGCATCATCCTTGCCGAACAAGTGAGGAATTATCATATTCTTGTTAACCACGTCATAAGGAGTCTTTCCGCGATGTACCTTAAAAGGCATAATACGCGAGTTGCTGTCCTTACTGCTTCCTAAAGGTCTGCTGACCTGTACGGGAAAGCCCGGGTCAATAACAGTCTTGGCTGTGATAGATTCGATTGTTCCGTTAAACCAGTAGTACTCAGGCACAACATCCTTTTCCCAGCGCATGTCCCCTTTCATGGTCATATAAGTAGGCTTGCCCCACTCACCCTTGACCTCATAAGGTTTGCCGTCTTTCTTTCTGCCTGCCTGTGACCAGTCCCACCACATTTTGGTTGGAAGTTCACGTGCAAAGGTTGGTATATGACAGCTCTGACAGGCAACTTTATCAGTATGATCATTAAGCTTCATACCGATTTCCGACTTATGCGGAGTTGAACTATGGCAGGATTCACACATAATCTTCGCCCCTAAATCATCTTCGAGCAGAGACTTACGATTGGTGGCCGCAGGATTTGAATAAATACGGCCAGCAACCTGATGTTTCACAGTTGTATGGCAACGGGTACATTCAAATTTCTGCCCTTCCATGCTCATATGAACATCAAGATTCTTACTCGGCATGCGCATGGAAGAATCAAGATCACCATGTTTTACACCGTCACCGCCGCCACCGTAGAAATGGCAGGTTCCGCAATTCGCACGCGTTGGACGGCTGACAGACTGTGCAACCTTATTCCAGTCAGGAGACTTATAATATTTTCCGTTCCCCTTGAACTCCATTCCCGGGGCAGGAGCAGGATTCCCCGCTCCGGTAGGAAACTTCTTATAGGTTCCTGTCTGCTCATGACAAACCAGACAATCTATTTTTTCTTGAGACTCGAAATCAAAATTCTTATCTTTCCACCCATATCCGGCATGGCAGGAAGTACAACGAGGTTCATTGGATTGAATGTTGATACAGAAGTTATTCATCACCAGACCGCCCTTGCCTATTCCCATTTCTTTTTCAGCTTTGGGGTCAAGCCATGTCCAGTGAATGGTTTTGTGAAACTGATGTCCGGCCTCGGTATGGCAGGTCAGACAAGCTTTTGTAACTTCCGGGCCGCTGGTAAACGGCTGTTTAAGGACATCAAACTTGGAATGATCCGCTGTGATCCAAAGTTCTTTGCCCTTTGTCGCCTGACGGGCCATTTCTATGCCCGGAGCATCATCACCAGCTCCGAACACAGGCACGCACAGGAAAGCAACTGTTACCAGTGCTAAAACTGATCTCAGTATGAACCTCATTACCGCCCTCCACTCGTTAAAAGCTTATTCTAACTGCCTCCATAAAGCCCCTTACCACTTTCAAAATATGATGAACGTCCCCGAATCAAGGCTACAAGCGCGACGATTCCAAGAAGGATCGCAAAGCCCAGATGAGTCCAGACTATCATCATTACCGTAAACGGGTCCACAGTTACATATTATATTTTTAGTCAATCCATGATCAGGGTATTGATACTTACTTATAAAAAACCAGATTCATCTTTGAAATAATTTCTACAATTCTGTGCTGATAAGTGTGCTCAGCAAAAATTCTTTTCATACCGGCACGGATTATTTTTTTCCGTCCTTTCTCATCTGAAAGCCATTTCGATATAACTTCCGGGATATTATCAGGTTCGTCATAGCATGCGACCTCTCTGCCTGGTTCAAAAAGATTTTCAAGTGCTGAGTTATACTCAGTCAGCAAAAAAGAACCGCAAGCAGGCACATCGAAAATACGTTGATTTAAGGAAGCGGCAGACTGAAGACTTACTGTATTAAAGTTCAGCATAGACTGCCTATAAAAAGCAGGTAATTCATCCTCATATTTAAGATGATTCCACCATGTAAAATCCATCCTCTTCTTAGACAAAGCCCTAGCCCAATAAACATCCCCCACAATCGCAGGGTTAAACTCCAATAATCCAGACACAACCTTGATACGCCTTAACCTTGTAGCCTGAAGCTGTATAAGACGAAAAAACATTTCCTGTTTACCTGAAGGTAAACTCATATACGTTTCGGAAGCGTCATCCCCTGCAAGGTCAAGCAATTCATTTATATTAATTGAGAAATCTTCCTCCAACAATCCGCCAAGAATCTTATACTTGCGCAGCAAAGCAGCGGAAAAACCTCCGGCACGCAGCACCTCAACTATTTTTGATGTCCACGAAGAACCGACGAAAGAAACAGGATATAAGTATTCATGATCTCCCCTCACTGGATGAAAAATAGAAGTATCAGTTCCAAGCGGAAGATACTGAGCATAAGGTACATTTCGCTTATTCAAAGAAGAAATGGCCTCTGGGTCCCAACTGAAAACAGCAAGTAGGGAATTTGACTCAACAGCTGATCTCAAGAACGTTTCCTGACGATCTACAAACCAGCTTGCAAACGGAACCCCGCAACGTTTTAACAGTCCCAGAACCTGCCCATCTCCATCCAGTCCGGCATGATTGACGGATAAAATAAAGTGAGGTTTTAAAAACGCGACTTTATCAAATAACTCCTTAAGAAAAGAAGGGGTCTGTTGAAATTCGACTGAGACAAAGGAAATTCCAAGAGACCTTAAACCTCTGGCAAGCTCAGGAACAATAAAATAATCTTGAGTGATAAGCAGAACCCGAGGACGCTGCCCTTTTATATGTGGAATATTAATCATCTATTAATAATTATCTTTCGAAACAAACAAAGTCTACCATAGATTACACACTGAATATTCCACAGATACGTATCACTAAGAAAAATTTATGCCCTAATTCCTTAATCTTCTTTACGCTCTATAAGGCTATAAAAAAACCTCCCACTAACGAGCATTAGTTCCAACTCGGCCACTTTCAAAATATGATGAACGTCCTCGAATCAAGGCAATAAGTGCAGCGATTCCAAGAAGGATCGCAAAGCCCAGATGAGTCCAGTCTATCATCATTACCGTAAACGGGTCCATGGTTACATACGGAAGATTCTTTATTACGCGAAAAACACCGGTGAATATTACGGCTGCGAAAAGAAATGCGCGAACCTTCCCGCAACGAGATAAACGCATATTCCCGCGCTTACTCATAATAAAATCCGTCGCCAGATACATGACCAGAAAGATCAGCAATGCTCCCAGCATATAATGAAGTTTATTGGTGAGATAGAAATTGGAAAGCCAGCTTAAACCGGGGATACTTGCGATGTAATATCTTTTGAAGATAGGCATCTGAGCCACTCCGGTAAGGGCCATAAAAAAGACCGTGATTTTAAATATCCAGACAAATATTTTTTTATTCATTGTTCTTATCCTTGTTCTAACCATCACTCTTATCATTGTTCTTATTATCTGCAGCAGAGGACAGATAGTTTCCTGCTTTGATAATTCCGGCGGCGATACCTGCAAGCGGTGCAATAGCTATTGCACTGGCAAGATTTTCTTCATCCGCCATTGAATCTGCAACTGGCTGTAGCCCCGGTTTTCCAGCACCTTTCTCTATTGCTTTATTCAAAAGATCAAACGGTACAGGTGAGACATAAATAGTATTGGTTCCGCCGTTTTCTTCTTCGCCGTAAATGAACCAACCGTTTTTATCTGCCAATTCATGAGCTTTGGCTAAAATTTCGCTACGTGGGCCTATGGTCTGAACATGTTCAGGACAAACTTCTATGCAGGCAGGGAGTTTGCCTTCGTTAATGCGATTGTAACAACGATCGCATTTATACATAACTCCGTTACCTGCAAACTTGGGAAGAAGGCGCATGTATAGCCCCACTCCTGTCTGCCGCTGCGGTATATGCCAAGGACAGACAGTCCTGCACTTTGCTCCGCCAAGGCAGACATTTGGCTGGATACGCACAATACCGTTTTTCTGCTTTGCCGCCGCGCCCCACGGGCAAAGATCTGCACACGGAGGATTTTGACAATGCAGACAGCGACGCGGAATATTTATTTCGTAACTTTCACCCTTATACTCTACTTCCGCACTTTGAATGAAAAGCCAGTTATACGGCGTAAGTCTGTCATCCACATCCCGCTTATCCGACCAATCTTCAACCTTAACACGCGATGTCGGATACATTACCGGAAAAGGTTTCTTAGGTTCAGGATATTTCGACCCGTTAACTTCAGAGCATCCATTTACACACTCTCCGCAGCCGATACATTTTGAAATATCAAGCAAAGTAGCCAGTTCTTCTGTTGCTGAAGAAGCGGCTGCTGCTGGAGAAGCTGAAGGCAAAAGCATAGCGGCACTTCCTGCCCCGAGCCCTTTTAAAAAATTTCGCCTCGATATCCCTTTCATTTTTCCTGTCATATATTTTCTGGCTCCACATTAAAATTTAAACTCAGACTTAATTGATAAATCATTGAATTTTCGATTGCTATTTTCAATTTGTACTTTCGTATCAAAGCAGAATCCGTGCCCGAACAGTTTATTTTATATATAAGTACCACAAAATCTACGATTAACGCCAACTTTTGATTATTTTTTATTCAGAATCATACTTTGAAAGAACAGAAGAATCTGGACATATGTTTAAACATATGTTCAATTTTGGACATAGCAAAATTTAAATTGAACACCTTTGAACACTTTTTTAATCAGCAAAACGAAACCGACATATTTCAATAAAAAGGAAGAAGACAAGAAGTGAAAGATCAGGAAATCAATTTATATATGCGTGAAGTAATTGATACCATGAACGAAGGTCTTTTCCTTATTCGCCCGGACGGAACCATCATGATGGTTAACGATGCCCTGCTCAAAATGACAGGATTCAAACAGGAAGAGCTGCTTGGCAAGCCCTGCTCAGTGTTCGGCTGTGATGCCTGTGAACGGTCAAGAGAACTTGGTAAACAGCATTGGTGCAGATTATTCAATACCCGCACAGAAGGTAGCAAGAACTGCTATATAATCAGCAAAAACGGTTCTTACCTGCACGTGCTCAAAAAAGCTTCCATCCTTGAAAATGATAACGGGGAAATTATCGGTGCGGTTGAAACGCTTACAGATATATCTGAGCTTGATCGTAAGGAACTTAAAATACAAGAGTTATCATTTCAGCTGCACCGTGATGACAATCAATTTTGCGGATTTATAGGTAATTCCCCGGCCATGCAGAAAGTGTATGCGCTTATTACTAAAGCCGCTCAATCAGATGCACCTGTCATTATCTTCGGAGAGTCAGGAACAGGAAAAGAATTGGCAGCACAGGCCATCCATCAGCTCAGCCCGCGAAAGGACAAACCTTTTGTACAACTCAACTGCGCAGCTCTTAACGACGCATTGCTTGAAAGCGAACTGTTCGGACATGTAAAAGGTTCTTTCACCGGAGCATACAGGCATAGGGCCGGACGATTTGAAGAAGCCGGAAGCGGAGATATTTTTCTGGATGAGATAGGTGATGTTCCCCTACAGATTCAGGTTAAACTGCTGCGTGTACTTGAAACTAAATCATTTGAACGCGTCGGCGACAGCCTCACTCTTTCAATGAAGGCAAGACTCATTACTGCCACTAATCAGAATCTGCAGGAACTGGTGCGGGACAAAAAATTCCGCGAAGATTTCTTTTTCCGCATCAATGTAATACCCGTGCATTTACCGCCGTTGCGCGAACGCAAGGAAGACCTGCATAGACTGGTTGAACATTTCATCAGCATCAATCCTAATCTTGACAAAAGCGAAAGCCCAACGCCGGAGACGATGAGAAAACTCATTGAGTATGACTGGCCGGGAAATGTACGTGAACTCAAGAGTGCTCTGGAATATGCCGCTGTGGTAAAAGAATCAGGGCCGATGCTGCCGCACCATCTACCTCCGCAAATTAATTATTTTTCAGGTGAATACTGCAATATTGCGACAGTTCGCTCACAGGAAGCACAGACTCGCGAGCTGACAGAAAAAGAAGAACTTATCTCCGCATTAAAAAAAACATCTGGCAACAAAAGTGAAACTGCTCGTATCTTAAATGTCAGCCGCGGAACAGTTCACAACAGGATTCGAAAGCATCGCATTGAGTACCGCATTTACGAATAATTTAGATTTAATCTTCCGTATTTGTCATAATTATTCAGGCGAACAACCACTTTTCAGAAGAGAAAACGATAATTGTTAATACTAGACATTTTCCAACAAATTAAGTAGTCATCTTTGAACATCAGGGGAGGAAGCTCCAGCCTTCAACCCCGCTTTTTCAGCCGTACATCTTATACACTGGCTTGATCCCAGTGCCAAAGCAACAAGATTGCCCGCATAGCTTCCGGATTTAAGGGGCCCCCTCTGAAACCGGAAATCGCAATACCCCGGCATCAAGTAAATTTCAGTTCTTTCTATACGATATGAGCAAAGAACAACTAAACTTAAAAGCTTGCCATCAAGACCGGAAAAGGCAACGCACATGGGATTAAACCTTCAGAGGAGACTCCACCAATGAGCAATGAAGAAAAAGCTACCCTGAACTACAAAGGCAAAATATATGAATTGCCGATCATAACCGGATCTGAAGGCGAAGTCGGTCTGGATATTTCCAATCTGCGAGCGCAAAGCGGATTAATCACTTTTGATCCCGGATTCGGAAATACCGGAGCCTGCAAAAGTGACATAACATTTGTTGACGGTGAAAATGGAATTCTGCGTTACAGAGGCTATCCGATTGAAGAGCTTGCCGAACACGGCAATTTTATTGAAACCGCATGGCTGCTGATTTTCGGAGAACTGCCTCTTAAGGAAGACCTTGCCAGATTCAGAGCACTGCTTTGCGCCGAAGAACTGATTCACGAAGATCTGCTCCATCACTTCAACGGCTTCCCTTCGCACAAGAGTCAGCCTATGGCGATTCTTTCTGCGGTAATCAATGCACTTGGCAGCTATCATACTGATCTTTACGACATCCACAATAAGTCTGAATTTTTCCTTGCTGTGGGTAAAATGATCTCCAAGGTCAGAACTATCGCCGCATTTTCATACAGAAAATCCATCGGCAGACCTTTTATGTACCCCAACCCGGACCTCAGCTACTGCCATAACTTTCTGCACATGATGTTCTCCATTCCGAACAAACATTATGATCCGCCGATTGAAGCAGTTAAGGCTCTTTCATTAGTATTTATGCTCCATGCCGATCATGAACAGAACTGTTCTACTTCAACAGTACGCATGGTCGGATCTACTCAGGCAAACATTTTTGCGTCTGTATCAGCCGGAATCTGCGCTCTGTGGGGCAAGCTGCACGGAGGAGCAAACGCGGCTGTTATCGAAATGCTTGAAGATATTAAAGCAGGAAACATCACTATTGATGACTACATAGAAAGGGTTAAACGGAAAGAAGTCAGACTCATGGGATTCGGTCATCGCATCTATAAAAGTTTTGACCCGCGTGCACGCATCCTTAAAAAAGCCGCTCATAATCTGCTTGCAAACGGATTTGACGATCAGCTTTTGGATATTGCTCTGGAACTTGAAGAAAAGGCAATCAACGATGATTACTTTACCGAACGCAGTCTTTACCCCAATGTGGACTTCTACTCGGGAATCATCTTACGCGCTCTCGGTATTCCGGTTGTAATGTTCACAGTAATGTTCGCCATCGGAAGACTGCCCGGATGGATTGCTCACTGGTATGAAGATTTCGAAAATCCGACCACCAGAATCAACCGTCCGAGACAGATTTACACCGGACAGACCCAAAGAAACTACATTCCTATCAATTTCAGAAAATAATTTAATAAGATAAACCAAGGCTGCACCTGTTACAGAATGCAGCCTTGGTTATTTCATTAAGTGAAACCGACCAGAAAACACTTGCTTTCACAGAGAGTTCAATCTATATCCTCTCTCCATGCCGAAGTGGTGGAATTGGTAGACACGCTAGGTTCAGGGTCTAGTGGAGTTACTCCGTGGAAGTTCGAATCTTCTCTTCGGCACCATCTTTCAAGAAAAAAGGGTTGCAGCTTAATAGTTGCAACCCTTTTTTCTTATCTTGAACTCAATTATAAAAAAATTCCCCTTGCCTTTTGCCTGACGGGATATAAAACTACAGAAATAACCCTTTAGTCACCTGCTGCGAAGCACTTCCAGCATTAAAAACAAGTGTATAAGGATATTTTAAACATGACCGAAGAAATAGAACACAAACTGCAAACCAGACACCTTCGCATGGATGACTATGAGACACTGCGTACTATATACAAGCGTGTATACAAGGGATTAGACTCTCCATGGACCAAGGAACAAATAGCTCTGCTGACCACCATCTTCCCTGAAGGGCAGGTCTGCATTGAAGATAACGGTGTTCCGATTGCAATCGCCCTGTCCATAATAATCGATTTCAGCCTATTCGGTGATCATCACACCTATGATCAGATCATAAGCAACGGAACATTCAAATCTCATGACCCTGAAGGAGACTATTTATACGGCATTGAAGTCTTCGTGGACCCGGTATTCCATGGAATGAGACTTGGACGGAGATTATATGATGCCCGTAAAGAAATTTCGGAAAACCTCAACCTTAAAGGAATCCTTCTCGGTGGACGCATTCCCGGTTATCACACCGTGTCAAAGGATATGAGTCCCCAAGAATATATCCTCAAGGTCAAAAATCGCGAAATATACGATTCAGTACTCACCTTTCAACTTTCCAACGACTTTCATGTCCGCAACCTGCTTGACGACTATTGGCCGGATGACAACCCTTCAAAAGGAAACGCCGTTCTTCTGGAGTGGATTAATATTTACTACCAGAAAAAAACACGCTTAGTAGGCCGGACAAAATCCATTGCGCGACTGGGCGTAGTCCAATGGGAAATGCGCCGTTTCAATTCCTTTGACGAGTTCATGCAGCAGGTGGAATTTTTCGTGGATACCGTCAGCGCATACAAAGCGGACATTATCCTGTTCCCAGAGCTGCTAAATGCTCCACTCATCAGCATGTATGCAGACAAACGCCCCGCCGATGCAATGCGCCTGCTATCCGAGCACACCGAAGACATGCGTCAGGCTATGCTGGAAATGGCACTCAGCTATAACATTAATATTGTCACCGGAAGCGTTCCGCAACTTCAGGAAGACGGAACTCTGCACAACGTCAGTTTTCTATGCAGGCGCGATGGTACTTGGGACAGCCAAACCAAACTGCACATTACTCCTGAGGAAGATACTCATTGGGGGTTTAGCGGTGGGCATGACCTTAAAGTATTCGATACCGATGTAGGTAAAGTGGGAATCCTCATCTGTTACGATATAGAATTTCCTGAATTAGCGCGGCTGCAAACTATGGAGGGAATGAAAATATTGCTCGTCCCTTTCTGGACGGACACCAAAAACGGTTACCTCCGAGTACGCCGCTGCGCTCAGGCCAGAGCAATTGAAAACGAATGCTTCGTAGCGATATCAGGAAGCGTGGGCAACATCCCTAAAGTTGAAACCATGGGCATTCAGTATTCCCAGTCCGCCATCTTTACCCCGTCAGATTTTGCCTTCCCGCATGATGCCATTGCTTCGGAAGTAACACCGGGCATTGAAACCACACTCATAACCGATGTGGATCTGGACCTGCTCAAAGAACTCCGTTCTCAAGGCAGCGTGCGCAACATCTCCAGCCGTAGAACAGATCTATATGAACTGCGCTGGAAGGGTGGAAAGTAAAAGACTTTAGCACTTACGAGTCTGATGATGACGCACTCTTAGGAGCACTCTTTCTGAAACTATGCCAAGCGCGCTTCGAAGGTTTATAAAACTTCGCCAGAAAAAACTCGAATAAAAAGGCGCAGACAAGCACAGCAAAAAAAGCTGCGCAGGCCTTCGGATTATCCGTTGCGGACTGCCATAGCAAAATACACAACACAGCGAAGCAGACTATTGATCCGATCAGCATAGGGTATCTTCGTGCATGAATAGTCGGGGCCAGCTTTGCTCCTGCCAGATTCACTGCTGCAAAAATCAGCAGAAAACCGGCACTGGCAATCACAGATATGGATTCGATATCAAGCAGGTTAGCCATGCACAACGTAATTGCGCCGACTACCAGCACCCCGAACGGTTGATCCCATACTTTCCGCTCCATGAACTCAGGCAATTCTTTGTCCTTGGCAAGAATGAATCCCAATCTGGCATTCCCGTAAATAGTCGCGTTAATGGCTGAAATGGTAGCAAGCATTGCAGCCACGCCGACAAGGTAAAAACCGAATTGACCTAGGGCAGGACGGGCCGCTTCGGCAAGCACATAATCTTTCGATGTTGCAATAAGATTCTCCGGAACCACTCCGACAGTTAAAATTGCCACTAAAATATACAAAACGACAACGATACCTACCGAGCTGTAATATGCTCGCGGCAATGTAACAGAGGGATTGCGGACATCTTCAGCCGCATTGGATATCAATTCAAAGCCTTCATATGCTACGAATATAACCATTCCGGCAGGAATGACCGCTGACATAGGAGCCCAGCTTGATACGGCTAAACGAGCCGGTTCAATAAACATTGCACCGGATGAAACCACTATGCCGAGCAGGATAAGCTTAAGCACAACGATAAATGTTTCTGATTTACTGATAAGTTCTGCGCCAAGAAGATTGATAACAACGGGAATAATAATCGCAATGCTGATAAGCCCGTGATGCAGCCATGCTGTTTGTAAACCGACAGGGAAAAATGTCTTGGCATATGATTCAAAAGCAGTGGCGTAGAGTGACAGCGTAACAAGATAACTGAGCCATAATACAAAGTTGAGCCCGCCCACAATGCTGTCATGCCCGAATGCGCGGTCAAGAAAGACAACCGTTCCGCCTTGGCTGGGAAAAGCTACCGACAGCTTCGCATAAGAAAATGCCGTCAACATCGCAATAGCTCCGGCAATGGCAAAGGCAATAGGAGTTGCACCGTGGGCCATTGACACAGCAAGACCGAGCACGGCAAAAATCCCCCCGCCGACCATACCGCCGATTCCTATGGCTATAGCTCCGTAAAGCCCTATTGATCCTTTTTTATCATCACTCACACTTTAATCCCCCATAGTTTTTTGTACTCACGACCGAGCACAAAAGCAATTACCTGCTTATATGTCACGAATATTCCTGTTTGCGTGACGCCGTTGCAATATCCAATTCCCGCAACTACATAATTTAATTTATTATCAAACTATATTTCACAACGGCCCTACACCTGACACTCCATCGCAAGGAAGTATACCAAATGATCACACGTAGAAATTTTCTCTCAATGAGCGCGAAGTCCTTGACCTTGCTTCCTTTCCTGCTTGCCACCAGTGCTAATGCTGAAAGCCTGTCAAAATTAGTGCTTGCAGGGCCGCCGGCACCGCTGAGTCTTCCTCTGGCCCGTCTGGCAAAAAGAACAGATCTATCTAAGTCCTTACCGAGCATGGAAATGAAACAGTGGCGCAACCCCGACATCATGCGGGCATGGATGATTTCCGATGAAGTTCAAGTTTCGGCGGCTCCTTCCAACGCAGCAGCCATCCTCTACAATAAAGGATTACCTGTACGTCTGCTGGATGTAAACAATGGCGGCATCTTAAGCATTCTCACCAGTAACCCGGCGATAAAAAAATTCACGGATATTAAAGGTAAAAAAATTGTTTTGTTTTTCCGGGGTGATACGCCGGATATGATTGTGCGCTACCTTGCCACAAAACAGGGAATAAATCCTGATACAGATATGAGTCCATCCTATGTTGATTCGCCCTTCGAAGCGTTGCAAATGCTGCTGTCCGCGCGGGCAGACACCGTTTTACTGCCGGAGCCGGCAGCTACCGCAGCAATAATGAAGGCAAAATCTAAGGGCATAGAACTTACGCGTATCGTCCTTCAGGACGTCTGGGAACAAGTTACAGGCAGCAAGTTGCCGCTGCCTCTCGGCGGAACAATATGTCAGGGGGCTTTGGCGCAGGAACATCCGAAAATCATAAAAGAATTACAAATAGGCATCAGGCAGAGCGTAGAATGGATAAATCAACATCCGGCAGAAGCCGCGCAGGAGTTTGCAGGCTTCTTCGGGCTCAAAGCTCAGGTGTTGCAAAAATCCCTTGAAACATTCCCCATAAGCCAGCTTCCGGCTAAGGCCGCCCAAAAGGACCTTGAATTCTATTACACTACTCTCATGGGAATGTCGCCAAAACTGATCGGCGGTAAGCTGCCGGATAAAGCTTTCTACCTAGGTTAGAGAGCAGGTTAAAATGTTACACCCGGCAAAAACGGCTTGGCAAAAGCTAAACAGCATATGGTACCCGTCGCTGGGAGTGGCTCTTTTCATTATCCTGTGGTGGATGGGGAGCGCGAGTTACGGTTCATTTATCCTCCCCTCTCCATTGGAAACATGTAAGGCCCTATGGCAGCTCATTCTTGAGGGAAAAGCTCTCAAAGCCATGTGGATTACCACTGAACGAGCTTTGGGAGGATTTCTCATTGCAAGCATCATCGGCAGCAGCGTAGGTATTTTCGCTGGTCTTCGACCGAAACTTGCACAAACACTCAAACCGATAGCCGCCATTCTGCTGGGCATACCACCGATTGCATGGATAGTTCTAGCCTTACTCTGGTTCGGCACAACCGGATTTACTCCCGTTTTCACCGTGATAGTTACCACCCTTCCCATCACTTTCGCAGTGGCTGTTGAAGGAGCCCGCACCAGAGATGAAGAGCTGGAGAACATGGCCCGTTCCTTCAAAACACCTCGTGCCATGTTGCTGTGGGATGTATATCTGCCGCATATTCTGTCTTATCTTTTCCCCGGCTGGATAACCGCACTGGGCTTGGCATGGAAAGTTACGGTCATGGCAGAACTGCTGGGCTCAACAGACGGCATAGGAGCCAACATGGCGATTGCAAGAGTTAATATGGATACAGCAGAGGCATTAGCCTGGGTCACCGCTGTTGTTGCCCTTCTTCTAGCTGTTGAATTTTTACTCCTTGAACCTTTAAAGCACCGTCTTGAACCTTGGCGCAGAAAAATTTCGCAAACATCATGAAGACTATACACATGCCATGCTGACTTGGAAAAACATCTCTCACGACTACGGAGCAAATCCGGTGCTTGCCGGAATAAACCTGCAAGTAAATCCAGGAGAAATTCTGGCACTGACAGGGCGTTCCGGCTGCGGTAAAACATCACTTCTGAACATGGCCGCTGGTTTGCTGGTTCCTACAGACGGGCAAGTCATAAACTCATTTTCACACACGGCCTGCGTATTTCAAGACCCTCGCCTTCTGCCTTGGCGTAACTCTCTGGATAATATTGCTTTCGGCCTTAAAGCCATGGGTAAAAGCAGCGCAAGCAGGTTGGCAAAAGCGGGAGAGCTGGCTGAACGTATAGGGCTGCGCCCATGTGATATGACTAAATATCCGCATGAATTAAGCGGCGGTATGCAGCAACGTGTTTCCCTTGCAAGGGCTCTGGCTGTTGAACCGGATTTATTGCTACTGGATGAACCGTTCAGCGCACTTGATATCGGTCTGCGGCGCGAACTCCAAGACCTTGTCCTTGAACTTATTATTGAGCGCGGGCTTTCAGCGGTATTCGTGACCCACGATCTGTTTGAAGCCGTGCGGATAAGTCACCGCATCGTGATTCTCGCCCCGTCGCCGGGCCGTATTGTATACGAAAAACAAATTTCACATTCTTCTTCAAACAGGACAACAGACTTCATTCATAAGACTGTGACCGAACTACTGTCTGACAATACAGTCGGATCGGCATTTGGAAACAATAAAAAAAACTACGACACACCGGATACAAAAATGAACTTACAGCATAAAATAAAAGAGGTTAACATGGTGGAATTCAAACCCGTAAACATGCCTGAAACAAGATTAGCCAAAGACATGGCCGGACGTAATGTCTCAGTCAAAATTCAGATCAACAAAGTTTTTGGATATAATCCCATGGTCACATCACTGCTCTTCGCCTTGGCTCCTGAAAAAATAGCAGGACTAGGCATGCCGCCTATGCCGCCCGAACGCATGCTGGCAGATCAAGATTACCTTTCATTACCTGTTCTAGGTGTCATTGGTGGAAACTTCGGGGGAGGCAAAAACACCTTCAACAAGGAAGCCGTACAGCAAAATAAGGTAGATTTGATACTCTCCTTATCACTTTTCGCCATAGACGAAATTGAAGTAAACGAGGCAGAACAGCTTCAGCAGGAATTAGGGATTCCGGTGCTGATCTACGACGGAGGACTCGAATGCACCGCAGAAGTTCTGAGGAGGGTCGGATCAATAGTTGGCGCAAATGACAGAGGCAACATACTAGCCGAGTATTTCGAGGATAAATTTTTCAAAATTCAGAAAACCATTGCACAAATTCCACTAAGAGCTCGCCGCACCGTCTATTATGCCCAGTCCCCGACTGGACTGCTCACAGAGCCGCGAAAATCACGGCATGGCGAAATTATAGAATACGCCGGAGGAATAAATATTGCCGAAGTTCACGAACAGCGCGGATGCGGACGCACTCCAGTATGCGCTGTGGACTTGGCACGCTGGAATCCGGACTTTATCATCATGCTTTCAGATGAAGGTAAATCACAACAGCGGCTATACAACCGGGTTAAAACCGATCCATTCTGGTCCCAGCTTAAAGCTACCCGAAGCGATAATATCTACGAACCACCGGGGGCCATGTACAACTGGTTCGATCGCCCTCCATCCATCAATAGACTTATGGGATTAATCTGGCTTACAAATCTGCTCTACCCAGAGTGGTTCAACTGGGACATTGTACGCGAAACCAGAGAGTTCTACCGTCTGTTTTACCGTATGGAATTAGGTCCTAAACAAGTTGAATCACTGATCAGAGTATAACTTCTTTATTGCGTGCCGGATCGGGAAGCGGAGGAAGTGCTGCTTTTGAAAGCTCATTCAATGCTTCAAGTGCATCTTGAGTTAGCTACAATATGGCATCAATTATGTCCTAATATATTAATATTGTTATGATAATATATAATGGAAACTGACCATATATTCATAAAAGCCAAGCACAATGCGCCTGAGGCTGAACTTCTTAAAAAGATAGGTTTAAATAAAGGATCTTCTAATCAACATGCAGGGCAAGGAACAGCAAACCGAAGGTTCTTTTTTAAGAATTTTTGTCTTGAGCTGCTGTTTGTCGAAAAGATTGATGAGTGTCAGAATGAAACCACAAACCAATTACATCTTTTTGAACGGCTTACTTCAAATTCCCTTGATATCGCTCCATTCGGAATTTGCTTCAGACCAACGAGTCAAGACGAGTCCGCAGCTCCATTCCCTTGCCGGGATTATAAACCGCGCTATTTACCTACGTCGCTAAATATTGACGTAGCCCCTATAAATCTCGCTGAACCGATGTGGTTTTATTTATCGTTTTCTAAACACCCTGATGAACCCCCGGCCGAAAGCCGTTAGAACATCCTGCAGGTATTAATGAGCTAACCAGTGTACGGCTGATAACGCCAGACTCAGAAAATTTATCGCCAGCAGCAATTTGTGCTTCAAAACTACATAATTTTGCAATTACCAAAGGCAAAGAATATTTGCTTGAACTTGAATTTGATGAGCACACACAGCAAAAAATATATGACTTAAGGCCGCACCTTCCATTAATTATGTATTGGTAGCTGACTTCTCACTTTTTCACTTCAATCCGCTTAACAAGAACATTGGCCGCTGATTTATAAAAAGCATAGTTCATTTGAATATTGGCGACATATGTAGGAGTTTCAGCCCCTATTTCCTTGTAAGCGGCGTATTCCACGTTTCCGAACCATTGATCAGGATCAAGCCCCATATCTTCAGCTTGCTTTCTAAGTTTAATGATACGGTTAGGCCCGGCATTATAAGCGGCAAGAGCAAAATCAGCCTGCGCATCTTTTGCTACGTCTTTAAAATATCTGTCACGCAAAAATCTAAGATACTTAGCCCCCGCATGTACATTGCCATCAAGCGTATTAATATTTTTAACATCAACGTTTTTATCCGCCGCGGTCGAAGGCTTAATCTGCATAATGCCGACAGCTCCTCTATGGCTTGATTTATTCATATCAAGACCTGATTCCTGATACGCAACCGCCAAAAGCTTCAGCCAATCAAAATTATATTTCTCCCCGTACTTCTTAAAAACTTCAGTCAGAGGCTGCATTTCCTTCCACCCTATAACCATAGATGGACTAAGAACCCAGCTTGTATTTACAAAGTAACGCTTAAAAACCATGTTCCCCATAAGCGTTCCCTGCCGGACTGTTGCTGCAAATTCGCTCAAACTTTTCTGCAATTCTTTGCTGGAAGGCCGAACAGCCCATGCGACCTCGCCGCCGATGTGCAAAGGGGCGTCTTTATAAAGTCTAATATCCGGCAAAGCGGTTTTCCAAAGTTCAGCAATATGGCTTTCAGCGACAGTATATTCAATCATACTGCGTTCGGCCATTTCCAGCAGATCTTCTGTGACAAGATGTTTATCTGCTTGAACTATATTTACGGTCTTAAGCCCTTTCTTTTTAAAACCGGAATTTAAAGCTTCAAGACGAGCTTTGTAGCTGCTCCCCGCCATCACATAAACAGTTTTACCTGCAAGATCAGTCAACTTTGAAATAGGATCAGCTTTTCGCGATCCGACAACTATGTCAGATATCCCTTCCATATATGAAGAGGCAAAAGCGACTTTCTTTTCACGATTAGACGTAACCGTCAGCCCTGCGGCTATAATATCCCCTCTGCCTTCAAGAAGTGCAGGGATAAGTTCCTCAAACGGCAAGGCAATAAAGACCATACGCACTTGTTCGTCTTTTGATTCTTTAGACAAGTATTTCTTGTAAGCCAGCATAAGATCATGTTCAAGACCCTTTGTTGCCCCTTTAACTGTGAAAAAATTTGTGCGGTTATAACAGACCAGAACACGTATCGGGAGTTTGTCTTTTAAAATATCAGGCAGGTCCAGTTTCCACTTTTTAGAAGTTCTGGTAGAACTTTCGGGAGTGGAATTGCAGGCTGAAGTCAGGAAAATGAGACATAAGCTGATGAAAAGGCAAGAAAGAAGATTTTTCATAATTCACTCCTAATAGAGTTTATTATCTATAGAAATGGAGTAGATCAATATTTTTTAGAGGGTAGGATTTGTCTGAACTGATAATTAGATAATAACATACTACCCCTTGACTATATATTATATAATTGAGAATATTTTAAATTTATAAATAAGTCTGGATATTAAATATGACTCAAAACAAAAAAAATGACAAAGCCCCCTCGGATGACAAGTCTAGCAATAAACCAATATGCGGACTGATAATGCCCATCTCTGGGATGCCAGACTGCCCTCAGCACCACTGGAAAAATGAGCAAACCATTCTTAAAAGTTCTATTACCATGTCTGGATTTGAGAGTAGACTCGTAAGCGACGCTGATGAAAGATGAAATCGGAATCATCCATCAAAGAATCGTAACCAACATATATAACAATGAAATTGTTGTATGATGTAAGCAGTAAAAATTCTAACGTAATGTTTGAGATAGGAATGAAACTTGCTTTTGAATTCTTAAACTAGCCTAAAAAGTATACATACAGATGAATTATTACGCCATGTACAAAACTTTGTAGCGAATTATTTAAGAAAAGCTTAAGCCAAACACCATTGTCTACTCTAACTATTTACGCAGATATAATATTTTAGATATTTCTGAGTTCAAGCTCTTCAGAATCAACTACTCAAAATTGTTTCTGACAGTTACAAGTATATTAATAGAATTAAAAACATTTGGAAAACAGTCCAAACGTCAAATAAGAAAATTTAATGGTATCCAAAAACATTTTCATCTATTTTTAAATGGCAATGAATGGCATTTTAACTATTAATAAGTAGGTTAAGAAACATATGGGCAATTATCTGGTACTGCCCCCAATATTTTCACTTGAATAGTATAAATAGGACATCAAAAATGAAGAAAATATTTTTTTTCCATATTACCAAAACTGCTGGAACTTCTCTCAGGAACTTACTCCTAAAAAATTATGGCGAAAACCAAATATATGATAGCTGTGCTAACAGTAGAGGCCCTAACGCAGGATCAGACCTTTTATATGAAAACAATTTAGACCTGTTCCCCCAAAAGAATTGCTTTATGGGGCACTATAGATCAAACATACTGCCCATAATTCCCAACTCTTTTTTTAGATTTACCTTCTTACGCGAGCCTGTATCTAGAGCCGTATCATGGTTTTATTATCTCAAAAAATCAAACCATTTCACATCTCCGCTAACTTTAGAAGAATTCTTTTTTGATGTTCCAATACAATCAAAATATAAAAAAACAGCAACATTAGCTTATTTCAAACAAGCTACTAATGTTTATGTTAGATCGTTCACGAACAATCTAGGAAAAGATATAAATTTTATAAACCAGAACAACTATACCAATGCAATCACTAACATGCATTACTATTTTGATTTCATTGGTTTTCTAGAAAAATACAATGAGTCGACATTCATATTGTCTAAGCTATGCAACTTTGATGATATTTTTTATGAAAAACTAAATGTAATTTCAAAACCTAAATCATATAGAAACTACAGAAAAGAACTTGGAGATGAATTGTTCAATCAAATTATCTCATATAACAAATACGACGTTGAATTATACAGTTATGCAAGAAACATTACAAAAGACTTCTACAAAAACTTTATTTCAAAGAATCTCGAAGAATTTGAAAAATCAAAAAATACAGCCAGCTAAAGTAAGAATAGATTTGGGCTTAAAGATCCTGACTTAGCTCCAGTAAAAGTCCTAAAGAGGCTGTGACAACAAAAGAAAAGCAACTATAGTTACTATAGCTTTTTGTAATTGGCGCCACAACCCATTATGCAACTGATCATGTTGGTACAAATATTAAAAATAGCCGTTTACTATTTCATCGACTCGAAGAAATCATCACCGAAAGTCAAAGAATAAAGAATTACTTTCTGGTTAATTAGAAATAGATGAAAGTCATTTTAGTGGCAGTCTAAATGACAAGAGAGCTCGTAATGTAGCAGATAAAATTCCCGTTTTTGAACTTCTTAAACAGGACGGGAAAGTATATACATATTAATGGGTAATGGAATTAAGATCTTTTGGAAACAAGCCAAACGTTACATAGAAAATTTGATGATATCCCAGCCAAAGATTTTCCTCTATTTTTTAAGAAATGTGAGTGCTGTTTTGCAACTACTATCTGCCAAAACGACTTAATATATTGAAACAGTTCACTAAGAATATTATAGATTAGTTATCTTATATAGCCCCTTAATTTAAATTAAAAAATTAAAAACTAATTCTGCTTTATTATTGAATGATTATTACAATTCTCCCATCAAAGAAAACACTTGACCCGCTTCACTTTTAGTGCTTAGAAGGTCATCGTCCGTCCAAATCCGGTTGTGTTGATTCTGTTTTTTACAGAATCGAATCATTGCAAGGGCAGTGTACCTGTTTCGTACTCCGTCCTACCTAATAGACGATAGACCTTAGAACTCCTTTTAAATTACAGGGACCAGTTACGCTAAGCACCCCGCTTGGCTGTTCTAAGGATAAGTACGATCTGCCTTTGACTGGCTTGCTAACGCTTGCTGTTTGTAGATCGCGATAACCGGACGGTCCCCTCAGATACCGGACATTAATTACGGTAGAAAGACTTCCCCTTTTTTTGGGGTGGGCTTTTCTTTTGTTTGCACCCCGCAATTTCCGCCGACCCGGAACCTTCGATCACGAAGAGTTGATCGCGCCTTTATTATTTTTGCTAAGCGCAAAAGTTTTAGATAACCGACTGATGGTTTATAATAAATCCGGATTAGCTGAATAACGGGAATTAAACACGGGACCATTCGTAAATGGCCCCTTTGTGATGTTTATTGCCCTGTTTTCATTATTCAACTTATATAATTCAACCTATTCAACACATAAAAGAAAGTAAACAATATGGAAAAATTTAGAAATCTCGGCCTTTCAGAATCTATTATCGAAGCACTTGCAAAAAAAGGTTTCACCGAACCTACACCTATTCAAGCACAGACAATTCCGATGCTCCTCTCCGGTGAAAAAGATATCGTTGGTCAGGCTCAGACCGGAACAGGTAAAACCGCTGCGTTCGGTCTTCCAATCCTTGAAAATGTCCGCGAAGGCGCAGGCCATGTTCAGGCTATCATCCTAGCTCCTACACGCGAACTTGCTATGCAGGTTGCTGACGAACTCAGCTCCTTCCGCGGCAACAGAAAAATCCGCATTGCTACCGTCTACGGCGGACAGGCTATGCTTCCTCAGCTTAAGGCACTCAAAGCCGGTGCAGACATCGTTGTCGGTACTCCCGGACGTGTTCTTGACCACCTCAAACGTAAAACTTTGAAACTTGACCAAATTTCATTCTTTGTTCTGGATGAAGCAGATGAAATGTGTAACATGGGCTTCCTTGAAGACGTAAGCGAAATCATGGAAAGTGCCGGAGACAATCATCGCACACTGCTTTTCTCCGCAACCATGCCTCAGGCTGTTATGCGTATTGCCCGTAAATTCATGGGCGATTATGATGTAGTTTCTGTTAAACCTGAAAAAAATGAGATTCCTCTCACCGAACAGATTTATCATGAAATGCCTGAACGCGACCGTCTGGAAGCTCTTTGCCGTGTTATCGATTCACAGAACGACTTTTTCGGACTTATTTTCTGTAGAACCCGTGCAGATGCTGACCGCGTAGCGGCTGCTCTTACCGAAAGAAAATACCCTGCAGAGCCGATTCATGGTGATCTTTCACAGTCCCGCCGTGAAGAAATTCTCCGCAAGTTCAGAAACCGTAAATGCAAAATTCTTGTTGCCACCGACGTTGCAGCACGAGGCATTGACGTTCCTGACCTTACTCATGTTGTCAACTTTGCTCTTCCTCAGGACCCGCAGAGTTATGTTCATCGTATCGGTCGTACCGGGCGTGCAGGTAAAAGCGGTATCGCTGTTACTTTGATCAACCCTCATGAATTCGGTAAACTCAGATATATCGCCAAAATCACCGGCGCGAAAATCAACAAAAAGCCTCTGCCGACCATTGACGAAGTCATTGATGCCAAAAAAGAGCACATGGGTGCTGAGCTCAACGAAATCGTTACCAACGGCAAGCATTTGTCATACCTTCCTCTTGCAAATGAACTGCTCGAAAACAGTGACCCTGTTGAAATTATTGCAGCTCTTCTCCAGCATTCACAGGGCAGCGTTCTTGACAAAAAGAGCTACCGCAAGATCGATGAAGGCGCACGCAGCTCCGACACAACTCGCGGCAGAGTCAGATTCACTGCTTGCGTAGGTCGCGCACACGGCATGACACCTCGCAAGCTCGTTGATATGATCTGTGTAAGATCCAAAATCAGCCCTGTCCGCATTCAGAATGTTAAGATCAGCGGTCAGCAGTCAACCTTCTCCGTTCCCGGTGATGACTCTGACAAAGTAATGCGTACAGTTAACAAATCTTCCAACAACGGCAAGCCGCTTCTTAAACGCGCTTAGTTGATAGATTAAGATATTTAAAAAGCCCGTCCAAGGTTACTTGGACGGGCTTTTTTTTGCCTGATTTTTAAATCCGTTATCTACTGTCTACTCCAGCCCCATACCTGGATGGTGCGCTGCGTATTCCATATCACTTTCGTGGCAAACGGTGCAAGTTCCGCCGGAACCTATAGGCTTGGCTTCGCCCATATATTGAAGTGCGCGCAAATTATCCCGTTCATCCTCGGCAGGGAAGATTGCATGAGGTGCGTTATGACAAGCGGCGCACATAACTGCGCTCATTTCATCTTTGCGATTGCGGAACAGATCTGACTTCTTTTCATTCCAGACGTTGAAAGCAGAATCCGTATCCGGCGCTGCGAAATCAGCATGGCAGGTCAGACAATCCGGTTCCTGCACCCACGGTTTACGGGGATTAATCTCTTCCTTATCCATATCAACCGGAGTCAGCAAAGCTATCAGCCCTTTTGCGGCAGGCTGAGCGCCTTCACCTTTAAGCAGAGCCAGTGCATGGTTCTCCATCACTCCATGACAATTCACGCATTCCATACCGACATTTAGATGGTGACCGCGTAAACTTTCAGGAGGGTGACACATGGAACAAGCGTCGTTTCCTTTACCGGACAGATATACTGCGTGAAAACCATGTAACGCGGCAGATAAATCAAGCTGAGTGTCGCCGTCATGACAACTTACGCAATCGATTGTATCTCCGTTTACAGACTTAACCCGCGCCATAAAATCAGTATGGTTGTCGCGGTCATGAATCTTCAAGAAATCATCCGCGGTCTGCGTGGCAAGTCCGCCCTGATCCTTAACGGCCCAATCTCCGCCATGACAATTGTTGCAGGTAGCTCTGGTTGAAACAGGGAGAACAATTGTAGTTGTCGCGAAAATCTCGCCTGCACTGTTCACAGCGTCTACTTCCACCAGCGGCAACGGCTGATATCCGTCATTTGAATACGGCAACGCATTTATAGGCGGAGACTCAAAAAATCCATCCTTAACTTTCATTTCATAAGGCTGATTGATCGTTTTTAGTTCACAAACTATCTTTACATCATCAGTCACAATTTCAGGAGAGTCGCCACGCAAAATCAACTGAGCGCGCACTTTACTGCCGCCGTCGGAAAGGATCACCCGTCCTTTATTCTCAACAACTAAACGTAATCCTTCAACAGGCCACGCCAGTAAAGTGTATTTTTGATCAGTCGCAAAAGGAGCAGGTTTAGCGTCAGATTCTTTAATTTCTGGAAGTACAACCTTAGCCTGAGGGCTGAGGCTGTCTATATATTCAGCAAGAGCCATGCGCTCAGTCTCATCACCTAAGAAAGGCGACATATACTTACTGAGTTTACCCATTCCTGATAGAAATGCATCCAGACCTGCAGCGTTGTACTTAGCGGTTCTCGGCACAATATCATTCATAGGCCCGTTAATGGCATGGCATGAAATACATTCCATCTGATACAACCATTCTCCGGCCTTCAGTTTATTTTCACTTGTGATCTTTCGCAAATCATCCGGAACCCATTTGGCATTCTGTAAAAGTGATTTGCCTTCCATTGCGGCGGCTTTATCAACCATGACCGAGTTGGAATAAACAACACCCCACAAAACATAAGGTTTTCTGCCTGCTTCACGGATAAACTCAAATGAGCCGTAAAAGACAAGTGCAATTAAAAGTAAAATTAACGCTGACGGGAACTTTACCTTCCGCGGCATACAAATAGCCATAATCAAGCCTCCGATCAAAACAATCGGGGCGGTGATTTCGAACATCTTCATAAAATATGCAACGCGGTGGGATTTTTCTATGATCATAGAAGCCTGCTCAGGCGGCAAAGCCATCAGATACCAATACCCGCACGGCAAAACGAGAATAAGTCCGAGCAGAGTCCAGATGCTGCAAAGGCGAATCATCTTGCACCGCACTGCCGGATCTTTGAGCCAGGAAGCAGTTACAAAACCGAAAATACCTGCCAGCATAACGGATATAAACGAGCGGAACGCCAATTGCGGCCAGAATGTAGGATTAAAAATACCATCCCAGAAATTATGTGTTTGTACCCATTCTCCGGGTGTAAGCATAAAGCCGACCACACCGTTGATGGTGAAAAGTGACAGCCACGCGAAAATAAAATAGAACCAGCCTATTTTAACGTGATCAGAGCGTGTCATTTTGTGCCATGAATAAAAATAAATCAGCAAGGCTACAATTTCACCGACAAACCAGACCCACTCTGTTGCCCATGCAAATACAAATTCGGTTACAAGGACAAGTGCTCCCTGCGGGCTGAGCAATGCCATACTAAACCAGAGGGCAACACCGCTGACTCCTCCGAAAACCATCGTCAGGAGCAGGAAAAATTTTGAATGCTTCTTAACGTAACCGAGCAGTTCCTCAGACCCGGTGCGATAAGCCATCTGTTCGCTTATAACCAGAAACAGTCCGCCGCCTACAGCAAACTGAGCCACAAAAACATGGATGGTAGCGATAAAAGCAATCCAGAAACCGCCACCGAAAGTAGTGAGGTGCCAAATTGGATATTCCATGATTAACTCCTCCCCGACTTACACATAAGCTTAAGCATGTAGGTTATCGCAATAATTCCTATAACGAGTGAAATGAGAAATAAATATAAGGAAGAATACTGGTTTGTGACTATCAAATCCTCAGGTTTGAAGTATGGTTCAAGGTATGCCTGTCTTAGCATGTGCCGCATAATTACCATCACATAGACCATAACAACGGTAATAATTGATGCCGTCACCACTTTCCGCTTCATTCCGGCATAAATCAGAGCTGCTGCGCCCACTATTCCTACTCCAAACAATGAGGTTGCAAGCATATCCTTTCCCATAAACATCAGCATTAAATCTCTGGGAAGCGACATCATAAACGCCAGCCCGACAGCAGTATTCAAAACAGTTGCCCGCACAAACCACTTAAAACCGGTTTCAATATAATCCTGATCAGATTTCATTTTACCCAGAACAGCCACAAAAAGTCCGCCCACAGCAAGCGATGCAACCATAAAATGCAAGTAGCGCGGCAAGAGTGCTGCGTCATTTAAATTGAGTATAAATCCATGCGGATTATCAAAATACTCTGCCCAGTGATCAGGTCTGAGCATCAAAGTCATATTATTAGAAAGCATGAACCCTACATATAAGAGTGTGCACAGCACCGTTAAGATAAGACCTTTCCGGCCAACGTCTTTCAAACTTTCATAGCGGTAATAATGCCAGTACAGCCCGTAGTACCCCACAAGCAAAGCAACTATAGCCGCAAGCCAGTAAACAGCCATAAGCACCGATGAGGTATAATTAAACTGAGCATAAATTGCTTTTACAAATAGAAGTGGAGGAACTCCGGCATTAATGACTAACGCAAGTATTGTCGGCAGCTTACCGGAGAGCTCTCGTGAAACTTTACTCCCCCCGCTGAAACTGTGCCACGCGACAATAACAGTCCCGCCGACAGCTATGTTCATAAGCACAAGATGTATCGCAAAGGTAATTATCAAAAAAGTTTCCAGCCAGATCGGAGCAACTGCAATATTGTGTATAGCCGGAATAAGTGAAGATGGGATCATAGATATTCCCCCTGAATATTTTACTGATTTATGAAGGTATACCAAGTCTAGTCAGTACAAACAATTAGAAAATTAATTGAATTCGTAATATCATATGGGCCAAACATTTTACTTCAATTGATATATTTGTTTACTACCGCCATATATCCATAAAAAAAGCTTGCCAAAGACCCTTTAAATCAATATAGACAATGCTTCCGAGTGCCGAAGTGGTGGAATTGGTAGACACGCTAGGTTCAGGGTCTAGTGGAGTTACTCCGTGGAAGTTCGAATCTTCTCTTCGGCACCAATCGAGAATAAGAAAGCCGCAACAAATGTTGCGGCTTTTTTGTTGGCATTTAATTCTCTTTCTAATAGCAAAAAAAATCTCTTTTAAGTATATATTAAATATACTTTAACAAACGGAGAAACCTTTATGAAAATTCATACCTTATTCACAAAAACTTTATTTTTGTCATTTATAGCTTTATCATTCTTACTGGCTCACCAGTCGGCAGCTGACGCTTTCAGTATTAGCGATCTTTCATCCACGGCAGAATCAGCTAAATCCGCCACTGAAGGAGCTACTCTGCTAAACCGCGCTAAGAATGTTTATTCAAGTTTTTCAGACTCGACTAAAAGTCTCATCAGTGCCCAGACTGCCACCATGGACCTTATCAATCCGACCAAGAATGCAGGTTATGTTAAACAGCTCGGATCATATAATTCTGCAACCGGCCTTGATAAACTGATGCAAATGACGTCTTTTTCCCAGAGCATGAAATCTGAAATGAACGGCATGAACCTGACAAATAAACTCAGCCAAATTCTTACTGATTCTACAAGTCTTGATAAAGCAAAATCGATCTATACCGATGCAACAAACTCTTATACGACAGGCAATAAATCTGTTGCAGAAGCCAAAACTCTTTATTCGGAAATAAAAAAGTTTGTTGCAGCTCCTTCTTCTAAAAGCTTAGGAGGCTCACTGCTTTCAAATCTCAGCGACTACTCTGATGACATTTTACCGTTCATTCTGGAAAACGGTCCTGAACAAATCAAGACTGCTGCGAAGTTAGCCGAAGCTTTTAAAGGTTTTATCTAAAATAAAAACGTCCCCGTTTTCTTAATCATAGTGAGCGGGGACGTTAAGAAAAACTTAAGCAAAATAACCGTCAGATTTCAAACTTCCGATTAACCTTTCACACATTGCGGCGCGGTTAAGAGTGTATATATGAACTCCCGGAACTCCGCCTTTAAGAAGCCCCGCAATTTGATTTTGCGCAAAATTAAAACCAAACTCCATTACGGCCTCGTCACCGCCGTTTTTAAATGCTTTTTCCACTCCGCAATATAAATCACCGGGAATTGATGCGCCGCACAGTGACATAATCCTTCGCAGTGAGCCTAATGATTGAATCGGTAGAACTCCGGGAATTACCGGCTGATCAAATCCCATATCTCCAACCCTGTCCACGTAATCAAAATACTGCCTGTTATCAAAAAAAAGCTGCGTAATTGTAAACTCAGCACCTTTAGACAACTTGTCACAATGATAATTAATGTCCTGCGCGATAGTAGGAGAATCAGGATGACCGGACGGATATCCGGCAACGGCTATTCCCACATCTGAAAATTTACTCTCAACATAGTCAACAAGATCTGCGGCACGTAAAAATCTACTCTCATTATTCCCTTCTTCGCACCGCCCGTCTCCGCCAAGTGCTAAAATATCTGAAACGCCTGCGTCCTTTAATCTGCTTACAAAATCATCAATAGAGTGCTCACTTGCTCCCACACATGTCAGATGAGCAAGAATATCAATCCCCATTTCCTTTTTAAGCGTTTCGCAGACATCAAGAGAATTTTCATGACTTGAGCCGCCTGCTCCATAAGTGACAGAGGCGAATAAAGGTCTTAAATCAGCCAGTCTCTCCGCCTTCTCCATAAAGTTATCCCATGCCTGTTTTTCTTTAGGCGGAAAAAACTCAAAAGAAAAAAATTGTCCGACTTCTTTTATACTGCTTGCCACATTCATTATATTATCCCCTTATATAATTCCTCCCCGAACCTGACAGTTAATATCCTAATTGGCGGAGGTTTAACTTTATAGGATTTTTAGACGTAAATTTATCTGCCTTAGCCATATTTTTAAGATGTTGCTCAACCTCTTCCACCTGCAGTTTTCACCGCCTTCCGTTTTCTGCGGAATAAATATCAATAATTCACTATATAAACATATTGACATATAGAGAATTAAAAATGCCCAGACTTTTAATTTAAGTCAAGCCTGATTTTAATTTTGTTTGTAAAGGCGAATTAAACCACCTAAAAAAAATCCCTTCAAAAGCGATACTTTTGAAGGGATTAGAACCGACTATAAAAGAAAATAAATTTTATTCACATGTTCCGAAACGAAGCTTTTCGCGAAAGGAAACATTCGGGGCTGGGAATTTAAGCAGTACCCCTTTTACAAGACATTTACCGAAGACAGCCACCCCTTCCTGATTCTGGCTGGTAGCACTTCCCCGCCACAGAAAGGTTCTCATACCTTCATTTTCCGGTGTAACCATATAAATTCTCACGGTGTTATCATTTTTATCAGCATCACCCGTTTTAACAACACCTACGTCACTGTATGACTTGCTCAGGTAATTGTAATTATACGAATCACGTTTATATGAAACACCTCGTTCAACCACTGTTTTGGAACCGAAGTTAACGATCATAAGAAAATCCGGCGACACTGCATCGTAAACAAACCCTTTTGCTTCAAGCTCTGCCCGTGCAGTTTGAAGCAAAACAGTCTCAAGATCACTTCTTGAATCATTAGATTTTTTATAGGCAAAAGTATGAACTGAACTCATATCTAAGCCAGGTTCAGTCTTATTAACGACATTCATGTCGACATAGACACAACCTGAAAGCATCAAACCGATCAAAATAAAAACCGTTAATAACTTCTGCACCCCGAACTCCTGGAAGAAATAAAATTTAGGTAACCTTGCAATCGAGGCTTAGCTACTTTATAAACGCATACGATTTTAGCTACATTGCAATTACTTAACTGCTTTATCGTCTTTAGCCAAGGATTGAAATAGCTCGACCCTGCTAAATTTTAAAATAATACACTTCAAGTAGAAA
Organism: Desulfovibrio gilichinskyi; assembly: GCF_900177375.1. NCBI lineage: Bacteria > Pseudomonadati > Thermodesulfobacteriota > Desulfovibrionia > Desulfovibrionales > Desulfovibrionaceae > Maridesulfovibrio > Maridesulfovibrio gilichinskyi. The sequence continues at coordinate 198,065 of NZ_FWZU01000002.1, read as the reverse complement.
TTATATCAAATTTTGATCGAGGAAGATAAAAAATGAACAAAACTTATGAAAGACGAGATTCAATTAGAATAGGTCTTGAAAAAATTGACGATTTTTTTAAGCAATGCGATATTTCCGTATCGTCATGTGACTCAGATCTGGACATCACCATTTTAAATATTTCTTCTCACGGGATGAAAGTAAAACTCAACTCAGAAGGAGACTTCAGCAACCTGAAACTTAATTCTGAAGTCTTTATCCGTGGATGCATATTTAACGACCTCATAGGATTTCTGAGCAGCCAAAAGGCGATTGCCGTTTGGAAAGAAAACTCTTTTGTAGGACTGCGCTTTACTCCGGAACTTGATTTTGACAATGCTACAATCCGCCAAATGCTCAGCAATTAGCTTAAACAACAGTCAGCACAAAACCAGTGCACAATATATATGCGATTTCAGTTCAGCTATCAAATGTTTAAATACATACTTTATCACATTCAAATAATTTGGTATCTTCATATCTGTGAAGAAAACAAACATCAAAAAAATCGCATGGATCGGCAATACCTTTTTCCGCACAGGAATGGATCAGCTTGGATATGAAACAATCCATATTCCAATTCGCGGACAACAAGTTTTTACATGGGCTGATATTGTCGAAAAATCAGAATGCATTCCTGATATGGTGGTTTACGCTGATCGAAGCATAGCCCCGCCATTGGCAGGAGTGGAAACGTTTCCATGTCTGACAGTTTTCTACTGCATAGATACACACATTCACAGCTGGTATCCACTTTATGCGCAAGGTTTTGACATCTGTCTTGTCAGCTTAAAAGATCATCTAGATAGATTTACTCCCCGCCTTCCTAACTCCAGACTTTTATGGTTTCCACCGGTTGTTATGGATAACGATGTACCTCTTGCCATGGAAAAAGAATGGGATCTTCTTTTTGTCGGTAAAGTAGACCCGGACCTGACTCCTGAGCGGATGATTTTTCTTGATGAAGTGGCGAAACATGTTCCCGGTCTTCACGTTACTCAAGGTGAATATCGAAAACTATTTCCTAAAGCCAGAGTAGTCCTTAATATTGCGGAGCGCGGAGATTTAAATTTCCGAGTATTTGAAGCATTGGCATGCGGTTCATGTCTACTGACTCCGTATATCAAGCATGGATTATCTGATATTTTTACAGACGGCGTGCATCTTACTACATACGAAGCTAACAATGTTGCAGACCTTGCAGGAAAACTTGAGATGCTGCTTGCCAGCAAAGAGTTGCGCGACAAAATTGCGGCACAAGGAAATAAACTTATTGAATCATCGCACCGGATAATTCACAGAGCTCAAACTCTTAAAAATACAATATTAAGCATGGATGTAGAGAAATCAGTATCGGCTCGAATAGAAGCAGCACCCTTAATTCGCAAAAATTTTATGAGAAGCATCTACCTGCTTTGGGCCGAAGCTGTCCAAGATCCGACTCTTAAGCAAAAATATCTTGAGTCTTCCAAAAACTGAATTTATACGGTAATTTTAAACTTACTTAATATTAATGAATACTTAAAGTCGTTATAACACAATAATACAGCAAATAACTTAAAATTAATTTGTTTCTCAGGTGCAAACATTATATATTAACTCAATATATGTAATTTAGGCTAATACCTAGTGCGCGCACCTTAAGGATTTCGTGCTGCTGACTTTTATACTTTTTTCAACCCCATCATCCATAAGGAAGCTAGAGTATGCGATTTAATTTAAAGGTAAAGTTTATTTTCTCAATTATCCCGCTGGTAGCACTTACAATCGGAATACTCTCATGGGTTGCTTACTCTTCAGGGGCAGGAAGTCTTGAAAAAGAACTTACAGCTGCAATGATCAACACGCGTGAAAAGGCTGTCTCCTCTTTAGACTTCTGGTATACTGCGGTAATGAGAGATGGGGAAATTTTACCGGCTTTTCCGGAAATTAATGAAGCTTTAACTACGGACAACTATGATGAAGTAGAGCTTACTCTCAGCAAATATTTAAAAGACTCACCAACTTACGAAAATGTCTTCCTCATGACTCCTGACGGAACAATTAAAGCAGGCGGAAAACAAGGTACAGCCGTAGGTTCTAATATATCGTCAACTTCCGGTGGACGCGTTAATATAGAAAAAGCAGCACAAAATCAAAAATATATGGGCAAAGCCTATGAAGATGAAAATGGAAATGCAATTTATCTGCAGACTTTTCCCATCATGCAATCTGGAAAACTGATCGGTATTCTCGGCATAACTCCTAAGATTTCTGATTATAACAATAAGTACCTTAAAAATTCCAGAATAGGTGAAGAGGGATATTTATTCATGGCTGACACTGAAGGTCTTTTAATCAGCCACCCTAATAAGGATATGCTATTAAAAGCCAATCTTAAAGATTTCGACTGGGGTAGAAAGATTATGGCGACCCCAGTAGGATCAATTGATTACGTCTACGAGGGAATAAAGAAACGCATGAGTTGGCAGACAGATCCTAAAACCGGCTGGTATGTCGTATCAACAGTCACTCATAATGATATTTTCAAAGAAAGCACACGCATGGCATGGACACTTTTGTGGCTGGGCCTTGGTTCAGTAGTAGTACTATCCGTAATCATTATTTTATTGACTGGGAAAATTATTATATCCCCTATTACTACAATTCTGGAGCTTTTTAGAAAAATTGCCAGAGGTGATCTTTCTGTGCACGCTGAAGTGAAAGGACAAGATGAAATAGCTGAACTTTCTTCAGCTACTAACGAAATGGTAAGCCGTATTTCAGACGTTGTACGTGAAGTGCAGCAAGCCTCATCATTCGTCGAATCCGGTAGTAATGAATTAAGCTCTACATCACAAATCATGTCTCAGGGTGCTGCAGAACAAGCCTCTTCAATGGAAGAAATTTCTGCATCAATGGAAGAAATGGTGGCCGGAATTGCTCATAATGCAGAAAATGCACAAGAGACTGACAACATGTCCCGTAAAGCCGCACTTGAAGCGGAAAGAAGCGGAACAGCTGTTATTCAGACCGTTGAAGCCATGCATAAAATTGCAGCCAGAATTTCCGTAGTTGAAGAAATTGCACGCCAAACAAACCTATTAGCACTTAATGCAGCAATCGAAGCTGCACGTGCCGGAGAGCATGGTAAAGGGTTTGCTGTTGTTGCTGCGGAAGTTCGCAAACTGGCAGAGAGAAGCGGAGTTGCAGCGGCAGAAATCAGTGAACTCTCCAGCACAAGTGTCGAGATTGCAGAAACAGCAGGTAACATGCTTAAAGCTATCGTGCCGGACATTCAAAAAACAGCTGAGCTGGTACAAGAAATTACTGCTTCCAGCGCGGAGCAGAATTCCGGTGCGGAACAAATCAACAGCGCTCTTCAACAGTTCGATATAGCTGTTCAAAATAGCGCTTCAACTTCTGAGGAAGTCAGTGCTTCATCTGAAGAACTTCAAATTCAAGCTGAAAATTTAACAAATGCAATCAGCTTCTTTCACCTTTCAGGGAATGACCAAAGATCTGCTTATACCCGCCCGAAGCCGGGAGCTTCTGGAAGAAAGCCATCAACCCCCGCGAGAAAAATTATTAGACCGATTAAATCAGCACCATCAGGTCTTTCTTTAGACATGGAAACTGAACTGGATTCTGATTCAGACTTTCAGCGGTTTTAAACCGATAACAGAAATTTACGGCTAAACCAGACAAAAAAAAGTCCCGATAAAGAAATTCTTTATCGGGACTTTTTTCTGTAATTATTCTGCTTAATCTTTTAAACTGAATCTTATTCTTTGATTCTAAGAACCTTAGTAAGCTTTGCCAATATTTCAGGCTTGCAATTAAGGTCCTCGGTCTCCTCAAGAAAATGTCTGCGCTGGGCAAATCTATCTTTAAGAGTCTGAATATACTCACTCTGATTATCTGTGTTCTGCGGATTGTATGTATCGTAAAATCCGGGAAGTATTTTTTCAATACAATTACGTTTAGGCAACTGCGCACCCGGAAGAAGGGACCAGTCTTCCCATTCCAGCTTATCAAGCAGGATCAAAGACTGTAAAGTCAGTGATGTCTTTAGCGGAATAGCATGCAGATTCACATCAGAAGATTTCCAGAAACCGACTGAGTTAAAACTGTATCCTGTTGCGCCATTTTCAAAAACATTTGCAAATGCTTCAACATCTTTCCAGAGCTCATAAACTCGGAACGGGTTGGCATAAGGGACGAAAACCAGCTTCTTAAGCTCTTCTTCTGAAACATTTTCAGCAAGATTGCGCTTTGTCATCAAGGCTGCGCCCATTGCTACAGCCAGATATGTATCAGTAAAGCGTATAATCGGCGGCAGACAGGTATCTTTCATGAGCCAGCATAAAACTTCAGGAAACTTACAACGGTTGACGTAATTTCCCAAAACATCTCGGTCAATTAAGGCTCTTCCGTTTGGATTACGCAGATCCTGTCCGAGAGGCAGAATTTTCCCGTCAACATTTATCGTTGCATGGTTCATAACTGAAACCATGTATTTCCAATCAGGATGACCGAGTGGTCTTGAATCTGTCTTATCAAACAGTGTCGGTTCCCATGCACGGCAGACACGATTCTTAATGTCAATCTGAAAGGCATCATCGTGAAGAACTTTTTTTGCAAATCCTTCAGGAAGTGTTCCGCCGTTATCATGCGAATTGGTATGAGAAGATTTTCCTGTACCGGAAAGTCCGAAGAAAGCAATAGAGCGTTGTCCTATCTTCTTTGCATTCTCATCCGCGCACTTGGAAAAATCAAGTTCCTTGATTCCGCCATGACAAGCCGCCATACCGACACGGATACCGGAAGTCCATGCAAGGGTTAAAGTTCCTTTCTTACGTTCACCGAAATAACGCATGCCGAAATTATAGATAACGTTACACTCTTCATCGACAAGTGCGAGCTGCGGAAAACCCTGATTGTGATAAAAAGGATCGTCATTGCGCCACACATTATCCCCGATGATAATAATATCCTGAATAGGAAGCTTAGCACTTTTTTCGTATTCTGCGGCAAGCTCCTCGTAAGGGGTAAAGTTTACCAGCCAATTGAAAATATTAGCTGCATCGTCCTCTCCGCCTACAATGGTCGCTCTGATCATGAGGTCTTTATCTAGACCTATTATGGCTTCAGCCTTGATCAAGGGACGCTTCTGCATGTCAGAGATAGCTTCCCTGAGGTCGCCTAGCACTTTACGCTGATCAGGCCCATTAAGCTTACTGTAAAACCTGCGAGCCTGTCCTGTGCGACCGACTATCTTGCCTTGGCAATTGTTCAAAACAGTTGCGCCCTTAGGCAAACCTAAGCGTTTGGCAGCCTCAGGATAAATCTCCTGATCAGTATCCATTACATCCCACTGCGTTTTAGCTAGCAGGTATGCTTCCGCAGCATTTACTTTTCTTACTCTTTTATCATTAACAAGAGTTTCTGCTATTGCCCGCAAAGGGGGTATTTTAGAAAGGTCTTCTTTATAAAACTCATATGTTGATTGACTTGCCACAAGTTACTCCTTCAAAAAAAATATAAGAATGACTAAATGTTATGAACCGCCTAATACTATTATTTACAAAAATCCACTCCACTTGACAGCCCTACGTCATGATCTGGCTAAAGGCTGAATAAACTTAATATCAATACTGAAAATCTGCCACCCAAATCCTGAAATTAAATGTTTAAATCTGATTTATTATGAAAAAAAAAGGCGCATTCTCATTTCGAGAATGCGCTTTTTTTTCGTTAACGAACAAAGCTAGTTTTTTCTATAGACATGGTAGTCATCTGACCAAGCTTTTTGATGATTATAGCTCGCCTGAGCTTTTTCATTCGCGCTCGAATTCTGAGTACTACCATCGTATTCATTTATAACCCCAATACAGACCAGAGGACACCGGCTGCGACAGCAGAACCGAGTACACCGGCGATATTCGGAGCCATCGCGTGCATAAGCAGGAAGTTATGAGGATCCTCTTTGCGTGCAACCATCTGCACAACTCTGGCAGAGTCCGGCACAGCTGAAACACCGGCAGCCCCGATAAGAGGATTGATCTTTTCTTTAAGGAAAAGGTTCATAAGCTTTGCAAAGAGCACTCCGCTTGCTGTTGCGACGCAAAAAGACGCCGCGCCAAGACCGAAGATCAGCAAACTGCCGGGGGTCAAAAAGGTTTGAGCCTGAGTTGACGCTCCGACTGAGACTCCGAGCAATATAGTAACGGAATCAATAAGCGAAGTACGCGCAGTTTCCGCCAAACGCTCAGTTACACCGGATTCCTTAAGAAGGTTGCCTAAGAAAAGCATCCCCACCAGAACAAGTGCACCCGGTGCGATTAACGTTGTGATGATCAGTGCTCCGACGGGAAAAAGAATTTTCTCGCGAACAGTAACCTGTCTTGGCGGAGCCATACGGATCAAACGTTCTTTCTTGGTTGTCAGCAGATTCATAATCGGAGGCTGAATAACAGGAACAAGAGCCATATACGAGTATGCGGCTATGGCGATAGCTCCCAGCAGGTGCGGTGCAAGCTTTGAAGCAAGGAATATGGCAGTAGGACCGTCAGCCCCGCCGATAATCCCGATTGCGCCGGCTTCTGCCGGGCTGAATCCCAGATACAAGGCCCCGATGAGGGTTGCAAATATCCCCATCTGCGCCGCAGCACCCAGAAGGATTAACTTAGGGTTGGAGAGCATGCACGAAAAGTCGGTCATTGCTCCGATTCCAAGAAATATCAGCGGAGGGAAAATACCTTTGCTGACCCCGAAGTATAAATAAGAGAGCACGCTTCCTTCATCATAAACGCTAAGAGGCATCCCCGCGATTGAAGGGATGTTACCTATAATTGCGCCGAACCCGATGGGAAGAAGCAAAAGCGGCTCATAGTCCTTTATAATTGCAAGGGCGATAAAAAAAATACCGATGACAATCATTATGAAATTGCCCATCGTCATTTGAAAAAAGCCCGTTGTACTTAGAAAATCAAGAAGTATATCCATGTCGTCCGTCTAGCTCTTATTTTTTTGCAGATATGCCACTGCAGCTGCGACTATTTCAGCCTCAACCGGTCCCGACGAAGCCGGCGGAGCCTGCTCCCCGCAGTGATGAACTGCAGGCGGGATAATCTTATCAAATAAACTAGCCAGCTTCGGAAGCATAGCTATGTAAAGACTCACCAGCATCAAAGCCACAAACACGATACTCATACCGGTTACGGAAAGAGCAACACCGTTACCATTGACTACGTGCTGCCAACTGAATATCACTTCCTGCATTAGGATCTCCTTTTGCGTTTAAGCGTCGGCTTAGATGATCATCTGAGCTAAAGCGTGCCCCTGCTGAACCTGATCTCCGGGTGTAACCGAAAAAGAGGTCAGTGTTCCGGGCTTATGAGCCTTAACTTCAATTTCCATCTTCATAGCTTCCATAGTCAACAGAGTCTGACCTTCCTGAACGACAGTTCCCGGGCTGACAACCAAACGGACAATAAGTCCGGGCATAGGAGCCACAATAGGTTCATTGGCTCCGCCGGCAGGTGCGCCTGCAGTTGCAGCGGCAGGAACAGCATCTCCGGAACCGATGTTGAAAGTTTTCCCATTAAGCGTAGCGGTATCGCCGTTGACAGTAACTGCATACGATAAACCGTTTACAGATACATTGACGGTACCAGAGCCGGAAGAACTGGAATTGGAAGCAGCTCCTGTCAGCTTGGCGACCTGTTCAGCTTCAACGTCTTTCTTGTAACGGATTCCTATACGGGCATCACCTTTAAGGTAAGTGATTCCTTTTTCCTTACAAGTCGCAACAATGAAAACATTTTCGTCAGTAACAGGAAGACCTTCTTCTTCAAGACGCTTACGAGCAGGAGCGAGTCCCTTTGAAGGGTCTGCATCATTAAGTTCAATAGGACTTTTAGTTGTAGGTTCAAGTCCGAGTTGTTCGGAAGCACGCTTAACAATTTCAGCATCCGGAGCAACTGGAGTTTTACCAAAGTATCCCAGAACCATTTTACCGTAGCCATCCGCAAATTTTTCCCAAGGACCGAACATAACATTATTGAATGCCTGCTGGAAATAAAACTGGGAAACAGGTGTAACGGAAGTACCGAAACCGCCTTTGCGCACGACTTCGCTCATGGCGCGGATTATTTCTGGATAGCGGTCCATGAGACCATTATCACGGAGCATCTGAGTATTCGCAGTCAGCGCGCCGCCAGGCATAGGGCTGAAAGGAATCATAGCATCAACCTGTGTTGCTTCAGGCGGCAGGAAGTAATCCTTCATGCAGTCACGGAAAACATCTTCAGCAACAATAATTTTATCTATATCGATATCAAGAGTATAATCTGTACCGCGCAGAATGTGCCACATAGTGATAATATCGGTCTGGCAGGTTCCGCCGGAGGCAGGAGCCATAGATAAATCAATTGCGTCAGCTCCGGCATCAATGGCAGCTTTATAACAAAGTCCACCTATTCCGGCTGTTTCATGCGTATGGAAATTGAGCATCACATCAGCAGGCAGCATTTTGCGTGCAAGCTTGACTGTCTCAAAAACTTTTGAGGGGGTAGAAGTTCCGGAAGCATCTTTAAAACAGACGGAATCATAAGGAATATCTGCGTCCAGAATCTGCCGGAGAGTTTTTTCATAGAATGCGGCATCATGCGCGCCGGAACATCCCGGAGGAAGTTCCATCATTGAAACAACAACCTGATGTTTCAAGCCGGCATTTGCAATACACTGACCGCTGTAAATCAGATTGTTAACGTCATTAAGAGCGTCAAAATTTCGGATGGTAGTAATACCATGTTTAGCAAAAAGATCCGCATGCGCTTTGATAACGTCACTGGATTGAGACTCGAGACCTACAACATTAACTCCGCGAGCCAGAGTTTGTAAGTCTGCGTCAGGTCCGGCAGTTGCCCTGAATCGATCCATCATATCAAAAGCATCTTCATTTGAATAAAAATAAAGAGCCTGGAACCGTGCTCCACCGCCAGCTTCAAACCAGTTTATCCCTGCTTCCCTTGCAGCTTCAACTGCGGGCAGGAAATCATCGGTCTTCACTCTGGCACCGTAAACGGACTGAAAACCGTCACGGAATGCAGTACACATGAACCTAATTTTCTTCTTGGCCACTTCCCCTCCCGTTGTACGTGAATGAATTATTCACCGCAGACTCGACAGCCTACGTTTAAACATTCTTGTTAAACATATCTCTTTTAAAGAAACCAAATAGTTACGAGAACATTTTCGCCATGTAGGAATATCACATGACATTATGACAAGCTGAAAGTGAACACGGTGTAGCATAATTCAGTTACAAATTCAGCAAGAAACAGCAGCATAAAAAAAATTTAGTGCCGGTTTTGATAAGGAAAATGAAAATATGTCTTTTTTTTGTTAACATAAAAACATAATCTAAAAAAAGTCTAGACTTGCAACATGCCTTTTTTATTATCAAAATTATAATTTAAAAAAATTAGCATGATTATAACAACAAAAAATAGACAATTTCGCATTCCGCAACCATAAACGGACTTCATATTGACTGCTTAAGGTTAAGCACAGGATTACCAATCAATAAAGAAGAAAATTGAGCCCATAAAATTTTACTTTAACAAATTTGTATTCAAAATAATGAACAATTACGCTTTGATTAATATTCAGACAGTTTTGAAGGGGAAAAGATATTATATTTCTCTATAATATCATAAAAATGCAAAATGCATTTTTAACAGAAAAAGCCATCCGACAGTGGACAGCTTTTATTTAGAATATCCCATACACGAAACAGCACTCTTTCATAAGGTATTTATTTATTTTTTTTGAAGTCTGCGCGAGAAGAGTCACATGAAATCCCACAATCTTCCCTTGTACTTTTCTTTGTGCTGCCACAGCTACAACCGCAACCACATCCTGAAGTGCCTTTACGCAACCATTTATAACCAAGATAAATCGCTGCAATACCGATCAAAATAAAAACTATTACATCCTGCATAAGCGCTCCTAGCGATATAGAAAGTCAATTTCATTTGTTTTATAATTAGTATTTATTCTGTCTAAGTCAACCTTTGTGTAATGTATAAATTGTAAGCTGGCCACTCACAAAAAAATCTCCTTTGCCATTTAGACAAAGGAGATTTTTTTTCATAATCAATAATGCTACTCAAGCTAAAAACTTGTGCAAAACACCGATAATTTTCTGGGCAGGACCTGAGAATCGTTCTAAAAAAGTTTGAAATGTTACGTAACTGGCGAGCAAAAACGCCACAAAGCCGCCATAGACTACAATATCAAACAAAATAGGAATGGTTTTTTCTGACAATCTAACTTTGCGCATTTTTTTCCTCCTCTGCATCTTATTGCAACTTACGAACCACTGGATATTAATTTGCATAAAGTTTTTTCATAAAAGAAAGCAGCCTGAGAACTCAGGCTGCTTAACGTAAACTCGAATATGAATGAGAACTCATCGCATGCGAGACCGCAGAAATCCCATTAAAATTATAATGGCAAGCAGAGCCCAATCTATACCGAAACCTGCAGTAGGGTTCATAACACACCCTCCCGGACCTGAAGACCGGGGGTAATAAAATTTCAGTACTTCTAGTGTAGTGTCTCCTAAAGAACCATACAATTCTTTACCATCCGTAGTAACCGGAACCAAATCTGTATCCACAGAACCTTTGAATGCGACTTGAGAATTATCTTTTTGATTTGTCAAAACCTTAGTTGAACAATCAGCAATAAGTATATCATCTGCATTTGCTGACAACTTACTTGTCCAGCATGAAAGTAAGCACAAACTAATAAGTATGATTGATTTAAACCGCCCCATAATTCCACCTCTAGAATTTTTTTTCTATGCCGCAATTAGTCAATAGTGAACAGTCGTTCAATGATTCTATGGTGTTATTTAAATAAAATTAGACTATAATTAACTTCTATATTTTAAAACAACTTGACACTAAAAACCGTGTGTCATAATTTTAAAAAACGTATACACATACTGAGTTGTTATTTAATTTTCAGGACCACTGCTTCTGTTTAATTAAACACGAAGTAAATAAGGATTTGAATCATGCATATTTCAGAGGGAGTCCTCTCGATTCCTGTGCTTGCTACAGGTGCTGCGGTGACCGCCGTGGGATTAGTTATCGGGCTCAAAAAAATGGATTCAGAGAAATTAGTTACAGTTGCTCTCCTTTCTTCTGTTTTCTTTGTTGCATCACTCGTTCATATTCCTATCGGACCTTCAAGCGCACATCTCATTTTAAACGGTCTCATCGGACTGGTTCTGGGGTGGGCCGCTTTTCCTGCGATATTTATAGGACTGCTATTGCAAGCGATCCTTTTTCAGTACGGCGGACTTACAGTAATCGGAGTAAATACCGCGACAATGGCCTTGCCTGCGGTTCTCTGCCACTACCTGTTCCGCTCAATGCTAACTAGAGGCGGCAGAAGCATGGGCATCGGCTCTTTCATGTGCGGAGCACTTTCAATAGGTCTTTCAGCTGTCTTAACTTCATTTGCATTATCCTTCACTGATGACAGTTTCATCGGAGCGGCTCAGATTATAATCTATGCACATATTCCGATTATGATTATCGAAGGATTTATCTGCCTGTTTACTTACAGCTTCATATATAAAGTACGGCCTGAAATGCTGATGATCACTCAGGAACAGGCTTAGCAGATACACTCGCAATACCTTCATAAAAAAAGGGCATAAGAGGAATTCCTCTTATGCCCTTTTTTGCATTTTCACCTGAAACTTAATTATACTATTCTATAACCCTCATGCGTTGCCACTTTCCGCCTTTGAAGCGGGTATAAAATACCAAGCTGAGCACAACCACATAGGCAGTAAAAATTGTCCATAGAAAATTAGGTCCGGCATTAAAGACCTCAACGCCGAGGTAGCAAGGTATAACCATCAGCATTACACAGAAGAAACCTACAGCCTTCATGACAAAGACAACGTCTCCTGCTCCTTTGAGCGCCCCTGAGTAAACAAGTACAAGCCCGTCAAATAAGATGTATGCCACCATAAACAGCAGAAAAACTCTACCGTGCACCAGAACTTCAGCAAACTGGGCATCACTTATTTCATGCGGACGGAACAAACTGATAAGAGTATCGGGCATCAAAAAATAAATAAGTCCCATAAACCCCATCCAGACGCATGTAATATGAAAAGCGCAAGTTGTAGCTCTTTTCGCATAATCCGGGCGATTCTGTCCTAATGCCTGCCCGACAAGAGTGCTGACTCCAACGGAAATTCCATATGCAGGAAAAAATGAAATACCATCAATTGATAATGCAATATTACTGGCCGCGAGGATAATAGTTCCAAGTCTGCCGACCATATACACAAAAAAGGTTACAGCAAATATATCCAGAAAAAATTGCATTCCGTTTGATATTCCAAACCTGATAAATCGGCGAAAAAGATCGGGAGCAAATTTAAAATTACTTATAATCCCGTATTTTTTTTCATTCTTACTATTAAAAATCAGTGGGCAATAAAGTCCTATCACTACGCACCATGATACAACGGTTGCTATTGCGGCCCCCCTTATGCCCATTTCAGGGAATATCCAGAATCCATTGATCAGAGCATAATCCAGCGGTATATTAACCAGTGCGCCAAACATATTTACGAGCATAACAGTTCTGGTTAAACCGCGACCGGAGTAAAAACTGGAGAGTGCGGTATCAAGCACCGGCAAGCCGGCTCCGAACATCAAAATTCTAAAATACTGCGTTTCCAGCACAAGTACGTCTGGCGGATGACCGCCGAGAACAAGTAACGGTGTTAGAAAATGTCCAAGGACAACTAGAACTGACCATGCGATTAAAGAAAAATATATCCCCTGCCAGAGGCTGGTTGCTACTTTATCAGGTCGCGCGGCCCCGGTATATTGGGCGATAAAAACGTTAATATAACTGGCAACACCCATAAAAAAAGATATGAATAAAAATGCGAGAATCCCGGCTGGAAGCGCGGCGGCAATTGCTTCTACAGAATACCGGCCTAGGAAGATCCTGTCAGTTATCTGCATAAGTGTGGTTGAGGCCATACTTACGGCAAGCGGCAAGCTGATTTTCAAAACATCTTTGTAGCCGAAAGGCTGATTCCACCGAGAAAGCATTTTATATTACTCCGTAAATAACAATTAAATAAGAATACGCTTAGATCTTGTCGAAAATTCCCGCAACCAGAATTTAACACCCCAGATATTAATAAAAACTCAAATACAGATAATCAAATTTTGAAAAAGAAAATAAATCGCCGTTTCAAAAAAAAAGCCGCTTCCGAAATTTCCGGAAGCGGCTTAAACAGTAAATATATAACTATCTTATTTAACTGCATCCTTAAGAAATTTTCCGGGAGCAAATTTTACTCCGCGTGAAGCGGGGATTTCAATGGCCTGTCCAGTCTGAGGATTGCGGCCTGTACGGGCTGAACGCTCAACGGTCTTAAATGTACCGAATCCTGTGAGAGTTACATTACCTTCTTCTTTAAGGCCTTCTTCAATAGCGCCGAGAACGCCGTCGATTGCAGCAGAAGCGTCTTTTGCACTCATGTCTAATTTATCCCGGAACTTCTTAACAAGAACAGTCTTACTCATAGTAAACTCCTTCATTTTTTTGAACCGCGCTAAGGCGATTTATCCGTACCCCAAAAGGGCCATTACATCATTAAATGACAAAAAGCCATAGGGTCATTTCAATTTACAGCTAATTAGGTATTACCTTTATCAGAATGATAAGGACAACGCTTTATATAAAAAACAAAACATTCTTAAACCTCTTGGGCTGGACGTGGCGAACTACAGGGGATGGACACCTATTGTCAAGTGGAACAGTATAATTTCGATACTTTTTCACTTCATAGATCATATTTCATCACTTCTTTGGCTGGAAAACAAAATCAAATTCCATAATACTGTTTTTTTTCATTATACGGTGTTGACTTATTCTTCTGCTGTCTTAATTTAGTTCAACTTCACCAGCACGAAGTGGTCTGACCTGCCGTCATTAATGGGCTGTCAGACTTAAATTTAAAGAAAGATCCGCCACAACCACGCGGATTATTAACTGATTATTAACCAATACTTTATTTAGTTCAGGAGGAAACATGACTCTCAAACCATTGCAGGATCGCGTACTCATTAAACGTCTGGAAAGTGAACAGAAAACAGCCGGTGGCATTATCATTCCCGATTCCGCCAAAGAAAAACCTATGAAGGGTGTTGTTGCTGCAGCCGGTCCCGGTAAAGACAAAGCTCCTATGTCCGTTAAAGAAGGTGACGTTGTGCTCTTCGCTAAATATGCAGGCAACGAACTTTCTATTGATGGTGAAGATTTCATCATTATGCGCGAAGAAGAAATTCTCGCAGTTGTTGAATAATTTTCAGTTAACGCCTCTCTATATATAATCAAAACGAATTTCTCTCAGGAGGATCTTTAAATGGCTAAAGCTATTGAATTTAATGTAAAAGCACGTGAACACCTCAAAATCGGCGTAGATACTCTCGCTGACGCTGTAAAAGTAACTCTCGGACCTTGTGGTCGTAATGTTGTAATTGAGCAGTCTTGGGGCGCACCGATCATCACTAAAGACGGTGTTACAGTTGCTAAAGCAATCGACTTGGAAGATAAGTTCCAGAACATGGGCGCACAGATGGTTAAAGAAGTTGCTTCTAAAACCAACGACATCGCCGGTGACGGAACAACTACAGCAACAGTTCTTGCTCAGTCTATTTTTGCTGAAGGTGTAAAACTCGTTGCTGCCGGACGTAACCCAATGTCCATCAAACGCGGAATTGACAGTGCGGTTTCAGCTATTGTTGAAGAACTCAACAAGCTTGCAAAACCGACTCGTGATAAATCTGAAATCGCTCAGGTCGGAACAATTTCCGCTAACAGCGATTCCTCTATCGGTGAAATCCTTGCTGAAGCAATGGACAGAGTCGGTAAAGAAGGCGTTATCACTGTTGAAGAAGCTAAATCCATGAAGACCGAACTGGAAGTTGTAGAAGGCATGCAGTTCGACCGCGGATATCTTTCCCCTTACTTCGCAACCGACACAGACAAAATGATCTGCGAATTTGAAGATCCTATGATCCTTCTTTGCGAAAAGAAAGTATCAAGCATGAAAGATCTTCTGCCCATTCTTGAGCAGGTTCTCAAAATGTCCCGTCCTCTGCTTATCATTGCAGAAGATATCGACGGTGAAGCTCTTGCAACTCTCGTAGTTAACAGACTCCGCGCCAACCTTCAGGTTTGTGCTATCAAAGCTCCAGGCTTTGGTGATCGCCGCAAAGAAATGCTTCAGGACATCGCAGTTCTGACCGGAGCTCAGGTTGTTTCTGCAGACGTAGGCTTGTCCCTTGACGCTATGACTATCGACGGACTCGGAACAGCTAAACGCGTTAAAATCGACAAAGAAACCACCACCATCGTTGACGGTGCAGGTTCTGTTGAAGATATTAAAACACGTGTGCGCAGAATTGAAGCTCAGGCTAATGATTCTACTTCTGACTACGATCGCGAAAAATTACAGGAACGTCTCGCCAAACTTGTCGGCGGTGTTGCAGTAATTAAAGTCGGCGCAGCAACTGAAATCGAAATGAAAGAAAAGAAAGCTCGCGTTGAAGATGCTCTTAACGCAACCCGCGCAGCTGTCGAAGAAGGCATCGTAGCAGGTGGCGGAACCGCTCTTGTTCGTTGCGCTAAAGTTCTCGACGACCTTAAATCCGGTAACGATGATGAACACGCAGGTATCGGTATAATCCGTCGCGCAGTTCAGCAGCCTCTTCGCATGATCGCTGAAAACGCAGGCTATGAAGGTTCTATCGTTGTTGAAAAAGTTGCTGAAGGCAAAGACGGCTTTGGTTTCAACGCAGCAACCGGCGTATACGAAGACCTCATCAAAGCCGGTGTAATCGATCCTAAAAAGGTTACCCGTATTGCTCTCCAGAATGCAGCATCTGTTTCCAGCCTTCTGCTGACAACTGAATGCTCCATCTCCGACGCTGTTGAAGACGAAGAATAAGAGTCTTTAACTTCGGTTATAAATATTAAAGCCCCGGAAGCATCTGCTTCCGGGGCTTTTTTTGCCTAAAATATAATTGAAAACTAATGGACAGCTTCAACCTTTGAGTGCTCCTCGTACATTGTCCACGTTTTTAAGAACTCACTGTCGAACGATCTGTTCTCGGTATATGTTCGCGCGCTGCGCTTCATGTACTGTAAAAGTTCAGGATGATCCGCCAGCCTCAAAATAGCTCTGGCAAGCGCGTCAGGATTACCGGCATCAACGATAAGTCCTGTTTTATCCACAATTAAATTTTCACAGGGGCCACCGAAATTAGTCACGATGACAGGAAGCCCCGAAGCCTGAGCCTCCAGAACAACATTACCGAAAGTATCTGTTGCAGAGGGAAATACGAATACATCAGAACTGGCATAAGCCTGTGCAAGGTCATCCCCGTCTAAATATCCTGTAAAAGTTACAGGACAACCGGATAACTCATTTCGCATTTCAGCAAGGTATGGACCGTCACCGACTATAACAAGATGAAGTTCCGGACGGATCGGAGAAATGGTTTTAAAAGCTTCAGTCAGTACATCAAGATTTTTTTCCAGCGAAACTCTGCCCACATAGAGAAGTTTCACAGCTTCCTTCACTTTAAACTTACCACTGAAAAAGCCGTTTCTTTTCTCAGGAGTAAAACGCCCTATATCAACTCCGCGCGGATATATCTTAATTTTATCCGCACTGACGCCCTTTTCGATCAACTCATCTCCGGTTGCTTCGGAAGGGACAAAAACAGTATCAAGCTGATTATAAAACCAGATCATAAACTTCCAGGCCATATCTTCAAGTCCGGTGTCATCTGTGAAGGCCCTTACATATTGCGGAAAAGAAGTGTGATAAGTACCATGAACCGGAAGTTTCAAGAGCTTGGCAATGGCCAGCCCCGCCAGCCCGACAGGCCCGGGTGTGGCCAAATGGAGCAGGTTATAATTCTTTTCCAGACAATGTGATAACATTCTTAAAAACGGTGGATAAGTGAAAGACAGTTCCGGATATTCTGGAAAGTCAAATTGACCGGCAGGGGCAAAACTGGCGACCTGATCTGTTATACCTGCACAGCCACATGATATAACCGTCAATTTTTTATGGTGCTTGCGAGCGACATCAAGCTGATTTTGCAAGGTGAGGGCAACCCCGTTCACTTCACTGAAAGTGTCTGTAAAGTGGGCGATTTTTGTTTCACTCCCAAGTGGATCTTTTTGTTTAAATGCAACCAGACATTTCCTTGCAAAATCCTGTTCTCTTGCAAACAATCCATATGACAGAAAGTACGGTGACAGCAGAGCATAAAGTGATCCGGCAGCACCTACAGTATGGAAAATATCAAATATGTTTGCGCCGAGTGCACTTTTTACTATCTTATCACCAAGACCGGAAAGAACTTTATCCGTTGCATTACCTACAAAACGAAACCATTCTTCTTCCAGCTCTTCAGGTTTAGTTTTCAAGCCGCTGCAAACTTTTTGTGCCCTGCGGTCATTCGCTACAATCTTATTTGCTTCCCTGAGCAAGGCGGCCTGCACAGAATCAGATGTTTCGAAGTATTTGCGAGACTTACGTCTATATATAAAACTCTGAAGTTTATTTAAAAGAGTCGGGTCTTCTTTTTCACCCGGATCAAGTGCATTATCTATAAACTGAAAACAATCTGCCGACCGTTTAAAGTCATCAATATTAAACTGACTTTTATAAAACTGGTATGCTATTCCATAAAGATTATGGGCCATAGTGTGCGGAGTTGCAGGATTACCCTGAATAATAGTGCGTCCCTCAGACACAGCGTTGAGCATCTCCTGCAGATTATCTGCTTCCAGAATTTCAGTATAGACTCTGGCAATATTCAGTCCGGAATGATCATCAGATCCTCCGGTTAAATGTTTCACCCACGGCCTGTCACCATAAGGCTCAATTGAATATTTATCCGAAAGCTGTAGAATCTTCTGCGGGGTCAAATTTTCTGTAATGGTTTTCAGAGCAGTGTTTTGTAATTCATCGCGGGTTCCGTTCAGCTCCAGCACATTGAACATCAACAGAGCTTTTTCAAAGTTCTCAACAGTTAGCCGTTCGTTTACCGCAAACAGAGGGTGCGCAAGAACATGAACAATATTCTGCTCACGTAAATATTTGACTAGATCAAAAACATTTTCTCTAATTTTTTGAAATTCAAGATGATGTGTTTCTGTAATGTCGTAAGCCAAAACATGAAGCTTACATCTATCTTCAGGAAAATATGTCGTAATTTCTTCACTGATAAAAGCATTATCCAAATGAGCAATTTCAAGACTCCCGTTTATGGTATTATGATCCGTAATAGTTACCATATTCATGGATCGGTCTAAGGCTCTTTCATAAATTTTAAGAGGCTCAGTAAAACTTTCAGGACACCCGAGCTTTTGCAAAAGCCATTGCGACGGTCTTGTTGAATATTTAGAATGAACATGCAGGTCTATCCTGACATTTGAACCGCTCATAGCAGCATCCTCCTGATACCCAGCTTAATTGTATCAATTAGCTATTTTCGTTTATTGCTGGGTATTCATATATGGAGGTGACGATTTAAGTGATCTACAATTGAGTTACAATTTGAAGTTTTTTCAGAAAAACAAAAAAGTGCCGCACCGGAATTAACCGATGCGGCACTTTTAAAAGCAATATTAAGCAGAATCTACCAGTCGAGTGTGCCTTTAAAAGCATCAGCAAGAAGTTCAATTTTGCTTCTGACAATTCCGGTTGTTCCCTCTGCAAGGCCGAAGGTATTGAGGCCGGTTGTCATACCGATACGTGCAAAGATCTGTCCTTCGAACAAAGCTTCAAACTTCTGAGCTTTATCAGGCGATACAGTTACAACAAATCTACTTGCTGATTCACTGTAAAGAATAGCCAGAGTGCTCATGCCGTATTCGCGCGGAACAGAACAGAGGTCAGCTTCTAAGCCGATTCTGCCGCCGATTGACATCTCTGCCAGCGCAACTCCGAGCCCGCCGTCAGAGAGGTCATGACAGGCTGAAATAAGTCCCTGATTCATAGCTTCCTGAACTGTTTCATAACGTTTAAGAGCGGTAAGAGCTTCAACATGCGGAACAGACGGATGAATAAATCCAAGCTGTGATGAAACTTCGGAGCCGCCGAGTTCGTTTCTGGTCATACCGAGAACATATACAAAGTCACCGGGATTCTTGAAATCTGAGGTAACGCACTTATTCACATCAGGTACAATTCCGATTGCTGAAAAAAGGACCGTCGGAGGAATAGAGATTTTCACGCCTCCGCCTTTATAGTCATTTTTCATTGAATCTTTACCGGAGATACAAGGTACTCCGAATGCACGGCTGAAGTGGGAAAGAGCCTGATTGGCTCTGACCAGCTGAGCAAGTTTGTAATGTCCGTCAGGTGTTGTTTCAGACTGAACGGGGTCACACCAGCAGAAGTTGTCAACTCCGGCCATGTGATGAATATCTCCGCCGACAGCTACAGCATTTCTGATAGCTTCATCAATGGCGTTAGCCATCATCCAATATGTATCGAGGTCGCTGAATTTAGGGCAGATTCCGTGAGAGACGACAAGTCCCTTGTCAGAATCAAGATCAGGTCTCAGTACACCGGCATCAGCCGGACCGTCCTGTTTCTCACCAACCAGAGGTTTGACGACACTGCGTCCCTGAACCTCATGATCATATTGGCGGATAACATATTCTTTACTGCATATATTGAGTCTGCCGAGCATATCTTTAAGCAAGGCAGTGTGGTCTGCGACTTCAGGCTCACCTTTGAATTCAACAACCGGGCGGTCCCAGACAGCTTTAAGCTTCATCTGAGGAACACCGTCATGCAGGAAGTCCATACGCAAAGCGGCAACATGTTTATCGCCGTATCTGATATTGTAGATACCGCTGTCGGTGTATGTTCCGAGCGCAGTTGCTTCAACATCCATTTCCTTTGCAAGAGCCATGAACTCATCCAGCTTTTCAGGAGGAACAGCCAAAGTCATACGTTCCTGAGCTTCGGAAACAAGAATTTCCCAAGGTTTAAGACCGTCATATTTAAGCGGAGCCTTAGCGAGATCGAGATCGCAACCGCCTGTATCTTCGGCCATTTCACCGACGGAAGATGACAGACCGCCTGCTCCGTTATCAGTAATAGCGTTGTATAGTCCGGTATCACGGGCGCGCATGAGACAATCATACATCTTACGCTGAGTGATAGGGTCACCGATCTGAACGGCAGTTGCAGGCGAACCTTCGTGCAATTCTTCGGAAGAGAAAGTTGCGCCGTGAATTCCGTCTTTACCGATACGACCACCGGTCATAACGATAATATCGCCGACCTGAGCTTTCTTTTCATGACTCAAGCGTCCGGCTACTTTAACAGGCATCGTTCCGACAGTACCGCAATAAACAAGAGGTTTACCAAGATATCTTTCATCGAAAACAATAGAGCCGTTAACAGTAGGCACACCGGATTTATTACCACCGTGCTCAACACCTTCGCGAACGCCTTCAAGGACTCTGCGAGGATGAAGTAGACGCGGAGGAAGCTCTCCTTCATGAAAAGGGGAAGCAAAACAGAAAACATCGGTATTACAAAGCAGGTTTGCACCCAGTCCGGTTCCCATAGGATCGCGGTTAACACCGACGATTCCGGTAAGAGCTCCGCCGTAAGGGTCAAGAGCGGAAGGACTGTTATGAGTTTCCATCTTAACGCAAACATTCAGCTTATCATTAAATTTGATAACCCCGGCATTATCCTTGAAAACAGACAGACAAAAATCGTCGTCGCCTTTTTCTTTACGGATTTCCTTGGTGGTATTCTGAATGCAGGTTTTATAGAGACTGTCTACGGTGGAAGAAACTCCGGTCTCTTTGTTTTCATATTCAATTTTAGAACTGAAAATTTTGTGTTTGCAGTGCTCTGACCATGTCTGTGCAAGGGCTTCAAGCTCTGCATCTGTGGGATTCGCGCCGATTCCCATTTTTTCACGTTCTGCAATGACTTCAGGATCAGAGTAATAATCGCGGATGCAATGAAATTCTTCAATACTCATAGCAAGCGTATTTGCACGGCTGAACGCCATCATTTCATCATCACTCATTGCAAGCAGATCAATTACAGCAACCTCTTCACTGGCTTTACCGGTAACCTGTGCCGCTTTAGCTTCGAAACCAGGAGATTTCTCCCATTCTTCAGCCGAACGAATTTCATAACGCTGAATGAGTTCATTAGCTAAAAGATCTTTTGCTATTGATGCAATCTGCTCTTTCGGAAGCTTCTCTGTGAAGATGTACTGTGTAGAGGTGTAAACTTTCACCTTTGCGGAATCTTCAGGTTTTAGAACCAAAACCAAAGATTCTTTTGCAGTCCGTCCTTCGTTATCAGTTACGCCGGGACGGAATCCAACTTCAAGATTCCAGGCAAAGTCTGCTGCAAGCGGTGTAAGGGACGGAGTATGCAGCACTGGATCGTGCAACACTCCAAGTTCCAAAACCTTCTCAATATCGGCTTTTTCAAGACCTTCAACAGTATATACTTTAATGGTCCGGACTTCACCGGCTTCTATGCCAAGCTCTTCCCGGATTTTACGGGAAACTTTATTCCCGTGAACATCCCGGACATTCTTTTTAAGACCAACCTCAACCCGCCAGAGCATGGTTATCTCCTTGTTTAATATAAATAATGAAGTCTGAAGCTGAATGCTCAAGATTCTTTTTTCGACCACTTCAACAAATTTCCGCCTAAATCCTTGGCTTCATATGCAGCTGTGTCAGCCCGTTTCAGCATGCTGACATGAGAATCGCCATCTTCATAAACGGTCATACCGCCGCTGATGGTAACTCTCCCGGAAAATTTAGTTTCTATTTTTACCCGAATTCTATTCCCTATCATTTCAAGGGATTCAGGTCTGACTTCTGTAATAATTATACCGAATTCATCCCCGCCGTAGCGGCATGGAAAATCCATTCCGGCACGAAGTTCTTCCTTTAAAATTTTAGCAACACTTTTTAATACCTGATCTCCGGCCTGATGCCCTTCCGTATCATTAACTTTTTTGAACCCGTCCAGATCAAAAAACAATATGCCGATGGGCCTTCCGGTTCTCTTACTGCGTGTTATTTCACGTGCAAGCATCGTATTGAACTGAGTATGATTGTACAACTCTGTCAGTCCATCAAAAATAGCCTGCTTTTTGAGTTTAGCCTCAAGTCTTCTGATCGCAGTCATATCACGGGCAACAATAAGATATTTTTCACCCGCGCCTTCAAGCTTACTGATAACAAGTTCAAACGGCAAACCTGCCGAATCCGTCCTTTTCATCAAAACTTCCACAACCGACTTAGGATGTTCAAATAATTCCGGCCCCCAGAGCCCTGTAAAAGTACCGGATGGAGTAGCTATATCAAAGATATTACGGCCTAAAAAAATTTTTGAATAACGTGATGAAACGTAGTGGATGTTGCCTCTGGCATCGACGGTAAAAACAACATCACTCATGGAATCAATGATCCCTTCCAGAAAATCCTTTTGCTTCAGAGCTTGAACTTGAGTTTCAGATATTCCGCGAATATCTTCCATTATCGCGGAAATCAGCCAGTCTTCACCTCTTTTCTGCTTATATGCTGATATATAAAGACAAGCATCGCGCGGAACTCCACCAGTTCTGAGTCTGGCGCAAAGTATTTTATTAAAAGAAATTATGGAATCATCTGAAATAAATTTACTCCATTCCTTGCCAAAGCCTGGGCCAACCAGCATATCAAATAATTCTCTGAAATTCTTCGTCCCGGAGACCGCAGCTCCTCCCAATATTTTCCTCATTTCATCGTTCATATCAAGGACTTGTCCTTGAATATCTAAACGGGCAATACCGAGAGGAAGAGTTTCAAGAGTTAAGGCGCGCCCTTCCAGCAAATGTAACCTGAGGCTGTAATGCTCATAAGCCTGGCCGATAAACCTGAAATATAACTTTAAATCCTCTGTCTCTCTTCTGGAAAGGCCCGACCCAACATACCTGAACTCACCAAGAGAAACATCATGACTTGAAATTTCTATCCCTTCCATGCGAACAGACCATTTGAGTAGTTCTTTATCAACCTGAGCGGCAATTCTTTCCAGCCCGGATTCATCCGCTTTGTACAGGTAATACTTATCAAAATCAGGTGACTTAAGAGCAATCTCCCACTTACTTACATCCCAGTTAAGCTTTACATGGCGAGCTATTATCCGTGGGATTGAATCCACCCCGCCTTCTGCTGTAAGCAGCTCTAAACTCATAAGGTAGCTGGATTGGAGTGTTTTTATTGAATGATTATAGAAATGATCCCTGCTGTCACTCTGCTCAATACCCAAAGTGCTGAGCATGGATTGAAATTTAGTCCGGCAAATATTTCTGAATTCTTCAATTGATTCTTCATCCAAATCCAACGAATTTTGCAGTTTAAGCTCAAACTGCAGGACATTAAACGGAGCAGAATTATTTCCAAGCTCCATTTCCGCCCACTTAGTGCCTAAAATTAATGCCTGAGTAGGCAAGTCAAAAGAATCCAGCTCTTCCAGCGAATGGTGATGCAAAATAGACGGACATTCAAGCGCCTTAAGTTTCCAGCGCGAAAACAAAAGCTGAGTAAGTGCCCCGTGGGTCATGCCCCAAATTTTATTTTCCGCCTCCGCCTGTCCTGGATATGACATTATAACTGCATCATTTCGCGGCATCTCCGGAATTTCATCAGGAGCTGCGAACTTAAGAAAGAGTAGCGAAATATCTTTAAGCAGGCTGCAAAGGTAAATTTTATCGGCATATTCAGGACAAATTCTTGAAGCAATAAGCTGAGCAGAAACAGCTCCCCACACTGTCAGCATCCAATCGCTGTAGATCTTGTAATTCTGCTTTTCAAGTTTTGTCTTAATATGTTGCTGAAAAGAAACAGTAACCGCAAGATTCAGCAGTTCTTTGGTTCCAAGAACTACCGCAGCACGCTTAAGGTCATAAATTTCCTGCGACAAACCATAGAAAGGAGAATTGACAAGATTCAAAATAGTAGCCGAAAGCGCAGGATCCATACTGATGATTTTCCCGAGCACAGAAAAATCAGGTTCAGCCTTGCTGGCTTCCTCCATAAGTTGAAGCATAACCGGAGGAAAACTCAACTTCATCATCAATCGTGGTGATTCAAGAATCTCATCCAGACTCATAAGCAGCAACTCCTGTATTTAAGCTACACCTACTTGCTACGGGTCAGTACAAAATCTGCTGCCTGTTTAAGAATGCGCCGTTCAACACTGTCAGACAGTGGAGTCAGACAATCTTTAGCCTTTTCAATGTAAGCGGCTGCTGAT
Organism: Desulfovibrio gilichinskyi; assembly: GCF_900177375.1. NCBI lineage: Bacteria > Pseudomonadati > Thermodesulfobacteriota > Desulfovibrionia > Desulfovibrionales > Desulfovibrionaceae > Maridesulfovibrio > Maridesulfovibrio gilichinskyi. Next base: position 173,620 of record NZ_FWZU01000002.1, on the reverse strand, counting down.
TCCCTGGTCTTTGTGCCTAAACCTTGCGCCCGAATACTTTCAAGAACCTCATCACGTTTTGCATCTGTAAGGGTTCTATTTTTAATTTCAGAGAGCAGCAATTCAGCCTCTTTACCATCTAACATCTCAAGATAAAAAATTAAAGGTAAAGTGATCTTTCCCTCTTTCAAATCGCCGCCTTCAGGCTTACCGGTATCTCCTACTGGAGATTCATAATCAAGGGCATCGTCAACCAGCTGAAAGGCTATACCCATGTTGAGGCCGAAATTTCCCAGCGCATCTTCAAGTTCCGCGCTGTCAGAGGCAACGGAGGCACCAATCCGACATGAAGCTTCAATAAGCCTTGCTGTCTTTCCTATAATAATATCCATATATACAGCGCGGTCGACTTTCGGTTCTGAAATATGTGCTATTTCGCGAATTTCTCCGTCAGCAGTAGACATAATCGCTGAGGCCAGAATAGAACTTATACGTGATTTACCGTAATCAGCCCCTATTAAATTGGCGAGAGCAAGAAGTACATCCCCGGCAAGGATTGTTTCTGTAGTACCGAAAACAAGATGTGAAGCAGTAACTCCTCTTCTTAAATCAGCATCATCAAGTATGTCGTCGTGAAGCAAAGTTGCAGCATGCAGCAGCTCAAGCGCGCTGGCTAAAGGATAAATATCTTCTTTTGAATATCCCAGACTACGTGCAGAAAGTATGGTGAGAATCGGACGTATCCGTTTACCGGGAGCAAGCAGTACATGCTTCGCAACCCCTTTTACCAATCCCTCAAGCTTATCGGTTTCTTCATCCAAAAAACCGTTTATCTTAGGCAACTCTTGCTTAAAATAGGCTAATAACTCAGTCATCCGCGTATGAATTATCCCAGTTGTGAGTGGGAAGAACAGATCAAAAAATCAGGATGTTTTCTTAACCAGAGGAGAACAGATTCGGCCAAGTTCCGCCAATGCTCCCTTCAAATCCCAATCTTTACGATCCCTTGACCCCACAAGGTTCGATACAGTCCGCACCTGACATACAGGAACCCCCGAAAGAGCACATCCATACGCAGTGGCAAAACCTTCCATATTTTCTATATCCGCCTTAAACTCAGTTTTGAGCCGCAAGGCCTCATCTTCCGTTGCGGTAACTCCGCTCACTGTTAAAGAAACAGCTTCGGGCAGTTTTGCAAATCGGTCAAGCACTGACTTTCTAAAACTATTTCCGCAGTTGAGCTCAATCCGGTCCCATATCTGGATACCGTTTATTTCAGCGAGGCTGAAACCAAGTCCTTTCGGATCTATTTCTTTTCCATTTTTGAGCCCGTATTCCGGCCATATTTCCGTCTTTACGATGCATGCTGAACCGACTGGAAACCGATCAGGATTGAAAGTACCTGCTATTCCGGCAAGAACAACAATCCCTATTTCATATTTTGCAAGAGTCTGTCCCAAAGCAAAAGATGAATTAATAATCCCGATACCGGTAACCAGTAATAAACCTGATTGACCACTGAAATCAAAAGGAACTGCAACACCCTGCCTGAGATCAGGCAGTTCGCATACGCCTCCGAGGGCGGCTTTCATCTCCTTTACAGTCGCAGTGACAAAAAGAATATCTTTCACCGATTCTAGAGTCTCCAGGATCTGATTCCAGCCTTAGCCAGCTCATCCCGATCAAAAAAGCATTTTACGTCAATGATCAGTGCATTTTCAGGCTCTCTAAACCAGCTCTTAATTTCGTCAAAACTCAGGCTGCGATATTCTTTATGCGAAACAGCAAGAATAAGAGCATCAAGGTCCTTAAATTCAGAAAAAGGAACGGTTTTAAGTCCATATTCTTCGATTGCTTCATTCGGATCAGCATAAGGATCGTGAACCAGAACTTTCACACCGAAAGAAAGCAATTCGTCAACAACGTCAACAACTTTGGTGTTACGCAGATCAGGAACATTTTCTTTGAAAGTAAGACCGAGGATACCGACTTTAGCATTTTTAACTTTACTGTCGCCGTCGATCATCTGCTTAACAGTTGTGTCAGCAATAAATTTACCGACAGAGTCGTTGATTTTACGTCCGGCAAGAATAACCTGCGGATGATGTCCGATAGCTTCTGCCTTAGTGGTAAGATAATAGGGATCGACTCCGATACAATGACCGCCGACTAAGCCCGGACGGAACGGAAGAAAGTTCCATTTAGTTCCGGCAGCTTCAAGAACATCTAAAGTATCAATACCCAGACGATCAAAAATCATGGAGAGTTCATTCATAAGTGCGATGTTAAGATCACGCTGAGTGTTTTCAATGACTTTTGCAGCCTCGGCAACTTTAATACATGAAGCCCTGTGAGTTCCTGCGGTAACAACAGTTGAATAAAGTTTATCTAAAATTTCAGCGACATCTTCAGAACTTCCGGAGACAACTTTAACAATTGTCTGCAAAGTATGTTCTCTGTCACCCGGATTAATTCTTTCAGGTGAATATCCGACGCCGAACTGCTTGTGATATTCAAGACCGGATTGTTCAGCGAGGATAGGAATGCAGATGTCTTCTGTGAGTCCGGGATAAACTGTTGATTCATAAACAACAATTGTTCCCTCTGACATATGCTTACCAACCATGGTGGATGCGCCTACAACCGGACGGAGGTCAGGATTACGAGCTGCGTCAATCGGTGTAGGAACAGCGATAATAATAATTCCTGCTTTTTTAAGATCTTCAGGATTACTGCTGAATTCTACAAAATTATGAAAGTCTTTTTCAAGAACTTCCGCAGTGCGGTCGTAACCGTCACGCAGTTCGCCTACACGCTTTTCGGAAATATCAACTCCAAGAACATTAAAATGTTTTCCGAGAGCTACAGCCAGCGGCAGACCTACATAACCGAGACCTACAACTGCTACATAACTTTTTTTATTTTTAATATCTTCAAATTTAATCATGACGTTATATCCTTTAATGTTTTTCCGGAAAGCCGGATACCGACAATTTTTTTATCACCATATAACTAAAAATTTATCAACAAACTACCTGAAGAGGGGTAGACAATGTCTGACAGCCCATATAAAACTGCAGCTATTATGAATATCGACTGGTCTTTTCTGCTATCAGCCCTAGGCTTGGCCTTCATTCTTGAAGGAATACCATATTTTTTGTTTTCTGAGCGTATGCCCAGAATTCTAATCTCTATTATCGAAAGAGGACCGAGACAATTACGCATTCTCGGCCTTATCGCAATGATCTTCGGCTTGTTGCTTATCTCTTTCGGTCAATCTCTCGTAGGACTTTAACTACTCTGCTTAGGCGGTTCTAATCTGCCGGTTTTTCAGCAACGTGGATATACACGATGCCTGAAAGCAGCGGGACAAACATAACTCTGTCAAAACCGGAGTTACGAAGTTCTGTGCCTAAAGTTCTCTCATCAGGAAAAGAACGGATTGTATCTGCCAAATAGGTATACGCTCCAGAATCTCCGGAGACGATCTTTCCTAGGAGCGGCAGAATTCTGTTCAAATAAAAATTGTAGAACCCTTTCCATATGCGTTTACGTCCTGAACCGAATTCAAGAATGCAAAATCTTGCACCGGGTTTCAGTGTGCGCAAAATTTCTTTATATGCTTCTTCGCGTGGAAGAATATTACGAATTCCAAATGCTATAGTTGCTCCGTCAAGACATGAATCAGGAAGAGGAAGTTTCTTTCCGTCAGCCTGCACGGCGGCAATTTGATTTCCTCTTGTACTCTCATATTTGCCTTCTAATTTCTTAGATTTGCCACAGGCGAGCATGGGAAACGCAAAATCCATAGCGAGAACTTTGATGTCCGGATACTGTTTTACAAGCTCCACAGAAACATCAAGAGTTCCGGCAGCGAGATCAAGGACCAAACCGTTTTTAGCGGGACGGACCAGTTTAACCAGTCTGTATCGCCAGTATATGTCCTGCCCTGCGCTCAAAGCGTGATTCAGAAAATCGTACCACCCGGCAATGCGTCCAAACATGGCCGCAACTTTTTTACCGTGCTCCTGATGAGTCTGACCCTGCATCTACTCAGATTCTCCACGGACGTCTTCCTCTTTGATCTGCTGAGCCCTGACAGACGCGATAACATCGGCATAGATAGAACTGAAAGTCTCAGAGAAATTAGAAGGAGAAATTCTTCCCACTTCAATAAATTTCACTATGATCTCTTTAGTTACCTGCAAAGCCTGCTTCTCAATTTTATCCATAATATGCCTCCTTCTTACGCTGAAAAACCCCGCCCGGGGGGAAATGGCCACGACCTCCACAGGCAGGGCTACCGGGCGGGTAAAAAGAAAAAAACTTAAAAGCCCCTCTCTTTTGAGAGGCTCTTTAACATGAGACCCCTATTTAGTCGACCCGCATATTAATACACAAATAGGAACAGGACGGCGGTGGAATATAGGTTAAACCTCAATAATTAAAGCCATATAAATCAAAGAGGTCCGCTGGAAGATTACTCCAGCGGACCGTCAATTAATCTGATTTTTTTATAATTTCTATTCGTCAAAATCGCGGGCAAGAGCCGCAATCTCTTCTCTGATAATCCGCGCTGCTTCAGCAGGGACTGATCTTTCGAGCTTTTCAGCAAGAATTTCATCAATAGTAGATTTGAAATTGTCTTCGACATCACCTTTCATCTCTTCTATTTTTTCAATCAAGCGCGGAGTTAAATAATCCTCAATATCTTCTGTGAGTCGACTCTTGATGCGATAGAAGGAGGTAGACTCAGGATCAAGTTCTTTTTCAAGCTCTTTACTTACAAGTTCCGCCATATCAGGCTCGGCATTAAGTTTTTCTTCTAAAGCTGTAATTTTCTCAGCGACATCAGCCTTAATATCGAGCATTCCGGTCTGAACCCATTCCTCGACTCGTTCCTGGATTTCGTCAGCGGCAGCAACCGCAACGGCAGCAACTGTCGGAGAATCAGCCTTCAGTGTTTCGCTTAATCTCTGTCCGACAACAGACTCAATCTCTCCACTGGACAGCCGTTCTTCAAGTCCCTGAATTGAAGCCATCAAAGATGAAACAGTGTCCTCAAGTGAACCAATCTGAACAGTTTTTTCTTCAAGAGCAATAATTCTTTCAGAAGACTGAGCAAGAGCGACCTCAAGGTCCTCAGCCCGCTTTTCAGCCAGCACTGCTTTTTCTTCAAGAGCAATAATTCTTTCAGAAGACTCGGCAAGAGCGACCTCAAGGTCTTCAGCCCGCTTTTCAGCCAGCACCGCTTTTTCTTCAAGATTTGCTTCTGTGTATCCGGCCGCAGTAGAGTCAATAAGATCTTTAAGTTTAGCTAATTCTGAATCAAACGAATCAATTTTATCAGCCAGCTCATTTACAGCCGCAACTGTCACAATCGCTCCGGACTCATCAACCGGCAAAATATCATCTTCATCAAGATCAGATAGATCTATTTCAACATCTTCAAGTAATTCACCTAAATCAATATCGTCATCATCAAGCTGGATATCATCACTATCATCTAATTCATTAAGCTTATTAAGTTCTGATACGTCCATATCTTTATCAAGATCGACGGCATCTGCATCAGAGGGTTCATCCAAATCTGCATTTTTTTCTTCAAGAATTGAGTCAAGATCATCATCAAGAAAGACATCTCCTAAAATTTCTTCACTGAGCTCTGAAGCGTCTTCAGTTTCTGAATCTTCAAGAGTTGCAGTCTCTTCGGCTTCTGAATCTTCTGCTATCTCAACTTCTGGCACTTCAGTGGTTTCAGAAGCTTCAACCGGCCCGTTTACAGCGTCATGTTCATCAGCTTCTAAAGGATCGAGTCCTTCTTCCGAAAGCTCTTCAAGATCTGCATCGTCAGACAGCAGACTTTCGATATCTTCATCTGCAAGGACATCTTCGCCGAGTCCGGAAAGATCCACATCATCTGAAACTTCACCGAGCAGATCATCCAGTTCATCAGTTTCGTTATCATCACCGGAATCTTGCAGCAGTTGATCAAGGGCTGCGACATCTGTGTCGCCGTCAAATAAATTATCAATATCGTCTTTGTCGTCAGCGGCGACAGTGCTGTCACCGCCAAGTCCGTCGATAATATTATCTAATCCCTCAGCATCAACCTCACCTTCAGCGAAATCACCTTCGGCAGCCATAAGTGATTCTTCGCCAAGATCAAAATTTTCCAACATTGCATCTGTATCAGAATCAGAATCGGCAGATTCCAATTCTCCAGCTTCATTTAAAACATCATCAAGATCAAGTACGTCTTCGTTCTCTTCGACAACATCATCAAGATCGAGAACGTCTTCACCCTCTTCGACAACATCATCGAGATCGAGAACGTCTTCGCCATCTTCGACAACATCATCAAGTTCAAGCACGTCTTCGCCATCTTCGACAACATCATCGAGAACAAGAAGATCATCATCCTCTGAATCTTCTTCGATTTTACCGACAGCGGGCTCTTCAAGCTCCAGATCTTCGGAAAAAAGGTCTTCGAGTTCCTGCTCAAAACTTGCATCTACATCATGAACTCCAGAAGCATCGTCCGTGACAATTTCTTCCGCAATATCATTAAGGTCAAGAACCTCTTCCTTTGCCTGCTTATCCGGTGAATCCGGGGTCATAGCTTACCCTCTGTGAAAATTTAAAAAGGGGGCTCGCAAGCCCCCTTTCATTACAAAATCAAGAAGACTTACTTCTTAGGATGACAATCGCTACATTTGGTAGGACCAGTCTTAGCTTTATCTTTCTTCATAGCTTTATGACAGCCTACGCAGCTGTTATCTGCTTTACCATGAAAAGCGGAGTAGTAAGAAGTTGGAGCACTCTTACCTTCTTTGCTTGTGTCGATATGACATCCTTCAGAATCACATTTCTTAATTGCACCGGCACCATCCCATTTGTGATGACACTTTTTACAGTCAAGAGCAGCATGTCCTTTGTGTGAGAAATTAACAGGTTCTTTGGTCATCTTAGTGCCGGCAGGCGCTTTAATAACCAAATCGCCGGGAGCGTCTACAGCATACAAAGATGGAAGTGCAAACGCACATACCAATGCAGCTGTAACCATACAAATCAATAAGGTCTTTTTCATCCTAATTTTCCTCCATTAAAATAACGTTAACCTAATTACAGTCTTCTTGGAGATTTAATTTAGAAAAAAAACCATGTCAAGCACACTCAATAAAAACAATCCATTAACTGCTATTAAATAAAAAACTTTTTAGAATTATTATATGTCGTACTTTCCGGCATAACCGCGCGGGGTCAGCATTTTACCGGCAACTTCTCTAGTTGAAGAATTACCAATAATCAAAACAGTTTGCATATCAACATCCTGTTCATTCACGGTATCAAGAGTCACTAATTGAACCTTTTGGCCTTCACGATAAGCCCTGTTTACAATCCCGACAGGTGTTGATCCGCGTCTGAATAACTTTATAATATTTATAGCATCAATTAAATGTCCGGCTCTTTTTTTAGAACGGGGATTATAAATTGCGATTACAAAGTCGGCATCAGCCGCACACCTGATCCGTTTTTCAATCTTATCCCAAGGCGTAAGCAGATCACTTAAACTGACAGAGGCAAAATCGTGCATAAGCGGGGCTCCTAGCAAAGCTGCCGCAGCAGCGAAAGCCGGAATACCCGGGATAACTTCAAAACAGATATCACTGAAAAAATCGTGTGTTTCCAAAAGTTCCATAACAAGCCCGGCCATGGCATAGATGCCGGGATCGCCGCTGCAAACCATTGCAACATTTCTTCCGGCCACGGCTTCATCAACAGCCCTACGACATCTCTCAACTTCCGCCATCATACCTGTGGATAAAACATCTTTACCCTCAAGCAAATCCGGAGCAATTAATTTTATATAGCCTGTGTACCCTACCACAACGTCAGCCAGATGGATAGCTTCACGTGCATGCGGCGACATTAAACATTCATCACCGGGGCCGAGGCCGACTATTTTTAAACACCCTTTACCCGCACATCCTTGGCCAGAGACATTGTCACCCGTGCACTTTTTTTCTTCGGGACAATCAGATTGTCCCCCCCGGACTGTTTCATTGCTGCTGCTTCGCATACACTGCCAACTCCCATATGTTTCATCACCAGTCCCGAAGGAGTGGTTCCTTTAATTTCTTCTAATTCATCTGCACTGAAAAAATTTATTTTCAAGTTCTTCTGCCGTGCAAATTCAAGCATTCCTACTTCATCATTTTTCGCATCTATAGTTCCAAGTGAAACAATTGATTGCAGAGCAATTCCATGATCCGCCAGAACATCCGTTACCAGCGCATTAATCTCTTCAGCCGGCACGCCTCTGCGACATCCTACTCCGAGCCGTAAACACTTCGGATAAAGTTTCAGCACGTTTTCAGGCAAATCGTGAATGCGCCAATCAATGCAGACACCGCATCGCAATTCATCAAGATCTGCAACGTTATCAACTTTATAAAAAAACTCACTTAGCCCGTCTATATTCAGAAATATTTCAGGGTCATATACCCCTACTTTATCACCATCAAGCAAAGCCGAATTTACATGCTTAATTGAGCCTGTATCACCGATTACCAACCCGCTGGCACGTGCAAGCATATCGATTGAAGGAACCCCGGCACAATCCGTAGCGGTTGTAATAACAGCAGTCGCTCCGATCTGACCTGCAACCATACGGGCAAGCTCATTAGCACCGCCTAAATGACCGGAAACAAGCGAAATTGCAAATCGCCCTTCCTGATCAAGTACAACTACAGCGGGGTCGGTATCCTTTGATTTTAAATGCGGAGCTATCGCCCGAACAACAATACCCGAAGCCATAATAAAAATATGTGATTCATAAGCAGAAAAAGTATCTGAAATGAGAGACGTGAATCCAGTGAACGGTATATCACTTTCTTCAGCATAACGCTCTAGGACGTATGAAACCGAGCCTGTTGCAAACGCAATTTTACGCGCAAGGTCTGCACCTTTTGCAGTGAGGGAATAAATAGCTGTTTTAGAATTGCTCATAAGAAGTAAATACGGAAAAAAGATAAACAAAGCAAAGGAGAAGAGAACATGGCAGATTCGAAAAGACTACAGACAGACCGGCCTCAGCTAGTTACCGGCAATACTCCGCTCTTTAAAACGGTGAACTTTGATAACTTTATCAGCACTGCCTTCAACTCTACCTGCATCAGTCATAGCACTGCTGAACCTTACAGGAGCGGGATTCTCAGCGGAGAATTTAAGATTATCACTAAAATTCAACTTTTTATGATCCCCGCGGAACGCCTGATTCAAATCTCCTTTGAAAAATGAAACTATATCCCAGAGAGGGAAATTAAGTTCTAAAGCAAGCCTTTCATCATCTACAGCAAAACGATTCTCAACTTTTTTCGCCTTGAATGCGACTACAGCAGGTCCGGCATCAGCATTAATTCCACCGCGATAGACGGACTGCATATCGGACCATTTCCAGCCGCTATCCAGTTGCAACCAGTCAAGAACATTAACAGTTCCGCCAAGTTCTGTGGTCAGACGGGCTACATCTTCGCGCCCCAGATCAACATCCGACACGGAATTAAACTGCGTATATTCAATACCAAGTCCGCCAGAGACTTTGAACCAATCATTGCCGAAATTATTCCGTATCTTGGCGACATGCTGGCTACCGCCTCCGAATCCTACAAAAGCAGTGGTCGTATCTGCAGCAGCCATTGCTTTCTCCGGGATCAGACTTGCCCCGTCAGCATAGTAATAATTGTAGCTTCCTTCAAACACGCTATAAAAATCTTCAATCGGTTCAAACTCTTTTTCATATTTTGCGCCGATATTATACTGAGGCATACGGTATTTCTGTGTTCCGCTAAAATCAAAATCCTGTTTTATCTCTTTTTCAAGATACGCAAGGGAAAAACGCATGAGACCAAGCCCTTCGCCAGTGTCATCACTCAGCAAAAACGCATGGGACGTGGAGAGCTGTAAAAAGTTACTTGATCCTGTTATATCCGCAACTCCGGCCCATCGATCATCCATGCCAAGCCATTTATATTTTCCGCCAAATTCAACAAGTTCTTTATCAAGAAGGTAGTTTGTAGACAAAACAGTCGCGCTAACTTTGTTGTCAATTTTGTAGGAGAATTCAGTGTTATGAAGTTTGGGATCACTATTCTGGTCGTCCGGATCATCTGTCAAAGCTCCTGGCGCGCTTAGGCTAAAAACAGAATCACCGAGTTTATAAGAACCGGAACTTCCGGAAAAAGAAAAAGGGGAAGGAGCAGATGAATTCTGGCCGGAACGCACCGCACTATTAGCTGTACCCGCAACGGACGGAATCGTCAGCAGACATAAAAGCAGCAAAACCATATTTAATATTTTTTTCAACATGGCGCGTAAAACCAGCCTTGATTATTGAGTTCACTACCTTGAAACATATAGAAACATCAACCAAGGCGCAAGAAACTTCGGTTAAAACTAGCAGAGGTAAAAACTTACTAAAAAAAGTTTGAAAGGGGAGTCCAGAGTGGGAAACTTCTTACAAAAATTTCCCACTCTGGACATCAAAGAGTTCTTAATAAATTAACCTTTAAAGCTTTTAACAGCTTCAAGAGTAGCTTCGTAATCAGCTTCGCTGTGCGCGAAAGAAGTGAAAGTACATTCAAACGCTGAAGGAGCAAGGTTAATACCTTTTGCACGCATATGGCGATAAAAAGCAGAATAAATATCAGCATCGCCAGTCTTTGCAGACGCAAAATCAGTTACCGGCTTGTCAGTAAAGAACAAGGTAAAAATCGAGGCAATATGATTCAAAGTCATTTTGAATCCGTTCACTTCGAGTGCGGCTTTAAGATCCTGTGCAAGCTTAAGCGTGCGAGCTTCGAGAGCTTCGTAGTCCTGCTTCTGTAAAGCACGAAGAGTAGCAATACCTGCTGCCATGGCAACAGGATTACCGGAAAGAGTTCCAGCCTGATAAACGTCACCGCAAGGGGAAATACGGTTCATAAATTTACTCTTTCCTCCGTATGCTCCTACGGGGAAACCGCCACCGATAATCTTACCCAAAGTAGTCAGATCTGCTTCAACTCCGAAACGCTTCTGTACTCCGCCGGCGGAGACTCTGAATCCGGTGATCACTTCATCGAAAATTAAAAGTGCACCGTACTCGTCGCAAATATCGCGAAGTCCCTGTAAAAATCCTTCAGCAGGGAGGACGAGTCCCATGTTTCCGGCAACAGGTTCTACAATAATAGCAGCAATGTTTTTGCCTTCTTTTTCAAAAACGGCTCTAACTGCGGCTAAATCATTGTATGGAGCAAGCAAAGTATCTTTAACTGTGCCTTCTGGAACACCGGGGGTTCCGGGAATAGAAAAAGTTGCGAGTCCTGATCCGGCACTGGCGAGAAAACAATCACTGTGCCCGTGATAACATCCTTCGAATTTAAGGACTTTATCTCTCCCGGTTATGCCACGTGCAAGACGCAGAGCACTCATGGTTGCTTCGGTTCCGGAATTAACCATACGGACCATCTCAATAGATGGAATCATTTTAATAATTTCTTCCGCAAGAGTTATCTCATCAGGACACGGTGCGCCATAACTTGCGCCCATATCCACGGCTTTATGTGCAGCGTCTTTAATAGGCTGATACCCATGACCGAGCATCATCGGGCCCCAACTCATTACGTAATCGATGAGCTCCTGCCCGTCGACAGACCACATACGACTGCCGTCTGCTTTTTCTATGAAAAGAGGATCACAGCCGACGCTCTTGCAAGCTCTGACAGGGCTGTTAACACCGCCGGGTAGAACTTCCTGCGCGTGTTTAAAAAGATCAGAAGATGAAGCCATAAAAGACACTCCTATCTATAATTTTAAGCATTGAGGTATAACACTATTTTTAAATGAACTTAAAAATATTTTCTAACAGTAATTAAGAGCTCTTTTTGAACTCAAAATATTTCATTGAGGTTTTTTTGAGTTCTTTCAAACTTTTCAAGATACAATGATCGGTGATGCCTGTTTCCGCCATCAGTTCACTTACTACTTTTTTACAATCATCAAGACCTTTGCCGTGAATCATAGTGTATAAATTGTAAGGCCACTCAGGGAAAACACTACGCAGATAACAATGGCTGATTTCCGGTCTTTTCGCCATCTGTTCGCCGATTTTCTCAGGATTCTGATCAGCTTCCACACGCCACGCAACCATTGCGTTAGCCCCGTATCCAGCTTTTTGATGCCTTAGAGTGGCACCGAAACGGCGAATTATTTTTTCATCTTTAAGACGAGTCAGCAATTCGATAACTGTATTTTCATCAGTCCCGACTTTCTCAGCTATATCAGCATAAGGAGTGGCACTTTCGGAAAGAGTTCCACCTGCAAGTGCCAAAATGTTTTCTTCAATCTCAGTAAATTTTATAGCCATATCCCATCCTTGACTGCGGCCTGACTCAGACCGGGTTCGTTTTTATAAAAAGGTGATACCTGCATATTGCTTCATGCTCAAGGGTTGAAACACAATTAATTACCATGAGCAGTTTGTATAGGCTCAAAAATTCCACACTCCACTTTTTTTCATACATCCAAATCTTTTGACTTAAGTCATAGACACAATTTTCTAATGATGAGATATTTATAGAACTATTAATTTTTTTTAAGGAGGTGTTCAAAAAAACAGATAATAAATCAGTAAGTTAAGAGACAAATCCTAACAACATGGAGGTGACTGAAAAATGCCGAAAAACCCTAAACCCAAAGGGGGGAGCGGTTTCAGTCGAAGATGGCGTTGGGGAGTTGCAACGGGACTTTTGGTAGCAGTTGTTACGGTGCTTGCATCTGGGTTTATGATAGATACGACAAATACAGATGTTTTCTGTCAAACTTGTCATGGAATGAAACCTTTCAGAGCGGCTTGGCAGCAGTCTATACACGGAGGAGAAAATCCGCAGGGCTTTGCGGCCCAATGTGTAGATTGTCATTTGCCGCATGGAAACTTTCTTGAATATCTGACCACCAAAGCAATCACCGGAACAAGTGACGTAATCCATAACTTCACGTTCAACCCTTCAGAGTTCGACTGGGCCGAAAATGCCGAGAAGAACAGGCTGAAATTCACCTACGACAGCGCATGCAGGCATTGCCACATTAAGCTGGAACCAAGAGGTGTTAAACCTGGAGCTCTTCTCGCCCATCGGGCTTATCTGTACGGACAGACGGATAAGAAATGCGCAAGTTGCCACCCTCATGTCGGTCACAAAGACATGATTGAAATGGCTAACAAGTTCTTTGAAAAGGACTTATGATTTTAATTGGGGGGAATCATGTTAAAGCAGGTAATTAAATTAGTGATAGCCGGGATGGTCATAACACTGTCGGTTGCAGTTGCTTATGCTGCACAAACTACGGCTCCTTTTCCAAACCTTGCTCCTAAAGAGCTGGTGGTTAAAAGAGGGTTTTCTAAAGACGCTACAAATTGTATTGAATGTCATGCCAAGAAAACTCCCGGAATTGTTGATGATTGGAAATCAGGGAAAATGGCTCACGCCACAGTATCCTGTTATGATTGTCATGTTGTTGAAAAAACATCACCAATGGCAAGTCAATGCGAAGGGCTTAAAGGAACTAAAATTTTTATTTCCCCGATGGTCTCTTCTAAAACATGTTCCCGCTGCCACCCACAGGAAGTCGATCAGTTCCTGAAAAGCGGACATGCCAAGCTTGCCGGAAATCCGGTCATCGACAACAAAAAATTTATAAAACTGATGTATTACTATGAAGGCGCACAGTTTATCGGAGTAAAAGACGATGCACCTCAAAGCACGGCTTCACGTTCAGCCGGCTGCCAGATGTGTCACGGGACTCAGGTTGAACTTGGACCGGACAACAAACCTATCAAAAACACTTGGCCGGGCGGCGTAGGAACACGTTATCCCGATGGATCAATCGGTACTTGTACTGTGTGCCATACCAGACACAAATTCTCCATCGAGGAAGCCCGGAAGCCGGAAGCTTGCGCCAGTTGTCATCTGGGACCGGACCATCCGGATATTGAAATTTATCAGGAAAGTAAGCACGGTCAACGTTACGCCGCACATGGTGAAGACTGGAGATGGGACAGTGCTCCTGACGCGTGGCAGCCGGGCGACTATGAAGCCCCTACCTGCGCAGTCTGCCATATGAGCGGAATCGGCGAACTGAGTACCACTCATAACATCAATGAACGCCTCAAGTGGGATTTGATGCACCAGAAGAGCGTCATCCGCAGCGGAGAACGCGGAGACGGCGAAAAAGGTGATGAACTTATGCGTCAGGTATGTGTCAACTGCCACGGCACGACTCACACAAATGTCCAACGCAAAACCCTTGATGATGCTGTAGATCTTTACAACACCTATTGGGACGGCGCGACGAAGATGCAAAAAGAACTAGCTGAAAAGAATCTGTTGCTGATTGATGATCCTTGGAACGACGGATTTCAGGAGCTGATGTACTACCTCTGGCACCATTGCGGCAGACGCGCACGCCAAGGCGCAGCGATGAATGGACCGGACTATGCCCATTGGCATGGTTTCTTCCAAGTATTCCAAGTCTACAAAGATATGCAGAAGATTTATGAATACCGAATCAAGACTGGAAAGATCGAAGATCTGTCGCATGTGATGAGCACAGGGCCTCTCTGATCTGTTTAAATTCGGCAAACAATCTCTAACAAGGAGGGTGCAATGCACCCTCTTTTTGCTGATTAAAGGCTATTAACAAAAAATACTGTTTAGGATTGTCAGGACCGATAAAGCAATCGCTATAAGACAAATAAAGAAAGCCTCTTTAAGCCACTTATTTGCTCGCGCAATTTCTTTATTTTCATTTATTATCTCAAGTTTGATCTCAGACATGGGAACTGCTGCATACCTTGGATACAAGGCATACAGGCAGATGAGCAAAGAAATAATATACCCCAAAACAGATCCATAAAAACAGTAACTTTGAAACCCTGTTCCGGCTGAGGTAAAAGTATTAATCAATCCCAGCATGGCTATATTTGTTGCAGATAATATAGCTGAATAAGTTTGAAGGTGCGCTGCCACACCATATTTACCCTGCTCGAGCTTTTCAAACCTTTGCTGCTGATCCGGCGTTAACGGCACACCTTTTTTAATTTCAAGCTCAGATTCAAGCATAATCTACTTTTTAACATTAAAAGGTTTCCCGCACAGAGAATTTCCGCATATATACACATCCGAGTCAGCCGTAGGACTCTGCCCGTCATGTGTGCTGCATGAGTTTAAAACTATAACATGAGTTATGGCTTTATATAAATGGTGCGGCCCATTAAAGGAACAGTAAGGACATTCAGCTTTAACAGTATCGTTCATGACAATCTCCTGCAATTTAAGCTATTTATAAATACAAGTTATTCTATACACTAAAAGAGATAAAGTAAAGCTTATACTATTCAGATAAGCTCTTCTTGCGGTGATGCGGGTTGCCATAATCACTTAGTATGCGTACATTACTCCGGTTAAGTGTATGTAAATAATATCCGCAAAAGAGATGAAACCTTTTTTGAGGAATTCCAATATTTTGTTTTGAAGGAGTAAATATGAAGATTGCTGTTATTGGTGCCGGAGCGTGGGGTACCGCTTTAGCAAACACGCTTGCCCGGAATAATCATGACGCGAGCCTCTGGGGCAGAAGTGCGGAACTGATTGATGAGATAAAAAAAACTGGCCGCAATACAATATACTTACCGAATTGTGACCTTTCAAAAAAACTCAAATGTGACTGCGATCCTGCAAAAGTCATGGACGGAGCAGAATATTTTATTCTTGTTGTTCCAAGCCAGTTCATGCGCTCATCTTTGATCAGTCTCAAGCACCTCTTTCCTAAAAATCCTGCAATAATCTGCGCCAG
Organism: Desulfovibrio gilichinskyi; assembly: GCF_900177375.1. Classification (NCBI taxonomy): domain Bacteria; kingdom Pseudomonadati; phylum Thermodesulfobacteriota; class Desulfovibrionia; order Desulfovibrionales; family Desulfovibrionaceae; genus Maridesulfovibrio; species Maridesulfovibrio gilichinskyi. Next base: position 157,747 of record NZ_FWZU01000002.1, on the reverse strand, counting down.
CAAGGGAATTGAACTGAATTCAGGCGCACCTATGTCTCAAGTCATTGAGGAAGCTCTTGAAGGACTAAACCCAAGATACGGACACCTTTCAGGGCCGACCTTTGCTTATGAATTAAGCGCGCAAAAACCCACTTCCATAGTTTTGGGATGCGAAGATGAAGAGCTTGGAAAAGAAGTTCAGGCTTTCTTTGCCAATAATTATTTAAGAGTATACACCAATCCAGATTTCCGAGGTGTTGAGCTGGGCGGTGCCATAAAAAATGTTATGGCCATAGCCGCCGGAATAGCTGACGGTCTGAATTTCGGAAACAATGCCAGAGCAGCTCTCATAACTCGAGGTATTACCGAAATGAGCAGACTCGGCGTTGCAATGGGAGCAAATCCCGCAACGTTCATGGGACTGTCCGGACTCGGAGATCTCATACTCACCTGCACCGGAGATCTTTCCCGCAACCGACAAGTCGGCTTAAAACTGGGACAAGGTCTTAAGCTTTCTGAAATCCTTAAAATGAGAATGGTCGCCGAAGGAGTTAAAACAGCAGAATCTGTTCATACTCTAGCTAAAAAGTTAGGCGTTGAAATGCCGATTACCGAACAAGTCTACAAAATACTGTACAAAGACAAAGACCCTGATAAAGCAGTTTGTGACCTGATGGAACGCGACCTTAAACCGGAATAAAGAAACGGAGTTAACTATGAAAAAAATTTTGACTGTTATAGCTGCACTGCTGATTATCGGAGGATGTTCTAAATGGCAGAATCCAAATCTGGTTGACCCTGCCCAGCGAAATGAGATCCTCGCAAAGGATAAAGCTTTCTGTGGACAGCAGTCAGCTGAAATTGACCCAATCGGAGCAGAAACTGACGACGCTCCACCGGAGCCGACAACATATGAAGCCGAATTTTCCGAGAACTACTCGCAGGCTAATATTTTTGAGAAATGTATGAAAGAACGAGGCTGGCGCAAAAAATAATCCGCATAAATATTTAAAGCCCCTGCCGGAATCACCGACAGGGGCTCTGTATTATCTTGTTATTACAGAACTTCCGCACGTTTTGCTCTATATTTTTCTATCTGCGCAATAGCCCGCCCTGTAAGCGCGCCGAATTCCGGCTTTGTAACCTGATCATCTGCCTTAACTTTCTCGCCCTTATGATAAAGCCCCTTGGTTATCAGCGAAGAAAACAAAATTACAGGAAGCTTTGATAATTCAGAATCTTCCTTGATCTGACGGGTAAGCGTATAGCCATCCATTTGCGGCATCTCTATATCAGAAACAATAACATCAAGCATGTCAGTAATCGATTTTCCGCTATTCTTTGCTTCATTGCGCATGGCAAGCAATCCTTCCCACGCTTCAAGGCCATTGGTAAAAAGTTTAACATCAAAGTTGGCTGCTTCGAAATTTTTGTTAAGCAGGGTCCGGACAGAGGCGGAATCATCTACAATAAGTGCTGACCACTTTTCAGGAGCCGACAAACCTCCTCCTTCCAGATTTTCAGCCATACTCGGATCAAGCTCACCAAGAATTTTTTCAAGATCTATCATTAAGACAAAACGATCATTCAAATCTATTGTCCCTGTGATGCAGTTTGAGCCCATATCAGCGATATATTTACTCGGCGTCTTTAAGTCAGTCCACCCTATCCTGTGAATCTGGGTCACTCCGCTGACAAGAAAACCGGTAATGACAGAATTAATCTCAGTCACAATAATTAATTGAAATTCTGATTCCTTACGTTCAATCCCCAGCCACACCGATAAATCAATCACCGGTAGAATTATATCACGCAGAGACATTGTTCCCAGATAACTCGGATGAGGAGCTCCTTCAGCTGCTTCCAGTCCCTTCGGGGCCTCAACAACTTCCAAAACTTTGGCAACATTTATTCCGAAATAATCCTTATCATTGACATCAGCTTTTGCTTCATCAATATAAAATTCAATTATTTCAAACTCATTTGTCCCCGTATCCAGCAGTATATCCTTCCCGCTCATAAAATCCCCCGCTCAATTTCTAAACTGAGCATATATTACAGATTCAGATCATCACGTTTAACCAAGAATGGCTGATCTGGACCATTAAAATTCACCGCAGACTTTTGCTATATGTTTGCCCCATTCACCTTAATGGTATAAGAAAGCTCTTAGCAATAATTTTATATAAAAACTGAGGATACTATGCTTAAAGAATCTGCAATTGTAAAATTAATTACATTCATATTTTTGCTGACGCTGGCAGGTTGTGCAAGCCATGAAGTTAAACCTGCTGTTCCAATGACGATATTCAACCCTAAATCAGGGTCGTTCAATGTCAAAGTTGTTTTATTTCAGCTAAACAATGACGGCAGCGTTCAAAGGCTTGAATCCGGAATTGTTCCCATGGAGCAAAACATAATATCTGCGCTGCAAGGATTAGGATACCATTATAATCCGGACGGTAACGTTGATTATCTGATTGAAGCCAGGATCGGCAGTATTTCTCCTAAACAGGCTGTAGCGGAAAGTTCTGAGACTGTAGGTTTTGCAGTTGATGATGGCGGAGACTGGCCTTTTTTTGATGATTACCCTGTTATTGTCAGTGAATGGTCCCCAGAGATACAGAGAATTAAAAGTGGACCGGATTCTTGCTTTATAACCACGCAGGTTCTCATAAAAGCCGATGAAGATCAGCGTGACATCGTTGTTTATCATGGCACTCCAAGACCACTAGAAGTCCCTTTTGTATTAGGATGCCCTTTTTCAGAGTGCGGGCAGGGAGCAAATAAGAATTTAACAGATTACATTCTTTCCATTTTTACCACGGCAACACGCAATTAATATACATACTTGCCAGAACTTAAACTGATCATTATACTCGCGCCTCCCTGCAGCTAAGACCTGCCCTTAATTTGAGGGTATCAGATTAATATTGAATAATCGGAAGGTGTTGAGTGGAACCTATTCGCCCATGGCTTGATCATTACGATCCGGAAGTACCCAAAAATCTGGATTTCAATTACTGCCCTCTTTTTGAATATCTGGATAGAACTGCTGAAAAATGGCCTAAGCGAAAAGCCATTGAATTTCAGAACTGGTCAATTACGTATGAAAAGCTGAAAAGCTATGCGGAAGTAATGGCGGCGAATCTGCGCAAAAACGGAATCGAAACAGGCGACAGAGTCGCTTTAATGCTTCCGAACACACCGCAGATGATTATTTCTTACTGGGCCATACTCAAAGCAGGCGGCGTTGTCACAATGACAAACCCGCTTTATATGGAAACTGAAATAGTCCATCAGTTAAATGATTCAGGTGCAAAATTTATCATTACTCTGGACATGCTTTGGCCCAAGCTGCTTAAACTGCGTGACAAACTTCCTGTCCAAAAATATTTTATCACCAAAATTTCAGACGCTCTAAAATTCCCACTCAAGCACTTATATGAGCTCAGAAGACTGAAAGATAAAAACACGCCTAAAATTCCATATAACGATTCTTCCGTCCTAAAATGGAAGAATCTGATTGAAGGCAAAGAAACATATTCAGCCCCGAATATACGCCCGCTTGAAGATACAGCCCTGCTCCAGTATACAGGAGGAACAACAGGACTTTCCAAGGGGTGCAAAATCACACATGCAAACCTCGGGGCCAATATTCAGCAGTTTCATGCTATGCTTCATAAACTGGGAAGACAGCAAGAGGTAGTACTTGGAATTCTCCCCTATTTTCATATATATGGCCTTACTGTCTGTCTCAATTATTCTACATCACTTGGAGCCACTATGGTTCCATTTCCCCGCTATGTGCCGCTTGATGTTCTTAAGGCAATGCATAAACTTAAGCCGACTCTTTTCCCCGGCGCACCGTCTTTATATATCTCTCTGCTCCAGCAAAAAGAATTAGCTAAATTTGATATTGCGTCGATTAAATATTGCATTTCAGGGTCCTCCCCTATGCCTGTTGAAGCGATTAAGCAGTTTGATTCCGTTTTCGGTGCAACCATTGTTGAAGGGTTCGGACTGACGGAAGCCTCCCCTGTAACGCATCTCAACCCGCTTGACGGAAAGAAAAAGCCGGGATCAATCGGTGTCCCTGTCCCTGGAACAGATGCCGCAATTGTAGATATGGAAGTGGGAAGCATTCCCTTGGCTCCTGGAAAAATGGGAGAACTGATTGTTCGCGGTCCTCAGGTCATGAAAGGGTACTACAACAAACCCGATGAAACTGCCGGAGCAATACGCAACGGCTGGCTTTACACCGGAGATATCGCTTATATGGATGAGGAAGGATATTTTTATATAGTGGACCGCAAAAAAGATATGATCATTTCCAGCGGTTACAATATTTACCCGCGTGAGGTGGATGAAGTATTATACGAACATCCTAAAATTCAGGAAGCTGTAACAGTAGGCTTACCGCACAAGACCCGTGGTGAAGTTGTTAAAATATATATTGTACTTAAAGAAGGGCAATCGATGGATCGCACAGAGATAATTGCCTATTGCCGTGAAAAACTTGCAGGATATAAAGTACCAAGACAGGTTGAATTCCGTAAAGAGCTGCCGAAAACAATGGTAGGTAAAGTACTTAGACGTGCTTTACGTGAAGAGGAAATGAATAAAAATAAATAGATATTTTTGCTCAATATTTTATAAACTGTAAAAGGTTCATCTGAATAATAAATTCTTAAGTGCTCAAATCGGTCACAGAATTTATTCCATTCAGATGGGCCTTTTTTATATCCGCGTATCTTTCTTGTTCCCATATTTGACAAGACACCTTGTTAGGTCCATTATTTAAAAATCAAATAAAACAGCATATTATATCATAAAAAGCATAATACCCACGACAACGAATAAAACCGATACGGGGTGAGCATGTACGAAAATTTAAAATCTGTAACAGTCGCAGCCGGAACAATAGGTATTGTAATGCTTCTTCAAAAAGGAGTCGGCGTGCGCGGAATTGCCGGAATGAGCATAAGAGAATTTCTCCTAGCAGGTACCGGCTTTTTACCTGAATATATAGAAAGCAGAATCAGAACTGTTTTTCTTAACAATTGCCCTGCGGATAATATCGATATCGTCAAAGTTAAAGATGGCGATATATTATCACTTTCAGGGGCCTTGCCCGGCGTTGCGGGTATGGCAATGGGCCGCGATACTCCAATAAGCCCTTTTCGCAGTGAAATCAGCGCAAAAAACACCGAAGATGTGGGTGAAGGAGAGATTTTGCTGAAAGTGAAGCTCTTCAACCTTATTGCTAAAGAAGTCGGTGCCAGCTTGCTTGAGCAGGGAGTTATTGTTGATGCGAATCTAGTGCTACAGACTTTCGGGGAAAATGCACCTGACGGAATTACCGCTGACACCGGTAATGTACTGCTGATAGTGAATTAGAAATAAAATTAGGCACAAAAAAACCTGTCGGATCTCTCCGGCAGGTTTTTTTATTCTTTCAGCAAAAACTATTTTTTATCAAGTAGTTCAAGCATCGCATTCTTCATTCCGTTTTTATCAATACCGATTTCTTCACGGAGTTCTTTCTGTGTTCCGTGCTCAATAAATTGATCAGGAATACCAAGACGTTTAATGTGATGCCCGTCAAGCACGTCTTGATCAACAAAAAACTCGACAACAGCTGAACTGAAACCACCGGCTTTAGCATTTTCTTCAACAATGACTATCCGTTTAAAGCGGGAAGCCAATTCCAGAAGCTGTTTTTCAGGCAGCGGCTTTAAAAAGCGAGTGTTAAAAATAGCAATGGAGACTCCATACTCGTCATCAAGCTCTTCGACAGCTTCAACGGCAGGCCAGACTCTGGACCCCAGAGTAATGATTACTCCGTCAAATCCATCACGAAGAAGCTCCCCTTCACCTATTTCAAGCAAAGAAGGTTCTTTGTCCATTATTGCCCCGATTCCAACTCCGCGTGGGTAACGGACCGCTGCGGGGCCGTTAAAATTAAAAGCGGTCGCAACCATACGTGCAAGCTCAGCTTCATCTTTAGGAGCCATGTAGATGAGGTTTGGAATATGGCGCATAAAAGACATATCAAATACGCCGTGATGCGTTGCACCGTCAGCGCCGACGAGTCCTCCGCGATCTAAGAAAAAGTTAACATTCAAATTTTGCAGACAAACGTCATGTACTATCTGATCGTACGCTCTCTGGAAGAATGTCGAATAAATTGCAACAGCCGGCTTATACCCCATGGTTGCAAGTCCTGCGGCAAAAGTTACGGCATGCTGTTCGCATATACCTACATCGACAAATCTATCAGGATAAGTTTCTCTGAAACAATCGGTTCCGGTTCCTTCCGGCATCGCAGCGGTGATGGCCATAATTTTGTCATCTTTTGCTGCAAGCTGGCAGAGAGTTTTACCGAAAATTTCAGTATATGAAGGCAGCCCGCCTTTAAATTTGGCGGCCATACCTGTTTCAGGCTCAAAACTGCCGACACCGTGAAAATGTGTCGGATTTTCTTCAGCCGGTGTGTACCCTTTGCCTTTCTTAGTCAGGACATGGACCAGCACTGGAGTATCAAGTTTTTTAACCTGCTCGAAAACTTCAATAAGATCAGCAGTGTTATGCCCGTCAATCGGTCCAAGGTAGGTAAAATCAAGTGCCTCAAAAAGCATTCCCGGAGTAAAGAAACTTTTAAACGAATCTTCGCCGCGCCTTGCGTACATAGCAAGGTCATCACCTATTTTAGGTATCTGCTTCAAAAGACTTTCAAAATCTCTTTTGAATCTGGTCAAAACAGGATGAGACAACTTACGACTTAAAAATGAAGATAACGCTCCGACATTAGCGGAAATAGACATTTCATTATCGTTTAAAACGACAACCATCTTGCGCTTCATTCCTCCGGCCTGATTAAGACCTTCGAAAGCCTGCCCGGCAGTCATTGATCCGTCACCAATAACAGCAACACAATTGCGGCCGCCGCCGTCAAGGTCATTAGCAACAGCCATCCCTAGAACGGCAGAAATAGACGTACTTGAATGACCTACGCCGAAATGGTCATAGTGACTTTCCGACATGCGCGGAAAACCGCTGATGCCGTCTTTATGGCGTAACGTATGAAACTGTTCATAACGCCCGGTCAAAATTTTATGAGCATAAGCCTGATGGCCGACGTCCCAGACGATACGATCAGTATCAAAATCAAAACACTTAAAAAGTGCGATGGTTAACTCAATTACACCAAGAGAAGGAGCAAGATGCCCGCCACTCTTGGAAACGGTATTTATAATACACTGTCTAAGTTCGTCAGCAAGCTGAACCAGCTCTTCTTTTCCAAGAGACTGAACCTGTACAGGATTCTTTATACTTTTAAGCAGGGGATACTCCCCGCATTTACATGACTTTTCAGAACTGCTCATATTCCCCGAACCTCGCACCGGGTTATACTACTCAAAAACATAGGCCAATATTCACCTGTAATCTCAAAGACCACTTAACAGTGTTAACCGCCTAAAACAAAAAACGCCACCGCACTTAGAATAAAAAATCAGTGATTAATAAACTCTATCAACTATATATTGCGCAAGCTCTGACAATAAATCAGCTTCTGCACCGGAATACGGGGAAAGAAGTTCCACTGCTTCATCCACATATTTACGTGCAAGCTCTTTACTTTCTTCAAGTCCGATAAGACAGGGGTAAGTCGATTTGCCCTGTTCTTCGTCACTTCCTACAGGTTTTCCAAGGGAAGCTTCATCGCCCACAACATCAAGAACATCATCTACAATCTGGAATGCAACGCCGATCAAACGGCCATACTCTTCTGCCCGTCTGACATCATCATCAGTTGCGCCGACTCCTCTGGCCAGAATAGCTCCTGACTTGCAGGCGGCAAGAATCAAAGCCCCGGTTTTCATTGCGTGCATAACTTTAAGTTCGTCAAGAGTTACGCCATCGCGTCCTGTATAGCTCATATCAACAGCCTGACCGCCGACCATTCCGCAAGCTCCTGCAGAATAAGCCGCGAGGCTGATAGCTTCTACTACAACTTCTGCCGGAGCTTTTGCCTGTGTCATAAGACCGAAAGCTTCTGTAAGCAGTCCGTCTCCGGCAAGAATTGCTGTGGCTTCATCAAATTTTTTATGATTGGAAGGCTTGCCGCGTCTTAAATCATCGTTATCCATTGCAGGTAGATCATCATGGATTAAAGAATAGGTATGGATAAGCTCAAGGCTTGCGGCAAAAGGCATAACCGCTTCTTTCTGCGCTCCAAGCATCTGCGCCCACACAAGTGCCAGCACAGGGCGAAGCCGTTTACCGCCTGCAAGAAGGCTGTAATCCATTGATTCAAGCAGACCATAAGGTATGCCGCGACCTTTAAGACACTCTGCGAGATATTGCTCAACTTCTGCAGCATGTACTGCAAGTTTTTCTTTAATTGTCATCAGTCATATCCTCATTTTCAACTTTAGCTTCAAAATCTTTAATTAACCCGTCACCAACAATTTTAACTTCATTCGCGGCTTTCTGGAGCTGATCCGCACATTTTTTAGCAAGCGACTGTCCTTCTTTAAAAAGAGCAACGCCCTCTTCAAGGGGGAGATCACCCTGTTCAAGACCTGCGACAATTGCTTTCAAACGCTCCAGTCTTTCTTCAAAATTTTTATTATCTTTCATATAATTATTTCATATAGTTATTCATCTGTCTGCGTTCTAAAGACCGAGCAGCTTATCAGTATTTTTTTCAAGCAGAAAGCTTGGATCAACCAGTTTTCCCTGTACACTTGCACTCATATGCAAATGTGGTCCGGTTACTCTTCCGGTTGCTCCGATACGCCCGATAGTCTGCCCGCGTACAACCATGTCGCCTTCCTTAACATCGAATTGCGAAAGATGGAAATACATCGTAACAACCCCGTTACCATGATCAAGGTAGATACAATTACCTGCATAGTAGTGATTTTTAACAAGAATAACTTTCCCATCCGCCATTGCGCAGACATCCGTTCCTTTCGTCCCTCTGAAATCGAGTCCGCGATGAGGATTCTTTGGGATACCGTTTAAAATCCGCCTAGCCCCGTAAGGGCTTGATTCAGCACCTTTTGTCGGTTTAATAAAAGGAACAGCCCACATTTTTTTGGCAGACTGAGTCTCTTTTGCAGCTTTAACTTCTACGCTATCGTGCCTGATACGTTCAAGAACTTCTTTGGGCGGAGTTACCATTTTTTCTGGAAGAGTCAGCCGCTGCACTTTATATTTCTTATTATAAATTTTAATCTTCCGTTTAAAACTACGTTCTTTTCCATTCTCAACAACTTTTATAGTCAGATTTTTCTTACCTGCTTTATCATTAAGGACATCTGTTCCAAGCATTACAAGGGCTACATACTTTCCTTTCCAATTTTCAATTTCCGGATGGACCGCCGCTCCGAGCCAATTTACCGAAGCAGAATCCAAATTTGTATCAGAAGTTATTCTGACCAGAAAAGGTTCACCAAGTCCTGCTTTCTGGGGATAAGCCAAGGAAACAGCCGCGAATGCTGACGACGCAAAAAATAAACAGCAGACGATTACAAGGGTAAAAACTTTCATATACTTCATGGAACTTTTCAATTGAATCTCTAAAATTCTCATTTGCCTACAACCTTTGCCCGAATTTCTCCGGATTTAACTCTAACACGCAGCCCGTCACCATTCATGACTTCATCCGGGCTTCGCAAAAATGTTCCGCTCTTTTCAACTGTAACAAGACTGTACCCGCGTTCAAGAGGCATTTCAGGATCAAGCATTCGCAAGGAATTAGCCATATTGTCAAATTCAGAAAACTTATTATCCATAAAGATCTTTCCGTTTCTTTCAAGCATTGCGTAAAGATGTGATATTTCTCTATCAATACTTTCAAAATGTCTTTCATCAAGTACGCCGGTAAGTCTATATATCAGAGCCTCAAGCTCTGAAGATTTGCGATCTGTAAAAAGATCGGCAGCTCTTTTCAGTCTGAGATTTTCATCACTGAAGGAACTGAGAAGTCTATCAATTTTTTGCGAAGGTGAAAGCCATGTCAGCCCTTTTCGCAAAGTTTCAAGTCTGGAATTTCTGACTTCAAGAAAATTTTTATAACTGCGAACCAATTTGCTTTCCAGCTCATCAACGCTCTGCATAAGGGTTTCACGCCTTGGCCAGAGTTCCTGAGCGGCGTGGCTGGGAGTTGCAACCCTTTTATCCGCAACATAGTCGGCAATTGAAATATCAACTTCATGCCCGACTCCGCAGACAACCGGAACTGTCGATCTGAAAAGCGCGTCCGCAACAGATTCAGTATTAAACGCCCACAAATCTTCAAGTGAACCGCCACCGCGAATCAGCACCAAAACCTCAGCCCAGCCATCTTCGCAGACCTTATCAATGGCTTTAGCAATCTGGACAGGAGCTTTATCTCCTTGAACCAGCGTAGGATAAATCCTGATCTCGGCCCCGGTTCCACGGCCCTGCGCTATGCGCAGAAAATCCATTATAGCCGCGCCTGAAGGAGCCGTTACAACAGCTACTTTTGAAGGCGAACGGGGAATCTCCATCTTGCGATCTTCAGAGAAATAACCTTTGTCCGCCAGTTTGCGCTTCATGGCCTCAAAAGCAAGCCTTAAATCACCGACTCCATGTTCCTGAATCAGTTCTGCAATAAGCTGATATGCCCCGCGCGGCGGATAAACATTCATGTGTCCGGCGCAGAGAATCTCCATGCCGTCCTCAAGCTTAATAGTTTCCCCGGACTCAACTTCGCCTGTCAGAGGATTGATTTTCTCAGCAGTATCGCCAGTGACTCCTTCAGCCCTTTCACCTGACGCACCTCGCTGGTTGCCTTTGAACCAGACTACGGACAACCCCGCGTCGCCGTCAGTCAGCGTAAAATAAACATGACCGGATGCCGGGCGTGCCAGATTAGTGACCTGTCCTTTAACCCATATAAAGGGGAACTCGGCCTCCAAAACGTCCTTAACGGCGCGGGTAATATCACTGACTGAAAATATTCTCATATTGAGGAATTGGCCTTCGGCTATCAGAGAAGGACCTTTTTTTAAAAAAACCTTCCGCATAACTCCCCGCCAAAACAGCTTTTAGCGGGGAGATTTTTTTTAACTATAAAGAAAGACCCCATGACTGCCATATTTCTGCGCGCCACGAAGTGAATGCCTCTGCGAATCCTTCCAGCGGAAGCTCTATTTTTTCGCCTGTTTTGCGGTTCTTAGCTTCAATAATGCCGCTCTTGAGACCTTTACCGCCAAGAACCAGCTGCATCGGATAACCGATGAGATCAGCCTCAGCGAATTTTACGCCCGGTCTTTCAGCGCGGTCATCATAAGCGACATCAATGCCCATTTCCATAAGCTTTTCATAAAGTTCCGCGGCTTTTTCGTTCACAGCTTCATCTTTACCTCCGAGAGAAATCATGCAGACTTCAAACGGTGCGATGGAAGGAGGGAAAATAGCTCCGCTTTCATCATTATTCTGCTCAATTGCAGAAGCAACAATGCGGGAAACGCCGATACCGTAGCAGCCCATGACCATCGGTTTGCTTTTACCGTTTTCATCAAGAAAAGTAGCTTCCAGTTTTTTGGAATACTTCTCCCCGAGTTTGAAAACATGACCGACCTCAATGCCCTTAGTGAACTCAATTTTGCCACCGCAGTCAGGGCAGGGATCACTCTCTGTGATTACGCGAAGGTCAGCAAATTTTTCAATTTTACAATCGCGGCCAAGAGAAAGGTGCTTGATATGGGTATCAGCTTTATTTGCACCTGCAACCCAGTCGGTTGAAGCGCAAAGTTCGTGATCTGCAAAAATACGTTTAACTTTCAGCCCGACTGGTCCGGCAAATCCGACAGGAGCACCTGTCCATTCTTTCACTTCATCTTCAAGCGCAAATTCTATTTCGTTGCCGCCCATCATATTTCTAAGCTTAACATCGTTGACTTCACGGTCGCCGCGAACCAGGGCCGCAACGGGCTCCCCGTCAACTTTAAACAGCAGAGTTTTGATCAGCTTATCAGCAGAAATTTCAAGGAATGCACAGACTTCTTCAACAGTGTGTTTGCCGGGAGTTGCAACTTCTTCAATTGCAGGACACTCAGCTTTGCATGCGCATTCGCCTGCGGGTGCATTAACTTTCGCTTTTTCGAGGTTGGCAGCATATCCGCAAGTTTCGTTCTGACAAACAGCAATTGTGTCTTCACCTGTGTCAGCAAGAACATGAAATTCATGTGAAAAATCGCCGCCGATAGCACCTGAGTCAGCCTGAACAGGGCGGAAACGAAGTCCAATGCGTGAAAATACTTTTTTATAGGCTTCAAACATCAAGCGGTAAGATTCTTCTGCTCCGGCTTCATCCTTATCAAAGGAATAACCGTCTTTCATAACAAATTCACGGCCGCGCATCAGACCGAAACGAGGACGGATTTCATCACGAAATTTAGTCTGAATCTGATACAGATTAATCGGAAGCTGCTTATATGATTTAACTTCACCGCGAACAAGGTCAGTTACGACTTCTTCGTGCGTAGGTCCGAGGCAATAGTCACGGCCATGACGATCGCTGACTCTGAGCAGTTCTTTGCCATAAAAATCCCAGCGGCCCGACTCTCTCCACAAATCTCCGGGCTGAACCATAGGCATAAGCACTTCAAGCGCGTAGGCACGGTTCATTTCTTCGCGAACTATATTTGCAACCTTGTTCAAAGACTTCAGTCCTAGTGGCAGGTAATTATAGATTCCGCTGGTAACTTTGCGGATCATTCCGGCGCGCATGAGAAGTTTATGTGAAACAACTTCCGCATCGGAAGGATCTTCTTTTAATGTCGGTATGTAATAACGGCTTAAACGCATTTATTTTCCTCTTTTTTCTTCCAAAAATAATTCGATCTCTTTCATAAATTCCGGCAGAAGATTATCTGAACCATGAATTTTGCGGACAACTTCACCTTTTCTGAAAATTATGCCGAGGTCACGGCCTCCGGCAATTCCGATATCAGCTTCTCTTGCTTCCCCCGGTCCGTTGACTACGCAGCCCATAACAGCAACCGTGAAAACTTCTTTAACCCCGCGCAGATTTTCTTCAACCTGCTCCGCAAGTTCAATAAGCGCGATTTCGGTTCTTCCGCAGGTAGGACAGGACACAATTTCAGGTCCTCTTTCACGAAGTCCCAGAGAGCGCAGAATCTCCCATGCAACACCAACTTCGGCAACTGGGTCATGAGTAAGTGAAACACGCATGGTGTCTCCCAGACCTTCCCAGAACAAAATACCGAGCCCGACTGCGGACTTCACCGCGCCGCGAACAAGAGTTCCTGCTTCGGTAATTCCAACATGCTGTGGATAATCAACTTTTTCAGAAAGGAGTTTATACGCAGCAATAGTATTTAAAACTGAAGATGATTTCAGTGAAATTTTAATATCATGGAAATTTCTTTTCTCGAGAAGAGCCACATGTTCCAGTGCACTTTCCACCATTGCTTCCGGTGTGGGTCCGCCATACTTGGCAAGCAGTCCCTTGTCCAGTGAACCGCCGTTTACACCGATACGAATCGGGATTTTACGCTCTTTTGCAGCTGAAACAACTGCGTCAACTTTCTTTTCTCCGCCGATATTGCCCGGATTAATGCGCAACCCGTTAATTCCTGCGTCAATTGCAGCAAGGGCAAGGCGGTAGTCAAAGTGAATATCTGCAATCAAAGGAACCGGAGAATTTTTGCAAAGCGGAGCCAGAGCCGCAGCCGCAGCTTCATCGGGCACAGCAACGCGCACAATCTCACATCCGGCCTCAGCCAGAGCATTAATCTGCATTCCGGTAGCAAGCACGTCACGGGTATCGGTATTACACATGGACTGAACCCTGATAGGGTTGTCGCCGCCGATTCCTACATTCCCTATAAACAGTTCACGAGTCTTTTTTCTATTGATCATTTTTCACCTGATTTATTCAATTATCGCGATTAACAAAAATGCGTGAGCGAAACCATAATATATATCAGCCTCGGAGCCAACCATAGCGGCAATAAAGAAATAATAGCCTCGGCCGGCTTAAACCCTTTTGGGAAAAGGGTTTAAGAATCCCAAAACTTTTTAGTTGTGGAATGGGTATTTAAAAAAGAAACTGATTTTTTAATTATATTATTCAACCCAATTAATTTCCGGGCATTTCGCAAAGTGGTTTTCTTTTAAAAAAGAACCTTCTTTTTGGTCAAACAAACGCGGGTGATAACTTTTAAACTTTTTTGAATCAGAAATAAATGCACAGAACTCCTGCGCATCTTTTCCCCAGAGGAACCATTTAATTTGCGGGTTATTTTCTGCAATAAACCTGAGCAAGTCTTGCGAAAATGATTTCCAGACATCTGTGTGACTACCCGAATTATCAATTTTGCAGGTAAAGGCAGCATTCAGCATCAAAACACCCTGCTTTTCAAAATGACTGAAAAGTTCCGTCGGCGGCAGAACGGGAAAGCTTCCTTCGTCTATATCTTCACGAACTTTGCTGATTGCAGCAATGTCAGATGCTCCGATATAATTTTTATGCAACAACTTAAGCATATTAACCAGTGAAGCGTTCCGTTTCAAATCCGACCAGCGTTTGATATTACCGACCTCAAATGATCGCCCTGTTGCCACGCCTGATTGCGGGTATGGATCTTGTCCCAGAATGACTACTCGTACACGTGCAAGGTCAACTTGTGAAAACCGCAAAACTTTATCAGCCGGCGGAGTAAAATCAGTTCCTATTGCTGCACCGATTTTATCCAGTTGCGCCAATCTATCTGCTGTAAAAAAATTATCCCACGAACTATCTATTATATAAGTAGTATTACAAAAATTTATTTTCATTAAAAATATCCAAGCGAAGTTAACAGTTCCAGATTCTTTTCTTTATCTTTATTTCGCCCCTGCCGCTCCCCTTCACCTTCTCCCAGAACAGTGCAGGGCTGACATCCCAGCGATCTATATCCTTTATCGTAAAGTTCACAATGAGGAATTTCATGCATAGTTATAAATGACCATATATCCATTTCTGTCCACTCAAGGATTGGATTAAATACGGTGTGATCAGGATTTTCGCGATGTTCAAGAGGTTCTCTGGCAGCCCTGCTCGGGTGTTCATCACGTCTGATTCCGGTGATTAAGACCTCAATGCTTTCTTTTGCCAGAGCTTTTTGAAGCGGAATAATTTTTAAATCCCGACAGCAGGAAACCGTATCTTTTGCGATAGGATATGCTTTTATATCAACTTCAGGGCGAATCACTTTTAAATCGATATTCCAATCCTCGGCAAGATTATCCCTGAATGACATTACCTCTGGAAACTTAACCCCTGTGTCAATTGAAAAGCATAGAGGTGTCAAGATTCCTTCAGCCTTCAAAACTTCACGCCATATGGCAAGAACGACTGTGGAATCTTTTCCGCCGGTCCATGCTACCGCAATTTTTAGAGGATCATGCTCACGCAACACCCTTTTCATCTGAGCGGCAGTATCTGCTATTTTTTCATCCAGTAACGAATTAAATGTTATAATGGTCAAACGCCCCCTCCTTTGCTACGCGTGTGGCTGTTCTTGCCTGAAACTGTTTTTTTATCAAGGAAGGTTTTCTTTCACTGCTAAAGATAAAATAAGAAATTATATTCATCCGCATTTTTAATATATCTTTTTTCCTTGCATTTAAATGCGGCGACATTTATCCACTTCCTCGCTCTGATTTTCAGAGAGCCGTTAATACTATTTGCCGCAATACGTCTAATCTTGATAAGATGTCCATTCTTCATTGATTTTGCGCTTAAATGATAACCTAGGAGCACAGAGTGAAGCGACCGGACACAGTGTACGGCCGAACAATCATCGGCTGGCGGGAGTGGGCCTGTTTCCCTGAACTTGGAATTCCCGCAATTAAGGCTAAAGTTGACACAGGTGCAAAAACATCCTGCCTGCACTCTTTTCAGCAAGAATTTTTCGAGCGTGACGGTAAACGCTGGATTCGTTTCGGCATTCACCCTGCGCAGGGAAGAAAAGATATAGAACTGTTCTGCGAAGCCCCTGTCGTAGATACCCGTCGCGTAACTAATTCCGGCGGCGGAGTGGAAAAAAGAACTGTAATTATGACGCCGTTGACGATGGGCCAACTTACTTGGGAAGTAGAAGTCACATTAACCAATCGCGATACCATGAAGTTCAGAATGCTTCTGGGCCGCACTGCCATGGCGCAAAAATTAGTAGTAGATCCCAAACGTTCCTATGTTTTGGGAAAAGATTTAGCTGCTGTCCATAAAAAGATTTTAATTTCCGGAGATTGATATGAAAATAGGCATTCTTTCACGCAGAAAAGAACTTTACTCTACTTCCTCCATGGTCCGCGCCTGCGAAGAGCGTGGCCACGAAGTACAGGTAATCAATCCCTTGCGTTGCTACATGAATATAACTTCTCACAACCCGAGTATTCTTTACAAAGGTGAAGCACTTGAAGGGTTTGACGCAATAATTCCGCGCATCGGTGCATCAATTACTTTTTACGGCTGCGCAGTCGTCCGCCAGTTTGAAATGATGGGCGTATATTGCGTAAATGAATCCGTATCCATCACCCGCTCGCGTGATAAGCTTAGAAGCTTGCAACTTTTAGCAAGAAAAGGAATAGGCCTTCCTGTAACAGCTTTTGCCCATTCCACAAAATACACTGAAGACCTCATCAATGTCGTCGGGGGTGCTCCGCTTGTTATCAAACTGCTGGAAGGAACTCAGGGGAAAGGAGTCGTTTTAGCAGAAACAAAGAATACAGCGGCAAGTATAATAGAAGCTTTCAAAGGACTTAATGCCAATATTTTAGTTCAGGAGTTTATTGCTGAAGCATCCGGTTCTGACATCCGCTGTCTGGTCATCGGTGATAAGGTTATTGCCTCCATGAAACGGCAGGGACGCGAAGGAGACTTTAGATCCAACCTGCATCAGGGCGGAACAGCTTCACTTATAACCATTACCCCTGAAGAACGTTCAACAGCCGTCCGCAGTGCTAAAATTATGGGACTGGGATTTTGCGGTGTTGATATACTCCGTTCAAAACACGGTCCGGTTGTTATGGAAGTAAATTCCTCACCGGGGCTTGAAGGAATTGAAAAAACAACCGGCAAAGACGTGGCCGGGAAATTGATCGCTTTTATTGAAAAAAATGCCAAGCACGGCAAAACAAAAACTAAAGGCCGCGGTTAGCCGCAGACTTCATATTTTTTTTAAGCCGCCACTTTAGGCGGCTTTTTTATTCTTAATATAACTTAATATAACTTGGTCAATATCTTGCTTACTTAATTCATCTAGACGGCTTTAACTTCAAAAAAGGAGAATGCTATGGATGGAATTTCATCGATTGATCAGAGTATAACCGGCAGCTCAGTGGACACGAGTCAGGCTATTCAAAAAAAACAGGTACACGACGAAGAACTTATTAAATCTAAAACTCAGTCTGGCGACACGGTTATAATCTCCGCCGAAGCTATGGATCTGTTTAAAACCAAACTTGACGAATTCGGAGCAAAGGACCCTTCAGAACTCAATGATAAACAAAAAAATGAGCTGAAAGGAACCATGGATGCCTTTGCCCAAAAAAATGGTCTAGACACTTCAAACATGAAAGAAGTGCAGCCGGAAGGGGCTGGAGCTAAGAGCGAAGGAGACGCTCAGCAGGGCTCTGAAAATTCAGAAGGTTCAAAGAGTAACTCTGGCGGAGCCAAAGGGGCAAGTGCCGGAGGTGCCGGGGGAAGTGGCGCAGCTCAGGGAACCGAAACTGATTCTGACGAAATAACTGACAAAAAAAATGAAATCAGCGACGCTGAAGAAGAAATTGAAGAACTCAGAGCAAAATCATCCAGTGATGAAAAAGCTGCAGAAGAATTAAAAACTAAACAGGTTGACCTGGCCCTCCTTCAAGCCGAGCTGGCTCTCCTCGAACAGCAATCTGCGTAAGTTTACCATCTGCAATTACCAAGTAAGAACATTATAAATGCGGATTTTTATGCCGGATAAAAATCATAAAGCTAGTTTAGGCAGGTAAATAAAGCCCCCGAATTCGATTTAACGAATCCGGGGGCTTTTTAATTCATATTGAGACAGAGATTATTCGGCTGGTGATTCGGCTGAATCATCAAGTGAGTAATCAAGTTCAGAGAGCTGCTTGAGCAGTTTATATCTTTGCAGACAATCCTTTTCAATTCCGGCACGCAGTGTCTTGGAAGTTTCAGGAAGCATGCGTTCCAGCATTGCGTAACGGTTTTCACCGGAGAGAAAGTCCTGAATATTTCCATCAGGAGCTTTATATTCAACAACCAGAGGATTCTCACCGTTTTCTGCGCGGCGTGGATCGAATCTGTAAAGAGGCCAGTAACCTGATTCAACTGCAAGTTTACCTTCGTACTGGGTTTTACCCATGCCTTTTCTGATTCCCTGATTGATACAAGGTGCATATGCAATAACCAAAGAAGGACCGGGGTACGCTTCAGCTTCAAGGAATGCTTTCATTACCTGATTCTTGTTAGCACCCATGGAGACGGAAGCGACGTAGACATAACCGTAAGTCATCATCATACGTCCAAGATCTTTCTTGGCGGTCATCTTACCACCGGCTGCAAACTTGGCAACTGATCCGAGAGGTGTTGCCTTAGAAGCCTGACCACCGGTATTGGAGTACACTTCGGTATCCATTACCAATACGTTGATATCCTTACCGGAAGCAAGAACATGGTCGAGACCGCCGAATCCGATGTCGTATGCCCATCCGTCACCGCCGAAACACCATATTGATTTCTTGGTGAAGATATCTTCCTGCTCTTCAATTTCGCAAAGCAGGTCACTGCAATCAGCTTCGATAGAAAGGAGATCACGAAGTTTATCACCGTATTCAAGTGATTTCTGAGCGTCATCTTTATTTTCAATCCAGCCTGTCATGGCTTCGCGCAGGTCAGCACTCATCTCGCCTTCCATAGCCTGCTTCATCTGCATAGCTAAGCGGTTACGGCGGTTGGAGATAGCCATTTCCATACCGAAACCGTATTCAGCGGCATCTTCAAACAAGGAGTTACCCCATGCAGGTCCGTGGCCTTCCAGATTCTCGCAATAAGGAGTGGAAGGAGCAGATGCACCCCAGATGGAGGAACAACCGGTTGCATTGGCGATAATCATGCGTTCGCCGAAGAGCTGAGTCAGAACTTTCGCATAAGGAGTTTCACCGCAACCTGCGCAGGCACCGGAGAATTCAAGCAGAGACTGCTGGAACTGGCTGCCCTTAACAGTAGTGCGGGGAAGAATGTCATCCTTGAAGGAGACAATTTCAGAGAAGTCATAGTTAGGAACCTGAGCATCTGTCTGCGAAGCTATAGGTTTCATATGCAGAGCTTTGTCTTTTGCAGGACAGATATCCGCACAGTTCCCACAGCCCTGACAGTCAAGGACGTTGACCTGCATACGATACTGCAGGCCTTCAAATCCTTTACCTTTGGCTTCAACTGTTTCAAAGCTGTCCGGAGCAATTGAATGTTCTTCTTCGTTGACAAGCACAGCACGCAAAGCACTGTGAGGGCAGACGAATGAACACTGGTTACACTGAATACAATTGTCTTTGTCCCATTCAGGAACCAGAATTGCTACGCCGCGTTTTTCAAAACGGCTTGTTCCCATCGGGAAACGGCCGTCAGGTGAAAATGCGCTGACAGGAAGCTCGTCACCCTTCTGAGCAAGGATAGGTTTAACAACATCAGTGATGAATTCCGGTTCAAAGTGTTCTTCAACCGTTTCATCTTCCATGGTTGCCCATGATTCAGGATATTTAATTTCGTTGATATTGGCTTCTGCTTCATCAACAGCGGCATTATTCATATTGACGATTTTATCGCCCTTTTTGCCGTATTCGTTCTTAATTGATTCTTTAAGGTAAGCAACAGCATCCGCAAAAGGAATTACATTTGCTAATTTAAAGAATGCGGTCTGCATAATCATATTTATGCGTCCGCCAAGACCTACAGCTGCGGCAATTTTAACAGCATCAATTGTGTAGAACTTAAGATTGTTCTTGGCAATTTTGCGGCGGAGCTTTGCAGGAAGTTCAACTTCCAGATCTTCGAGTCCCATGCTGGTATTCAGCAGGAATGTTCCGCCGGGGCGGATTCCGTCTAAAAGATCATAAAGTTTAACGTAACTTGGATTATGACAAGCTATGAAGTCAGATATTTCAACGAGATATGTTGATTTGATAGGATGATCACCAAAACGCAGATGCGATACGGTGATACCACCTGATTTTTTGGAATCGTAAGCAAAGTAACCCTGCGCAAATTTATCAGTCTTATCACCGATAATTTTAATCGCCTGCTTATTAGCCCCGACAGTACCGTCTGAACCGAGACCCCAGAATTTACACTGAACAGTGCCTTCAGGAGTAACATCCAAATTCGGTCCGATTTCAAGAGAAAGACGGGTAACATCATCGTGGATACCGACAGTGTAATGATGTCTGGGAGCAATTGACTTCATGTTGTCATAGATTGCTTTGACCATGGAAGGAGTGAATTCCTTTGAACCGAGGCCGTACCGTCCGGCGTGAACAGGAAGATCAA
The DNA here is from genome assembly GCF_900177375.1 of Desulfovibrio gilichinskyi. Taxonomy (NCBI): domain Bacteria; kingdom Pseudomonadati; phylum Thermodesulfobacteriota; class Desulfovibrionia; order Desulfovibrionales; family Desulfovibrionaceae; genus Maridesulfovibrio; species Maridesulfovibrio gilichinskyi. The sequence goes on along the minus strand of NZ_FWZU01000002.1, from coordinate 137,166 downwards.
TTTTCAATTCTCTGAGAGCGGTGCAAACATCAAGGTACAAAGGATCACCGATAGCTCCGCCTTCTTTGGTGCGATCCAGAACAGTGATCTGCTGAGTGGTTGCAGGCAGTGCGCGTCCTAAGTGTTCCATTGAGAACGGACGGAAAAGTCTGACTTTTACAAGTCCGAGTCTTTCGCCCTGAGCGTTAAGGCGTTCGATTGTTTCTTCAATGGCTTCACAGCTGGAACCCATTGCAATAATAACATCTTCAGCTTCAGGATGTCCTACGTAATCAAAAAGTTTATATTTGCGGCCGGTAATATCAGCCACTTTTTTCATTGCATCTTCAACATGACCGGGAACTGCGTCTCTGTAAGGATTGATTGCTTCAAGAGCCTGGAAGTAAATATCCGGGTTCTGAGCTGTTCCTCTGGTGTGAGGATGTTCAGGATTGAGAGCACGGTCACGGAAGTCTCTTACTTTTTCCCAGTTAAGAGCACTTGCCATATCAGCGTAGTCGATAAGTTCGACTTTCTGAATTTCATGAGAAGTTCTGAAACCATCAAAGAAATGAACAAAAGGAATGTCTGATTCAATAGTTGCAAGATGTGAAACAAGTGCAAGGTCAAGACTTTCCTGCACGGAGTTAGAAGCCAGCATTGCAAATCCGGTCTGACGGCAGGCCATTACGTCCTGATGGTCACCGAAAATGGAAAGAGCGTGGCCGGCCAGAGCGCGGGCAGAAACATGGAAGACTGTGGGGAGAAGCTCGCCTGCAATCTTATACATGTTAGGAATCATCAGCAGGAGGCCCTGTGAGGCTGTGAAGGTACAGGAAAGGTTACCGGCAGCAAGAGCACCATGCAGGGCTCCGGCAGCTCCGCCTTCTGACTGCAGTTCACGAACTTCCATTGAAGTCCCGAAAATATTTTTTACACCCTTAAGAGCCCATTCATCTGCAAACTCAGCCATAGGGGATGAAGGAGTGATAGGAAAGATAGCTGCGGTTTCACACATAGCATACGCTACATATGCCGCGGCTTGGTTACCATCCATTGTTTTCATTTTCTTAGCCATTATACTTTCTCCGTGTCTTTTGGTTTGGAAGGCGTGCACCGAAAACTTTAGCATACCATTACATAGTTTGCCTACCTGTAAATATCAGCATCCCGGCAAAAATGAAGCTGACCTCATTGATCGATTGATCAAACAGTACCTTTAAAGCTGTATATAAACGCTTTAACGACTTATTACAACTATATATTGAATAGGCATTCAACAAAATTAATTTAAACATAAGATACTGAATTATTGGCTGATTAAGATTCAGACTGAGCTTGAATCGCCGTAATTGCCACAGTGTTGACAATATCACGCACCTGACACCCGCGGCTCAAATCGTTAACCGGTTTTTTAAGTCCCTGAAGTATAGGACCGATGGCAACCGAATCAGGCACAGACCTTTGAACAGCCTTATACGTATTGTTACCTGTATTAAGGTCAGGAAAAATCAAAACAGTCGCTTTGCCTGCAACGGCATTACCGGGCATAAACTCCTCTGCAGCGTAAGGGTCAACAGCAACATCATATTGAAGCGGTCCTTCCACCGCCAAATCCGGTGCTTTCTCGCGAATAATTCTGGTCGCTTCCACCACTTTATCTACATCTTTCCCTTTACTCAAAGATCCTGTTGAATACGAAAGCATTGCCACCCGTGGCTCGATACCGAAGATTCTTGCAGTCTCCGCCGAGCTGATTGCAATTTCCGCAAGCTCGCTGGCATCAGGATTAGGATTTACTGCGCAATCCCCGTAAACCATAACCTGATCATTCTGGCACATTAGAAAAACACTGGAAACTATTGATACTCCGGGCTTTGTTTTTATAAATTCAAAAGCAGGACGGATAGTCTGAGCTGTTGTAGTAACCGATCCGGAAACCATTCCACCCGCCATTCCGGTCTTGACCATCATTGTCCCGAAATACGTAGGATCACTCATACGGTCACGGGCATCTTCTTTCATAATGCACTTGTGCTTACGCAGTTCATAATAATCTTCCACAAACTTTTCAAAACAATCTGCCTTCACGGGGTCGACAATATTTATGCCCTCAAGATTGATATCAATATTTGATGCAATCTGCCTGATTTCTTCCTCATTACCGAGTAACGTAAGTGTAACAACATCCCTACGCGTCAAAATATCAGCAGCATGCAGAATTCTTTCACTTGTACCTTCAGGCAAAACTATATGCTGTTTTTTCTCACGTGCTTTATGCAGCAGGGTATGTTCAAACATAAACGGAGTAATTCTTGTAGAGACTGTTGAGACCAGCTTCTGTTGCAATTCATGAGAGTTTACACATGTTTCAAAAAGGCCGAGTGCCGACAGAACCTTAACACTGTTTTCAGGATCAATGGTTCCGTGAAGTCCCTGCACTATCTGCGCAGTTTTGTATGTATGCTCCGGGACAATTAAGATAGGTATCGGAACACCTTTCCAGCCTTCTATAAGATGATGCACGGTCATTGCCGGATGTATACCGCCTGTCAGAAGAATGCCTGATATATTCGGGTAGGCATCTGACAAGCGCGACGCCAAGCTTGCAAGAATAATATCGGAGCGGTCTCCGGGGGTGATAATAAGACTTCCCTCACCGACATACTTCAAAAAATTCTCAATATGCATTGCTGCTACAACGTAATCATTTACGGGAGTTTCCAGTCTGTCTGCTCCGTACAGGACCTTACAATCCATCCATTTTGCAACATCATTTACAGTCGGGTTTGCAAGTCGTTTATCATCAGGGATAATATATACCAGAGGTTTGTTCACAGTGATGAAGCCCGCTTTTATCCTGTCAACCAAATCACTGGAAACCTTTTTGCCGGCCCTGTTAACCATAACAGCAATAACGTCCAACCCCTTTTCCTGAAACAAATCAAATGTCCTTCTGGACAAATCACATATTTCATCTTCCTGACCTTCCATTCCGTTAAGCACAGCAAGTACAGGGCAGCCTAAATTGCCTACTACATCCATATTTATTTCAAATTCAACTGCGGCTTCAGCTCCCAAATAATCAGTCCCTTCACAAAGCACAAAATCATATTCTTCTTGGAGACTTCTGAACTTTTCAAGAATATTTTCCATTAATACTGAATTATTTCCGTCATTAATCATTCTTGTCGCTTCACTCTGAGTATAGACGTAAGTTGTTTCATACTTTTGAGGGAGTTTAAAATGGCTCAGAATTAAATCAATATCATGATCACGCCCGCCGCCAAAGCCGTCATGAATAATAGGTCTGAAAATCGCAACCTTACGAACATGGGTCAGCAGCAACTGCATTACGCCCAGCACAATAGCAGACTTTCCGCTGCGTGCTTCTGTAGCCGCTATATAAAGACAATTCGACATATTTTCTCCGGATTTAGGAAATAAAATAATACCACAATAGTTTTTTATATCATGCTTTCGTTTCTATTAGAAGGAGACTTCCCGACAGCAAACGCAGGAGGTACTGATGAGGTCCGCCATACTGCCAAGTCGTAAGTGCTACAACCAGTTGTTGCGATGAGCAGGCAAACTGTAACGTCACTGCCGGGAAAATGCTTGCGAGGCATTTTGAAGTCTCCCATGACAACGGATAAATTATCCTTTTTCCCCGCCTTGCGGGTAGCAGGAAAAAAACGGACAAACATGCAGTTGTCATACATTGTCGACCGAATATTCTTAATCTTTTCAGCTAAGAAACGCCTTCGAATAAGCAAGAGCAGAAGGGGCATTAATTTTTAGCTCTACCTAAATCCGGCTTCGGTCAAAAATTTTCGTTCTTTCAATCATAAAATTTAGTCAGCGCTAGTCCGCTACGACTCTTATCTTTTAGTAAAGTATAAAAATAATATTTCTTTGAAAAAATATTTCCGGGCGATAAAAATATCGCCCGGAAATAAGATGATTGTTTTATTTAGGCATTACAGCCCATGAAGGGAGTACATTCAGATCAACACCCCAAATTACCGGTAGGAAGTAAACAACTGAGAACGTGATTAGAATTGCTCCGAATATGTTTAACCAAAAACCGGCTGCGGCCATTTGTTTGATCGAAACACACCCGCTACCGAAAACAACTGCATTAGGCGGAGTTGCAACCGGGAGCATGAATGCGAAGGAAGCAGCAACACAAGCACCGACAATTGTTGCCAGCGGGTTAACACCCATCGCAATTGCAGCACTACCCATAATAGGTACAAGCAAGGTAGCCGTTGCGGTGTTGGAAGTTATTTCTGTCAAAAAGATTGTGATAATAACAACCAGCCCGACAAAAACAAGTAGAGTCATACCTTCAAGCATGGTCAGTCTGGATGCGATATAAGAAGCAAGTCCGGTTTTAGAAAAACCGTTCGCAATAGCTAAACCACCACCGAAGAGCAGAATAACATCCCATGGAATTTTAACAGCGGTCTTCCAGTCAAGCAGGAATTCACCTTTCTTAAAATTAGTAGGGATAGCGAACAGAACCAATGAACCGAGAATACCAATTGTTGCATCAGCAATATACTTAAAGTTAGGCCAAACTTCCTTAATAAAAGAAGCTTTGGCAACGAACCCACGGGACAGCCAGAAAGCGGCAACAATGCAACCTACGATTACTATGTACTTTTCTTCTTTGCTCATAGGTCCGAGCTTTTCAATTTCCTGATCAATAATATCCTGCCCTCCGGCAAGCTCCATTCCCTTTGTGGGAAAGAGAACCTGAGTAAGAATCCACCAGGAAACACCGATCATGATCACAGCAAGAGGAACACCGTAAACCATCCACTGTCCGAACCCGATCTGAACACCGTACATTTTGTCGACCATAGCGACCATAACGGTATTCGGAGGAGTTCCGATTATTGTACCGACACCACCCATGGATGCAGCATAGGCGATACCGAGCATTAAACATTTACCAAAGTTAGATTCAGGACCAGAAGTGGGGCAAGCTCTGAGAGTTTGTGAATCAAAGCCTGTTGCCTGCTGAATAACAGCAAGACCGATAGGAACCATCATCATTGCGGTAGCAGTGTTGGAAACCCACATTGAAAGAAAACCGGTAGCAATCATAAACCCGAGAATCATACGCCCCGGACTTGTTCCAACGGCTTTAATTGTGTGAATGGCTATGCGACGATGCAAATTCCATCTTTCCATCGTTACTGCCAAAAAGAAACCACCCATGAATAGATAAATAAGATGATTTGAATACGGCCCACATGCTGCGGCAGACTTCATAACTCCAAGAATAGGAAACAAAGCGATTGGTAATAAAGACGTTGCCGGAATAGGAATTGCTTCCGAAATCCACCAGATTGCCATCAAAGCTGTTACAGCCGCAACTTTCCAAGCTCCCGGCTCCATCCCGCTTGGCACCGGAATAAGTAACATTAAAGCAAATACAATCGGCCCCAGAAAAAAGCCCACTTTTCTGCCCTTACCACTTTCCTTTTGAGCGCTCATAGTCCCTCACTTTGCGCTTATGCAGACTGCCGGACAAGCGAATGTAACCTGTGCTCTGCTTTAAAAGCAGATTGTCAACGCACTTTGATTACACTTCGCTTAACCCTCTACGCAGACTGCTGATGCTAACATAAAGACCTCATCACCTATTTGACCTTTCCGGCTTCACCTGAAGCCGGAAAGGAGTTTTCAAGTTAGATTCCCAAATGGTAAGATTCGATAAAGTCCGTGACGCGAATTCTGGAAGCAGCCAGACGTTCGCGCAGTTCTTTCTTGTATTCTTCGATATCAAGTGTGATCTGAGCAACCCCTGTGTCCATTGCAGCCTGCGCTACAGCAGCGGATTCAAACTCGATCAAGCGAAGATCAAGCGGTTTCGGGATGATATAATCAATGCCGAACTCAAGTTTATCCACACCGTAAGCTTTGCAGACATAATCCGGAGCCGGTTCTTTTGCCAAAGCGGCAAGAGCATTGGCTGCTGCAATTTTCATTTCTTCATTAATGGTGGTTGCACGCACATCCAGCGCACCTCTGAAGATAAACGGGAAGCCGAGAACATTGTTTACCTGATTAGGGTAGTCAGAACGTCCGGTTCCCATGATTGCATCAGGTCTTGCTTCCTTAGCATCGGTATAAGTGATTTCAGGGTCAGGGTTGGCACAGGCAAAGATGATCGGCGAGTCAGCCATGGATTTAACCATATCTTTTGAGACTATGCCTTTTGCGGAAAGACCGAGGAATAAATCTGCACCCTTCATGGCATCAGCTAAATCTTTGTACTCTTTGTCAGTAGCAAAATACTGCTTCTGAGGATTCAAACCTGAACGGCTTTTGTTGATGTGCCCTCTTGAATCAAACATAGCAACGTTTTCGCGTTTAATTCCAAGTGTCATGTAGAAGTTAGTACAGGCTACTGCCGCAGCACCTGCGCCGGAAACAACAAGACGCATATCGGAGATTTTTTTACCGGCAATTTCTGCGGCATTGATAAGTCCGGCACCGGAAATAATCGCGGTTCCGTGCTGATCATCATGAAAAACCGGAATATTCATTTCTTTTTTAAGCTTCTCTTCAATATAAAAACATTCAGGAGCCTTGATATCTTCTAGGTTAATGCCGCCGAAAGTAGGCTCAAGAGCTTTTACTATTGCGCAAAGTTCATCAGGATCGGTGACATTAAGATTAATGTCGAAAACGTCCACGTCTGCAAAAACTTTAAAGAGAACCCCTTTACCTTCCATAACAGGTTTTCCGGCTTCAGGGCCGATATTACCGAGACCGAGAACAGCTGTTCCGTTTGAAACAACTCCTACAAGATTTCCGCGCCCTGTGTAGAGAAAGGATTTATCTTTGTCTTTAGCTATTTCCAAACAAGCTTCGGCAACGCCGGGGCTGTAGGCCATGGATAGATGTTTTTGAGTTGCACAGGGTTTAACCGGAACAACTTCAATTTTGCCTCTTCTGCCTTTGGAATGATAATCCAGAGCTTCCTGTTTAGTAAAAAGAGCCATAATTTTCTCCTGATTCGTCAGTTGTTTTTAAGCATACAGATAATTATAATCCTGCGGCTTTTCTGTCCGGTACAGCGTAAAGTTCTCCCCCATGACAATCATTGATGACCAGTAAAGGAAAATCTTCAACGGTCAGTTCACGGATCGCTTCCGGTCCGAGTTCATCAAAAGCGATAACCTTTGCTTCTTTGATGCACATGGAAAGAAGTGCTCCTGCTCCGCCTGTTGCTCCGAAATAAACAGCCTTATTATCTTTAAGAGCCTGTTTAACTTCATCGCTCCTTTTCCCCTTACCGATGCTGGCCTTCTGGCCGAGGCAATGCAGGCGCGGGGCATAAGTGTCCATGCGATAACTGGTGGTAGGTCCTGCTGCTCCGATCGGTCTGCCCGGAGGGGCCGGACTTGGCCCGACATAATAAACAACTGAACCTTTCAGGTCGAAAGGAAGAGGTTCTCCTTTATCAAGCAGATCCGTCAGTCTCTTATGAGCGGCGTCACGGGCAGTATAAATAGTTCCGGTAAGTTTTACGACATCACCGGCTTTAAGCTGCTCCATATCTTTATCAGTCAGCGGAGTGGTGAGTGAATACTGGGCCATTAGAGTACCACCTCCTCATGCCTTGAAGAATGACACTGGATATTAACAGCCAGCGGCAGACTTGCGATATGACATGGGCGCATTTCGATTTTTACATCAAACACAGTCGTTTTACCGCCAAGCCCCATGGGGCCGATTCCAAGTTTATTAAGATCTTCCATGAGTTCAGCTTCGAGCTTTGCGATTTCCGGATCTGGGCTGGGCGTGCCTACTTTTCTCATGAGAGATTTCTTAGCCAGAAGCGCGGAGTATTCAAAAGTTCCGCCGACACCGATGCCTACCATTGTCGGAGGACATGGATTAGGACCTGCCTCAGCAACTCTTTCGATGACAAACTTTTTAATTCCGGCCCACCCTTGTGCAGGAGCAAGCATGGTCACGCGGCTCATATTTTCAGAACCGCCCCCTTTTGCCATGAAAGTGATTTTGATTTTGTCACCGGGGACAATATCAAAATGAATGATTGCAGGAGTGTTATCTCCTGTGTTTTTGCGGGTCAGAGGATCACAGGAAGATTTCCTTAAAAATCCTTCTTCGTACCCTTTGCGAGTTCCTTCTGTGATAGCTTCACGCAGAGTCATTCCTTCAACTTTGACATCTTCACCGACATCCACAATGTAAACTGCGAGTCCGGTGTCCTGACAAAGCGGAAGTCCTGACTTTTCCGCCAGCTCCCAATTTTCTTTGATCTGCCTGAAGACTTCTTTTGCAGCCGGAGAATCTTCCGCAGCTGCACATTCTTCAAAACGCTTTCGCACGTCTTCCGGCAAGTAGCGATTCGCGCTCACGCACATCTTCGCCACAGCATCAATGACAGTTTCAGCTTTAATAGTTCGCATCATCTACTTCCTGAATATTTCCTTGATAGCGGTGATACCCATCTTACGGCGCAGGAATCCTAACTGGTTCTGTAAAGGAAGATTCTTAGGACAAACATCTTCACAGCCAAGCAGCCCCATGCAACCGAAGATTCCTTCATCATTTCCGATAATTTCAAAATAATCTCTATCTGTACGCTGGTCACGAGGGTCGACAACAAAACGGGCTACGCGGTTAAGAGCGGCCGCCCCGAGGAAGTCGTCACGCAAACGGGCAGTACCACAGGCGGAAATACAACAACCGCACTCGATACACCGTTCAAGTTCATAGATCTGTTCGGCAACATCATTTTCCATGCGTTCTTCGATAGCATTATCTTCAAATACTTTATGAGTATGAATCCATGACTCTGTGGACTGATACATTTCTCTGAACCAGGTTCCGGTATCAACTGAAAGGTCACCGATCAGTTTAAAAACCGGAAGCGGCAGCAAAGTTATCTGAGTCGGAAGATCAATAGTCTTTGTCTGGCAAGCCAGTCCGGGACGACCGTTCACAACCATGGCACATGCACCGCAAATACCAGCGCGGCAACAGAAGTCGAAGATCAGGCCGGGATCCTGTTCCTCACGCAGACGGTTAAGTGCAATGAAGAGGGTCATGTTCTCTGTCTCATCCAGAACAAAAGTCTGCATGTGCGGAACGGAACCCTTATCCTGCGGATTATAGCGGAATATATCGAATTCGAGTTTTCTGCTCATTTTATGTTCCTTGATTACTTTCAGGAGTTTATCTCTTGATCATTTTTGCTTCTATCTCAGCCTTGTCAGCCTCGATTATCTTACCTGCGCCGTAACCGCGATCTCCCGGTGGAATTTCGTACACGGGAGTAACTTCTTCATACTTAAGGTCAGGCATATCGCTGCCTTCAGGCCAGTATGCAAGAGTTCTTTTAAGCCAGTCACGGTCATTACGTTCGGTGAAGTCTTCACGATTGTGAGATCCACGGCTTTCAGTACGTTCCAAAGCAGCCTGCGCAATACAAAGGCCGAGTTTGACCTGACCGACAATCTTGAGAGCCGCTCCCATTTCGTGATTAGCTCCCACTCCATTTGAAACCAGACCGACTTTGCGAGCTTTTTCAAGAGTTCCTTTAAGAGTTTCAATGCAGGCCTTAAGGCCCGGATCATTTCTGAATACAAAGCAACCCTGCATAAGAGCTTCCTGCAACTCTCCGCGTACTTTGTAGACATTCTCGGTGCCGTTTGTTTTGTGAGCAAGGTTATAGATTCTTTCTTCCTGCTTATGGACAGCATCAGCAACAACTTTCGTTTTAAACTGAGTTTCGTAACCTTTCAGGAATTCAACTATTTTAGTCCCGATGATACCGCCTGCTACAACTGTTTCCGCAAGTGAGTTACCACCGAGTCTGTTAAACCCGTGCATATCCCAGCATGCGGCTTCCCCTGCGGAGAACAGCCCTTTAAGGCCGTAGACAGCGCCGTCTTTATTGGTACGGACTCCGGCCATTGTATAATGCTGAGTGGGACGGACAGGAATAAGTTGTTTGCGTGGGTCAACATTAAGGAAGTTTTTACAGATTTCATCAACTTCGCGAAGCTTAGTCGAAATATGTTTGTCGCCGAGATGGCGGATATCCAGCCAGAGATGTTCACCGTAAGCAGATTTAACGCCTTTACCTTGGCGCATATGATGAGTCATCCAGCGGGAGACAACATCACGGGAAGCAAGTTCTGCTTTTTCAGGCTCGTAAATGTTCATGAATCTTTCTTCATTAACATCAAGCAGTGTTCCACCGTCACCGCGACACCCTTCTGTCACCAGAATATCGGTCGGGACAATTCCGGTGGGATGAAACTGGATAGCTTCCGGATTACCGATAGGGACAACGCCTGTGTCGTGAGCGATAATATGCCCGCCGCCGTCACAGATAACAGCGTTGGTAGTGGCTTTATAGATACGACCGAAACCGCCTGTGCAGATTGCAGTAGATTTTGAGAGATAGACTTCAAGTTCTCCGGTGCGCAGACAGCGGACAACAGCTCCGGTGCAGACATCACCGTCATGGATAAGTGAGATTGCTTCTTTACGGTCTAAAACAGTAATTCCAAGCTCGGCACATCTGTTATCCATGGTACACATAACAGCATGTCCGGTTCCGTCAGAAGTATAGCAGGTCCGCCATTTAGCGGTTCCGCCGAATGAGCGTGCAGTGATCAGGCCGCGCTTCTCTTCTTTTTCTTCCTTATCAAATTTTTCTCCGCCCTTAAAATAAAAAGACTTCCCCGGAACAACTCTGTTCCAAGGCACACCCCAATGAGCCAGCCGTCTCATTTCAATAGGAGCCGCATCCGCGAAAAGCCTTGCAACTTCCTGGTCACACCCCCAGTCAGAACCGCGGACAGTATCACCGAAGTGAACATCAACACTATCGCCTTCCCCTTTAACACAGTTACCGAGCGCAGCCTGCATTCCGCCCTGCGCGGCAGAAGAATGGGATCTGCGTGCGGGAACAATGGAAAGGCAGATTACGTCAAAACCTTCCTGTGCGGCTTCAACAGCCACTCGCTCGCCAGCCAGTCCGGCTCCGATTACGAGGAGATCAGAGTAATATGTTTGCATTTAATAACCCCGTTTACATTAAAGTTACGAACCTGATCAGAGTGATAATGCCAATGGTCATAAAGATAGAGAAAAGGAGGAATTCAAATTTTTTGGCCTTTGCTCTTCCTTCCGTCTTAACAACTCCCCACTTAACGCCGATGCGGTAAAAGCCGACACTGACGTGCAGTTCAGCGCAGGGCAGAAGAACAAGGTAGAATAACAGCCACCATCCGTCGGATACACGAGCGGCTGATTTTGCAGCGGTGATGGGAAGGTCATTTAAAACGACCCACATATGAATAGCTCCCATGACAAGAATAATCATGGCCGTTACTGCCTGCACCACCCAGAGCCATGTGTCACGATGCTTAAGCATTCTTGCATGCTGCCAAATGGCGGCCTGACCGTCAGAGCGGAAAGGTATTTTCCTTGCTGCCAGCACGAAATGTAGCAAAAAAGCTAAGAAAATCAAAGGACCGCCAACTTGAACCATATAGGTTGACTCAAAAAAACCGGCTATCGCATTCATAAGTTTCGGAGAAATAACAACCGATGAAACAAGCAGCATGTGACACCACATGAAGAGAACCAGACCTGCCCCTGTGAGCATTTGCAGCCAGTCAAGAACCGCATCACGTTTTCCAGGCCGCACTACGTGCGAAGATACATCCACAGCCATAATCATCCTCCTTTGACGGAAATACTCCCGCATTAATGGACTACCAGCATAACCTCATCAGCCTGATTAAATGTGACAAAAATACTACAAACAGTTTCGCTGCTTATAGCGTTGCCACCCCCTCAAATGCTCTGGAAAAACGGTAAATTATTTCCAGACAATGAGTAATAAACCCGGTTTAAAATAAATAATTCCCTGTATGGGAATATTTCATAATTTGATGGCGACAAACGATCCGGAAAGATCGGGTTGTTATGTGAAGGTATTAAATGGAATGGTTTTCTGGAATGGATGTGCTGAAAACTGGATTTGATGTGCAAGAAGGACCTTTTAAATAAAGCCGTACTTGGCGAAAAAGATCTACATATATTTTTTAGAAAGGCAAAAAAAGGCAGGATAGAAAAGAATAAGAAAACAAACAGAAAGTAGAAAATGAAAACAGCCATGAAGCTATTTTGAATTTCGTTTTGTTGCCGCGATTTAAAGCTTGCTAAATCTGATACGGCAAATATGTTTTGACTTCCAACTGGCATATATCCTCCGACCACCCAGAAATCGACTCGACGAAACCCACCCATGAGCTGCTTACTACGATTTCCGGAGAGAAATAAAAAAACCAGAACCACAGAACTCTCAACACTGCTTGTCAACTGAAACGACTAAAGCCATTTCCTTATATTGATAAATGTAATACCATCCCTTAATTGGCTGGTCAATCAATATTCAAAATTTTGTTGACAACTTTTAATTATTTTGCAGGACAAATATGTGCTATTATTTTAAAATAGATGTTACTTTTATTTATCTATTTTAAAATAATAACTTACCGTACTTGAACATGACGTAAAAACACTCCCAAAGATTTGTGGCCCCAGTTATTCTTTGCTTGTTATAAGAACAAAATATTTTTTTGCTTAACAACTTTTTTAACTTAAAATCTACAGCTGACCGCAAAATAAGGATTATTTATAATTCCATTTGTGTTACGGAGCAAAGTAATACGAACAAAAAGGAGGAAAATTAAAAGCGGACTTTTTTTAAAACTATCTGTATCAGCAACGAAGTTTCACTTCAATCATGCTTTAAAAAGCTATGGAGCTAGCAAAGATGCCCAAAAAACAAAGGATACTCCTTGCCGCACAGGAACAATTCGGAAAACACGGATTCACCGGAACAACTCTGAAGATGGTTGCAGATCACGCAGGAGTAGCCTCGGGACTGGTATCGCACTACTTCGGCAATAAAGACAATCTGTTCCTCGAAGCAGGCATGGCTCTGATAGATCAGATGCTGAGCATTTTCACCCAGAAAGCTGATAAGGCTGAAAACGGACTCGATGCCTTAAGAATATTTGTTGAATCTTATTTTGATTTTACAAGTGCACACAAAACGACGTTCCCGACCCTACTTAGATGTTCGCCGTTCAGTGATGAAAACCCGCAACTGGATAGACACGCTATTGCCGCAAAATTTCAAACACTTATCGACCAAATTGAAACTTATTTGAGAAAAGGGATGGAAGACGGCTCCATAAAAGAAGTCCCGCTTCCACAAACTTCCTTCCTTATTTATGGCCACATTGTCGGAGCAGTCCGCACTGTATTCCTAGCACCGTACCAAATTCCAGAGCTATTTGAAGAAGCATGCACATTTATAGTTCGAAGCGTAGCCAAAAGCTAAAACAGATCCAGATTCCACTCCTTATCGTTGCCATCTTTACAGCCTCGATAGGGATCGGCATTTTTACATTCACGCTACCCCTTTTAAGCCTTGATGAAATGGCCGGAGGGATGTGGCTGGGGACTGCTTTCAGCGGGTATTTTATTGCAAAGTTACTCATTGCCCCTCTTTCAGGAACAATTTCTGACCGCAGCGGATCAAAAAGACTTTTGCTTACAGCAACAAGTGTTGCAGCTCTGCTGCCGCTCATATACCTTATATCTCCGTCTCTTAATTCTCTTTATGCCATACAATTCGTTCTGGGACTGTGCGCCGGAGCAATAAAAACTGTCGGAATGGCTGCCATAGGTGCGCAGTCTAAGGGGAGCAGACTCACCAAAAGATTTTCAATACTGGCGGCAGGAATCAATACAGCATTCTTCCTCGGGCCACTGCTCGGCGGCATTCTATATATAGATAAGGATTTTATTCCAGTCCTTACCGCGCTTTCTGTATTTATGCTGGCGTCATTTTTACTTTTATCGTTTTGCGACCTGCCACATAATTCCATACACAAAACAGCTCCGCCCCTTGATCAAATCGAGAATAAACAGACTTTCGCCTTTACTCTGCTTGCCGTATTCGGAAGGACGATCGGCATAGGAGGGTTGGTAGCATTCTACCCGGTCCTGCTCAAATCCAGCTTGCATTTACCATCCATAACAACAGGAATACTTTTTTCTATTCCAAATCTTGCGACCATTTTTTTACTACCACTTGCAGGTCGTTTCTTTTCCAGAGCTAAGCGCGAATTTATCATCTGCTCAGGACTTCTTATAAGTGCTGGTGGGCTATATTTTTTAGCAAATTGCACGAATATCACTGATTTTGTCTGGGCGGGCATCACTATCGGATCCGGTTCAGCCCTTTCAATCCCAGGCTCAATGGCGATATGTGCTGAAGTGAGTAATAAACAGGGAAAAACAATCGGCCTTGCAAATTTGATCACTAATCTAGGATTTATAGTAGGCCCTCTGCTTGCCGGAACAATTATCAAGTTTTCTGCGAAGCTTACGGTTTCATTTCAACTGATCGCGCTTGCAGGAGCAATTCTTTGCCTGCCGCTTATGTGTAAGGCCCTTTATTCCAGATTTAAACGCAAAAAATGCCTTATAGTTCCTGCAATTGTTTTTCTGCTCATAATCTTTCTTATCCCTAAAGGGTTACTGAAAAGGCACAACCAAGAGAACTCATTCTTTCGCTATACCGATGTCGCGATGGGAACCATTGTGAATTTAACTCTTGAAACTTCTTCAGAAAAAAAAGCTCAGCAAGCCGCCCGTGATGCAATCGCGGAAATGCGCACTCTACAAAAAGATTTTGATCATCGTAATAAAAGAGGATCAATCGGGAGGATTAACAAAGAAGCAGGACTCAGAGATGTTTCTGTTTCAGAGAACGCGCTTAAATTGATTGAGCGGGGTTTAAAATTCAGCGGCAATTCAAACGGCACATTCGACATTACCATTGGCGCCATCACTACAACGGATTTTTATTATGCCTTGAATCCTGAAACTTTTCAAAAACGAAAACCCCTTATCAATTACAGACTCGTAGAAATTGACCACAATAAAGGAACTGTAAAACTTCCCCGCAAGGGAATGGCCCTCGACCTTGGCGGAATGGCCAAAGGAACTATTATTGATGCGGCCGCCGCAGAGCTAAAAAAATCAGGCATAGCCAACGGCTTAGTTGAAGCCGGAGGAGATTTTTTCGGTTACGGAAACAGGACATGGACCATCGGACTTAAAAATCCAAGGGCAAAAGGATTGCTCGGAGAAATTACTATTAAGAATATGGCTGTTTGCGGTTCCGGTGATTATTACCAGTTCATCACTCCTGTTTCGGGTAACGATAAAATGAGGAAACATCACATTTTCGATCCATTCCTCCTGCGATCATCACATGAGAGTATAGCGACAACAGCCATTGCGCCGAATGCAGAAACGGCTGACGCCCTAGCCACAACTGTTTTTATAATGGGACCGGAAGTAGGAACGAAATTTCTGAAACGGTTTTATCCAAATTGTTCCGCCATGTGGGTTCTGCCGGATGAATCCATTCATACAACCGACAATTTCCCAGAGATTACGACCGTTCCAAAAGCCATGCGTCCTGAGGAAAACAAATGAGCATACACCTGCAAACGGTTGCTATTTACGGAGCCGCATGGATTCCTATGGTTTTCATAGCAATAGCTAACGGCGTTATCAGAGAAACGGTATACGCAAAGTTTATGGGTGAGCTATCAGCACACCAGCTTTCGTCCGTCACAGCAATCGCCCTTTTTACATTTTACACCCTTTTTTGCCAAAAATTATTGCCATTACACTCTTCAGAAGAAGCACTCCTGATAGGATTTATGTGGCTGACAATGACCATCGCCTTTGAATTCATCTTCGGCCATTTTATTATGAATAATTCATGGGTTAAATTGTTTTCTGATTACAATATTTTTAAAGGTAAAATATGGATTTTAGTCCTGATAGCTCTTGCAGCACTTCCACTTCTTGTTTTTATCCAAAACAATAAAATTTAATTTTAACTAACAAATTTATATAGTTAAATATTATACGCAAAGTAAGTCTATTTTTAAAGTCAAAAAAGTTCATCTTTATTTCAAAAAATGCTTGACGAAAATGAACTTTCTCCATAGTACTTTCTTCCGAAGCGCGCCTGTAGCTCAGCTGGATAGAGCGCCGGACTACGAATCCGTAGGCCAGAGGTTCGAATCCTCTCAGGCGCACCACAAGAATATCAAGGACTTAGATGAAAATCTAAGTCCTTTTTCTTTTTACCAGGATTCTTCACTGCCCCTTTCTTTGAGGTAGAGCCTGTTATTCGCCTATGATTATCAATATCCCGTCTTTTCAAAGAATACTCTCAGACCTTCCGCGGATGTAAACTCATGCAACTACTATTTATAACTGTAATCTGAATAGTTAAATCCTTTCTTGTCTCATTAAGAGTGTAATGCTAATAAAAAGACAAGACTTCCTTTAATCAACTTTATTTTTCAAACAGCTGCATATTTATTCAGCTGTCTTGAAAATTAACTCTTGTAACAATATTTTATAGTTAAAAAATCGGTGTTTATATGAAGAGTATAGTCTCTACACTTGCCCGTTATATGTTCATATTCTGTATTTCAACGATTATTATATTCGGTGGAATCATATTTTATTTCATGATTTCAAACTATTATGCTGCCAGCCATCAGGCCGAAAAAGCTGCTATGGGCCTCGTCAAAACATCTCTTAAAGCCGAAATGAACAGAGTCGTCGACTACATTGATTTCAGCAAAAACAAAGCGCGGGCCGTAGCAATAGACTCTATTAAATCAGAATTGTTAGAGGCGCACAACGTAGCCAGCCACTTATATGAAACATATAAAGATACAAAAAATAAAGAAGAGCTGAAACGGTTGATTGTAGAAGCATTACGGTTTCTTGTTCATAAGAATAACAACGATTATGTATTTGCACTTGGCATGAATGGGATACAAATCATGTCATCAGACAATCAGAAATTAGATCATGTAAATGTGCTGCAACTGACAACTCCTGACGGAAGAGCCATCACTAAAGAAATGATTGAACTTGCCAAGTCTCAAAAAGAGGGATTTCTTGAGTTTATTTCACCAACACCAGATGATACAGACAAGTATTCTAAAAAAGTAACATATATAAAATACTTTGCACCTTTTGACTGGGTTATAGGAACAGGGCAAAACTATAATTCAATTAAGAAAGCAACTCAAAATGAAGTTCTTAAACGTTTAGGACAGATGAATAACAATAAAGATGATTATTTCTTTGTCGGAACCTATGAAGGATTAGTCCTGCAAGGTCCTGGAAAAGGGAATAATGTATTGCATGGTAAAAACCCGAAAAGTGCTGCAATTATGCAAGATTTGATTAACCTTGCAAAGTCAGGCGGCGGCTTCTTAAACTATACTGTGCCTTCAATTGATACATCGTATGATCCGGTAAAAAAAATCAGCTACTGCCTGCCTGTCCCGGACTGGGATTGGTACGTAGGTTCCGGAGAAAATCTTACACAGATAGAACAAATCCTTAATAATAAAAAAGAAGATCTATTTGAAAAGGTTATAATACAAATTTCAGCAGTATGTGTACTTTTTTCTCTTCTGGCACTGGCCGTTTTCTTTTTTACTGAAAAATTTAAAAGGATTCTATCGGATAACTTTGATTCTTTTGAAAGTTTTTTCCGCAAAGGAACTGACTCTCCTGTCAAAATTGATCAATCAAAGATAGCTTTTAAAGAGTTTAATCAAATGGCTGTCCTTGCCAACAAAATGATCGACAGCCGGGAATCCGCCAGAAAAGATCTTTTAAAATCTGAAATAACCTATCGCGAAATATTCAACTCTACTAAAGAAGCCATCGGAGTGCTGGACATTGAAAAACGGATTTTTATTGATATCAATCAGGCTTTTCTAGACTTTTTCGGACTTTCCAGAATGCAGGCAATTGGCATGAGTCCTGAAGAAATCAGTTTCAACACACCTCCTTATGACAACAAATATGCTAGTGAGTTGTTCACAAAAGCTCTACTTGGCGAAGCTGTTCATTTCGAGTGGATGGTAAAAGATGTTCAAGGCGATCCTTTCTGGACTGACAACTTAGCAAGAGTTGCTACTATCGGCGGGAAAAAGAGACTGCTGATTGTTATGCGTGATATTACTGAGCGCAAAAAAATGCAGGAAATCATGATCCAGACAGAAAAAATGATGTCTGTCGGTGGTCTTGCCGCAGGCATGGCTCATGAAATCAACAATCCACTTGGAGTTATTCTGCAAGTCACCCAGAATATTATCCGAAGGACTTCGCCAAAACTCCCCGGTAACATACCTATTGCAAACGAATGCGGTATAGATCTTACAAACATGCAAAATTATATGGAAAAACGGGGAATAAATTATTACTTGTCCAACATCCAAGATGCCGGAACACGCGCGGCTACCATTATAAAATCCATGCTGGATTTCAGCCGCAAAAGTAACTCCGCCAAAACACTCGGCAACGTTGAAAATGTGATTGAAAGCGCATTGTCACTGGCCGCTAACGACTATGATCTTAAAAAACAATACGATTTCAAAAAGATAAAAATTATAAGAGAGTACAGCCCGCTTCCAAACTTTAACTTTACTGAAATGGAAATCAGTCAGGTCATTTTGAATTTGATAAAAAATGCGGCTCAAGCCCTGGCAGAAAAGGCTGACAGAACCGAAATTCCCACAATCACAATCAGCACTTCGATTGACAAAAATTCCATCCGCATTGAAATCGAAGATAATGGTCCCGGGATTCCTGAAAAAAATTTAAAAAGAATATTTGAACCTTTTTACACTTCAAAAGCCCCAGGAGCAGGAAGCGGACTTGGTTTATCTGTTTCGTATTTCATTATTACGCATAACCACGGTGGAACTATAGCAGCCGACTCCAATCCCGGCGAAGGAACAAGATTCACCATTACTCTCCCTATCTTCACAAACTCATAGGATTAACCCGAATAATTTTACTTTTGCTGTGACAAAAGCATATCGGCATAGGACTGATATTTTGTGGCTTCTACTTCCGGCAGATAATCATCGTCGGCAATAAGAGACCAGATCAACCGTGCGATTCTTTTCTGTGCAACCTGAGTATAGTTATTTCCAGATTCTTCCAGTTTGCCGCGTAAAAGTTCCGCAACCTGTTCATCTCCTGTAAAGTCAAAAATAACATCTACGTCCACACCTGACTTGATGATGTCATCAATACAGCCTATCGGAATTCCATGGGCAAGTGCCATTTTTTTACCGGCGGTGTCAGCCGGTTCGCACACGCTTTTAATTATAAGCACACCGTCACTGCGTAAAACCTTTTCTAAAAAAACTGTCCCTACACGGCCGAGCCCTACAATTGCAATATTATGCTTTTCCATAATTCTCACACTCCGAAACATTTACAATCAGTTAATAATTATAATATAATTATAAAACAACTACACCTATTTCATCATCTCATACCGCGGATTCAGGCAAATTCGCAAGCAAACATATCAATTATCACAGAATTGATCCCCTGCGTTTATTTAACAAGTAAAGCTACATCTTACGATGACTATATGTAAAAAAAATGGCAGTATGATCCCGTTACCACGACATTAATGAATAAACGCTATATATGATGAGGATTACCCCATGGACAGAGGACCGTCACCTTTCAGAGACAAGAAAAATATCATTATCGGAATGCTGCTTATGCTTTGCATTATACAAGCTTCCGCCCTGCTTAAAAACAAATATGAGTCAGTTTCACAGCGCAAAGAAGCTGGAGACGGAGCTGTCGTTACGGATGTAAGCCTCGACAGTCAGGGTTACTCGGAACTGCTCATTGCTTTTGACAAACCGATAGGACCTCAAGAAGCATCAGCCCCGCTTGCAACTCCTCCGGCGCAAATAACCCCGGAAGTGAAAGGTGAATGGAGATGGATTAATCCTTACGGGCTTAAATTTACGGCTGATCCTTCGTTTGCTCCGGACACAAGATTCACAATCAAAATGGAACCGGATAAATTTCTCCCCAAAGGGCAAACCCTTGCAGGAAGAACCTCTTTTTCTGTCCAGACAGGCAGTTTTGTAGTTAATGAAATCAACTTATGGACTGAACCTGTTGAAGGCCCCGGCAAACAAATCAGAATAGCTGGAAGCTTCACTTTCAGTAACTATGTGAGTGCCGAGCAGACCCTCAAAAATATTTCTCTTACAGGGCCCGACGGTAAAGAGATCCCCGTAAGCCTTAACAGCAATTATAACGATTACTCACAGAGTTTTGTAAGTTCTCCAATTGAAAAAACCACTGATAAAAAAGTATATACGCTGAAAATAGCTAAAGACATGCCTGACGGTAAAGACAGCATGGTACTTGGCAAAGACTATGATAAAACCATTGAAATAGTTTTCGATCCAGTTCTGAAATACGAAGGATATACCGGATCAAGCACAATTTCCGGTTCAAGTATAGAACTTGGTTTTTCAAGTCCTGTTATTCCTGCGCAAGGACTGGAAATGATTTCAATCAAGCCTGAGGTTCCTGTATCGGCCTCTTCGTCCGGCAACAAGCTCATCCTGTCCGGCTCATTTTTGCCGGGCTACAAATATGAGCTAACCTTCAAAAAAGGACTAACCGCCGCAGACGGCGCAGTGCTTGAAAAAGAACTCGTTGCAAAAATAAGTCTTCCGGACATCACTCCTTATGCAGACTTCACTGCCAACGGAATGTTCCTGTCTGAAACAGGCTACAAAACTTTAGGAATTAAGACCGTCAACACCGACCATGTGGATGTGGAAGTTGACCGTGTTTTCCCGAACAATCTGTTCTCGCTGTTCACCCATTATGGATACATGGCTTTTGATTCAAATACTTACGGAAATGACATATCCCCTGCGCTCGGAAATAAAATTTTCTCTGGCAGAATAACGACTAAGGGCAAGCAGAACCAAAAGACTGTCACCCCGCTATCGCTGCAAAGCTTTATAGCTGAAGGCGGAAAAGGGTTATACAGAGTCAGCGCCGGAGTTCCCCGCCAAGGCGAGAAAGCTCAGCGTTGGGTAATGATTACTGATCTGGGAATTGTAGCTAAACAGGGCGAAAATAAAACACTGTTCTGGGTTTCTTCGGTCTCGACTCTTAAGCCTGTTATGGATGCAAAGGTGCAGGTTATCAGTGACCGGAATCAGCTCATGGCAAGCGGAACTACAAACACTAGAGGAATGCTCATCATCAATGAGAATGATTTCCTCCGTGATGTAGGTACTCCTTATATGGTTATTGTCACATCCAATAATGACATGACCTTTCTTCTTTTAGACCATTTTGCAACCGACATGGCTGGTCTTGATGTAGCCGGACAAAGACTTTCCCAGAAGGGATTCACAGCCTTTTCATACGGAGAAAGAGATCTTTACCGTCCAGGTGAAACAGTCAAAGGCGTGGCAATTATCAGAAATGAGAAGCTTGTGCCGTCAAGCAAAATGCCTGTGGTCCTAGTCTACTTAGATCAACGCGGCAGAGAACTTTCCCGCAAAACAACCACCACAGACAGTCAGGGTATGGTTGAATTCAAACGGGAAATTCCTGATTATTCACCGACAGGACATTTCTCTATCAATATTCTGGCAGGCAACGAAAATATCGGAAACTATCGTTACTCAGTAGAAGACTTTATGCCGGACAGAATAGCTGCGGAAATAATCACATCCAAAATTACTTCTCCGGGCGAAAGCTTAGATTTTGAAGTTGACGGCAGATATCTTTTCGGGCCTCCGGCTGAAAATCTGCCTGTTACAGCAAGAGTATCACTTGAGCCGTGTGAATTCAGTCCCCACGGCTACGAGCAGTTCCGCTTCAATACTGATTCAAGCTCCTTTAAACCTTTAGAAATATTGGTTGCGGATGACACTCTTGACGAAGCAGGCAAGCACTCATTCTCCGTTCTTATCCCCGGAAAACTTAAATCCGACTCAGCCTTGCAAGCCAGACTGACAGCAAGAATCAGTGAAACAGGCGGTCGCGGAGTTACGGCCATAAAGACTGAACCTATAAATATATCCAAATTCTATCCCGGTCTTAAGGAGCTCACTAAACAAGGATATGAAGAGAACGAAGAGGTCAAACTCGATTACGTGACCCTTACTCCGGAAGGTGAAAAGACAGTGGCTCCCAAGATGATCATGACCTTATACAGAGATCGCTGGCAGACCATTATACGCACCACTGCGTCCGGCGGATTCAGGTATGTGACCGAACGCGACCCCCAGCTTATTGAGACACGCAAAATATCTCCCTCTGAATCTCAAGGTTCATTTAAAGTAACGCCGGTTCAATTCGGAAGCTATCGCGTAATACTGAGTGATCCGGAATCAGGCGTTTCCGCGCAGGCAGATTTCTTCTGCGGCGGATGGGGTTATTCTCCATGGGCACTTAAAAATCCTTCCAGACTGGATATAATCCCGACTAGAAGCGGTGATTACAAGGCCGGAGAAATGGCAGAGTTCCAGCTCCGCACTCCTTTCTCAGGACAGATGCTTGTTACGGTTGAAGACCGCTCTGTACGCTGGATGAAAACACTGACTATAACAGGAAATACGGCAACCATTTCCGTTCCGGTGCAGAAAGAATTGAGTCCTAACGCTTATGTAACTGCAACTCTGATCAGGTCTGTCAAAGATCTTGAGCCCGGCGCTTCAGCCCGCGCGGTCGGAGCTGTGCCTATTTTCGTAAACAGGCAGTCCAACAAACTCCCAGTTGATATCACTTCTCCTGAAACAACCCGTCCTGAAAAAACGGTCACATTCAAAGTGAAAACAACCCCCGGAGCAAAGCTGACTATTGCAGCTGTAGATGAAGGAATACTAAGACTTGCAGGACAAAAAACTCCTGATCCGTTTACCTATTTTTACGCCAAAAGAGCACTTGGAGTGAGATGGTCGGATACTTTCGGCATGCTCATGCCTGACGCCGGTCCTATCAACAAATCTCCTGCCGGTGGCGGTGAAGCTCTGGCTATGATGAAACAATTCACAGGCAGCGGTTCTATCAGGCGCGTCAAACCTGTTACGTTCTGGTCAGGTTTAATCACAGCAGACCAAGACGGAAACGCTTCGTTTGATGCGAAAATCCCCGAATTTAACGGAGCCTTGAGGATTATGGCTGTTGTTACCGACGGAGAAAAATTCGGCTCGTCATCAAACTTGATGACAGTCCGTTCGCCGCTGATGGTAACACCGACTCTGCCACGCTTCCTTGCTCCTGAAGAAAGCTTCGAAATTCCTGTAAGCGTCCGCAACGATACGCCGACTGACGGCAATTTTACCGTCACCGTTAAATCAACCGGTTCTTTCCAGACAAATATGAATCTTGATTCATTAGCCGTTGCTAAAGACAGGCAAACCACCACATTCTTTAAAGCCAGAACCGGTAAAGATATCGGCGAATCAGCCTTTACCTTCACAGCAGCAGGCAACAAAGAAAATGCCGTGGCAACGGTTGATATGAATATTCGTCCGGCCCTACCTGCAACGCGCAGCAGTGAGTCCGGATTCCTTAAAGACAAGGAAACATCATTCCCGTCTAAATCAGAAGGAATGATGAATTCAACTATCAGCCGGACACTGACCGTCGGCAATCAGCCCATGATCCGCATGGCAGGAAAACTCGATTACCTTTTGCAATATCCTTACGGATGTACCGAGCAGGTAATATCAGGAGCTTTCCCGCTGCTGAAGTTCCCGGAACTTGCCCGTGAACTTTCTCCTGAAAGTTTTGAGAAGAACTCGCCGCAATACATGGTGCAGTCCGCGCTAACCAAACTTTCCATGATGCAGAGCGGAGACGGCGGTTTCTCGTTATGGCCGAACGGACGTAATACCGATAAATGGACTTCTGTCTACGCACTGCACTTCCTCTACGAAGCGGGAATTTCCGGTTATCAGGTTGATACCCTGCTGTTAAATTCAGCTATGAATTACGTTTCGAACCTTGCCGGAGAACTCAGTGATAAAGGTTCATACAGGTTAGCAAGCTATGCACTCTACGTTTTGGCAAAATGCGGCAACCCCATGCACGGCCCCATGAATTATTTGCGAGAACAAAAAATCACTAAACTCGATGAGCTTTCATTAACCCTGCTCGGCGGAGCCTTCGCCGCAACAGGTGACATGAAAGCATATATGCAGCTTTTATCTACTAAGCCTGCTCCTGTTTCTAAGACGGACAAAGAAAACGTCTTCAGTTCCGAAACACGTGATCTGGCACTTGAAACTCTTGTCCGCATGGAGTCCGACAAAACAGATGATTCCATACCCAAAATGATTCAGAAATTGTCAAATCTTATGGCAGATAACGGAAAAGATGTAACACAGGATAATGCACTAGGATTCATGGCCCTCGGCTCATTCTTCGGACAGACAAAAGCTGAGCCTATTCCTTCGGGCCGGATCATGAGCAACGGCGTAGAGCTTGACAAGTTCGGCAGCAACTCAACAACCGTTGTAACTGTTCACGGGGATGCTACGCTTTCAGTTGAACTTGATTCAGTTCCGGCAGCAGGAACCGCAGTGTGGACCATAAATTCACGAGCAGTACCTTTAATCGCCAACTGGAAGCCGTTCTCTAACGGACTGACAATAAAGCGTGAGTTCCTTACCCGCGACGGTGAACCGTTAAATCCGGAAGAAATTAAACAGGGACAACTTGTTGCAATGAGAACTGTTGTTTCGAGCACGGACAATGAAGTATCAAATGCCGTCATTCAATGCTTACTGCCATCCGGCCTTGAACCGGAAAACACCAAGCTTGCCACGCGCGAAGATTTACCTTGGATTGAAAGAGAAAAAGTCAGCCCTGATCATGTCGACATAAGGGATGACAGAGTGCTCGTCTTCACCGATATTCCCAAAGACGGGGAAGTGGAACAAGTGATTCTGCTACGGGCCGTTACCCGAGGTGAATTTAAGATTCCTCCGGCACAGGTCGAAGCTATGTATAACCCTGAAGTGGCAGGAGCCACGGATATCGGAAAAATGGTAATTGGTGAGTAGAAATAAAAAATTACTGATTACTCTAGGCGGCATTGCTTTTTGCTTTGTCGCCTTTTTTGCGTTGGATATGGTTTTTCCCTTTCCTGAACACAAACTTCACCCCGACACTGCGACTGTTGTTTATGATCGTGATCACAAACCGCTCCGTATTTTTCTACCTGCGGACGAAGCTCGACGGATGCACACGAATATTTCAAAAGTCTCGCCGGTGCTGATACGGTCACTTTTAGCTTCTGAAGATGGCTGGTACAGATATCACCCCGGAATCAATCCCATATCTGTTGTGCGTGCGGCACTCTCCAACCTGCTTGCAGGTCGCGTTGTTTCAGGGGCATCAACCATTCCCATGCAGATTGCGCGCATGGCAACTCCTGAACCCCGCACCTTTTCTGCCAAACTCAAAGAATCATTCAGAGCAGTACAGCTTAAGCTGCATCATTCGAATGAAGAACTACTTGAAATTTATCTGAATATGCTCCCCTACGGCGGAAATATCGAAGGAGTTGCGGCGGCCTCACATTTTTATTTTGGTCATGATCCTTCAACGCTGTCTCTTGCGGAATCAGCACTGCTTACCACTTTGCCCCGCGGACCAGCTTTTTACGATCCGCTCAGACACCCGCAGCAGGCTAAACTCGGGCGGAATCACGTAATGGACCAGCTGGAAGAACGCGGCGTTTTTCCAACTGCAGAAGTCGCACGCAATAAAGAAGTTCCGCTTCCGACGGCAATACTCCCTGTCCCTCTTAAAGCTTCTCATTTTTCCAGAATGGTGATTGAAAGAAACGGCTTACCACCCGAAATAATGACAACTTTAAATTACAAATTGCAGCAGACAGCCGAAGCACGTCTTAAAGAATATGTTTCACGCTTACGAAATGCGGATATTGATAACGCGGCTTGCGTCATCATCCATATTCCAACGCGTGAAATCCGCGCGCTGGTAGGTTCCGCTGATTTCTTTGAAAAAGGCTACGGCGGCGCGATTAATCTTGCAGAGACCAAACGCTCCCCAGGTTCGACTCTAAAACCTTTCCTTTACGCGCTGGCAATGGATAAGGGGTTGATGGTCCCGGCAACATTTTTATATGATATTCCGGTGGATTTTTCAGGATATTCACCTGAAAATTATGACCGGACATGGTCCGGACAAGTGGAAATGCGTGAAGCTCTGGCCCGTTCACTGAATGTTCCGGCGGTTAAAACATTAGCCAGAACAGGTGTAAGTGATTTTGTCACCCTGCTGAGAAAAGGCGGACTGACTACGCTGGATAAAAAACCTATGGAATATGGTCTGCCGCTGGTCCTCGGCGGGTGCGAAGTAAAACTTACGGAACTGACAAATTTATATGCAAGTCTGGCTGACAACGGGCGGTATCGCCCTTTCAAGATAACTCCGTCTGCTGATAATATCAGCTCGCAATTGTTTTCGCCCGAAGTATCATGGATTACGCTGCAAATGCTTTCAAAAGTATCCAGACCGGAAATGAACGATACTTGGATGCTGACCAGCGACATGCCGGAAACGGCGTGGAAAACAGGAACTTCATTCGGTCACAGAGATGCTTGGGCAATAGGCATTTCAGGCGATTACGCAGTTGGCGTATGGGTTGGGAATCCTGACGGAAGACCACGTAAAGGTATCTCGGGAGCGTCACACGCGGGGCCGTTGCTTTTTGATTTACTGCGCATAACATCCCCCGGCGGTAAACTGCCGCCTAAACCGGATGGTCCGGGAATAACCGAAATACAGGTCTGCGCTCACAGCCATCAACTGCCCGGGCCGTTTTGCACCGAAAGAATCACTATACAGACCCTTTCAGGCAAAACACAGCTTAAACCGTGTGAATATTGCAAACAGATTTTCATAGACCCGAAGAGCGGATTCCGTCTTTCCGGTGAATGTTTAGATCGTAAAAAACTAAAAAAAATGATTATCAGAACTCTTCCGCCTCAGCTTGCCAGATGGCGCGCAGAAAATAACATGGAAGTGCCGCTAATTCCGCCGCTAGCACCCGACTGCGATCTTATCCCCGCAGGAAATGCACCCAAAATAGTTTCTCCGGCATCAAGCACTCCTTATTTATTGCGAAAAGATACTCCGTTAAAGTATCAACAGATAGGGCTTAAAGCGGACGCAGAAGCAGACAGCGGAACATTATACTGGTTTCTGGACGGAAGGTTAGTCAAGAAGGGCGAGTTTAATCAAAACCTTTTCACAGAAGTTGAAGCTGGCAAACACAAGATATCCGTAACGGATTCACTGGGCCGCACGGATTCTATTATCTTTGAAGTGCTGGGCGGGAAGTAATCCCGCTACACCGCCCCAAGCCTGGCCCCAACCCACCGACCACCGAGCGACTTAGCCGCAACGCAGCATCCCGCGGCCATTGCGGACCATTCTATTATCTCGGGCAGTGAAATAACTCCGTTGAAATTTCCTAGATGCGGCCCTGTTACAAGCGGAACGTCTGCTTCCCCTTTCTTAAGCTCTGCGACTTTTTCAGGTGCCATTCCGTATTTCAGCAGATAATTACGGAACTCTTGATCCTCTAGTATATTCTGATCGACTATCCGCATGAACTCGAACATATGATTGTCGACACCCATTTGCTCGATCATACATTTTACCAGTTTGGGGATGTGCAAATCAATTTCGTGCTGAAACTCAAACCCCGTAAAACCTCTGTAGTATTCTGTGAAACATGACATCACAGCTTTTTCAAAAAAGTCAGGATCAAAAAGCGAACGGGCATCGATGGGTTCATTATTCTCATCCAGTCCGCACAGCTCTGGGTTCTGCGCTCTGAACCAACTGCCTATGACCAGCAGTATGCTCATAAAATGAGAACCGATGGCTCTGTAAAATTTATCTGAACCGGGTTTCATCACTTGCAGATGTTCAAAATCACGCAGTCCTGAACGCCCGAAATTCGGGAACCGGCATGACTCAAGCCAGCGATCCAGCCGCCCGAACCTATGCCACTGGTATACGCCTTCGTCTGTGCGGCGCATGGCCTGCACTCTGTTATGGAACAGCGGAATGGGGGCATCATGCACAATGCCTCTTCCTGCAAGCCAGCCCAATATATATGAATTTCTGGACATTATTTCCAAGAAATCCTGAGGCTCTGTACGCTTACCTTCTCTGTCATCGTTCGGATACGCAAAGTAATCGCTGTGCGCATGATAAGCCATTGCGTAGCCGTCTTTGTGCAGATTATCAGGACAGTTTTCAGGAAGACCTGTAATCTTGAAAAGTATTTTATCTGAAACAGAAAATGGCCGTGGGCAGTCAAACCGCACGGAGCAGGATTTAGCCTCAGCACGAAGCATTTCCATCCATTTACCTTCAAGGTGAAGCCCTTCAGCAGATTCCCCGTTGCGCGCAATTTTTACCGCAAAAATCTGATTATCACCTGCGGATTCCATCACTGCGCTGCGCCCTGAAAAGACCGGTTCACTTGTAACGTTTCCCGCCTGTAGTAGTTCATTCCACGTGATAGATGGTGAATTACCTGAAAATTTAGATGGAGAATCAGGAAGAACCAGCTCAAACGGTAAAACGCCAAGCCCGCCGGATGCCTCTATTGAAGCATGTTCACTGCAGGTGCTCGCGGCCTGAATCTGAAGACTGAGAGCCTTTGATGAAAGCTTTGAATCCGTGCAGAATGCTCCCACAGCAGCTAAGGATTTTGAACATTCCCTATAGAGAAGACGTGACATAGTCTGGTCAGAATACCGCTGCTCGACAATCACATCCCATACAGCTTTAATAATTTCATAATCAGCGCAGTCAGGACTGTTTTGCAAAAGTCCTCTCAAATTTCTAAGGTCCATATAAGCTGCGCAAAATTCTCTTTCAGGAATTAAACCGCGAGCATAAGCCGTTGCTTCCGCTTTCTTCAATTGCATCCTCTCTACTTTGTATGCGGCAGAAGTATATGAATAAATTTATTAAAGCTAGTCGACTATCTTTCGAGATATAGCTTTTACAAATACCAAACCAAGCAAAAGATAAATTTTATCAATTTGTTCTATTATCTGAACTCCATTAATTCTGATGATTCTATTTTAATAAAATCCAACAAATTTCGCGAGGGAACAAATCATGTCAGAATCGGCGTATAAAGAAATGTGGGAAAATCTGAATCTTGATATCGCAGCCCATGACGGGCTTCTCGAAGTGCTCGGCAAATTCTACGGTGATATTTATATGACCCAGGAAGGACGTCTCAAGGGCATGGAATATCTAGACTTTGTACTCTCAGAAGTGCATGGTCTCCGTATTAAAGAATTGATGGATGCCAAAGCTGAAGGCAAAAAAATAATAGGAACTTTCTGCGTTTTCGTTCCAGAAGAACTTTCTCTCGCGGTTGATGCTGTTCAGGTCGGCCTTTGCGCCGGAGCAGATGCCGGAACCGAAGCTGCCGAAACTATCGTTCCCCGCAACACTTGCGCATTGATAAAATCTTTCATCGGCTTTAAAATGGCAAAAATCTGCCCTTACACCGAATCATGTGACCTCATCATCGGTGAAACAACCTGCGACGGTAAGAAAAAAGCATACGAAGCCTTCGGCGAAATGGCTCCCATGCATATCATGGAAGTACCGCAGCGCAAGGAAGCCAGCGACAGAATTTTGTGGAAATCTGAAGTTCTGCGCTTGAAAGATAAACTTGAAGAAGTTACTGGTAAGGCCGTAACTGCCGAGTCCCTTAAAAAGGGCATAAAAATAGTTAACGATAAAAGACGCGCTCTGCAGAGACTCAACAAACTGCGCGCCGCTAAACCAACACCTATTTCCGGACGTGACGTTCTTCTCATCAATCAGGTCAGCTTTTATGATGACCCTATCCGTTTCACACAGTCCATCAATACACTATGTGATCAAATAGAAGAACGTATTGCCAAAAACGAAGGCATCGTCCCTGAAAATACACCGAGGCTTATGCTCTCCGGCTGTCCAATGGCTGTTCCTAACTGGAAATTACCCTACATAATTGAAGGTTCAGGAGCAGTCGTTGTCGCAGAAGAATCATGCATCGGAACACGCAACAGCCGTGATCTTGTTGATGAATCAGGCGAAACCGTTGAAGAGATGATTGATGCCCTTTGCGACCGCTATATGAAAATAGACTGTGCCTGCTTCACTCCAAATAACGAACGCATGGACAATATTAAAGCTCTCGCAAAAGAAACCGGCGTTGACGGAGTTATCCATTACTCACTCATGTTCTGCCAGCCCTATAC
The DNA here is from genome assembly GCF_900177375.1 of Desulfovibrio gilichinskyi. Classification (NCBI taxonomy): domain Bacteria; kingdom Pseudomonadati; phylum Thermodesulfobacteriota; class Desulfovibrionia; order Desulfovibrionales; family Desulfovibrionaceae; genus Maridesulfovibrio; species Maridesulfovibrio gilichinskyi. Next base: position 106,864 of record NZ_FWZU01000002.1, on the reverse strand, counting down.
TCATGAAGCCTTCAAAGTTGAAAAAACACTTGCAGAAAATGATGTCCCCATGCTTGCAATTGAAACAGATTACAGCATGGAAGATGTCGAACAGCTTAAAACAAGAATTGAAGCCTTTGTGGAAATGATTTCCTAAACGATCCTGCAGATAAATAATATGAGGGGTGGTTTACCGCCCCTCATATCAACAAGCTGAGTTAAAAATGATTGCTGGAATTGATATCGGCTCACGATCAATGGAATTAGTACTTCTTAATGACAATAAAATAGTACTGGAACGCAAGCTCCCCACAACTTTCGATCCCGCCTCACAGTTAAAAATCATTCTGGACGGAGTTAAAGCTGATCTGATTTCCGCAACAGGCTACGGCAGAAAGCTTGTAACCGAAGAAATATGCAAAGTCCCCTGCGTATCACTGACTGAAATAAAAGCATACGCACTCGGCATTTCGCACCTTTTCCCGGACGCTCGCACCATTCTCGATATCGGGGGGCAGGATACTAAAGCAATCTCACTTATGAAAGACGGCAAGGTTGCCAAATTCGAAATGAATGATCGCTGCGCAGCCGGAACAGGAAAATTTCTTGAACATCTCTCAACTGTTTTTCAAATCCCCATTGAAGAATTCGGAAATTACGCACTTGGGGGGACTGAGCCGCTCACAATAAACAGCATGTGCACTGTTTTTGCGGAGACAGAAGCGACCTCTTTGATGGCCCAAGGCAAAAATCCGCGTGATATTGCCCTTGGTTTACATGCTTCCATTGTTCGCCGCACAACAAATATGCTGCATAGAGTCGGCCTACACGAACCGTTTGTATTTGCAGGAGGCGTTGCAAACAATCCTTGTGTTATCAACATGTTAACACAGGCTCTTGGCATCAAACCACTCATCCCGGAAGGGCCGGATATGGTCGGAGCACTCGGTTCTGCCCTCTATGGAAAATCATTACCGAAAATATCTTGAATAAATCGTTTGAAAAATGCTTCCAATACCGTTAGGTTCCCAATGTTCGCGTCACTAAAAAACACATCTGTCGCGATGACTTTTCCCTCCAGGAGTACAGAGAATGTCCGAGCATAACTTGGAAGCAAATGGCGAAGAAAACTTTGCCGAACTGTTTGAAGCTTTTCAGTCAGAATCAAACGACAACCTTCAGGTCGGTGATCTAGTTAAAGGAACTGTAATTTCAGTCACTAAAGACTCTGTGTTTGTAGACACAGGCTCAAAAGTTGACGGAATAGTTAACCGTGACGAGCTTACTGATTCAGAAGGCGAACTGACCGTTAAGGAAGGAGATGCCGTAGAACTTTACGTTATCTCCATTGACAATAATGGAATCAGCCTATCCAAAGCCATGTCCGGCGCAGGCGGCCTCAATATGCTCAACGATGCATATGAAAGCGGCCTACCGGTAGAAGGCAAGGTTATGGAAACCTGCAAAGGCGGTTTCAGAGTCAGCATGATGCACCGCAAGGTGTTCTGCCCCGTCAGCCAGATTGACGCAACTTTCGTGGAAACCCCGGAACAATACGTGGGTGAAACACACAATTTCAAGATCATCAAGTTTGAGGAAGGCGGACGCAACGTAGTTGTTTCCCGCAGAGCTCTTCTTGAGGTTGAACAGGAAAAATCCCGCGAGAAATTCATCGCGGAGGTTGAGCCTGGAGCAGTTCTTGAAGGTAAAGTTACCAAACTTATGGCCTTCGGCGCATTTGTGGAACTTGTCCCCGGAGTGGAAGGAATGGTCCACGTGTCAGAACTTAGCTGGTCACGATCTGCTAAGCCCGAAGACATCGTTCAGCCAGGTGATGACATCACTGTCAGAATCCTTGCCATGGAACCGCGTAAGGACGGAAAAGGACTTAAGATCAGTCTTTCTCTCAAGCAGCTTCAGGCTGACCCTTGGGACGAAGTCGGTGAAAAGTTTAAATCCGGCGACAAGGTTACCGGAACAGTTGCCCGTTGCACAGATTTCGGCGTATTTGTTGAAATCGCACCAGGCATCGAAGGTTTAGTTCATATTTCTGAAATGAGCTATACCAAGCGCGTTCACAAACCAAGTGAAGAAGTCACTGCCGGACAGGAAGTTTCCGTCATGATTAAAGATCTTGACCTCGTTAAACGCCGTATTGCGCTCAGCATGAAAGATGCTGAAGGTGATCCATGGCTTGACGCGGCGGAATCTTTCAAAGTCGGAACAGAAGTTGAAGGCGTTGTCGAAAATAAAGCCGAATTCGGTATTTTCGTAAGCCTTGCTCCTGGAATTACCGGCCTTCTGCCCATGTCACGTATTACCCGCTCAGAAAGGAAAAATGAGCTGGAAGCGTTGACTCCAGGCCAGAAAGTTAAACTGACCATTGAAGAAATCAACTTAGCTGACCGCAAGGTAACCCTGACCACAGGCGAACCTAAAGAAGATACAGATTGGAAGAAGTATGCAAAACCTGCTGCTCCTAAAAAATCTTCACCGCGTAAAGCTGCTGAACCCAAAGTCACTACTTCCGGCGACTCCAGTGGATTCGGCGGACTTCTTGGAATGAAACTCCAAGAAGCCATGAAAAATAAGAAATAATATTCAAGGGCCGGATTCTGTAAGGAATCCGGCCCTTACTTCGAGATCAACCACTATGAATAATAATGAACCAATTGTCTGCTGGGCCGACTGTTGAACAGGATTCATAGAGACGAGTTCGCGTCTCAAAGATCTTAATTCAGGTGAAACCTTATCCGTAGAAATAGCCCTGGGCCAGCGCAACAGAATCGACATTATCGCCGATGTCAAAAAAGCTAAAGTCATAAGCGAAACTTCCGTACACAACCATAAAACTCTTTTAGTACTTCGCAAATACTAGTCTCTTAAATCTCAACCAAATTTCGAACAGACTCGCCTCCCGCAGGCAGTTTTTTCACTCCATAGTATTTTTATGACACCATTTATCCTTGTTCCACTAATTTTCCTCAGCGCAGGATTTTTGCAAGGTTTAACAGGGTTCGGATCAGCAATGATCGCCATGCCCCTGCTTGCATTTGTCCTTGATATCAAAACAGCTGTGGCAGTCTGCACTTTGTGCGGAGTTATCATTAATCTTAAAATGGTTCTCAACCTGAGAGCAAAGATTGATCTTAAAAAAGTTCTTCCGCTAACCATAGGCAGTATTCCCGGAGCTATCTTCGGAACTATTGTTGTTAAACAAGTAAATTCTGATATTATTATGTTTTTACTCGGTGTACTCCTTACCGGATATGCTGCGTATTCCCTGCTTATTAAACCTGTAGTTCTAAAATTACATCCTTCATGGGGACTGCTTGGAGGGTTTTCAACTGGCTTTCTCACAGCCACAGTCAGTGCAGGCGGCCCTCCTGCCATTATTTATGCTGCGGTTATGGGTTGGGAAAAAGATGAGCTTAAATCAACTCTTGCCGGATTCTTTATAACCTCGGCAACTTTTGGAGCTGCGGGACACTTAATAAGCGGCATAACTACTTTTTATGTTTTTAAACTTTTTCTTGCTTCTCTTATTCCAGTACTGCTAGGCGTTTCCCTTGGGTATTCACTTGCAGGAAAAATTTCCGACGAACTATACAAAAGAATGGTTATGATTCTGCTTGTCTTCATGGGAATCATGCTTATTTTTGAAAGCATCGGATAAGATTTTTAAAGCACGGAGAAAATTAATGCTTGGCAAACTCTTTTTAGCCTTTGTTCTTGTTCCAATATTTGATTTATATCTTCTTGTTAAGATCGGCGGCGAACTAGGCACACTTAATACAGTTATGTTGGTTTTGCTTACAGCCTTTGTCGGAGCGGCACTTGCCCGTTCGCAAGGAATGGCTGCGATGCAGAAGGTTCGCGAGAACATGGATCAAGGCATAATGCCCGCCGAAGAAATTCTTGATGCAGTTATCATTTTTGCAGCAGGACTCACCCTGCTCACTCCCGGATTCATCACTGATACACTCGGACTGCTTCTGCTCTTCCCGCTGACACGCGGATATTTTAAACGGTGGTTACGCATTAAAATGGTAGACTGGAAAAAAAGTCCGAATGTACACATGACCTACCAGCACACAGAATTCAAAGCCTGGACCAATCAGGAACCTAGCTCGCAAAAAATCGAAAACGTGATTGATATTGAAGCTCACAGCCCTGACGATAAAGACAAACCTCTTCAATAAAAATTGACCTAAAAAAATCCCGCGTTCGAAAATTCGAACGCGGGATTTTTTCCGACTGTTAATCTGAAAATATAAATTTTAATACTGAATCACATCAGCAAGTATAAACGTTCCCGGAAACCCCGGACCTATTTTAAGATTGGCCTTACGTGCACTGGCAAGAGATTTATACATTCCAAGCTGAACCTTGAAGATTTGAGCACTGTCAGTCACAATCCGTACAATTCTGGCATTATGGAACCCGGCCTTTTCAAGCCGCTCAATGAGCCTGTCAGCATTTTCTTTAACCTTATATGCGCCGACTTGAATATAAAATGATCCGTAAAGTTTATGCTCAGCAGGCTTTGCAACAACTTCTACTTTCTCTTCAGGACGGTAAGGTTCAATACGTACATTCGCTTTGCCGACATCAGTAAAGCCCAGTTTATCTGCGGCAGCGCGTGAAAGATCAATTATACGGTCAGGCACAAACGGCCCTCTATCATTTATAGTGACATCAGCACTTTTTCCGGAATCTAAATTAGTCACAGTAACTTTTACGCCAAGCGGAAGATAATTATGAGCGGCTGTCAGCTTATCCATATCATACGGTTCGCCGCTTGCAGTGACTTTACCTTGAAATTCCTCACCATACCACGAAGCAACGCCCTCTTCCTTATAGTCTGCGGGAACAACTTGAACAGGAAATGCAGCACTTACAGTCGACGTTGCATTAACTTCAGTACTGTTTTCAGCCGCTTCTTCGGCGTAAGCTGTACTTGCAAAAATTAGGAACACAAACATCATTAAAAACGTTCTTTTAAACATAAAAATCTCCTGCCGTATGATATATATAAATCCAGTTACAACTCTGTTCCTCTATTCAGAATACGCTTTTTTTGCAAGTAAAGATCGATAATTTATAACTTCTTAATATCCCGTTCACGCATAGAATCGTCATATTTACCAAGTTCATACATTCTAATTTTATTACTGCGTGGAAATTCAACCTTAAAGAGATTTTTCAAGGTCTTGCGTATTTCTTTCAACGTTACAGTATGCTCAATCGACTCGTAACCCTCTTCATATATAATGAACTTCTCGCTCTGATAGTGTATAAGAAGCAGAGAACGGTTGCGTTTGTATGTTCGCAGGTCTATGCAGTGCCCTACAGGAAGCGTTTTTAACTTCCGCAGCACCGACTCGAGAGCGGTTGCTTTATCAATCATGAGCCAAAGATACAGCGGCTCAAGGAGAACTGTCAAATATGACTAATGAAAACAATGCCCTTGCAAAGGGCAGTACTATAGAAATTGAGATTGAGTCTTTAGCTTTCGGAGGCCAGGGCATTGCCCGCCATGAAGGATTGACTATTTTTGTTGATAACGCAGTGCCCGGACAGGTGCTGCGCTGCGAAATTACTAAGCTCAAAAAAAGATTTGCCTTCGCTAAACGGCTTGAAGTCATAACCCCATCGAAAGAAGAAGCCACTCCTTTTTGTGAACACTTCGGAATCTGCGGCGGATGCCTGCATCAGGACATTGCTTACGGTTCTCAAATTTACTGGAAAGGTCGGCAGGTCAGTGATACTTTGGCAAGAATAGGCAAAATAACGAAAGATACTGAAGGTATGGGTCAAGACACCATAGGTTCTCCTCTTCAGACCGGTTACCGCAATAGAATGGATTTTTCTTTTCAGGGATATGGAAAAGAGCTCTCTGTAGGATTTAAAAAACGCGGATCGGAAACCGAAGTTGTAAGCGTCAGCTCCTGCCCGCTCTTACCTGAGTCCTGCCGGAACATTCCGGCTTTAGTAGAAGAGTACTGCACTAAAAGCGAGTTCGGAACATTCAGACATGGCAAAGGTGGATATTGGCGTAAACTTGTTGTCCGCGTTTCTCACGATAGCGGCAAAATAATGATCCATGTGATCACCGCTCCTTCAAAAACTCACAGTCCCATCAAAGGACTTGAAGAACTTCTGTTTGCCAAGATTCCAAATCTTAAAACCTTTGCGCACTCAACCCGCATCGGCAGACCGGACATTGCCTCAGGTGAACGCCTTATTTCTCTGACCGGAGAACCGTTTATCACTGAAACTTTGAAAAAATCCGACGGCGGATCTGTCAGTTATAAAATCAGCCCCAACGCATTTTTCCAAACCAACTCCTCCGGAGCAGAAGTCCTCTTCCAAAGATGCTTAGATATTGCATCACCTGCTGCAACGGATGTTGTCTATGACCTGTTCTGCGGATCGGGCGGAATCGGCATGTTTATGGCGAGCAATGTAAAAAAAGTTATCGGGTTCGAAATTTCCAAGGAAACAGTCCTCTCTGCGCGAGAAAATGCCAAACTGAACGGAATTGAAAACAGCCAGTATATCACCGCCAACTTATCAAACGAAGGCGAAGTTCCAACAGAACTGCCGAAGCCGGATATAATTGTATTAGACCCTCCGCGAAGCGGTGTTCCGGCCCCTACTCTTGAACGTATACTATCATTGGCTCCTGAAAAGATTGTTTACGTATCCTGCAATCCGTCAACTCTCGCACGTGATGCAGAAAGACTGGAAGAAAAGTACACACTTACGAAGTTCAGCTCAGTAGATATGTTCCCGCACACTGCGCATATTGAATGTATTGCTTTGTTGACGAGACACAGTAAAAGCTGACACAATTCAAAAATATGGCAAAGGGTGACAGGGACTACTTCCATTTTTGAAAACGATAAATATATCCTCACGGAATCCTGAATAACTTCAGGGTTCCGTGATTATGAAAACTTATGGCTGAATCGGTAAATAATGAGAATCTGCTACGCGAATTACGACGCTTCAATCTTTACCAGCTTGAAGACAGACAACTATATGAACTGCGGTCCAAAATTGAATCAAGATTCCCATATCCGGCAGTAAATTCCAACCCCCAGCAAGATGCTAAATTTGCAGTACTTTTTTACGGTCTCGCCATCAAATCATTAGAGACTGAAGCAACTTCAACGCCGTCTACACCTTCTGCAAATAAATCAGACGATTCTGCTGTCTTCATATCGCTTGACGCGCTATCCAATCTGGATCTTTTAGGACATACGCTTGCCGCGGAAATACTTTCCAATAAGCTGATGCCCCTTTCAAAAGTCAAAGAATGGTTTAACAGACAAACACAAACATCCCATATTGCCATTGCCGACAGAATGATCGCTCTGGGCCATAAACTGCACCACGAGCGGGAAAACTTTGCCCGCACGATTATCTCTAAAGTTTCCGATTTCGAACCGGAAAAAGCGGTTTGCTTCTTCAAAGAAAATGGGACTAAAAAAGGACAGATGACCTTTTTCACTTTGGAAAAGTTCATGACAGGAAACTATGGGTCCAAATGCCGCAATGAATTTATCAATCCTGAATCTCTGGAAAAAATAAGTTATTTTTCAGAAACAGTCCCACCCTACCCGGAAATTGAACTTGTTACAGATGTGGCTCTGCATCTCAAATCCATGGACCCGCTGGTCATGGAAAAAGTTCTTTTTGCAATAAGTAAACTTGCAGAATCAATCGACCAGACACTTTTAAAAGAAATTATTCCGCTTGCAAAATCCCCGACTCTGTCTCTCGGCAAAGCCGCCATGGATATTATCGCTAAATTCGGGAAGCAAAAAAGCGGCGCAGCTTTCGCCGGACTTTTCAATCAAGCTCCTAAAATAAGAGCTGAGATAATCAATAGACTTCCCAGACTGGACAGCGATAATTTCACAAAATTCATGGCGAAAATTTCTCCACGCTTTCATACTCCTGTCATTTCGGCACTATTTTCCACTCTCTGCGAAGAAGACCCGCATTGTTTCGGACAAAGCATATCGGCAATGCGGAAAAGTTTTCGCAGTAACCCGGATAAAGAACTAAGCGAACTGATTGCAGATTCCGTCAGATTAGATACCCCTGCTACGCCGCCTAAACCTCCATCCCCCTCAGGGAGAAATGTTTCAGGAGTGGATTTTATTAAAATAGGCGCACCAATTGTATTAAATATTGAAAAAAAGCTGATGACTAAAGGCTTTAAAAGAATTTTCGGCAAAGAAATAGACGATTCGGATTCTTTACCGGATGTTTATTCAGATGCTCAAATTTCAAACCAGCGAGCCCACAAACTTAACCGGGTGAGAAGTCTAGCGCGAGATATAACTTTTCAATTTTGCTCATTCTCTGGTTCCGATTTTAGTGCATCAACTATGGAAAAATGTAAGTTTGTAGGGTGTAAATTTGAATCGACATCTTTTTCAAATGTAATACTGAAAGAATGCACCTTCAAAAACTGCACATTTTCTGGATGCTCATTCAGCAAAGCAATGCTTTATGATACTTCAATCATGCAGTGCTCAAGTGCAGCAACACACTTCGATACTGCGACATTTTTTCTATGCGCAATCAACAACAATAAATTCTCAGCCACCACCTTAGCAGGTGCTTATTTCTTCAGAACTCAGATAAAATCATGCACTTTCAATATTTCTGATTTTCGGGAAGCTGTTTTTTTCAGGGGAGCAATACATGGAGTTACCTTTAAAAACTCCGATTTTAAAAAGACTCTCTTCAACAACACTGAAGTAAGCAATATTTCATTAGTCAATTGTTCAATGGGAAAATGTCAGGCTGTTAATATTTCCACAGATGCTTCAGCTCTGCTGACCGCAATGAGAAAAACACTTAACGCACGCCTGACGGAAAGGGAACGGCTTAAGAAAAAACCGGCAGGTTTAAGCAAATTTGATGAGCCTTCACGTGAACTGATTTATAAAGCAATAAAAAGATGGTTCGCAGTAAAAGACATCGCCAGCAATTATGAAAAATTTGCAGAGAACAATGAACGGCGTGCAAGTTGGGCTGAAGAAAAATTAGACGCTAAGGCAAAAGATTTTTTCAAAATTCTGCCTGCGCTTATCCACACAGACAAATTTGAAAAAGGATTGAAATTAGCTTCTGCCCCGGTTCCTGCTCAAATTGCCGGATACACTCTGTCGCCTGAAGCAGCTTCTATTCTGGAGGAACTTTTTCCAAAAATTGAACAGGAATCCCCATCTGAAGGATTTATTCCTATCCTGACAATTCTTACAATAGGAAGTGTAGGAACAATAGCTCAAACTCCTGCATCAGATCTTGATTGCTGGGTATGTTGCGATTTCTCGCTCAGCTCAGCTGCAAACCGAGACCTTTTGAAAAACAAGCTGAATTTGATCGAAGAATGGGCCATGCACGAATTCTCAGTAGAAGTTCACTTTTTCCTGATGGATGTACAGGACGTGAAAGATAATAATTTTGGAATAAGTGACGCTGAAAGCTCCGGTTCCGCTCAGGGGGCTATTCTCAAAGAAGAATTCTATAGATCGGCCCTCCTTATCGCAGGCAAGCCACCACTTTGGTGGTTCACTCCTGCTAACGCAAACGACAAAATCTACCAGACCGCAAAGAAACGGGTTGCAGCATTGAAAGGACAAAACTTTGCTGTAGATCTGGGCAATGTTCCACGCATCCCGGGGGAAGAATTTTTTGGAGCATCACTCTGGCAGATTGTTAAAGGTGTTAAAAGTCCTTTCAAATCTATTATGAAATTCGGACTGCTTGAACGTTACACTTCAGGGACAAAAGCTCCCCTGCTGTGTGAGGCAATCAAGAAAAACATCCTTGAAGGGCGACGGGATTTACGCCATATCGACCCATATATGCTTATGTATCAAGAGCTTGCCTTTTTTTATAACAGCCAGAGTGAATTCAAAAATGCATGGCTTACAGGAATGGCTTTGCGGTTAAAGTGCGGGATGCTTGAAGGAAATAATACAGATAAAGTTCCTGAGCGTCCGGAAGAAAAAGAACTCAATGAATTTACCGCGAATATTTCTAAACAAAGTGCAGAGTCCAAAAAACAAACCGATGATAGCATTACAGATTTCAAATCAGTGCTTAATCTGGGTGAACAGATAAATCTTTTCATGATCAATACATATAAAAAAATCAGAAAAGAGCAGGATCGTTTTTCCGGAGTTTCCATCTCACCTGAAGATCTTACAAAACTCGGACGTAAGATTTCGGCAAACTACACAAAACGCCAATTCAAAGTGGCCAGACTTTGCCTGCCGGGTCCGAAAAAGCATTTTTTCAACAATATTATAGTATCCCGCCCCAACGCTAAAAAGTGGATCTTAAACGGTGAATCTCTTGATGAATCAGGTTCAAGAAATGTTATCACAGAAATTAAATCAAGTCCGACACTTTCGCCAATGCTTGTTTGGCTGGTGCTGAACAAATTATACGACAGCAGTATAAAAATTAAAATGGACCTTAGTGCCTCACCGGTAAGAGACCGTGATATACGCAGTTTATTTACAGAGCTGAAAAAATTTTTCCCGCCGAAAACGGTCTTTGATACACCTATCGAGGAGACCCTTAAACCCGAGCGCATTTTAAAAGCTTTTTTCATTGTTAATTTATCTGTTCCCAGAGAAACAGATACTGTTAAAAGAATAAGCCTTGTATACAACACCAACTGGGGTGAAGTATTCTGCAAACCTTTAAAAATCAGCCCTAAGTTAATTAAATCACCTGCGGCCTATCTCCTTAGCGAAATGAAAGAGATTTGCTCAGAAAAACCCGAAATGAAGCTGTTCATTCCGCAAAATTCAGAATGCCCGTTGTTAAATATTCTTTAAGAAAAAATTGATATGCTGACATCTTGAAATTAAACTAAAACAACATAACCTGATTTATTAATAAACGAGATATATTATGCCTAATATTCGAAAAAGTTTACTCCAACTCATTTTCTCCGGCTCGTTTATGAAACGCTGGAATGACAAACTACGCCCGATGGAACTGGTTGAAGTGGATAAACAGGCTCACAAAATGATCGCGGCATGGATTCTTTTCACGCTGAACAGTGAACACATGGATCCGCGCGAAAAAATTAAACTTGGGAATGAAATCGTTGAAGGCGGAATTTTCGAATATCTGTTCAGAATAGTTATCACCGACATTAAACCACCTGTTTTCTACCGAATTAAAGAGAATCCGGAGCATTATCGAAAATTGGCAGAATGGGTGCTCAAACAATTGCGCCCTCGCTTAATGCCTCTTGGGAATGAATTCTGGGACAGACTTAAAAAATTCCATTTAAATCCTGATGAAACCACTCTTTCTGCAAGAATTTTATCTGCTTCACACATGTACGCAAGCTATTCTGAGTTCAAACTCCTGAAACACCTGAATCAACCGGATGAGGAACTGATAGCCATAGAAGAAAATTTCAAATCACGCCTCAAGCGTCACTGCGACTTGAAAGGAGTTCAAGAGCTGCTCAACTCTGAAACTACCCCCTTAGGAAAATTCGCTGACCTCTGCGGGCGACTCAGATTTCAAACAAGATGGTCTCAAACACCTAGAATACCGGAAACGTCTGTCCTTGGTCATGTTTATATAGTTGCGACCTTTGCATGGTTTTTCAGTCTTGAAATCGGGGCCTGCCCTGCAAGACGGCAGAATAACTTCTTTGCAGGACTTTTTCATGATCTTCCGGAACTTCTTACGCGAGACATTATCTCCCCTGTAAAAAAAGCCGATCCTACCATCGGAGACTTGATCAAAGAGTATGAAGATCAGGAAGTTGAGACAAGAATTACTAAACCGCTTATCGATAATGGATATGAATCTATAGCTTTGAGACTGGGTTATTTCCTCGGATCAGATACAGGTTCAGAATTCCAATCCGCAGCGATAATCGACGGCTGTGCAAAAAAAGTCACTACAGAAGAACTGGATTCCCGTTACAATGACGATTGCTACGACCCCAGAGACGGTGAGCTTCTCAAACTCTGTGACCATCTGGCAGCTTTTCTGGAAGCATACAACTCTTTGCAAAACGGAATAACTTCTGCCCCTCTGCATCAGGCATATTGGAGAATAAGCCAGAGCTATATGGAAAATCCGGTGGTCGCTGGTATTCATGTAGGACCGCTGCTTGCAGATTTTGATTAAGATTATTAAATTCTGTAATAAAAAGATTTCTTTTATTATTTCTTGCTCTTTACGAGAATAGGAATGATATGCTTTAATTTACAGTTAACAGGGTAAGATAAATGAATGCTTGCCCATTTTTTCTGAACTATGTATATTTTTATATAAATAACAAATACTTTGTGAAGGAGATATTAATGCTGCTGCGAAAAAGAGCCTGGGATATGATGCACGAAGATTTTGCGACTGTTGATGAATCAGCAAGTCTTGCTGAAGCAATAAGACTTCTTCGAGACAGTATGAAAACCGCTCCTGATAATAATATTGTGGTGGTAAAGAAAAAAAATGGATCACTTAAAGGTGTCGCATCCATTTGGACCATGCTTAAAGCAGTTGAAGAAAAAGTCCTGAAAGATGAAGATTTGCGTCTGGACGAAAACACAGACTGGGATAGAGCCTTCAAAAGAGCAGGAACCGCTTGCAGTCACAGCTCGCTTGATGAGCACATTGAAACAGATATCCCGATTCTTAACCCGAGAGACCCAATGCTTGTTGTGCTGGAACTGTTCCGCAAAAAACATCGCTCATGGGCTTTGGTGCAGGAAGGCGGAAGTATCATAGGTGTTGTTCTGATCAGCGACGTGTACCGTGAACTGACCAGAGACCTAGTCACACAGTTTTAAAAATTTATCTTCCGCAAAATAAAAACAGCCCGCCAATCAATATAGCGGGCTGTTTTTTTATAAACATATTTTAACAAAACTATTTCTTTACAGTCAAAGCCCACGCTTGAATAAACTTGGTTATCTCAGGATCATATTTGGCATCTTGCGATATAAGTGAAGCTGCCGTAACAGGATCAATCGCCTCCGCATAAGGTCTTTCAGTAATCATGGCACAATACGAATCCACCGCTCCGCAAATCCGGCCAAGAGGGGTGATGTCTTTCCCTGATTTTTTCTGAGGATATCCTTTTCCGTTCAAACGTTCATGATGCTCAAGTACGCACGCTTCAACTTCCTTATATTTAAGGTCCAGCTTGCTGAGCATTTCATAACCGATAAGCGGATGTTTATCGACCTTGCTACGCTCATCAGTAGTCAGCGGTTTCGGTTTTTCGCGAATGAATGCAGGTATTTTTGTCATCCCCAGATCATGCAGAAACAGACCGGCTGTAAGCCGGTTAAAGTGATTTCTGGTAACTTCTTTTTTAGCAAAAGCATCAGCTTTGATCCTGCTGAAAATTGTAATACCAAGCACTCCGCAGTTAACACTGTGCTTGGCAAGAGAATGCTCTTTATGCAGCCTTTTCGCCAAAGCTTTGATTCTGTGGACATCATCCCAGAGATACTCTGTAAGCACCATCAAGTCTGACCACAGTTTTTCCATAACAGCGGCTATAGGCTGATCAAAAAATTCTGTCATACGCATGGTTAAGGCTTCAATAAAAATATCAGCAATTTCACTTTCTTTAAGATTGCGATCAATGAGAACCAAATCGAGCTGATAAGCTATATGTTTAACATAAACAGCATGATCCGCACGGGAAACAAATATTAACCCAGCCTGAACCAAACCGCCCAGTTCTTCAATACGTTCTTTTGTAAGCCGCTCACCGAGCTTGTAATAAGGAGCTATACGCCCGATATCTTCTTTAAAAAGAAAAAGATCCAAAGGAGGTCTAAACTTGTTAAAGCTTTGAATAATATCGGCTGTTATCTGATAAAATTCTTCATTCAACCCCTCAGGAACTGTTATTTTGCCTTTTGCATTCATATTGTAACACTCTCCAGAAGTGGGAAAACTATCCATAATAATTAAACCAGACTTTTGACTCAACCAATTTGATCAATTCCGACAGAAAGTTTTCCCCGAAAAAAAACAGTCAGTTCCAAAATTATTCACCTTATAGCAAAGGGCTATAGCATCCATACTCCAATTCGTGAAGAGCATCTCACTTAAGATGGCAATTTTTAGCTATTATTTTTTAAAAAAGAACTTTTTTTCCCCTCGCCAACATCATTTTTTAAAGTCCTTATATTTAAGCTGTTAAAACTCTAAAACAGGAATTAACTCCCGTATTCTGTACATTTTAGTACTCTCATTTTTTTAAAGAGGTCTTGACTTTTTACTATTTTTCACACACACGTGGAGAGACGGGGGGGATTGGTGGTAGAACTGTGTAGTTAAGTGGTAGGCGAAATGAAGTTTAGAAGTCACGCCCATCGAAGCATGGATGCCAAAGGCAGACTGATGCTGACACCAGAATTCCGGGATCAGGTTTATGCTGATTCTGCGGACGGCCTCGTGACGTTAACTATTTTTGAAGGCAACATTGTTGGCTTCACGCCTCCTGACTGGGCTATTCTTGAAGAGAATCTTGCTAAAATCAAGAACCCAAGCCGCAGCCTGAGGAATTTCATCCGCATTATCATTTCCGGTTCTGAAGAAGTTCACCTTGATAAACAAGGTCGAATTACCATTCCCTCACATTTGCGTAAAAGCGGAAAGCTGGACAAAGAAGTTGTTCTGGCTGGAGTCGGTGACAGATTTGAAATTTGGGATAAAAGAGCTTTTGAAGCTCTTCTTGAACAGGATTTCGATGATGTTTCCGAAGAATTATCTCAGAGCGGAGTAGAACTCCCGTTCTAGAGATTTGCTTCATCGCACCACGATTGCACATAGTTCTTATTTAATTTTGGAAACTTAATTTCCTTAAGCCACCAAAGATTTAGACCGTTCCCCCCAGAACTAAACTGAATCAGGATGTCATGGAAACAACGAATACAACCCCTGAAAAGGTTCACACATCTGTTCTTCTAAAAGAAGTCATTGACTGGATCGCTCCTAAACCCGGCGGTCTGTACCTTGACGGGACTTTAGGTATGGGCGGGCATTCCAGTGCTATTCTTGAAGCTGCCGGCGAAGGAGCTCAACTGATAGGGCTGGATAGAGACGAACAGGCGCTTGAACTTGCAAAGATGCGGCTGGCTCCTTTTGAAGACCGAGCTCACAGGTTTCATTTGGCTTTCAGTAAATTTGAAGAAGCTCTTGATGAAATGGGCTGGGATAAAATTGATGGAGTAATTCTGGATCTCGGAGTTTCTTCCTTGCACCTTGACCGTGCTGAAAGAGGTTTCAGTTTTGCTAAAGACGGACCACTTGATATGCGAATGGACCCTTCAGGCGGAATGCCTCCGGCTTCAAGCATAGTGAATAAAGCGTCATATTCTGACCTCGTCAGAATAATTAAACTGTACGGAGAAGAACCTCTGGGCTCAAAAATAGCCAGTGCTATCATTAAAGCAAGGGATGAAAAAAAGATAACAACAACTCTGGAACTGGCTGCGATAATATCCAAAACATATCCGGCGAAACGGAGAGCTTTATCCAGAACACATCCGGCAACAAAAACATTTCAGGGTTTACGCATTGCGGTCAATTCAGAGCTTGAAGAACTTAAAAACTTTCTGCACAGAATTCCCGAAAAGCTTAATCCAGGAGCCAGAGTCGCGGTTATTTCCTTTCATTCACTGGAAGACAGAATAGTTAAAAGATCTTTTATAGACGAATCCAAAGAATGCGACTGCCCTCCTATGCAGCCGTCATGCACCTGCGGAAACAAGCAAAGACTGAAGGTGCTGACAAAAAAACCGATTCTTCCCACTGAAGAAGAAATGGAAATCAACCCACGCAGTCGCAGCGCAAAACTCCGAGTGGCTGAAAGGTCGCAGGGAAAAAAGTGATTACGGCATGAAGAATGACTCAAAAAGCATAGCTTTAGCCATAACCGCAACAATGATTTCAGCTCTTATTTTAGGACTGATATCCGTTTGGCTCAATATAGAGCGAGTCGATAAGGCATATTATTTACGGCGAATGGAAAAAAGACTTAATGAGCAGGAAGCTCTCGAGGGGAAATTGGAAGTTGAAAAAAACAACCTGCTTTCCCCGATAAGATTAAGACAACTAGCTAAACAATATGGATTCGGACCAGCCTCACAGGGACAGATTAGAAGACCGCGTGAGGAAACGAAGCCGTAGTAACAACAAGAAACAGGAGCCTGCACCGTGGCAAAAAGGAAAAAAGAAAGCTTGGAGTCGAGCAAGAATAAATTGCTCTTCGTCATGATTCTTTTCGCCATTTTGTGGACAAGCCTCCTCGGTAGAGCCGCATGGTTGCAGCTTTATAAAGGGGCGGACCTTTCACGCCTTGCACTACGCCAGCATCTGGCTGCGGAACTTGAACGTGGAGAGCGCGGCTCTATTTTTGATAGAAACGGCAACCTGCTTGCGACAAGTGTAGAAGCGTCTTCACTTTATATCCGCCCTGTAAAAGTCACCGATGTTGAAGGAACAGCTGCAAAGCTTTCAAATATACTAGGAATTTCGAGATCAAAACTCAGAAAAGATCTCTCTAAGAAGGCGAATTTTATTTGGATTAAGAGACAGCTTGACGACCGGACAGCTAATAAAATTAAAGAAGCCGACTTACCGGGGGTTTACCTGACGACTGAATTTGTGAGGCTGTACCCGAACAAGCATCTGGCAGGACAGCTGCTGGGCTTTGCCGGAATTGACGGAAAAGGTCTTGAAGGCATTGAAAAAGAATTCAATGAACGGTTAGCAGGACGCAAGGCGCAATTTGTTGTTCAAAGGGATGCATCAGGACGCAGACTTTACCTTGATGCTATGGGGCATGAAGTTGATGTCCGGGGAAAAGACGTACATCTGACGATTGATTCCCACCTGCAATCAATCGCTGAAAATGCATTGGTTGATGCTATAAAGAAATTTGAGGCGAAGTGGGGAGCTGCTGTTATTGTGGAAGTTGCAACAGGGGACGTTTTAGCTCTTGCCAACTGCCCGAGATTCAACCCGAATATTTTCCGCACAAGTTCTCCTAAAATTTGGAGAGACCGGGCGGCTCTTGATGTGATTGAGCCCGGTTCTACTATGAAACCTTTTTTGGTCGCCGCAGCCTTAGAAAGCGGAGTTGTAACCCCTGAAAAACTCTTCGACTGTGAAAACGGAAGATGGAAATTAAACGGTAAATATATCAATGATACACATAAATGCGGCTGGCTTCCGGTGCATAAAATTATCAGATATTCTAGCAACATCGGGGCCGCAAAGATAGGGCTTGAACTAGGAGTTCAGAACTACCACAAATATCTGACGGATCTCGGATTCGGAAGCAAAACAGGACTTCCTATCCCCGGAGACAGAGTCGGAGCAATCCGCCCTGCCGCCGAATGGAACGAAATTGACCTTGCCGCAGCATCATTCGGGCAAGGTATCGGCGTTACAGCTCTGCAAATGGCAAAAGCCTACTTATGCATTGCTAATAAAGGAGTTTCGAAACCATTACGACTGGTTAAATTACCTAAGTCAAAAGACGAAGAAACACCTAAAAGAATTTTCAGCGAAAAAGTAGCAGAAAAAGTTCTCTCCATGATGCGCGAAGTTGTTCAGGAAGATGGAACCGGAACCAATGCACGGATAAACGGCATCACTGTTGCCGGAAAAACCGGAACTGCGCAGAAGGCAGGAAAAGGCGGATACGGCGACAATTATATGGGCTCATTTGTAGGCATGGTTCCGGGATTTAATCCTGAATACATTGTCCTTGTCTGGATAGATGAGCCTGAGCTCAATCATTACGGGTCAAAGGTTGCCGCTCCTGCCGTTAAAACGATAATGACCGAGGCTCTTGCCTACTATGGCAAATTACCGGAAAAACAGAACTCGACACCTATTATGGAAGCAAATGTTGAGGCGTATTCCGAAATGCCCAAGAAAGCTGTGAAACTGAACTCGACAATGAGTGAACCTTCCAGCGATATCGTTCCTGATGTAACAGGAATGCCGATTCGCAGAGCTGTAGAAATAATGGTGAAGAAAGGATTTATTCCCAAACTGAAAGGTCAGGGAATGACTATAATTAAACAGGTTCCTCCTGCAGGCGATAAATGGCCTGAAGAAAAGAACGCAGAAATAGTTCTCTGGTTATCATAAGAAAGGCAAATATGTCAGACAGTACTATGGACATAACAAAATGGAACAGACTCCTCGAAAAAGTTAAAGAGGGGCTCATGGTTCGCACAGATTCGCGGGAAGTTGAACCCGGCGATGTTTTTGTCGCGATTTCCGGACCGCTCCGCGATGGAACGGACTTTGTTCCGCAAGCCCTTAAAAACGGGGCCGCATATATCGTTTGTGCCTCTCATCTTTCGACTGGTTCAGCAGAATTAATTCTTCACTCTGACCCACGCGAAGCATTGGTGGACCTTGCTAAAGCATATTTCAAAACTGACAAATCAACTGTTAAGATCATTGGAATTACCGGAACAAACGGCAAAACGACCACATCTTACCTGATCGAACAACTGCTCACAGGCGCAGGAATGAAAGTAGGAGTCCTCGGAACCGTCAGCTACCGCTGGCCCGGATTCGAAATGGACGCTCCTCTCACAACTCCTGGATGCTGGCAGCTGCATGAAATGCTCGCACAGATGAACAAGGCAAATGTTGATGTCATGGTCATGGAAGTATCATCACATGCCCTTCACCAGAAACGTGTTGCAGGTATTGATTTTGACGCCGCAGTTCTGACGAATGTCACTCAGGACCACTTAGATTACCACGGCAACATGGAAGCATACTTTGAAGCAAAATCAATGCTGTTCAAATACTACCCGCTCACCGGGAAGCGTGGAATCATAAATTTCAATGATCCTTACGGCAGAAGACTTCTTAAGTCTTACTCACCTTCAATAGGATTCGGACTTGGAGCTTCTGACGAACTTACTTGCGACAAACTTTGCGGTGAAATGATTTCATGCACCGGCAAGGGAATGTTCCTTAAAATGACGTTCGGAGAAGACTCATGGGAAATTGATACCGACTTTATCGGTAAACATAACGGGTCAAATCTACTCGCAGCACAGGCTGTAGGGTTGCACTTAGGGCTTACTCCGGCCCAGCTCAAAGCAACAACTTTTCACGGTGTTCCCGGAAGGCTTGAAAGAGTCAGAAATGATCATGGATTCGATATTTTTGTGGATTACGCCCACACTCCTGATGCTCTTGAGAATGTTCTTTCCACATTAAAGGGGCTGAATTTCAAACGGGTCATCACTGTATTCGGCTGCGGCGGAGACCGGGACAAGACAAAACGTCCACTTATGGCCGCAGCAGCATGCAAATATTCAGATGTAGCTGTTTTGACATCAGACAATCCAAGGACCGAAGATCCCCTTGAAATCATCAATGATGTCCGCGTCGGCATGACGCAATGCCCTATGACTATTGAAGAACCGGATAGAGCTTTAGCAATCCGCAAAGCGGTAAAAGAAATGAAATCTGGTGATGTTCTTTTGATCGCAGGTAAAGGACACGAAACGTACCAGATTATCGGAACTAAAAAACGCGACTTCAGCGACGCGCTTGAAGTAACTTCGGCAATCAAGGAGATATACGGTTGAAACTAACCTTATGTGAACTTGAAAAACAGCTCAAAGGGGGAAGTGACATCCCTTGCGCAGCAGACACCGAAGTCACAGCCGTGCGGATAGACAGCAGGCTGGTACGCAAAGGTGATGTATTCTTCTGCATAGAAGGATCAAATTACGACGGCCACAATTTTGCGGAAGCCGCCCTTAAGGCCGGTGCTGCCGCGGTCGTTGTTTCAAAACATCTGCGAAATCTTGATGATAAACCGGTCATCATGGTTAGAAACACAATAGAAGCATTGGGTAAACTGGCTGCGTACTGGCGCACTAAGTCGAAAGCAAAAATGATTGCGGTTACCGGTTCTGCCGGGAAAACCACCGTTAAAGAGATGCTGGCTCATGTTATTGCCGGAAGATACTCGGTTCACAAAAATTTTATGAACCTGAACAACCAGATAGGACTCCCGATGTCCATGCTGGAAGCTACCGGTGAAGAAGATTTCTGGGTAATGGAACTCGGAATAAGCCTTCTCGGAGATATGGAAGAACTCGGACCTGTGGCAATGCCGGACATGGCAATTATCCACAATATAGGACCTGCTCATCTTGAAGGTTTAGGCTCGATGGAGAACATTGCCACCAGCAAGGCTTCACTTTTCAAATATCTGCAACCGGATGGCAAAGGACTTTGCTGTAAGGATCATACTCTGCTCTGGAACGCAGCCGCTGATATCATTGAACCCGTTCCTTTCTCTTCGCAGGATAAGAACGCACTTTATTACAGTGAACTGCTCGAGACTCTGCCTGACGGCACAGGTCGTTTTCTTATTAAGGCAGGAGATGAAACAGCTGAAACAATTTTGCCGACTTGCGGTTCACATTTTGCGGAAAACGCCGCAGCTGTTACATGCGCGGCCTCGCTTCTGGGATTCGGACTGCAAGAGATTGCTGACAGATTAAAAACAATACAGCTTCCGAAGCAAAGATTTCACTGTCACGCTTACGGTAAATGGACTCTTATAGACGATTCCTACAATGCGAATCCTCTTTCCATGAGCAAAGCTATTGATACTGCAAAAAAAATTGCAGGGGAAAGATCTTTGATTCTGGTGCTAGGAGATATGCTTGAACTAGGTGCAGATGCAACACGGGCTCATCGTGAACTCGGCAAAAAAATTGCCGCAATCGATCCGGCTGCTACATTTTATTTCGGTGAACATTACGAGGATGTGGCTTCATCCACTAACGGATCAACTTTGGTTCCGGTAAACAAGCCTTCAGAATTTCTGACTGGAATACATGAACTAGGATTAAACAATGCGGTGGTTCTTTTTAAAGGGTCAAGATCCTGCCGCATGGAAAATTACTTCCACGCACTTAATAATGAGGTCACAGGGGAGACCGGAGGAAACAAAGCATGATTTATCATTTTCTAGTCCCCCTGAGCGCGCAACTCGGTGCTTTGAATGTTTTCAGATACATAACATTCAGATCAATTTATGCCCTGCTTACAGCACTGATAATTACTATTGTTCTCGGCCCTGCCATGATGCGCTGGCTGCAAAAAATAAAATGCGGTCAATATATTCAGGAAGACGGCCCAAAGCATCAGTGCAAAGCCGGAACTCCGACTATGGGCGGACTCCTTTTAGGCTTCGGCGTATTAATTTCCACCCTTTTGTGGGCTGATCTTTCTAATATATATGTATGGCTTACAATCTTTGTATTCGTAGGATTCGGAGCCGTAGGCTTTGTTGATGACTACATCAAGGTAGTAAGGAAACATAACAAAGGACTTTCAGCCCTTGCAAAGCTTACCGGACAGTTGATCGTTGCAGGAATAGCCGTTTCATTGCTGATTATGCAGCCTGCGTATTCCACAGAGCTTGCTGTTCCGTTCTTTAAAAACATCAGCCCCGATTTGGGCTGGTTTTACCTGCCTTTCGCATTGCTGGTACTGATCGGTTCTTCGAACGGTGTTAATCTCACAGACGGACTGGACGGACTCGCAATCGGACCTTCCATTGTCGGAACGAGCTGCTTTGCATTTTTCATCTATGTTGCAGGACATGTGGGAATAGCAAACTACCTGAACGTTACCCATGTTCCCGGAGTGGGAGAAGTAACTGTCTTCTGTGGAGCTTTAGTGGGAGCAGGACTCGGATTCCTCTGGTACAACGCTTATCCTGCCCAGATTTTTATGGGTGATGTGGGATCACTCAGCATCGGCGGAGTTTTGGGATTTATCGCGGTGTTAGCAAAACAGGAACTTTTGCTGACCATCGTAGGCGGAGTATTTGTTTTCGAAACGCTCTCCGTAATTCTTCAGGTAGGATATTTTAAATTCAGCGGAGGTAAACGGATTTTCCGCATGGCCCCGCTTCATCATCATTTCGAGCACAAAGGAATTCCTGAATCAAAGATTGTTATAAGATTCTGGATACTTTCAGTATTAATGGCCTTAATGGCCTTAAGCACCCTGAAACTCAGGTAGATATAAAATGGATAGCGAATTCGTCAAACAGGTCACAAAGACCCGCATGTTTACTAACCGACTGGCAGTAGTTGCCGGAGCCGGACGCTCAGGTATTGCCGCAGCAAAGCTGCTGTATGCCCTCGGTGCTGTTGTGCGCATTGTTGATGAAAATATTAATGTTACTGAAGATATTCTGCAGGGACTCGGAAAGCATGCACAGCTGATGACAGGTCCTGCATGCCCTGAACAGTTCGCAGATGCCGAAGTTATCGTTATCAGCCCCGGTGTTCCTGTCAGCAAAATCAGGCCGATGCTTGGTGAAATATCAGAAAGAAAGATCATTTCTGAACTCGAACTGGCTTCATGGTTTGCAGACGAGACCAAGATTGCAATTACGGGAACAAACGGCAAAACAACGACAACAGCTCTGATAACACACATACTTGAACAGTCAGGTAAAACTGTATTTGCCGGCGCAAACTACGGTCCGCCTCTTTCAGAATACATTCTGGATAAAGGGCAGTGTGATGTTCTGGTTCTTGAAGTTTCCAGCTTTCAATTACAGAACTGTCACCTTTTCAGACCTGACATTGCTATTTTGCTGAATATTTCCGCGAACCATCTGGATTACCATCTGGATATGGATGAATACGTTGCTGCCAAACTTAAAATTTTCGCGCGCCAGACACCTGAAAATTTAGCAATACTTCCAGCTTCAATGCGCGACGAACTTAATCCGGCTGAATTTACAAAAGCCGAAACTAAATGGTTTGACGGTAACGCTATTAAAGAACAGCCGAATCTTCCCGGTGTTCATAACCGTTCCAATATTGAAGCGGCGTGGCTTGCACTTGAAAAATTCGGAATATCCAGAGACGAATTTCAGGCAGGGCTTGATACCTTCAAAGGAAAACCTCACCGCATTGAAAATATCGGATCTGTAGGCGGAGTAACTTTTATTGACGACTCTAAAGGAACTAATCTGGATGCTGTCGTAGCAGCACTGGGAAGCTTTAACGGCCCCATCAGACTGTTGCTAGGAGGCGTGTTCAAAGGCGGAAATGTTGCAGGAATGATTCCTGCAATGAAAGGAAAAGTTGCTGAAATAGCATTATTCGGAGCTGGACGGGAACATTTTGAAGGACCTCTGGCAAATGACTTTAAAATTTCGTGGCACGATAATTTAGAAAAAGCTGTCCGCACCCTTTTCGCGAACTCTGCCGCAGGGGAAACAATCCTGCTTTCTCCCGGAACAGCAAGTTTTGACGCATACAAAGGATACGCCGCACGAGGCGATGATTTCAAAAGGATTATGGAGGATTTGTCTTGAATAAAAAGAAGACACTTTCCGATAAACCGGAACGGCCGGACTATTGGCTCTTAGGCGCAGCTCTTTTGCTTGCGTGCTTCGGACTCATGATGGTTCTGTCTGCCAGCGGAATTATGGCTGAACGGTTTTTCGATGATAAGTACCTGTTTTTCAAAAAACAGGCTGTCTTCCTTGCGATCGGCGTTTTCTTGATGTTCATAAGCTCAAAACTGCCTAAATCCTTTTTTTACAACTTGGTTTATGTCTGGCTTATGGTGGCCTTCGCACTCTTATTTCTATGCGACTTCACACCACTCTCGATAGCAGCAGGCGGGGCCAGACGCTGGATAGCCATGGGACCGCTGCGTATTCAGCCGCTTGAGTTCTGTAAACCTGCGCTTATTTTATATCTTGCATACTTTTTCTCGCGCAAGCAGGAAATGATCAAGTCATTCAGTATAGGATTTCTGCCTCCTTTCGCTATTACCGGCGCACTGTGCCTGCTTCTTATGCTGCAGCCGGATTTCGGCGGAGCAGTTTTTCTGGCCATGATTTTATTTTTTATGAGCTTAGTCGGCGGAACACGTATTTCATATCTGCTGACCTCGCTCCTTTTCGCTGGCGGGGCAGGATATCTGCTGATTACCAGTTCGCCATACAGATTAAAGCGTATGACTGCGTTCATGGACCCGTTTAAAAGTGCTCAGAATGAAGGTTACCAGTTGGTTCAGTCTCTGTATGCCTTTGGCTCCGGAAATATTTTCGGACAGGGACTTGGAAATGGAAAACAAAAACTTTTCTTTCTCCCTGAAGCCCATAACGACTTCATTATGGCTGTAGTAGGCGAAGAACTTGGATTTGTCGGCGTTGCAATTGTATTTCTGGTTATAGCTTTTATCCTTTGGCGCGGATTCAAAATAGCTTTGCTGCAGGAAAACCTTCAAGACAGGTTCACAGCTTACGGCATGACTATCATGCTTGCTATCGGCTTTACGCTTAATCTGGCTGTTGTCATGGGAACTGTACCTCCAAAGGGAGTACCGATGCCTTTCGTAAGCTATGGCGGATCGAACATGCTTATCTCGTGCATCTGCATCGGCATACTTCTCAACCTTTCGAGGGGGAAAGTATGATTAAGCGTATAGTAATCACTACCGGCGGAACAGGCGGACACGTTTTTCCGGCTTTAGCTGTAGCAGATAAAATTCAGGAAAAATTTCCTCAGTGTGAAATTTTATTTCTCGGCGGCAAAGGCGCGGAAAAGGACATGGTTAAACGCGCCGGACTTCAGTTTATAGGCCTTCCGGCCAGAGGTGTTCTGGGCGGCGGGTTCAAAAGAATTTTCGGTTCATTCTGGATAATCAAAGCGTTTGTTCTTTCATTGAAAGAGTTGATCGGCTTTAAGCCGGACGCCGTCATCGGTTTCGGTGGATACGCAGGTTTTTGTCCTGTGTTTGCAGCATGGATACTTGGAATACCTACAGCAATACATGAGCAGAACAGTGTTCCGGGGATTAGCAACAGAATACTAGGCAAAATTTCAAAGATGGTATTCACATCTTTTGAAGATACTAACGGTGCTTTTCCAGCAGATAAGATTGAAGTTGTCGGGAATCCGGTCCGCAAAGAGATCATTGATTTCGGCGGCAAAGCAAAAGACAAAAGCATACTTATCTTCGGTGGAAGTCAAGGCGCAGCAGCAATCAACAGTGCCATAATTGAAGCACTGCCTGTGCTGAAAGGCGCAGGCATAAGTCTTAGGCATCAAACAGGTAAAGACGATTTTGAAAGAGTTAAAGCTGAATATAAAAAAGCGGGTGTCAACTCGATGGGGGTGTCACCGTTCATCCATGACATGTCCGCGGCATATTCAGACGCTCAGCTTGTAATCTGCAGAGCAGGAGCCTCTACAGTTTTTGAAATAGCGGCAGCAGGAAAACCGGCGATTTTCATCCCGTTTCCACATGCAACACATGACCACCAGACAGGCAATGCAATGTGTCTGGAAAAACTCGGTGCTGCAAAAGTAATTCCGCAAGACAAATTGACCGGCAAAGTGCTGGCAAATGAAATTTTAAAACTGATATCAGATCAGGACGCGCTTCAAGAGATGGGCAAACAGGCCCTCAAATTTGCACGTCCGGATGCAGCCGCCGCAATAGTGGACGGCCTTGAAATAATTATTCGAATGAAAACGGTGAGAGGTTTGGCATGATCGCAGCAGAAGGACCTAACGTACCAGCACGCATGGACCCAGCATGTCCCATGATGCGCAGCAGAGTAAGTACCATTCATATGATCGGTATCGGCGGCTCAGGTATGAGCGGAATAGCCGAAGTTCTGATCAATATGGGTTTCACAGTTACCGGCTCTGATCTTGCGGCAGGAGCTCCTGTTAAACGCCTCCTTAAAATGGGCGCACAGGTTTTCATAGGCCACGGAGCTGAAAACGTAACCGACGCAGATGTTGTGGTTAAGTCCACCGCTATTTCTAACGACAATCCAGAGCTTATCAAAGCTCGCGAGCTTGGCATTCCCATCATCCCCAGAGCTGAAATGCTTGCCGAGCTGATGCGTCTGCGCACAGGCATAGCTGTTGCCGGAACACACGGCAAAACAACGACAACCTCATTGCTTGCAACAATTTTTACTGAAGCGGGGCTTGATCCGACAGTAATTATCGGCGGCAGATTAAATACCTTCGGCAGTAATGCCCGTCTCGGTGAAGGACAGTTCCTGATTGCTGAAGCTGACGAATCAGACGGATCATTCCTTTGTCTTTCGCCGATCATCACTGTTGTAACCAACGTTGATTTGGACCACATGGACTTCTATAAAGATCAGGATGCCATCGATACGTCATTCAGATCATTTATGAATGCCATCCCTTTCTATGGAATGAACGTCATTTGCGGAGACGACTCCGGCATTAAGAGACTGCTGCCGACCATCAAGCGTCCGTATATTACTTACGGCCTTGAAAAACATAACAGGCTCAGAGCAGAAATTATTTCCTGCGAAGTTCGCAGCCTTTTCAAAGTATTTCTTGACGATGAACTCCTTGGCGAAGTTTCACTTGCACAGCCCGGAAAACACAATGTGCTGAACGCTCTCGGAGCAATCGGTGTATCCCTTGAAGCGGGACTCGATAAGGAAGCAATTCTTCAGGGACTTTCAAACTTCATGGGAGTCGGACGCAGATTTGAAAAGAAAGGTGAATGCAAAGGCATTCTGGTTGTGGATGACTACGGACATCACCCGGCAGAAATACGGGCAACCCTTGAAACAGCTAAAGCCTGTTACCCTTCAAGACGACTGGTTGTAGCTTTTCAGCCGCACAGATTCACACGTACACAGGCTCTTTTCGGAGATTTCTGCAAAACGTTTGAACTGGCAGACGAGCTTTTGCTGACTGAAATTTATCCGGCTTCGGAATCTCCAATTCCGGGTGTTAACGGAATGTCTCTGGCTCAGGGAATCAGACAGGTAAGTTCAACGAAAGTACGTTTCTATCCGGACTTTGAAATGATGGAAAATGAACTTCCTAATATTTTAAAACCAGGTGATTTGTTTATCACTCAGGGTGCAGGATCTATCTACCGTATCGGCGAAGATTTTTTGAAATATCTGGCAGATGAATCTGAAAGCGGTTGTGCATCTAAAACAGCTGAAACAGTTACCCAGCTTTAAAACGCAAGAATAACGGAAAAAGAAAATAATGACTCTCGAATTGCTTCATGAACCGAAAATGGCAG
The DNA here is from genome assembly GCF_900177375.1 of Desulfovibrio gilichinskyi. Lineage (NCBI taxonomy): Bacteria > Pseudomonadati > Thermodesulfobacteriota > Desulfovibrionia > Desulfovibrionales > Desulfovibrionaceae > Maridesulfovibrio > Maridesulfovibrio gilichinskyi. The sequence continues at coordinate 79,714 of NZ_FWZU01000002.1, read as the reverse complement.
ACCTTACCTCTCTAGGTATTGGCGGAACTGCCAGAGCTCTCGCAAAAGTGCGGGACGAAGCGGCCTTAGACCAGCTATCTCTCTTTTTCGAAAGAGAATCAGCCGGACTCATCGCTATCGGGGAAGGAAGCAATATGCTCGCAGCGGACGGGAAACTGAACCTTGCATTTGTGCATGTGGATCTTGCAGAAAAAATTAAACCGGAAATCTCCGGATTGACTGTTAAGGTTTCAGCAGACACAAGGCTGCCGGGACTTCTTGCATTTTTAATTCGCAACGGCCTGAGCGGAATGGAAGGTCTGGCAGGTATTCCCGGGTCTGTAGGCGGAAGCATTGCCATGAACGCAGGATCATACGGAACGGACATGGCTGCTTCACTCAAGCGGGTCAGACTTTGGACTCCGAGCAAAGGACTTTTCTGGAAAAACGCAGATGAGATGAGCTTCGGGTATAGACATTTTTCTTCGGAGACAGGTGAATTCACCTTAGTATGGGAAGCTGAATTTTCGTTAAGCAAATCTACAGAATCAGAAGTTAAGAACAAAGTTCAGGAAGTTTTCAATAAGAAAAAGAGCACTCAGCCTGTGCTGGAAAAAACGGCAGGCTGCGTTTTTAAAAATCCGGAAGGGTTCAGCGCAGGCAAACTTCTGGATGAAGCCGGATTCAAGGGCAAGACCCTCGGAGGAATGGCTTTCTCTGAAGTACACGCAAATTTTTTAGTGAATAAGGGACAGGGAACAGGGACCGCGGCTTTGGAACTTTTAAACATGGCCACGCAGGCCGTTTTGAATAAATCCGGTGTAACCCTTGAGACGGAGGTAATAATACTACAATGAGCGTTGCAAGATTAAACAAAAGCCGTCTAAACCTGAATAATACAGACAGGAAAGCTCGCCCGCGCAATGTAAACAAGATGCGTAAAGAGCCGTCCCGTCCGCTTTCAGAGATTTTTTCAAGCCTGTTTCGCAAGACGTGCATATCTTCTATCTGCCTGCTGATGCTGGCTTTAGTAGGATTAGGCTGCCTTGCCGGATATCGGTGGCTTACAGTGCTTCCATATTTTGCACTGCAGGACATTACGGTCACTGGAAATCATAGATTGAGTGATGGTGAAATACTCACGATTTCTCAGGTAGGGCTTAATAAAAACAGTCTTGCCATAAACATAGGTGATGTTGAAAGCAGACTGAGTGCAAACAATTGGATTACGTCCGCCGCCATAAAACGGAAACTTCCGGATAAGCTGTCTATTCAGATTATTGAGAAGAAACCTCAGTTCATGGTGAGACAGAGCGATAAACTTTTTTATTGCGACAATACAGGAGAGCTGATTGCTCCGGTTGTACCAGGCAAATTCGCATCGCTGCCTTTTTTAAATATTGAATCGGATGCCATGGAGCAGGCTAAAATTCTTCCGGAGTTTATGGAAGTTTTAAGCAGAAGAGAGCTGCCTTTTGATCCAGGACAAATTGCATGGGTCAATATCAAAGGCGGCAACAGAATGGAAATTTTTATGGACAGACCCGGCCTGACAATCCGGCTGGGACTGGATAACTGGCAAGCACAGCTTTCAAACCTGAACACCGTCTGGAACGACCTTAAAAACCGGGGTGAGTTCAGGAACGTTGCGAGGATCTCGGCGGGAAAAGACCGCGTCTGGGTAGAAAAGCGGACTTCCGGTCAAGACGGTTTGCAATGAAAATGCCCCTATATATCTTAAGGTGATGAGGAGAGAATGTTATGGCCAAATCTGATCTGATAGTCGGTCTCGACGTAGGCACTACTAAGATCTGTGCTGTTGTCGGAGAAGCAACAGCTGACGGAGTCGACATTGTCGGCATCGGCACTGCTCCTTCTACGGGTCTCCGTAAAGGCGTTGTTGTTAATATTGAACAGACTGTTCAATCGATAAAAAAAGCTCTTGAAGAAGCTGAGCTTATGGCTGGTTGTGAAATCCGTTCCGTTTATGCAGGTATTGCAGGAAGTCACATCAAAGGTTTTAACAGCCACGGGGTCATCGCTGTTAAAGGCGGAGAAGTTACTCAAAAAGACGTTGATAGAGTTATTGATGCTGCCAAAGCTGTAGCTATACCGCTGGACAGGGAAGTAATTCACACCCTGCCGCAGGAATTTATAGTCGACGACCAGCGCGGCATTGCCGATCCGCTCGGAATGGCAGGTGTGCGCCTTGAAGTTAAGGTTCACATTGTTACCGGCGCGGTAACTTCAGCGCAGAACATCATTCGCTCATGTCACCGTTCAGGTCTTGATGTGTCTGATATTGTTCTTGAATCTCTTGCTTCAAGCAAGGCTGTTCTTTCTGAAGAAGAAAGAGAAATCGGAGTCGCCATTATTGACATCGGAGGCGGCACAACAGACCTCGCAATTTTTGCAAATGATTCAATCAAGCACACCGCGGTTATCGCTTTGGGGGGCAATAACCTGACCAATGATATAGCTTTCGGACTTAGAACTCCAATGGGTTCGGCTGAACAGATCAAGGTCAAATACGGAACAGCTCTGACGGATCTCGTCAAAAATGATGAGACCATCGAAGTTCCTTCCGTCGGCGGGCGTGACCATCGCAAAATGTCTAAGCGTGTTCTTGCTGAAATATGCGAGCCTCGCTGTGAAGAGATAATTGCTTTGGTGGATCAGGAATTAATTCGCAGCGGATACAAAAACCTGATTGCGGCCGGAGTTGTTCTTACAGGTGGGACATCACTGGTAGACGGCATGCAGGAACTTGCAGAACAGGTTTTCGACCTTCCGGTTCGTATCGGCTATCCAGCCGGAATCGGAGGACTCAAAGACGTTGTTCACAGTCCCAAATATGCCACCGCAGTCGGCCTTCTGATGTACGGAGCTGAAAAAGAAGGATGTTCCGAACAGGTATTCCGTATTCGTGACGAAAATGTTTTCAACCGCATTCTGGGCAGGATGCGTAAGTGGTTCACCGATATAGCGTAGTCACCGCTACATCTGGTGAAGGCTTTTCCGGACCCGATCTCCGGGAAATTGAACTTAACGGAAGCTTAAACAGGGGAATGAAAATGATGATGGATTACATGGAAATCGAAAATGACGGTCACGCAAAGATTAAAGTAATCGGTTGCGGTGGTGGTGGCGGAAACGCTATCAACAACATGATCCAGTCCGCTCTTACAGGCGTTCGCTTTATTGCTGCGAACACAGATGTTCAGGATATCAACAAATCTCTTGCTGAATACAAAATTCAGCTCGGTGATCAACTGACTAAAGGTCTAGGCGCTGGCGCTAACCCTGATATCGGTAAAAACGCTGCACTTGAAAGCATTGAGCAGATCCGCGAACTCGTCTGCGACTGCGATATGGTTTTCGTCACAGCCGGTATGGGTGGCGGAACAGGTACAGGAGCAGCTCCTGTTATTGCGCAGATTGCAAAAGAAGCCGGCGCGCTTACCGTAGCAGTTGTAACCAAACCTTTCTACTTTGAAGGCAAACGCAGACTTCTTCAGGCCGAAAAAGGTATTGAAGAACTCAAAAGCGTTGTTGACTCAATTATCACTATCCCGAACGACCGCCTTCTCCAGCTTGCAGCTAAAAAAGCAGCTTTCTCAGAAATGCTGAAAAAAGCTGATGAAGTTCTTTATTACGGTGTTAAAGGTATTGCCGATCTGATTACTGTTCACGGTTTAATCAACCTTGACTTTGCTGATGTTAAGGCTGTCATGTCCAGCTCCGGACTTGCTCTCATGGGTACAGGAATAGCCAGAGGCGAAAACAGAGCCCGCGAAGCCGCAATGAAAGCTATCACAAGCCCCCTTCTTGAAGATGTTTCAATTGAGGGAGCTAAAGGCGTACTCATCAACATCACCTGCTCCCCTGACATGACCATTGATGAAGTCAGCGAAGCTGCAAATATTATTTACGAAGAAGCTCACGAAGATGCACAGATTTTCTTCGGAACTGTTTTTGATCCTGATGCCGGTGACGAAATGCGCATTACCGTTATTGCTACAGGTATCGACTCCGCAGAAGAGAAACCGATGCAGCCTGTAATTGAAATGCAGCAGCCTACCCGTTCTAACATTACTCCTAGAGGCATGGCTCCACGAGCTACCGAACAAGGTAATGTAAGACATCTCGGCAATCTTCATTCAGAAGAAGACCGCTCTATTCCCGCATATCTGCGCTCAGGAGCGAAACCGGCTGAAACCGCTGGAAATTCTGAACCTGTGAAAAATAAAACTGCTGCAAATTCAGGCGGAGAAGAATTCATCTTCCATGATGATGACGATTTTGAAGTACCGACTTTTATCCGCAAACAGGCTGATTAATACTGTCTGCAAATGAAAATTAATAAGGAAACAATTCTGATTTACCGGAACACGCTGGAACCTGATACATGTCTGTAAAAGAGGATTTTATATATTATGGACGTGAAGAACCTATAGCTGAAGAGACTGGTGGACGACTGCCCACGGCCCTGGTCTTCCCCGGCAGAAAAGGTGCTGCTCTTTCCACTTTAGGATGGCAGGCTGTTTATCGCCTGCTGGCTCCTGAAGATGAACTTGCAGTTGAAAGGTTTTTTCTTGGTGATCCGGGACAGCCTTCTGTTTCCATGGACAGTGACAAAGAACTGTCCGAGTTTCCCCTGATCGGCTTCAGCATAAACTTCGAGGAGGAGTATCTCCACCCCGTAAGAATGCTGAAAGATTCGGGCGTTCCGGCTTTATCGTCGGAACGCCCGGGCTTCCCGCTGGTTATGGCCGGAGGTCCGGTTGCATTTTTAAATCCTGCACCGATAGCACCCTTTTTCGATCTTTTCTGGGTAGGAGAAGCCGAAGCGGGACTTAAGGATTTATGCCTCGAACTTAAACGGCATATCTACGACGGCGGAAGCAAGAATGACTTTCTTGAACTTATCAAAGACAGACCTGGAGTATACGTTCCCGCAAAAACGTCAGGCAAGGTCAAAAGAGCTCTTGTTCCTCCTGCTCCTTGTGGAGAGAACGATCACGTTCCTGTTCTGTCAACACCGGCATATTCCTGTTTCATAAGTCCGGAAGCTGTTTTCAAAGACATGTTTCTGGTTGAAGTGAACAGAGGCTGCCCTTACGGGTGCAGGTTCTGCGCGGCAGGGTACATCTATAGACCTCCAAGGCACGCCTCTCTTGACCAGCTTAAAGAGATTGTTGAACTGGCAGATCCTCCCAAAGTGGGTCTAGTAGGAACGGCTCTTACAGACTGGCCTGATCTAATCCCTTATATTGAATGGCTCAAAAACAGAAAAACCAAATTTTCTTTATCCTCAGTCAGAGCTGACGGGTTAACCGTAGAACTGCTCGATATTTTGCGGGCATCCGGCGTCCGCACTGTCACTCTGGCTTTAGAAGGTGCAAGTAAGCGGCTGCGTGACAGTGCAAGCAAGAACCTTAATGAAGAAGACTTCCTGCGCGCGGTAGAACTTTGCGCTGCCAAGGGAGTAAATCATTTACGGATGTATATTATCGTAGGATGGCCCGGTGAAACCGATGCAGATTACGAAGAATTTGCTTCCATGCTTGAGAAGATCGATCAGGCGCGCAGTCGCGGACAAGGTAACAAGAAAAAACAATTCATGCGCATTACCTTAGGCGCCAGTTGCCTCGTACCGAAACCTTGGACTCCGCTTCAGTGGACAGCCATGCCCTCCGAAACAGAACTTAAAAATGTTCTGGCTAAAGTGAACTCACTTACCAAAAAATATAAAGGCGTAACATTCTCAGGCGATTCACCATTTCAAGCAAGACTTCAAGGTATTCTTGCCCGTGGCAATGAAGAATTGCATAAATTTATCATGATAGCCGCTGAAGAAGGCGGCTGGAAAAAAGCTTTCAAATACTACGAAGGCGACCTTGAAAAATTTATTGACCACAATCTGGATAAAAATGATCCCCTGCCGTGGGATTTTATTGAAACAGGTATAAACAAGTCTTACCTGTGGCGCGAATGGGAACGATACCTTAAAGGGGTTATGACTCCTCCATGTCCTCCGGAAGGATGCGCACAATGTAAAGCCTGTGGAATGCACAAATGGCTTACAGATAATTCCGATATTATTTAAACAGCTTGCACCAATCCCGTATTACGCTGCACTTGTGCAATATATGTGCAGTTAATTGCACCAAAACATATTCAACACAATCCCCAATCCAACATAACTCATTGATATTACCACACTAAAAGTTTTGGCACGTATACTGCTGTATACTTCTCCGAGAGGGCAACAACATTTAACTGTAGGAGATTATATGAAGAAAAAAACTTTGATCCCACTAGCAATTGTATTTGTATTATCGATGGCCGCAGTAGCCATGGCAGGCGGTGGTTACCATAATGGATATCATAATGGAGGCAACTGGGCAGCCTTAAACCAGCTGGCACCTGAAAAACAGCAGTTAGCTCAGGAAATTATTTCTAAATACGAAACGACTTTCCGTACACTCAAAAATGAACAATGGGCTAAACGTACAGAACTTGATGCTCTTGTAAATTCAGGTAAAGCTGACAAAGCGACTATCCACGCAATGGTAAAAGATCTCTCTGATGTAAGAGAAAAAATGTTTACTACTCATCAGAAGATGGCTGATGAACTTGAACAGGTTACAGGGCTTGTTGTCCCCGGACCTGGAAACGGACCAAGAGGCATGGGTATGATGCAGAACGGAAACAGAGGTATGATGCAGAACGGCTACGGAGGCTGTGGCAACAACCAAAATCCAAACTGCAATCCACAGCAGGGATGCCCCCGCTTTAACTAATAACTTTATTAAACGTTCATCTACACAAAACAGGAAAACGGGTAAAAAGGAGGACATATATGTCCTCCTTTTTTATTAATTCTCTTTCTAATAAGATAAGAGTTACGTATACATAATAGAACACATTAAAACTGATTCAGTTTCCTGTAACATTTAATTTTAATTTACCAAAAGGATAGGAGATTTTTAATGCTTAGAAAAATAACATCATTAATCAGTTTCTTTGCGATTATCGTCCTGTCTCTAACAAGTATAATTCTTTATTTAGTACCACAAGGACGCGTTGCATACTGGGCGGACTGGACATTCCTTGGGCTTAGTAAAGACCAATGGGGCTCCATCCATATCTGCACAGGAGTGCTTTTTCTTTTTGCTTCAATCATCCATATCTGGCTTAACTGGAAACCCATTATTGCATATCTTAAGAAAAAATCCTCCACATCAAATTTCTCATCAGCAGCATTTTTTATCAGCATTCTTCTCACCCTGTATGTTGCAATAGGATCATTAACAGGGCTTCCACCTATGAAGCAGGTTCTTGAATTTTCTGCTTACCTTAAAACTCAAGGCGAAATGAAATATGGCAATCCTCCGTATGGACATGCCGAACTCAGTTCTCTTGCCGTATTCTGCAAACGCATGGGACTTGATCTTGATAAGGCTGTGGCCTCAATTAAAGGGGCGGAGATAGAAATTGAATCTACAGCGCAATCAATCAGAGCTATTGCGGACAAAGCCGGACTTACCCCCAAAGAACTCCACGAAATTATTTTAAAGGATCAGCCTGAGCAAAGAACCAACATGAACGCAGGCGGGCCGCTTAATCAATCCGGCATGCACCAAGACTCAGGTTACAACAACAGCGGAAGCGGCATGGGCAGCGGAATGGGAAGCGGCGCGGGAAGCGGACTCGGCAAATTGACACTCGAAGAATATTGCGAGAGACAAAATCTTGATCTCAATACTGCTCTTGGAATACTTAGAGAAAAAGGTGCTGTTGTTGACAAGTCCACAACCATCCGTGACATTGCAGGCATGTTGAATATGACATCACCTCGTCAAATTGGAATACTTTTACACCCTTAAACATAAACCAGACTAGTTAATGGAATTAAGCTCACAAAGATCACAAAGATTGCCGCTGGCTTTAGCTCTTCTGGCTCTGCTGCTGCTCGGCGCAGGTTCTCTCTACCTTACGTGGCAAAACCTGCGCCAGATGCAGCAGACTGTGTTTGAGCATATGCTTCTTTCAGCAAAGTCCATTACCCGCGGGCTTGATATTCAACTTGCGGACGGAATGCGCAGAATGCGCTGGCAGGGAATGCATAATCAGCAAGCTCGTGAAAATCTTGTTCCGGCGGCAAGAGAACTTTTTCAGGAAATGGTCGCACAGGGCGATCTGCTTTTTATCGGACTGTACGGCCCGGATGACAACCCCTTAGTCGTGGTAGGACAAAAAGATGCATCCACCACGTTCACTCCCCCCACGCCTATTTTCAACATGATCCGCTCGCTCAATGAAGCAAGCACTCCGGTTGTTATCAACGGAAAAGCAGCCCTGCTTTATGGTACGCAAGGGCAGCCTCATCTACTAAGACTCTATGGACAGAAACATAACAGATTTCTTCCGCCTCAAGAACAGCAAACCTATATTCTGCTCGGGTTAAGTGCAGAAAAACATCTTGCACAATTTAAACAGTACAGGCGAGCAGCCCTTATGCAGACCGGCTATATTTTCCTCGCCGGATTTGTCTTATGGTTACTTGCAGTCGCCTATTTTCAACGCAGAGAAGAAGACAAGCAAATTATTAAACTCGAAAGATTTCAGACAAATCTTCTCGATAATATGCCTGACGGACTGCTGACCCTTTCACCGGATGAAACAATTTTAGCAGCTAACGGCTCAGCACACTCCCTGATGGACAGCCCGGAAGGAAAATCCCTTGCAGGACTAAGCTGGAAGACCTTCTCCTTTGAATCTATTCAAAAATTCAGGCGCGGTGATGTCTTATGGGAACATGTAAAACTCAATGGAAAGAATCTGGAATTAATTTTCTTTCCATACTTTGAAAGTTCCGAAGAGCACAGAACAATGGTTATCATCAGAGACAGGACAGATATAGCCGAACTTGAAGACGACCTTAATGAAGCAAGAAGACTCGCATCCATAGGATCACTGGCAGCGGGGGTCGCCCATGAGATACGCAATCCGCTCAGCTCATTACGCGGATTTGCTCAGCTATTTGCCGATAAACTGAAAGACGAGAAGCCTTACGGAACTTACGCCAGAACCATGCTGGAAGAAGCCGACCGTCTAAACAGAGTTGTTACCGACCTGTTATATCTATCAAAACCTCATGAGCTGGATCAGCAATCCGTTGATTTAAATGATCTGTGTGAATCCATGAACACCCTGCTTGGATTCGATCTGGAGCACAAAGGGGCCATACTTGACCACAACCTTGAAACGCATGAAGTTTATGCAGACCCGGATGGAATCCGTCAGGTTCTTTTAAACCTTCTGGTAAACAGTCTGGATGCTGTGCCTGAAGGAGAAGGACAGATATTTATCAATGCGAAGGGCAATGATCACGGGGTATGGATAAGTGTCTGCGACAACGGTCCAGGTATGCCTGAAGATGTCCGCAAGCATGCTCTTGAACCTTTCTTCACAGATAAACCGAAAGGGACCGGACTCGGGCTTGCCATAGTCAACACAATCATGCGCGGCCACAGCGGCAGGGTAACAATACCTTCCTCAGCTGCAACAGGGACGTGCGTAGAACTTTTCTTTCCCAGTATTCGCAATGAAGGATCATAATATATGACCACGACAACTAAAAATGTACTTATTGTAGACGATGAACCATCGCTCAGACTGCTGATACGGGCGGTGCTTGAGGATGACGGCTGGACTGTGCACGAAGCGGTTTCAGGCGAACAGGCTCTTGAAATGCTTCCGTCTCTTACGCTCAATACCGCCTTGATTGATATGCGGATGAACGGTATGGACGGCATGACTCTGCTCACCGAAATACATGCAAGAGTTCCGGGCCTTCCGATAATTATGCTCACGGCCTATGGCAACGTAGGTTCTGCTGTTGTGGCTATGAAACACGGCGCATTCGACTACCTTACCAAACCGGCTGACAACGAAGAGCTTAAAGCCGTCATGGCAAAAGCTCTCAACTATTCCAGACTTGTGGATGAAAATGAACGTTTAAGATCTGCCGTTAAAGTTACCGAACGTATGATCGGAAACAGTCAGGTGATGAGAAACGTCAAAGAACTCATAGAACAGGCCGGCCCTTCCGAAGCAACCATTCTTGTGCTCGGTGAATCTGGTACAGGTAAAGAACTTGTAGCCGAAGGACTTCACCGCGCAAGCCATAGAGCAGATAAACCGCTCATAAAAGTAAACTGCGCCGCCCTTCCTGCCGATCTTCTTGAAAGCGAACTGTTCGGATATGTAAAAGGAGCCTTCACCGGAGCTACAACCAACAAACCCGGCAGATTTCAACTGGCATCAGGAGGAACCCTGTTCCTAGATGAAATCGGAGAAATGGAACAGGTTCTTCAAGCTAAAATTTTAAGAGCGATTCAGGAAAAAATTGTTGAACCGCTCGGCAGTGTCGCCCCTGTCGAAACTGACGTCCGTATCATTGCAGCTACCAACCGTGACCTTAAAGCCGAAGTTGAAAAAGGAACCTTCAGAGAGGATCTTTTTTACAGATTAAGTGTACTTGAAATACGTATTCCGCCACTTAGAGAAAGACCCGATGATATTCCCGCTCTGGTAGCCCATCTGCTGGAAAAACTGGGGCAGAAAAATAATAAGAAAGTTCGTTCAGTACGCCCATCTTTTCTCGATGCACTAAGCCGTTACAGCTGGCCCGGAAACGTGCGCGAACTCGAAAACGTGCTTGAAAGAGCTATAATCCTGAGCAGGTCAGAAGTGCTCGGAACAGAACTCCTGCCTCCGCAGGTACTGAGTTCACAAACGTATACGGCCACCAAGTCAGATCCAGCCGACTCTGCCCACAAATCAGATGAAACTTCTTTGCCGCGCAAAATAACATCGACATCACTTGATGATGCTGAGCGGCATGCTTTAATAGACGCACTCGAATCCAACCAGAATCATCGTGAAAGAACTGCCGACGCACTTGGGATCAGCAGGCGCACTCTGCAATACAAACTTAAAAAGTACGGTCTCACCAGACGATAATCCTAATCTGTTCTAAGCTTGTCTTACTTCCAAATTTAACCGCTTGATTCATCTTAAATCAGGGCCGCTCTCACAGAGCTGTCCTGATTTTTTCAAATCAAATACCTGAAAAGGACTCAGAACTCATTTTTCAGGCCGTTTTTTGAGTACTCTAATTTAAAGTAACATGATGATTTTCATAATTTGAGTAAATTCTTCTTACCTCCCGCCATGACTACGTTCATAGGCTTTAATGCATTAATAATTTTTCCTAATCTTAATCAATTCAACACAAAAAAATAACGATAATTTTTAACAAATATTATCACATTTGACAATATGTTCTTATTTATCTACTCTGAACAGAATTAAAGACTTGTTCATCGACAACAACTACCTTTAAACTTTTATTCTAAAACACGCTAACTTTATGAAAACAAATCACATTTTGCATTTACAATAAAACAGACATAAAGACAGTAGTTTCACCAAGTAATAACAATGAATCAACATTACAACAACGATATGTTATGTTGTTTTTTATTACTGCATTAAAAGTTACATTAAAAACTTATAAAGTATATTAAAAGCAGCTCTTAATTCAAGATCTGCAAAAACTTTTTTGTCCGCTTTCACGAAAACGGCATTTTTGTCATTTTAACTGGAGAACCCATGGAAAAAATACGAGTAGAAAACCTTTACAAAATCTTTGGCCCGCAGCCGGGAAAAGTCATTCCGATGCTTAATGACGGAGTATCTAAAAGTGAAATTATGAAGAAGACCAAGCACGGTATCGGCGTTAACAACGCCTCCTTTTCAGTCGAAGAGGGAGAGATCGTGGTGGTAATGGGTTTGTCGGGCAGCGGCAAATCAACTCTCGTCAGATGTATAAACAGACTTATCGAACCGACCAAAGGTCATATTTATATCGATGGAATAGACATAACCACTCTGGATAAAAATGAACTTCGTAAAGTAAGACTTCAAAAGCTGGGCATGGTTTTTCAGAACTTCGCACTGTTCCCTCACCGCACAGTACTTCAAAACACAGAATACGGGCTTGAGATTCAAGGGATGGATCCGGAAGATCGCAGCAAAAAAGCATACGAAGCCCTTGAACTTGTCGGCCTTAAAGGATGGGAAGACTCACTGCCGAGTCAACTCTCAGGCGGAATGCAGCAGCGTGTAGGATTAGCCCGCGCTTTAGCCTTAGACCCGGATGTTCTTCTCATGGATGAAGCTTTCAGTGCACTTGACCCGCTCATCCGCCGTGACATGCAGGATGAACTTATCAATCTTCAGGATCGCATGAAAAAAACCATCCTTTTCATCAGTCACGACCTTGATGAAGCTTTAAAACTCGGCGATCGCATCGTGCTTATGAAGGATGGAGAAATAGTACAGGTAGGCACACCGGAAGACATTCTTACCAATCCCGCCAATGATTACGTCAGACGTTTTGTCGAAGATGTAGATATTACTAAAGTACTTACGGCTGAATCTGTAATGAAGCGGAGTGAAGCTGTCGGCTACATCAAAGCTGACGGACCGCGGTCATGCCTTAGGAAAATGCGTAAGAACAGCATATCCAGTCTTTTCATACTCAATGAAGATCGCAGGCTCATGGGAGTAGTCAATGCACAGGATTGCGCGCGTCTTGTCGAACAGGAGAGTCGCGATTTAGCAAGCATCATCTGCACGTCCTGCACAACAACGCACCTGTCAACACCGGCTCAAGATTTATTTATCATAATGCAGGACCTCGGACATCCGCTTGCAGTTGTTGATGACGACAACAGACTTAAAGGCGTGATTGTACGAGGATCGCTTATCGCCGCCTTAGCAGAAAGAGGGGGTAACTAAAATGGTCATACCACGCATTCCAGTAGGACACACAATAGAAATCGGTATCGATTTTTTAGTCGATCACTTATCGTTTGCAACCAGAGCCTTTTCCGATGTCCTTGATACCGGTTTAAGATTTGTTCAAACAGCCATGCTGTCTCTTCCTCCTTTGGTATTTATACTCATAGTAGGACTCATCACATGGAGACTGACCAAAAGTAAACGAATCGGCATTTTTTCAATTGCAGGGCTGCTGCTGATTCTGAACATGGGATTATGGGAGGCAACTCTCAGCACTATAGCACTTGTTATTGTCTCAACCCTTATGGCTCTTATGATCGGAATACCCACCGGAATTCTGGCCGCCATGAACAAATACGTAAACAAGACTGTAATGCCTGTGCTTGACGTAATGCAGACCATGCCTGCTTTCGTATACCTCATTCCTGCAATCCCTTTCTTCGGACTGGGTAAAGTTGCTGCAATATTCTCAACTGTTATTTTTGCAATGCCTCCGGCAATCCGGTTCACCTGCCTCGGCATTCAGCAGGTTCCGAAAGAGCTTATTGAATGCTCAGAAGCATTCGGTTCCACACGTTGGCAGAGACTCATCAAACTTGAACTGCCGCTTGCAACTCCTACCATTATGGCCGGAGTAAATCAGACCGTCATGCTCTCGCTGTCCATGGTCGTAATTGCCGCCATGATCGGTGCCAAAGGGCTTGGAGGAGAAGTCTGGAAGGCTATTCAGCGACTCCAGATGGGTAAAGGGTTTGAAGCAGGTATCGGCATTGTTATCGTGGCCATTATTATGGACCGCGTACTCCAGAAAATCGGTTCAAAAAAATAATATCTTCCACAAACACTTACAAAATGGAGACACGTATGAAAAAGATTCTGGTACTGCTTATGGCAGCCCTTCTTATCGCTTCACTAAGCGCAACAGCTTTTGCCGGCGATAAAAAAGTCAAACTGGCTTATGTTGAATGGGACTGCGCAACGGCCACCACAAATGTAATCAAAGCCGTCCTGCATGAACGCATGGGATATGACGTTGAAATCCTTCCTGTCGCGGCTGCAATTATGTGGCAGGCTGTAGCGACAGGAGACGTTGATGCAATGGCAACTGCATGGTTACCGATTACACACGCAGATTATCTTAAAAAAGTAGAAAAAGATGTCGTCAACCTCGGTCCTATTGTCTCCGGCGCAAAACTCGGATGGGCTGTTCCAAGTTACGTAACAGTCGACTCAATTGCCGACCTCAATAAACACGCAGACAAATTTAATAACAAGATCATCGGTATTGATCTCGGTTCCGGCCTTATGACCCTTTCTGAAAAGGCTATGAAGGATTATGACTTAAAAGACTTTGAGCTCATGGGAGGCTCGGGCGCAACCATGACAGCAAGTCTTAGCAACGCAATTAAACGCAAAGAATGGATAGTTGTTACCGCATGGTCTCCTCATTGGCTTTTCGGTCGCTGGGATATGAAATATCTGAAAGATCCTAAAGGATCTCTCGGCGGGGAAGAAACTATTAACACCATAGTCCGTAAAGGGCTGAAAGAAGATAAGCCTGAAGTATATGCTTTCCTTGATAAATTTGCATGGAAAGATGCCAACCAGCTTCAAAAAGTAATGGCTTGGAATCAGGAAGAAGGCGCAGATCCTTACGAAAACGCTAAGCGTTTTATCAAAGAAAACAAAGAACAAGTCGACTCTTGGCTTAAATAGATATCCACTCTAATATATCGAAAATCTGAACCCGGGGAAACCTTTCCCCGGGTTCTTTTATTTGCTGATCTTAAACTGCAATCACCTCTTTGCTAACTACTTATTTTAATGTAACATTAAATTTAAGACATAACACCAAGCAAGGTTGGACAGCATGACCCGAGAGATCAATATCCCTGAACAGACACTTCAGACTGCTACAGCCCTGATGGAAAACCGCTTTGCTCATGCCGACAGAAGCAAGCCGGTACTAGGCACTCTCTTTGATCTCGGGGTTGCACACGTTGCGCGCGACCTAGTTGAACACCCTGAACTTTATAGAGAAGCTGCCCCCTTACCAATGCCGACAGATTGCTTTGAACCGATTGACCCTATATCCCTTATAAGTTCTGAAATAAAACTTCCGTCTCTTCCGCAAGTCTTTCTTGAAATGAGGCGGGTTATTAACGATCCGGCCAGTTCTGCAACGGATCTTGCAAGAGTCATATCACGGGACACCGCTTTGACGGCTTTTCTTTTACGTATGGTCAACAGCGCATTTTACAACTTTCCATCCAAAATAGACACTATTTCACGAGCAGTTGCCGTTATCGGCACAAAACAGCTTTCAACACTTGCGCTCGGCACATCCGTCATGGATATGTTCAAGGACATCCCTGCTGATATACTTGATCTTGAACTCTTTTGGAGACACAGTTTCGCCTGCGGAATTATAGCCAGCCAGCTATCTAAAATGTTTAAAAAAGGTACCCCTGAACGGTGTTTTGTTGCAGGTCTTCTGCACGATATAGGCAGGCCCGTATTCATGATGACTATGCCGGAACGGGCAATTGCCGCAACCGCCATATCAAGAAACAAAAAAGACCTGATGTTTAAGTCCGAAAGGATTGTGGCCGGATTCGACCATGCTGAGCTGGGCGGGGTGCTGCTGCGCAAATGGAACCTGCCTTTCTCACTTGTCACATCTGTTCTGTACCATCATAATCCGGAAAAAGCGGTTAAATCACCTGAAGCTCTATATGTCTACTTCGCCAATATTATTGCTAAAACACTCGGCATAGGCGGCAGCGGAGACTTTTTTATACAGGACATTAACAACCAAAGATGGGAAGAAAACGGCCTGACACCGGAAAAACTTTTAGAACTAAGTAGCGATCTGACATCCACTCTGGATGATGCTTTCGCAATTCTGACTACTATGGCGGCATAACGGACATAAATTCTCCCTGCGTTGACAAGGTTCATTAAAGGCATTATTTGACCATGCATACCAAACCGGAGGATTTACCATGTACGATAAAGTCGAAGCTGCACTTGAAAAAGTCAGACCTTTTTTGAAAGCTGACGGTGGCGACGTTGAACTCGTTGAGGTAACAGATGAAGGCTTTGCAATGGTCCGTCTTCAGGGCGCATGTAAAGGATGCCCTATGTCTCAAAAGACCCTAAGAAGTGTTGTAGAGCGCACCTTGCTTAAAGAAATTCCAGAATTAAAAGGTGTAGAATCTGTTGATTAGCTTTATGACCGGGACTGTTTTTATCCCGGTCAATTTAATATAAAAAAGAACAGACCGCCCTACGAGGCGGATTTTTCAATTATAAGCCTTTTTTCACACCAAATGTCAGGAGACATCCCGATGAGTAATACAGTAACACGTTTTGCACCTAGCCCTACCGGGCATTTACATATCGGCGGAGCACGAACCGCACTTTTTTCATGGCTTCTGGCCCGTCGCAATAACGGTAAATTTGTGCTGCGTATTGAAGATACCGATCAGCAAAGATCCACTCAGGAATACACCGACGCTATCCTTGATTCAATGAAATGGCTCGGAATTGATTGGGACGGCGAGCTGATGTACCAAAGCAAACGCTTCGACATTTACAACACTTACATCGACCGACTTCTTGAAACCGGACACGCATACTGGTGCGACTGTACCACCGAACAGGTTGATGCCATGCGCGAAAAGGCTATGCTTGAAAAACGCAAGCCTAAATATGACGGTTCATGCCGTGAAAAAAACATCGGCCCCGGCGAAAACCGTGTTGTCAGATTTAAAGCACCTATCGATGGACGCACTTCCTTTAACGACATGATCAAAGGACCTATCGTTGTAGAAAATGCAGAAATGGATGACATGGTCCTTCGTCGTTCTGACGGAACTCCTACATACAACCTTGCGGTTGTTGTTGATGACCACACCATGGGCGTTACTGAAGTTCTGCGCGGTGACGACCATGTTAACAATACCCCGCGCCAGATTCAGATATACAAAGCCCTCGGCTGGGACATCCCCCGCTTCGGCCACGTCCCTATGATTCTGGGACCTGACAAGAAAAAGCTTTCCAAAAGACACGGCGCACTTTCTGTCATGGAATATGAAAAAATGGGATACCTGCCGGAAGCCGTTGTAAACTATCTGGTCCGCCTAGGCTGGTCCCACGGTGATCAGGAAATTTTCTCAAAAGAAGAGTTAATCGAGTTTTTCGATACTGAACATCTCGGCAACTCACCTTCAGTTTTTGATACAAAAAAACTGGACTGGGTTAACTGCGAATATATCAAAGCAAAAGCTCCGGCTGAACTTATTCCCGGAATGCGTTCATTCCTTCCGGAAGGGGTTGAAGCTTCGGACGAATATCTTGAAAAAATTATTCCATTGCTCCAGCCACGCGCAACAAACTATAAAGAAATGGCAGATATGTGTGATTTCTTCTTAGTAAGCGCGGACAATCTGGAATACGATGAAAGCTCTGTTGCAAAGGTATTTACTACTGAAGCTTTAGATCACCTGAAAGAACTGACAGTCAGAATTGAAGCAGACTCTGAGTTCACTCATGACTCTCTTGAAGCGGTCCACACAGGATATCTTGCTGAAAAGGAACTCAAATTCAAAGTAATCGGTCAGCCTGTACGTTTAGCCCTTTGCGGAAAAGTACAAAGCCCCGGCGGACTTTATGACCTGATGCTCGTTATGGGCAAAGATGAGACTCTTGCAAGAATGAGAAGAGCTGTGACCCTCGCTTAGATATCTCTCCAAGTTGATGTTTACTCAAAAAGCTCCGCACTTTTAAAAGTGCGGAGCTTTTTTTTGCCTATACGCAATTTCATCTGCCACCCAAAAACAATGCTTGCATCATCTGATTAATTTTCAATAGGATACTGTAAAGTTTGCTAATAATTAATCGGAGGAACGCATATGATCCCCTTTGAAATATCTAAACACTCTCAGCCGGAATTCATCTTCAATTCCAGAAGATCGCCTGTATATGCCACCAAAGGGATGGTTGCCTCCAGCCTGCCGCTAGCCACCGAAGCAGGTCTTGAAATGCTCCGCTCCGGAGGAAACGCTGCAGATGCATCCATAGCCGTAGCTGCAGCTCTCGCAGTAATAGAACCATGCAGCACGGGATTAGGCGGAGACGGCTTTGCACTCTTCTACAACGCGGCAGACAATAAAATTTCATCCCTAAACGGCTCAGGCAAATCAGCTCGTGAAATGACTCTGAAAAAGATCCAAGACATGGGCATACACGGTTCACTTCCTGAGCGTCATGCACTGACTGTGAATGTTCCAGGAGCATTTGGAATGTGGTGCGATTTGATAGACAGGTATGGCACGCTGACGCTCTCAAAAATATTCGCTCCGGCAACAAGATATGCAAAAGAAGGATTCCCCGTAAGTCCCGTAACGGCCAGCCTTTGGAAAACAGGGGAAGAAGAGATTTTAATGGCAAGTCCGGGCGGAATAAATCTACTGCTGAACGGTAAAGCTCCGAGAGCCGGAGAAATAATGCATAACCATGCTCTTGGCGAAGTTCTCCGACAACTTTCATTGCACACTCCGCAAGAAGCTAAAAAAATGTTTTACACTGGAAAAATAGCAAAAAAGATTGTTAAAGCGGTCCGCGAAAATGGCGGGATGCTCTCTGCTGAGGACATGAGTGCTCACGAAAGCTTATGGGGTGAATCAATTAAGACCGAATACAGAGGCTATGAAGTTCACGAATGCCCGCCAAACGGGCAGGGACTTGCGGCACTGCTTGCTTTGAACACCCTTGAAAATATCAACCTCGCAGACAAAGGAAACCCTTGTTCTGCTGAAAGATTGCACTATCAGATAGAAGCAATGCGGCTCGGCTTCGCAGATGCAAGATTACACATTGCCGACCCCCATGTGTACAAAACACCACTTACCACACTGCTGTCTAAAGAATACGGAACCAAAAGAGCGCATGAAATCAATCCCGAAAAGGCTAATCAAGATGCTGAGCACGGTGTACCGTTAAACAGCTCAGACACCGTTTATTTCAACGTAATTGATAAGGACGGTAACGGATGTTCTGTAGTCAACTCAATCTATATGAATTTCGGAACTGGAATTGTGCCAGAAGATCTGGGTTTTCCATTACAAAACCGTGGGCACAATTTTTCACTGGACCCGAACCATCCAAACGTACTTGCGCCCGGTAAAAGGACATATCACACCATTATTCCGGGGATTTGTCTGCGCAAAAACGGATCACTCCACTCTGTTTTCGGCGTAATGGGAGGGTTTATGCAGCCGCAAGGCCATATGCAGGTAATTTCAGCCATGCTTGACGATGGAGCCGATCCGCAGGAAGCACTTAATCGTTTACGTTTCTGTATTGAATCTGGCGATGCCGGAGGAAAGGTATGCTTAGAAGAAGGCATATCTGACGAAACTATCAAACAACTTTCAGAAATGGGTCATCAAGTTGAAATGAAATCAGGATATGAGCGGGTGCTCTTCGGACGTGGGCAGATCATAAGCAGAGAGGAAGAAACCGGAACCCTTTGCGCGGGGTGCGATCCCAGATCAGACGGAGTTGCAGGAGGTCTCTGCTAACTGAGTGCTTCCAAGCACTCTGAAGGTTGTTTCTGTATCTCTGATTTTAGGGCGGAAACAACCCGTGACCGCTTCCTGCTCAATTAGTGTTAGATAGGCATACAAACCGTATAACTGATCAGCACAAGCCTTATTGCAGCTGAATTAATATTTAACTATTCCTGAAAATTTATGAAACTAACCAGTCATTTCAGATCTGCTCCACTGTCCTGAAATGCAACTTAATGCTTCATGACTTAATTTTAATATTTTTGAATAGGAAAAAAATAAAAAAATTTATGATCCGGAAAAACTGAACGAAGCTTTAAACTGGGTCATAAAATAAATTTTCACCCGACAAAAAAAGCCCCGAACAAAATGAACGGGGCTTTTCACACGGACACCGTGCAGAAATAATACATCTGCTTCGCTAAACTATTCAGCTTTTTTATTCGGGGTTGGTTTTACAACCGAACCGGAACGAATGCAGCGGGTACAAGCTTTAATGCTTTTAACTTCACCGCTAGGGAGCTGAGTGCGAACACTCTGAAGATTAGGCATAAAACGTCTTTTGGACTTGTTGTTAGCGTGGGATACGTTGTTGCCTACTTGGGGCCTTTTACCACATATATCGCATACTTGGGACATGATGAACCTCCTTATTGATCTTACCTTTTCATATTTGCATGTAACCCGGAATCCTAAGCGAGAAGGATTGCTCCTGACACGCAAAAGAGGTATCATTTAAACGTTGGCTCAGAAAATTGCAAGCTCTTTTTCCTTGACATTAGAAAAAAAACTCATATAGGAAACCCTTCCGCGAGGAAAAATATGTCAGAACTTTGGATTACATTAAACGACATCCCCGAAGAGGGCAAAGATTTAGTTTTTGATGATCAGACCTTCTGGACTGAAGCATGGAAAAACTTTAATATTGACGCTCGCCCAGCGTCCCCTCTTATTTCGGAAGTATTTATACTTCCGCAGGATAACGGATGTCTTGTCCGTGGCAAAACATCCGGTGCAATAACAATTATTTGCGACAGATGTACGGCAGACTACAAGCAGAATATTTCAACCGAGTTCGAAGAATTTGAGCAGGTTGCAACAGCAGAAGACACAGAACCGTCTCCGGTTGTTAAAACTAAAGAAGGCTTAAAAATAGAAATCGGTGCTCTCCTCTGGGAGCATTTCGTCATGGCTCTACCGGCAAAGCCCTTATGCAGCAACCGTTGCAAAGGACTTTGCTACAAATGCGGAGCTGATTTAAACAAAGGCGAATGCACCTGTAAAAAGGAAGAGGGCGATCCAAGGCTTGCGGTTTTCCGCAATCTTAAGATAAAGAACTAAATTCCGGTTCGAATGAACCGGGTCAAAATCACTCTCAGGAGACAGTCATGGCACAGCCTAAAAAGAAAACTTCCAAGTCCCGTAGAAATATGCGCAGGTCTCACGACCACGTAGACACACCTAACGTTCATGTTTGTGAATGCGGTGAACCTATCATTGCACACAGAGCTTGCTCTGCATGCGGTTCCTACAAAGGTCGTCAGGTAATCACATCTGAAGATGCCTAACAAAACTCCCCGCATTGCAGTTGACGCCATGGGTGGCGATCACGGCCTTACGGGAATTGTTTCTGCTGCGGTCAGTGCCGCAAAGAAAGGGACTCCGATAACTTTGGTTGGAGATGAGTACATGATCCGGTCCGAGCTTGAAAAGCTTGATACCGGATCATGTACTATTGACGTTGTCCATGCATCACAGGTTGTCACAATGGAAGACAAGCCTGCCGATGCCATGCGCAAAAAAAAAGACTCGTCAATTCAGGTTGCATGCAGACTTGTTAAGGACGGCCTTGCTGACGGAGTGGTCAGCGCAGGTAATTCAGGAGCAACTGTAGCGGCCGGCATGTTTATCATAGGAAGAATTAACGGTGTGTTAAGGCCCGGAATGGCCGGAATCCTCCCCACCGAAAAGAAACCTATGGTACTTATTGACGTTGGAGCCAACGTTGATTCCAAACCGGAACACCTTTTCCAATACGGGATTATGGCAGATGTATTTGCCCGTGATGTCCTTGGCTTTAAGAATCCCCGCATAGGAATTCTGACCATCGGCGAAGAAGAAGGTAAAGGAAATTCTCTGGTAAAGACTACCTACAATATGCTCAAAAGTTCTTCACTGAATTTTGTCGGCAATATTGAAGGCAGAGATATTTTTACCGGAGATGTTGACGTTGCTGTGTGCGATGGTTTTGTTGGCAATGTTGCGCTTAAGCTTTCCGAAGGACTTGCTAACAGCCTTGGAAATCTCCTTAAGGGAGAACTTAAACGCGATATTGTTTCAAAAATCGGCGCAATGCTGGCAATGAAAGCTTTTAAAAGATTCGGTAGACTGGTAGACAAATCTGAATACGGAGGAGCACCCCTGCTCGGCCTTAAAGGGATTGTCCTTGTCTGCCACGGTAAAGCTGACAGCCTTGCAATCGAACGCGCCATCGAAATGGCCGCGCGATTTGTAAAAAATGATGCTGTCGCTCATTTGAAAGAAGGTTTAGCAGCGCACAGTGAAATAACTGAGAGCACACTGTAATACAGCCGGACAAACTTATTTTAATGCCTGGATGTATACAGATATTTTTTTCAGGAAGGCTTTTTTAAGCAGGAGAACTGCCTCCCTCCCAGTCAAAAACAGGAACTGTAATAATGAGTAATTTCTCCTACATCAGAGGGCTGGGTTATCACGTCCCTGAAAGAGTTTACACTAATGCCGATCTTGAAAAATTTGTTGACACTACAGATGAATGGATAGTCTCCCGTACCGGAATTAAGCAGCGTCACGTTGTTGAAAATGAAACATGTCTTGACCTGACTTTTGAAGCGACTCAGAAAGCTCTCAAAGATTCCGGAATGGAAGCGGATGAACTTACGCACATTTTAGTTGCGACTTTCACCGCGGACACAGTAATCCCGTCGGCAGCTTGCCTGCTGATGGAAAAACTGGGACTCTCAAACAGAATTCCGATGGATATTTCCGCAGCCTGTTCCGGATTTGTATATGCTTTAGAAGTAGCCAGAGCGCTTATCTGTTTGCATCCTGATTCAAAAATTCTTGTCTGCGGATGTGAAATTTTGACCAGCCGGGTCAACTGGGAAGACCGTTCCACCTGTGTTCTTTTCGGAGACGGAGCCGGAGCAGTTATACTCACCGCTGAAAATTGTCAGAATTCAGGAAAAGTCATTGACGTGCTGCTTTCATCTGAAGGCGAAGGCGAAACCCTGAATGTAAGAGGCGGCGGATCTGCTTACCCTTACAAACTTGGTGACACTGTCGGAGAAAATCACTTTATCCAGATGCAGGGACGCTCGATTTACAGAAAAGCTGTTAGATCAATGTCTGCTATTTCGCTTGAGATATTAGCAAAGCATGGTTTTACAACTGAAGATGTGGATGTACTTATTCCTCATCAGGCAAACATGCGCATCATTGAAGCTGTGGGGAAAAAACTTGAAATTCCATCCGAAAAAGTTTTTTCCAATGTCGAAAGATTCGGCAACACCTCAGCTGCATCAATTCCAATCGCCCTTGCAGAAGCAAAGGAAGTCGGAGTGATAAAAAACGGAGATCTCGTACTGTTAGCTACTTTCGGTGGTGGACTGACATGGGGTTCGACTTTAATTCAGTTTTAAATTTCATAGAGAAAAAAGCTTCTGCATGACCTCAACAGAGTGTCACAGAACGTTAATATATAAAATTTGCAGTCAAAGCCGCTTTAGGCTATGAGACGCAGGACTAGACAATTAATACAGAGGAAATACCTATGAGTGATCTGCCGAGCACCGCCCTTGTAACGGGTGGGTCAAGAGGCATAGGAGAAGCTTGTGCCAAAAAGCTGGCTAAAGACGGCTTTGAAGTAATAATTACATACGTAAGCCGCCCTGACGGAGCTGACAGAGTCTGCTCCGAAATTGAAGCTGCCGGCGGTAAAGCAAAATCCTACAAGCTGGATTCTTCTGACCGTGAAGCTGTTACCTCCTTTTTCAAAGATGAAATCAAGGGAAAGGTAAAACTTGATGTTCTGGTGAATAATGCCGGAATCACCAGGGACGGATTACTTGTCCGCATGAAAGATGATGACTGGAACAAGGTTCTGGATATCAACCTTACAGGCGCGTTCACCTGTCTGCGCGAAGCCGCAAAGATTATGATGAAACAACGCTATGGAAGAATTATTAATATTTCCTCAGTAGTAGCTCAGGCCGGTAATGTCGGTCAGGCAAACTACGTAGCTGCCAAGGCCGGTCTTATAGGACTGACCAAAGCCAGTGCCATTGAACTTGCTCCGCGTAATGTCACAGTGAATGCCGTAGCTCCGGGATTTATAAAAACAGACATGACCGCAGAACTGAACGAAGAAGTTGTGGCGCATATGCTGGAAAATATACCGCTTAAAAAACTCGGAACATCCGATGATATAGCTAATGCCGTTTCCTTCCTTGCGTCGGAAAACTCCAGTTATATTACGGGACAGACTCTCGCCGTTAACGGCGGGATGTACATGTAAAAAACAAACTTAATGATTTGGAGGGGACCATGTCCGCAGCTGAAAAAGTAAAAGCAATTATCGTAGAACAGCTTGGCGTATCCGCAGACGAAATTAAAGACGACGCTTCCTTTGTTGAAGATCTCGGAGCAGACTCCCTTGATCTGACAGAACTCATCATGGCGATGGAAGAAGAGTTCGATATCGAAATCGAAGACGAAGACGCTCAGAAGATCCTTAAAGTCAAAGACGCTATCAACTTCGTTGAAGGCAAATAGTCGACTGGACTTGATCTAAGCAAGGCTTTTGAATGAGCGTCTTACTCGGCCCCTAAAGGGCGTAAGACGCTCCTTTTTTCATTTGCCCATCGACAATAATCTCCAACACATCTTACAGGCTAACATACCATGAACAGGGTAGTAGTAACCGGCCTTTCCGCCATCACCCCTATCGGTAATGACATAGATACCAGCTGGAACAACCTCCTTGCTGGTAAATCCGGCATCGCTAAGATCACATCTTTTGATGCGAGTGAATTCGCATCTCAGATTGCCGGCGAAGTCAAAGATTTTGACCCAACAGCTTTCATACCAGCCAAACAGGCAAAACGTATGGAAAGATTTACACAGCTTGCTGTTGCCGCCAACGCAATGCTGCTTGAAAGTGCCAAACTTAAGCTTGAAGGTGAGGACTGCAAACGCGCTGGAGTTGTTATCGGAGTTGGTCTCGGTGGTCTTCAAACCATTGAAACACAGCACGCTA
Source organism: Desulfovibrio gilichinskyi (assembly GCF_900177375.1). Lineage (NCBI taxonomy): Bacteria > Pseudomonadati > Thermodesulfobacteriota > Desulfovibrionia > Desulfovibrionales > Desulfovibrionaceae > Maridesulfovibrio > Maridesulfovibrio gilichinskyi. Next base: position 54,982 of record NZ_FWZU01000002.1, on the reverse strand, counting down.
AACTGCAGAAAAGCGGTCCTAAAAAAATCACTCCTTTCTTTATCCCGATCATAATCGGAAATATGGCAGCCGGACAGGTTTCCATCTTTTCCGGAGCTCGTGGACCTAATATGTGCATGTGTACAGCATGTGCATCAGGAACACATTCCATCGGCGCAGCATATACTGACATTATGTTAGGCCGTGCAGACGTTATGATCTGCGGTGGTACTGAATCAACCATCACCCCGCTGGGTTATGCAGGATTCACTTCCATGAAAGCCCTTTCCACCCGTAACGATGACCCCGAAAGTGCTTCACGCCCGTTCGATAAAGGTCGCGACGGTTTTGTAATGGGCGAAGGATGCGGATTACTGCTTCTTGAATCACTTGATCATGCAAGAGAACGCGGAGCTGAAATTCTCGGTGAAGTCGTAGGATTCGGAGCTTCATCCGATGCTTACCACATGACAGCACCACCGGAAGATGGAAGCGGTATGGCTCTGGCCATGGAAGCTGCTATCCGTGAAGCTGGAATCGACCCTTCACAGGTTGATCACATTAACGCACACGGAACTTCCACATACCTGAACGACTTCTGCGAAACTAAAGCTATTAAAAAAGTTTTCGGAGATCACGCATACAATATCGCGATTACCGCAAACAAATCCCAGACCGGTCATCTCCTAGGAGGAGCCGGCGGCATGGAAGCTGTTTTCAGTATTAAAGCTCTTGCAACCGGAATTATCCCCGGAACAGCAAATCAGCTTGAAGCCGACCCTGAGTGTGACCTTGATTACGGCAAAGACGGAATGCGCAAAAAACAGGCAAATTACGTCCTTAGCAACTCATTCGGTTTCGGTGGAACAAACGCCTGTATGCTCTTCAAAAAATTTGAAGATTAATTGGCCCCCTCTTTGTAAGGGACCGTCAAACTCTTGGAGCTTGTCATGGAAGAATTAATGATGAAAGATCCGGCAGTGGCCGCAACCATCGCACGCGAAGTAACTCGCCAGATGACCGGTCTTGAACTTATCGCTTCGGAAAACTTTACTTCCACTGCGGTTCGTCAGGCAATGGGCAGCGTAATGACTCATAAATACGCTGAAGGTTATCCAGGAAAACGTTATTACGGCGGTTGCGAATTCGTTGATCAGGTTGAAGATTTAGCCCGCGACAGAGCTAAAGAAATCTTCGGCTGCGAATATGTCAACGTTCAGCCTCATTCCGGTTCACAGGCCAATATGGCTGTATACTTCGCCGCTCTTAAACCAGGCGATACTGTTCTCGGTATGGATCTTTCTCATGGTGGTCACCTTACCCATGGAAGCCCGGTCAACTTTTCAGGTAAACTCTTTGATATTCACTTCTACGGAGTGGACCCTGAAACCAAAACTATCAACTATGATAACGTCTTAAAGATTGCCAAAGAGTGCAAGCCCAAGATGATCATAGCTGGTGCAAGCGCATATCCTCGTATCATAGACTTCGCCCGCTTCCGTCAGATTGCTGATGAAGTAGGAGCAGTCCTCATGGTCGATATGGCGCACATTGCAGGACTTATCGCCGCCGGCGTTCACCCTTCCTGCATTCAGCACGCACACTACACAACTACTACTACCCACAAGACCCTTCGCGGTCCTCGCGGTGGGATGATCCTTTCCAGCGAAGAAAATGCAAAAGCATTGAACTCTAATATCTTCCCCGGAATTCAGGGTGGACCGCTGATGCACGTTATTGCAGCTAAAGCAGTTGCTCTAGGCGAAGCTCTCACCCCTTCATATATCGAATACCAGAAACAAGTTGTAGCTAACGCAGCCGCATTAGCAAAACACCTTATGGATGCAGGTTTCGACCTTGTATCCGGCGGAACAGACAACCACCTTATGATGGTTGACCTGACCAATAAAGACATCACAGGCAAAGATGCCGAGATAGCTCTTGATGCAGCAGGAATCACCGTCAACAAGAACACCATTCCTTTTGAAACACGTTCTCCGTTTGTTACTTCCGGAATCCGTATCGGAACTCCGGCACTCACAACCAGAGGAATGAAAGAAAAAGAAATGGAAAAAGTTGCATCATGGATTACCGCAGGTATCGGTTCCATCAGCAATGAAACCAAACTTGCCGGAATTCGCACAGAAATTGCGCAGTTTGCTAAAGACTTTCCATTATTCGCATATTAGCAAAAACTTGAAATCAGTTGTTAATCAGCTGATATTTTAATTTATATATCAAATTCATTGACATAAAGGCGGATTCGGAAATTTTTCCGAATCCGCCTCATCATCAAAAGCAGGGTGATCCTCATGGACAATAGACTTCCTTGGCCTGAATATTTTATGCGCATAACGCATCAAGTTGCAGAAAGAGCCACATGCACAAGACGCAAAGTCGGTGCTATTGCCGTTAAGGATAAAAGAATCCTTGCCACAGGCTATAACGGTTCACCTTCTGACATATCTCATTGCGCAGACATTGGATGCCTTCGTGAATCACTCGGAATACCTTCAGGACAACGCCACGAACTCTGCCGCGGTTTGCACGCTGAACAAAATGTCATCATTCAGGCCGCTGTTCACGGTATAAAGCTTCAAGGTTGCGAAATTTACTGTACCACTCAGCCCTGCCTTATCTGCACCAAAATGCTCATCAATACAGGTGTAACAGCCGTGTATTATGCAGAAAGCTACCCTGACGAATTATCTGAAGCTATGTTCAAAGAAGCCGGAGTAAAGTTTGAACTTCTGCAGTTCGACATTTAATTCTTCTGAGCAGTTCATGGCCCGAGCCGTGAAATTAGCCTTGCGCGGAAGAGCCCGCACAGCTCCCAACCCTACCGTCGGAGCTGTAATGGTTCGCGACGGACAAGTTGTGGCTGAAGGATGGCATCACTATTGCGGCGGCCTGCATGCAGAGCGGGAATGCATTGCCGATGCAAAAGCCAAAAACGTGGACATGACAAAATGTACCATGTTTGTAACACTTGAGCCCTGCAATCATTACGGTAAAACGCCTCCATGCACCGAAGGAATTATTGAAGCCGGAATTGCGCACATTGTTATCGGCACAAGAGATCCTAATCCGAAGGCTGCCGGAGGCCTGGAATTCCTTGAATCAAAAGGAGTTAAAGTCGAAACAGGCGTGCTTGAAGAACAATGCCTCGACCTTATTTCCGATTTTCTGCTCTGGCAGTCCGGTGAGCGTGCATATTCAATTCTAAAACTAGCTTCGACAATCGACGGTAAAATTGCCGGAACAACAGGCAGACAGGAAGCAGTCTCCTGCCCGGATTCTTTCGAAGATGTTCAAAAGCTCCGCGCCATGGTCGGAGCGGTAATTATCGGCGGCAACACCTTGCGTGAAGATAATCCATCACTTAACTGCCGCCTTGAAATTAAGCCGGAAGGGTTTGCGCAACCCAAAGCTGTGATAGTAACAACTAAACTTCCTGAAAATCATGAAGCATTTACACTGACCACAACACGCGCTAAAGAAACAATTTTCTGGACAACTATAGAGCAGGCTGCGTCTGAAACAGCAAAAGAGCTGGTCAATAAAGGTATTGAAATTATAGGTCTTCCCTGCGATGAAAAAGGACTTATATTTGAGAACGGATTCAAATTTCTACGCGAAAAATACGGAGTGCTCCGCACACTTTGTGAAGGCGGCGGCAAGCTGGCCTTATCACTGGCAGAGCAGGATTTGATCGATGAATTCGTAATGTATCAGGCTCCGCGCATTCTCGGGAACACTCACGGCAGACCAAACTTTGCAGGATCAGACAGACAATTTATGGAAGAAGCCCTTAATTTCAGGGTCAGCCGCGTAAGCCAAAGCGGCTGTGATTTAAAAATAGTTTTCAAACCCGCTGACAGATAAAGGACCAAAGATGTTCACCGGAATTATTCAGGGTAAAGGCTCTATCGCAAAAGCTGAAAACAGAGGAAAAGAAACCCGTTTTACAGTCACCGCCCCTGATATTAAAGATTACGCCAAAGGTGAATCCATTGCTATAAATGGAGTTTGTCTCACAGTTGAAACTTACAGTGACAGCTGGTTTTCATGTTACGCAAGTAAAGAAACCATGGACTGCACCAATCTAGGCAACTTGAAACCCGGATCTAAAATAAACTACGAGCGCGCCTTGGCTATGGGCGACAGACTTGGAGGACATATAGTCAGCGGACACGTTGATTGTATTGCTTCAGTCGAATCAGTACGGCCTGCCGGGGAATCCAGAATTTATAGAATTAAATTTCCGGCCCAGTACGGTCCTTTCGTTGTGCCTAAAGGTTCCATAGGCCTCGACGGTATAAGCCTGACAGTTAACGATTGCGGCGAAGATTTTCTAGAGGTCAACATCATTCCTGAAACACAGGATCAGACCACAATTTCAGACTGGAAACCAGGCTACCGAGTTAACATGGAAACAGATGTTATCGGCAAATATGTTCAACGAATGCTTGGGCCATGGACCGGGAAATCGGCGTCAGCAAAATCAGACAGTGCTGAAAGCAAATTAACAATGGATTTTCTTAGAAAAAACGGGTTTTAAGGCTGAATAATCCTCAGTCACTTAATATTAAGTGACGATAATTATAACAAACCTGCAAATAAACACGTTAACCAATTGAAATAATATTAAATTTAATCTTTGAAAAACATATTTCACCCTTTTTGTTTTTTAAGGTAAGAAGACATCTCCTGTTCGCAAAGATGGAACCGGAAAAATATAATGAACACTCCGAGATGCCGGAGCATGAGGATATCAAAATGCCTTTATGTACTATTGACGAAGCGATTGAAGATCTCCGCGCAGGTCGCATGGTCATCATGGTGGATGATGAAGACCGCGAAAACGAAGGTGATCTTGTTTGCGCCGCTGAAAAAGTTACTCCTGAACTGATCAATTTTATGGCTACACACGGCAGAGGACTTATATGTCTGGCCATGTCCGGCGAAATGATTGATGCGATTAAGCTTCCCTTAATGGCTCAGAACAATGACTCTCAGTTCGGAACAAACTTCACAGTTTCCATCGAAGCCCGTAACGGTGTTACAACAGGTATCTCCGCACAAGACAGAGCCACAACAATTCTGGCTGCTGTTGCTGACGATGTTAAAGCTGAAGATATTGTTTCCCCCGGTCACATCTTCCCTCTCCGCGCCAAAGAAGGCGGAGTTCTGGTCCGCGCAGGACAGACTGAAGGCAGTGTGGATCTTGCCCGTCTGTCAGGACTAAAACCTGCAGGCGTCATCTGCGAAATCATGAAAGATGACGGAACAATGGCAAGAATGCCTGACCTCGAAATTTATGCTGAAAAGCACGGCCTTAAAATTTGCAGCACCAAAGACCTTATTAAGTACCGCATGAAATTCGGCAGTCACACTGTAAAACGTGAAGCGGAAGCGGAACTGCCGACTCGTTGGGGTGATTTCAAAGCGATAGCTTTCCATTCCAGCGAAGACAATCGTACTCATATAGCTCTGGTCATGGGCGAGCTTGATCCCACAGTACCGACTCTGGTCAGAGTTCACAGCGAATGTCTGACTGGTGATGTCTTCGGATCAATGCGTTGTGACTGCGGAGATCAGCTTGCTTCAGCAATGTGCATGATCCGCAACGAAGGCAAGGGAGTCCTGCTCTACATGAGACAGGAAGGTCGCGGAATCGGCCTCGGCAACAAAATCAAAGCCTATCATCTTCAGGATCTGGGTTGCGACACTGTTGAAGCAAACGAAAAACTGGGATTCAAGGCCGACCTCCGTGAATACGGAACCGGTGCACAGATTCTGGTACAGCTCGGAATTTCTAAAATGATGCTTATGACTAATAATCCCAAGAAAATCATAGGCCTTGAAGGATACGGACTTGAGGTAACTCAGCGCGTTCCAATTGAAATGGATGCGTGTGAAGTGAATTTCGACTATCTTAAAACCAAGAAAGACAAGATGGGCCACCTTCTGGATCATCTGGAAGACAAAAAGAAATAACGGAGACAGACATGCATCATATCAATACTATCGAAGGTCAGCTTGACGCCAAGAATCTCAAGATTGCTTTGATTGCCGGACGTTTCAATGATTTTATCGTTGAAAGACTGATAGGCGGAGCTGTTGACTACCTCGTACGTCACGGTTGCGACAAAGAAAATATCACTTTGATTAAAGTTCCAGGAGCTTTTGAGCTTCCGGTTGTTACCAAGAAAGTTGCAGAAACAAACAAGTACAACGGAATTGTCGCCCTCGGCGCAGTAATCCGCGGAGCAACACCACACTTTGACTTCGTTTCAAACGAATGTGCAAAGGGTATTGCTCAGGTAAGTCTTGATAATAATCTGCCGATCGGATTCGGAGTCCTCACCTGTGATACATTGGAACAGGCCATTGAACGCGCCGGTTCTAAAGGTGGAAACAAAGGTGTTGAAGCTGCTTCTGCTATGCTTGAAACTATCAGAGTTCTTGAGCAGATCTAAGCAGTTTTTTCTGAACAGATTCAGCCTATATCAGGCTGATTTATTTAGTAATTACCACATGGGCAGCCGGACTCCGGTTTAAATCGGAGACCGATTGCCCGTTGTGTTGTTTTAAAAACAATTTAATTGTATCGTACAGACACGGCGCAAGTGCGCCCGAACCAACAGGATTATAAAGTCAGATGTCCCAGACAAAAGGTTTACGCAGAAAAGGCCGTATATTAGCTTTCCAAGTTCTTTACGGCATAAGTTTTGTCCCCCCTCACGGAGGATGGACATGTGAACGCATATATAATCAAAGCCCGGCAGTTGCCAGAGAAACAGATGAAGACCTCATTTTGTATGCTCGTGAACTTCTGCTCAGCATTTGGAATAAACTCGAAGAATTGGATGAAATCATCACCAAATATTCGAAGCATTGGAAAATCGAGCGCATAGCCAAAGCGGAACTCGCTATCCTCAGACTCTCCGTATATGAACTGCTCTACAAGGCGGATATTCCCCTTAAAGTCGGTATCAACGAAGGGATCGAGCTTGCAAAAAAATTCGGTGATGATAATTCACGCAATTTCATCAACGGAATTCTCGACGCTGTGGCGCGTGATATAGACAGCGGAAAATTCCCAATTACTAAAAAATTCTAATTACAGTTATCCTTTCATCGGGAGCATGTCGTTTTTCCGCTCTCGTAAAAGTAAAAGCAAGGATCCTACAATGGGCTTCGGGAAATATAATCCAGAAATAATTGAAGAAAAATGGCAGAAGGCTTGGACAGATACAGGGGCCTTCCATGTAGAGACAGACACATCGCGTCCCAAGTATTATGTCTTGGAGATGTTTCCGTACCCGTCCGGCAAAATTCACATGGGACACGTGCGTAACTACTCAATTGCTGACGTAGTTGCCCGTTACAAAAGAATGAAAGGATTCAATGTCCTTCACCCCATGGGCTGGGATGCTTTCGGTCTGCCTGCTGAAAATGCGGCGATCAAAAACAAAACCCATCCTGCTGAATGGACCTATGCCAATATAGATGACATGCGTACGCAGCTTTCACGCCTCGGTTATTCCTATGACTGGAGACGTGAAATGGCTACCTGTCACCCGGGATATTATAAATGGGAACAGCAGTTTTTTCTGGATTTCCTGAAAAAGGGTTTAATTTACCGCAAAAAATCTCCGGTTAACTGGTGTGAAACCTGTAATACAGTTCTTGCAAACGAACAGGTTGAAGACGGTCTTTGCTGGCGTTGTGATACTCAGGTTGAGCAGAAAGAACTTTCCCAGTGGTTCATGCGTATCACTGATTACGCAGAAGAACTCCTTGAAAGCTTGAACAAGCTTGAAAGCGGATGGCCTGAAAGAGTTCTGACCATGCAGCGCAACTGGATCGGTAAAAGCATCGGTGCTGAACTTGATTTTGAAGTTGCCGAAACAAGCGACACCATCAGCGTTTTCACCACCCGCCCTGATACTCTTTACGGTGCGACTTTCATGTCTCTTGCGGCCGAACACCCTATGGTGGAAAAGCTTATTGCAGGCAATCCGGAAGCTGATAAGGTCCGCGAATTCGTCACAAAAGTTTCTAACATGGACCGTATTGTCCGTTCCGGCGATGACCTTGAAAAAGAAGGTGTTTTCACTGGATCGTACTGCATCAACCCGCTTAACGGCGCAAAGATGCCCATCTACGTGGCAAACTTTGTTCTCATGGGTTACGGAACAGGCGCAGTAATGGCCGTTCCGGCACATGATCAGCGCGACTTTGATTTTGCTAAAAAATACGACCTGCCGATGCAGATTGTAATTCAGCCAGAAGGTAAAACTTTATCCCTTAACGAACTGACTGAAGCCTTCACCTCTCCCGGAATCCTTATAAATTCCGGTGAATTCAACAATATGCCTAATGATGAAGCAAAAGGCGCAATTGTTGAATATCTAGGCAAGAGCGGTAAAGGCAAAAAGTCCGTCAACTACCGCCTTCGTGACTGGAATATTTCCCGCCAGAGATTCTGGGGTTCTCCTATTCCTGTTATCTATTGCGATCATTGCGGAATTGTGCCTGTTCCGGAAGAAGATCTTCCTATCGTGCTGCCGGAAGATGCGGTTATGAACGCTGACGGACGCTCACCGCTGCCGCAGATGGAATCTTTCATCAACACAACCTGTCCTAAGTGCGGCAAACCTGCCAAACGGGAAACCGACACCATGGATACTTTTGTTGAATCTTCATGGTATTTCCTGCGCTACACTGACGCACGCAAAGATGACGGAGCTTTCAATCGTGATGCTCTGGATTACTGGCTCCCTGTCGACCAGTATATCGGCGGAATTGAGCACGCTATTTTGCATCTGCTTTATGCAAGGTTCTTCACCAAAGCTTTGCGTGACGAAGGTTACACAGGTCTTGATGAACCTTTTGCAAACCTGCTTACTCAGGGTATGGTACTCAAAGACGGTGCCAAGATGTCTAAATCTAAAGGCAACGTTGTCGACCCTAATGCCATGATCGCAAAATACGGCGCAGATGCAACAAGACTCTTTATTCTGTTTGCTTCGCCACCGGAAAAAGACCTCGAATGGAGTGATCAGGGACTGGAAGGAGCTTCACGCTTCCTGAACAGAATCTGGAGACTCGCTGAAGATCTTGAAGGTTCAATTTCTCCTGTCGGCGCTTGTGCAAAACCCGAGGGAATGACTCTTCCATCCGAAGCTAAAAACCTGCGCCGCAAAGAACACGAAACAGTAAGCCGCGCAAACCGTGACATGGAAAACAAATTCCAGTTCAACACGGTAATTGCTGCGACAATGGAACTGGTCAACGAAATGTATGCTCTTAAGGATACGCTTCTTGAAAGTGACGGCGGTAAATTTGCTTTATCTTCAGCTTTCAGCACAGTGCTGACTGTTCTTGCTCCAATCACTCCTCACCTCTGCGAAGAGCTCTGGGAAATTATGGGGTATAAAGGATCTGTCGCAGCGGCTGCGTGGCCTGAATATGATGAATCAGCACTCGTCACTGACGAGCTGCTCATTATCGTTCAGGTAAACGGGAAAATGAGAGCAAAGCTTTCTGTTCCGGCCTCCGCACCGAAAGATGAAATTGAAAAAGAAGCGCTTGCTCATGAAAATGTTGTTAAAAACATTGAAGGCAAGACAGTTAGAAAAGTGATCGTTGTTCCGGGTAAACTGGTCAACATCGTCGCCAATTAAGATATTATTGCGGGACGGCTTATGTCGTCCCGCTTTCTTCTATTTAACCGCAACCCGCAAATCGCGGCTTACAGGGACTCTTCAGAATGATCGCCATTAACACCGTAAAACGACTCTTGTTACTTCTATGTCTCGTTTTCATCGTCAGCGGATGCGGTTATCAAAATTCTGCAAGCGAACCTAACAAACTGCCCGAGCAGTTCAGAAAAGTCGCTATTGCCGAAGTCTCCAACCCTACCCTTGAACGCTGGCTTGAACCTTATATCAGATCAGGCCTCAGGGATGAGATCACACGCCGCGGGCAGCTGACATGGGTTGATAAACCAAAAGCGGACGCTCTTTTCAAAATCAGAATCGTAAGTTTTTCAAACGGAAGCCGCGTGCTTGGCGTTGACGATAAGACACTGAAATATGATGCAACTCTCAGAGTCCAGATGCGGGTAACCGATGCTGCAGACGGTCATACCATCTGGAGTTCAGGGACTGTGGGCGTAACCGAATCTTATTATGCAGGCCAAGAAGACGCTACAAACAGACTGGTTGTAAAACTTATGATCCGCAGACTTGTCGACCGCATGAATCAGGCTTACTAAGGAAATTAATTCCCCTGAAAAGTGATGCATCCGTGCATAATATTTATGCCGGATGCGCAAAATAGTGATTAAATTTCAAGCCCCCTTGCAATCTTATTTTTAATCAATTTTCCAGTTAATAAGACGTAAAACTCAAGCAGGATAAACATGTCCAGACCGGGATACATTTTTCTCACCTGCCCCGATGCGGAACTGCTCCATGGGCGCATTACCGAAATTCTTGATAGCAACAACGCTTCAGATTTTGAAAAAAAAGTATACTGGGCTGACGATGAACTTCCTTCCACATTCTGGGACGACCTTACCCTCCAAACTCTTTTCGGTTCCAGCAAAGCAATTATATTGCGCCGTGCACACACTCTTAAAGTAGCCACCTGGAAGACACTTGATAAGGCATTATCAGCTCTTTCCGGATCTTCTTTTCTATTTCTATGCCTTGAAGGCGCATGGACAAAAAAAAGCGCGCCTGTTCCAGCTGTTTTGAAAAAGCAAAAATGCTGGCAATACGCAGAAAAACAGAACTGGATATGGGAATCCGCAGGACTTGATGAAAAATCAATCACAGGATTCGTAAATCAATGGTCTGCTCGCAACTCAATTATTATGGAGAACAGCGTAAAACAGGCTTTAACTAAAGCACTACCCAAAGACGCCAGAGCTGCAAAACTTGAACTGGATAAACTGGAACTTGCTGCCGGACCTGAAAAAAAACTGCTCATGGACCATTTGGACATGATTGCTTTTTCAGAAGACATGAATTTCTTCGAGTTTATGAGCGCAATGTCGCAGGGCGGAGATACTATAGAAATCTGGCGGAGAGTTCTTACAAACCACATGGAAAAAGATTCCATGATCTTTATGCTTACAGCCTCCTTAACCCGCGAAGCGAGAACCTTATGGATGATGCTTCACGGTGAAGAATCCTCCGTGGGCCTCCCTCCTTTCGTCAAAAAGCAGAAAAAAGTTCTGGCTCAGCGGTTAGGACCGGCGCGCATCGCTAAAATTTTCGATATTGTCCTTGAAGCTGAAATCGGAATAAAAACAGGAAGCCGCAGACCGGAGCAGGCTCTCGAACTTCTTGTTGCCGCACTTACAAGTCTTTTTGCAGTATCTCCATCAAATCGTAGAAGATAAACTTTAATTGTTTCCAATTTGAGTTTTCAATTTTTCTGTGCCGAATTATCCATTTTTTAAGCTTAAAAACATGTTTTTTATAGAAAACAGTGTTTTTTGATTAGAATATGGTCGAATTCATACATGCACAGGTTGATTTGCCGTGATATCCAGTTTATCTCTTACTCATAGAGATTGACTTAAAAATCATTAATTTCATGTTTTTTACACTTTTTTTGATTATTTTTGCTCATTTTGACGACTTTTTAACAATAAGACTTGCCAAAGCAGACTTACTATTTATTTATGAATGACAAACCGCACTATCATGGACACCGCCAAAGGCTCAAAGAGCGGCTTTGCAATAACTCGCAAAATTTGGCGGACTATGAAATCTTAGAGCTTATGCTCGGACAGGTGCTCCCAAGACAAGACACAAAACCCATAGCCAAAGATCTGCTGGCAGAATTTGAAACACTGGGTGGAGTTTTTAAAGCTTCTGATGAAAGGCTGAAAAAGATCAATGGAATCGGCCCGGGTGTTTTAACTTTTTTCAAGCTTCTCCGTGAATTCTGGACAAGAATGGCCGAAGAACCGATGTATGTTCAAAATGCCCTTTCATCGCCGGAGGCTGTTTCAAGAGCCGCAATAGCGCGTATAGGCAATTTGGAAGTTGAACAATTCTGGGTAGCACTGGTCAACAATGGCAATAAAGTGATATGCTGGGAAAAGCTCACGGACGGAACTGTCGACAAAACGGCTGTTTTTCCACGCGAAATTGTTGCTCTGGCCCTCAGACACAACGCAAGCGGAGTAATTCTGGCCCATAATCACCCCGGCGGAGACCCTTCTCCGTCCCCGGAAGACCTTGCAAGAACGATGGAAATTAAATCCGCTTGCCGGGAACTTGATATCCGCCTGCTTGACCATGTTATTGTTACAGCAGACAGGCATTACAGTTTTATGGAATCAGGACGATTGTAATCTCACCTCAAACCACAAGGAGAACCCGATGATTAAAAGTTATCATTGTGTCGTTGCTGGAAAGGTTCAAGGAATATTCTTTCGTTCATGGGTTAACGATCAGGCCGTAGCCCTTAATATAGGCGGCTGGGTTAGAAATATAGACGGTGAAAAAATTGAAATTCTTCTTCAAGGCAGTGAAACAGATATTGCAGAAATGAAGTCAAGGCTTCTTGTCGGTCCTCCTTTAGCACAGGTAACAGACCTTAAATGCGATTGGATTGATTACGACACAGAGCACGAGTCATTCGAAATAAGATGACTTAATAGTCGCCAGAGCTTTATGCCAAGCTTTCGTAATGTATTTTACAACAAATGTTTCCTGCCTCGTTCTTAAAAGACCTGAGATTGAAAATATTTGTTCATCATATTGTTAAATAAATAACCACTTTTGACATAAGGATCTTCCGTTGAAAAAAAAGAAATCACCTATTAAACCGCTCAAGCTGCGTAAAAAAGACAAAGCCGGTCCGATAAAAAATGTTAAAGCAAAGAATCTCTCTGATGCCGGAAACAATCAGGGACTTAACAAACCTCCGGTTTCTCCGCTGAATGTTCTTCATGACACGGCGGATCTGCTGGATGAAGCCGGAAATATTGCTGAAAGTGCGCAGGCGAATATTCCTACAACACTGCCTGTCCTTGCAGTTCGTGATATAGTTGTATTCAACTACATGATCCTGCCGCTGTTTGTAGGTCGCGAAAAATCAGTAAGCGCTGTTGAAGCCGCAATGACCGGGGACCGCTACGTAATGATCCTCACACAGCAGGATGAAAGCATTGAGGCTCCTGAGCATGACGATCTCTACACAACCGGAACGGTTTGTATGATTATGCGCATGCTCAAAATGCCTGACGGCAGACTTAAAGTGCTGGTGCAAGGTGTATCAAGAGCTAAGGTAAAAAGATTTATCGGATCTGAACCGTTTCATATAGCTGAAATCGAGACTATTTCTGAACCGGCTACAGGTGAAGTTTCTTCTGAGCAGGAAGCTTTGGTCAGATCATCACGCGAACAGAGTGAAAAAATTCTCACCCTGCGCGGTATTTCTTCATCTGACATTATGAGTGTGCTCAATAATGTAAATGAACCGGGCAGACTCGCAGATCTTATAGCTTCCAATCTGAGAATGAAGGTTGCTATTGCCCAGTCAATACTTGAATGTGAAGAACCTATCGCAAGACTCACACTGGTCAACACCCAGCTTACTCAGGAAGTTGAAGTAGCTTCCATGCAGAATAAGATTCAGAGCAGAGCCAAAGAAGGCATGGACAAAGCTCAGCGCGATTTTTATCTGCGCGAACAGCTTAAAGCCATCAAAGGCGAGCTTGGTGAATCCGCTGATGAAGCGGAGGAAATGGACGAAATCCGCAAGGCCATTAAAAAAGCCAAGATGCCTAAAGAGGTTCGCGTTGAAGCTGAAAAACAGCTCCGCCGCCTTGAAACCATGCACCCGGACGCATCCGAGGCAACTGTTATCAGGTCATATCTTGACTGGATGACTGAAATCCCTTGGAAAAAGCAGTCCCGTGACCGCCTTGATATTAAAGAAGCTAAGACAATATTAGATGAAGATCATTACGATCTTGAAAAAGTTAAAGAGCGTATCCTTGAATACTTGAGTGTCCGCAAACTGAACCCTGCAATGAAAGGCCCTATCCTTTGTTTTGTGGGCCCCCCGGGTGTAGGTAAAACTTCCCTCGGTCGCTCCATTGCACGCAGTCTGCAACGCCAGTTTCACCGTATGTCTCTTGGCGGAATGCGTGATGAAGCGGAAATACGCGGTCATCGCAGAACCTACATAGGTTCCATGCCCGGACGCATCATTCAGGCAATGAAACAGTGCGGAACCCGCAATCCGGTTATTATGCTGGATGAAATAGATAAGCTCGGTTCAGATTTCAGAGGAGATCCTTCTTCCGCCCTGCTGGAAGTTCTCGACCCTGAACAGAACTTTTCTTTTACCGATCATTACTTAAACGTTCCTTATGACCTTTCAAAAGTAATGTTTATTTGCACAGCTAACGTTTTGGACTCCATCCCCCGTCCTCTGCTTGACCGCATGGAAGTCATCAGACTCCCCGGTTACACTGAGCACGAAAAAGTTAAAATCGCCCGCCGTTACCTTCTTTCCCGTCAGGCAAAGGAAAACGGACTCGGTGAAAATGAACTGGTTATGACGGATGAAGTTCTGGCTAAAATTATTAAAGAATACACCCGCGAAGCAGGTCTTAGAAACCTTGAGCGTGAAGTGGGCAGTGTATGCCGTAAGCTGGCCCGCAAAAAAGCCGAAGGCGAAAGCGGACCGTTTGAAGTGACTAAAGATAATCTTCAAAAGCTGCTCGGTATTCCAAGATATCTTGAGGACGAAAGGGAAAACATACTTCCTCCGGGGGTTGCAGTCGGTCTGGCGTGGACACCTGTCGGCGGAACAACTCTGCATATTGAAGTGTCGGCCATGCCGGGAAAGGGCAAACTGCTCCTTACCGGACAGCTTGGTGATGTAATGAAAGAATCAGCGCAAGCCGCCGTTTCTTTTGCCCGCCGCCATGCAGATGAATATGGAATCAGCCCTAACTTCCACGAAGAACAGGACCTTCATATTCACGTACCTGACGGCGCAACGCCTAAAGACGGACCTTCAGCAGGAGTTACACTGGTAACTGCGCTTATTTCCGCGCTGACCAATATTCCTGTTGACCCTGAGCTTGCAATGACAGGTGAAATATCATTGCGCGGACGAGTTTTACCAGTCGGCGGAATCAAAGAAAAAATTCTTGCCGCGGTATCACTTGGAATGAAACGGGTTCTTATTCCTTCACAGAATGCGAAAGACCTTGAAGATATTCCGGATGAACTGCGCAGCAGAATTGAAATCACTCCGATTGAAAGAATAGAAGAAGTATGGCCGCTAGCTAAAACTAAATAGCATCTTCCCGCAATTGCTCAACAGAAAACGCGGCTTACTGACAAGTAGGTCGCGTTTTTTATTGCAATTTCCGTAAGCGGACTTATATGGGCTTAGGACATTGCCCGATAAGCAGTTTTGGGCTATGCAATTTTTCTCGACTATACTTTCAAAACATGGAGTAATTCATGCCAATATACGAATTTAAATGTGCAGACTGTGGGAAAGTGTTTGAAGAACTTGTTTTCAACCGTGATGAATGCCCTTCCTGTCCGGAGTGCAAATCTACCGGAACAGAAAAACTTATTTCTGCCTGTAAGTTCAAAAACGGCGGATCTTCAGACTCAAGAGATATGGGCGCACCGGCCCCGTCTGCGCCATCATCCGGCGGCGGCTGTTCGGGATGTTCCGGCGGGAATTGCTCTTCCTGCGGCTGATTCAGTAACTAATTTCAAAATTAAACGGCGGCATAATGAGAAAAATAACCATCGCGACCCGTGGCAGTAAACTTGCTCTCTGGCAGGCAAATCATATTTCCGATCTTCTGCGCAGCGAATACCCCGGTATTGAAGTGCAACTGCTCAAGATTAAAACCAAGGGCGATAAAATTCTGGATGTTCCACTTGCAAAAGTAGGCGGCAAGGGGCTTTTCGTAAAGGAAATCGAAGAAGCTCTGCTCGCCAATAAAGCTGATTTAGCTGTGCACAGCATGAAGGATGTACCAACAGAACTTCCTGAAGGGCTTGAAGTCGGAATCATCCCGCCGAGAGAAGCGGATACCGATTCTCTTCTTTCCGTAAAGTATGATTCACTTAAAGATCTGCCGATCGGAGCAGTTGTCGGAACGAGTTCTCTGCGCAGACAGTCTCAGCTTCTTTCTTTGCGCAGCGACCTTAAAATTGAATCACTCCGCGGCAACCTCGATACCCGTGTAGGCAAGCTTTTAGCCGGAGAATTTGATGCCATAGTTGTTGCAACTGCCGGCATGAACAGACTTAACCTTTCCGCTCCTAAAAGCGAAATTCTCGGTCCTCCGCACTTTCTTCCGGCTGTAGCTCAGGGCGCGCTTGGAATAGAGTACAGAATCGAAGACACGGAGATTCAAGACATTCTCGCATTCCTTCACGATGAAGATACTGCGCGTCAGGTTCGCGCTGAGCGCGGCTTCCTGACAGGTCTTGACGGCGGCTGTCAGGTTCCTATTGCCGCATGGTCCGTGCTGGAAGGCAATAAAATCAAACTTACCGGTTTTGTAGCGGATATCGACGGAAGCAGCCCGATAAGACTCGAAAGAACAGGCTCTGCCGATGAAGCCTGGGAACTTGGAACAAATCTGGCTAACGATGTTCTTGCAGCCGGAGCCAGAGAAATTCTCGATCGCGTCTATGATAAGTGCAAAGCCTGATATTCTGAAAAGTTTCCGCACCCTGCCAGGAGTCGGCAAGTCCATTGCCGAAGATCTTTGGAATATGGGGTATCGCTCTCTTGATGAAATGAAGAGTGAAGATCCGGAAGACATGTATCTGCGTCTGGAAGAATTATCCGGACAACATGTGGATCGTTGCATGCTTTATGTTTTCAGATGCGTTGTTTACTGCGTTAACACTGTAAAACGCGACCCGCACTTAGAAAAATGGTGGAATTGGAAAGACTGATTTTTCCTGTTTTACTTTATTAAATTCAAGCCTGAAGTCTTTTCATCCTTTGTGATGAACAGATTTCAGGCTTTTCCATTATTAAACTAAAAAATATTAACTTAACGCGGCAATACTCCTGAATCATTAATCATACGATTTAAGCCCAAACATTAAGTTTTATAAAGATCAACCGATAAGACTTTTAAACGGTATCTCATTACCGATATATTACATTTATAACTTCCACGGACGGAGGTCTTCGATGACTAATTCTTCAGATTTTGGACAAGTGGCTCAGGTATCCCCGCAAAGGGAAACAGAAACATTAGCTGATTCTATGAAGGTGTTGCAGCGCAGAAGATTGCACAGACAGGCTTTTGCGGATCCTTCCTTGCACCGTGAACTAGTTAAGATTGAATCCTCGCCGGTATACAATGCCAGCGGCAATCTGATTCAGGCTGTAACCTCCAGCCACGGCAGTGCATAGCATTAAGGACCACCTCCATGAGAGTTTGAGAACTCATGACCTATCTATGACGAAAGCGCGTACCTGTAACAGATACGCGCTTTTTAAATTTGATAAATGTAACACAACCGAACTATCCGATTCGCAGCCGCCCTCTTCGCTTATCAAACGAAACAACCTGTCCGATATGTTCCGCCAAATCTCCGGCTTCAAGGAGCATATCTTTAGCCTGCTGCAACTTCTCCGCAGGAACAGCTAAAATCAATCCACCGGAAGTTTGGGCATCAAAAACAAGGTCCGTCTTAACAGGGTCTGAGCCTTTCGCCGTCTCCACCTGTGAACTGCAAAAATTGCGGTTGGCAAAACTTCCTGCCGGAATCAAGCCCATAGAAGCCAGATCAATAACGTCGTCCATAAACGGCACTTTATCAAGCCACAGTTCAACGGCTACGCCTGAAGCTTCCGCCATCTCTAAAACATGTCCGCCAAGGCCGAATCCGGTAATATCGGTGGCTCCTTTTAAGCCGAGTTCACGAATGACTCTTCCGCCGCCGCTATTTAAGCGGGAAGACCATTTATAGACATCCCTCTCAAAACGTTCTGCGCCGTCCCAGTCAGCCTTTAGAGCTGTCGCCAGCACTCCGGTCCCAAGAGGTTTGGTTAAGAGCAGCTGATCGCCCTCACGCAGTCCTTTGTTAGAAGCAAAACCGGTAGGATCTACAAAACCCGTAACGGAAAGACCGTACTTAATTTCATCATCCTCAACGCTATGACCGCCGGCAAGTACAGCTCCGGCTTCGCGGGTTTTATCCATGCCGCCTTTAAGAATCTCGCGCAGTACTTCGCCACCCATTTTTTTCATGGGATAGCAAACTATATTCATAACAGTCCAAGGCTCACCGCCCATGGCATAAACATCAGACAGAGAATTAGCAGCAGCAATCTGCCCGAACCAATAAGGATTATTAACAATGGGCGTAAAAAAATCCAAAGTCTGAACAAGGGCTTTGCCCGCAGGAAAAGACACTATGGCGGAATCTTCATTCCCCCCCAGTCCGGTCAGCAGACGTTCGTCTTCCACGGCTAACCCTTCAAGCACTTGCGCCAGGTCCCCCGGAGCAATCTTGGCGGCTCAACCCGCGGCTTTAACAGACTTGACCAGTTCCCAAGCGGACATAGTCATTCTCCTTTAAGTAGAAATCAGTTACCGGAATCAACTCCGGCATCATCAAATGTTGCCATATCATTATAAATATTCGCAGCTGCCCGAAGCATAAACATACTCAAAGCGGCTCCGGACCCTTCACCCAGACGCATATCAAGGTGCAATAAAGGTCTTCTGCCGAGTTCTTTCACAACCCCGGCATATCCTGGCTCTGCTGAAGCGTGGCTCAAAACAGAATATCCGCTGACAGCTGGACAGAGCTTGCACGCGGCAGCGTAAGCAGCGGTTGAAATAAAGCCGTCAATACAAATCATCTGCCTGTTCTTTGCGCCGCCGATGATAAGCCCGGCCAGAGCGGCAATTTCATACCCGCCTAAAGCTGTCAGAATAGCAAGAGGGTCTCCGGTTTTGACGGCATCCTTATTTGCAATAAGAGAATTACACACAACCCCTATTTTTCTGACTACACCCTCGGCATCAATTCCACCGCCCGGTCCTGTAACAAATTTAGGCTCAAGCCCGTAAAAAGCGCAATACAAAGCTGTTGAAGGGGTTGTGTTTGAAACTCCCATTTCACCGGTTCCAAGAGTTTTAATCCCGTCACTGTATGCTTCGTCTGCCAGATCAATACCAAGAAAGATAGCCTTTAAGCAATCTTCCTCAGTCATAGCCGGACCTTTAGAAATATTTTCTGTGCCGCAATTGATTTTACGCTGTATCAAATTAGGATGATCCGGAAAAGGTCCGCCTGCGCATCCAGCATCAACCACCACAAGCTGTACGCCGGAAGTATTTGCAAGAACGTTGATACCTGCCCCGCCGCGAAGAAAATTCTCAACCATCTGGCGGGTTACTTCCTGCGAGAAAAAGCTGACGTTTTCAGCATTAACACCGTGATCTCCGGCAATGGCATATATACGGGCCGGATCAGACTTGGGAGCATGACCACCGGAAGCCATATACATTTTTACCGCAAGGTCTTCCAGACGGCCGAGGCTGCCTATGGGCTTGGTCAAATTATCCAGATGAGCGCGCGCATGTTTTTCAAGCGCGGCATCAACTTCTGCCACACTTGAAATAACTGCTTCTAAATCGGCTCTGGAGTAACTTTTCATATAATTTTACCTTAAATAATTATCTTTGATGCCCGCGGGCTTAGTTATAAAAATCATCGACCGGGCTATTCCCGAAAGGAACTTCTATTTATTGTGCTACCATAATGGATTATGCTAATCTGCACTTCATAATGAAAAAGAGAATTTGCATATTACAGGCGAACTGCCAAGGTGAACCAATTGAGGATCTTTTAAGTTTAAGTCCTGAATTTAAGGTAAGTTATGACATTCACCGTTTCACCAACTATATACGAGAGCCGATACCTGGTGAACTTCTCGCGAAGTGCGACCTTTTTCTGTACCAGCATCTTGCAGAAGGTTGGGGAGAACTGTCCTCGGCAACACTTAGTTCCAAGCTGAACACTGAGTGCAAAACCATCGCTTTTCCGAGTATGCTTTTCATCCATTACTGGCCGCTATGGTCTCGAAAAAAAGGATTCGACTACCCTGACACTTTTCTGGAATCTCTATTTGAAAGAGATCTTGACGAGTCCCAGATTCTGCACCTTTTTATGAATGCCAAGCTGACAAATATCTACGATTTTAAATCGATAATTGCTGAATCTGAAAAAATAGAAAGACAGAAAGAAAATTTCTGCTCTGCAAAATACGTCGATTACATTCTTGCAAACTACAAACAGCGTAAGCTTTTCAACACGATCAATCATCCCGGAAAAGAACTGCTGACAAATACAGCGAACGCAATCTTATCCGAGTTGAATATAAACAAACTTACAACCGCGCAGACAGAATCGTTTCCAGAACCGTTCCCGGATTTTGAACAGCCTATCCATCCGCAAATTGCCGAATATCTTGGTTTAGAATTCTGCGGTCCGGACACGCGTTACCATGTATACGGAACAGACCTGACTTTCAGAGAATATGCCATACGTTATATAAAATGCCGCAAACTGGGCATGGAAGATTTCATAGGCTTTCTACAGGCTACAGCACAGAAATTCTGAAACAGCACAGTCGCGCGGCTCTCTATCTTACTTCTTATTCAGATCAGGAGGGCCCATGAGAATCATTTCAGCAAGAGTGAGATCGACTTTGGGCATGGTCTTAATCTTGTTGCCGAGCAAAGCCATTTCCAACCCGACTAAATCTCTGTAAAGCGGGGTCCTGTCCAGCACAGGTACGTTCTCCATATTTTCTGTAAGAGCCTGACACTTGAAACACCCGGGGAAAGCATGCTGCTTGCCGTTAGGCTGGAGCAAAGTGTTCACAACTCCATGCATGCGACAGATCATAAGCCTGTGCTTGTACGCACCGCAAAGACCGTCATCATTTAACGGGCACATAATTTTAGGGCGCACACCGTTTGCAAGCATAGCTCGAGCTCCACGCACATAATCTTCAGCCCGCCTTACATACTCATTTCTTTTTTCTTCAGTAAGCTTATTTAACCCCTGCCATAAATACAGCCACTCAACATATGTGTGGTGCTGAAAATAGCTGGTACAGCAGTTTTCTTCACAATTTTCACACGACAGCCCTATGCGCGCGGAAGTATCTGCATAAACGGATGCCATACGTTCATAGAGGGAATCAAGCTTACGGAAAACTGCTTGTCTGGTACTTTTTTTCATGAATTATTAAACCTTAGCTTACTTTTTATTCTTGTATTGATTTCAACCACTGAGAAATTTTCTCAGTACATTCAGCAGATGAAAATTTATCTGTATCAACTGCAAAATCAGCGTAGCGTTCGTAAAGCGGAACTCGTTCATTATAGAGACTTTCAACGCTTTGATCGGGCCTTATAGCCAGTCCCCTGCCGTCACCGTTACCGACCCGCTCAAGGCAGGTTTCACATCCCATGCGCAGATAGACAACAGGTCCGAGGCTTTTCAGCCTTTCCATTGCCCGCTCGCCATACACAACGCTTCCCCCGGTGGAAACGACTGTTCTTACAACGCCGAGGGTGGAAATGATTTCTTCTTCGGCATTACGAAAGTCCGAAAGACCGAGGTAATCCACGACTTCCTGAAGCGGCCTTCCATAAAAAGATTCCACGACCAGATCAGTATCAATAAATTCCCAATCTAATCGGGCGGCAAGAAGCGGGGCAATAGTTGATTTTCCTGCTCCTGCCATTCCTATAAGGCTGACGGCGCACTCATCTGAAAAGACTAATTCCCTATCACTCATATGAAAACGAACCTTCCGGTTTTAGTACAATTTTTAATTAATTATTCAGGCAGAATGAGCACAACTTTATCTTCATCATCACGCTCTTTTACCAGAACATTTACATGCTCATCTTCACCTGTCCGCACTTCTTTACCTACATAATCAGCACGGATAGGCAATTCACGGTGTCCGCGGTCAATGAGTACCAGCAGCTCAACTCTGCGCGGCCTCCCGAAATCAAGAACAGCTTCGAGAGCAGCGCGAATTGTTCTTCCTGAGAAAAGGACATCATCAACAAGAATAATTGACGAGCCTTCAATATCAAAAGGTATTTCGGTATGATTAAGACTTGGCTGGCGGCTTAAATTTGTCCAATCATCACGATAAAGATTAATATCAAGCTTACCCAAGGGTATTTCTCTTCCAAGTCGATTGTCGAGCAGATCTTTAAGTCTCTGGGCTAAATCTGCGCCGCGACGCTGAATACCTATAATCGCAAGCTTTTCACTACTACCTCTACGCTCAGTAACTTCGGAGGCGAGTCTATCAAGAGTGCGGGACATATCTATTTCAGAAAGGACAATTTTTTGTTTTTGCATATTACTCCGCCTTTAAAGAAATTGAACTTTATATTCAAAACTGTTTAAATTTTAGGATTCAGTCCACGGCATAAGAACTTGCAACAATCACAATGGTAATTATACTTATCTCTAGTAGACTTGTTCTCGATATTATCTTGCGCCGCTTGGTTTCGCAAATAGCTATAAAAAATGTAACAGGGCAATGCAATCCCTGAACAGTACCCAGCCAATATATATTACAGGAAATACTATGAATACACTTTTTGAAATTAAAGGAATGACCTGTTCTGCATGTTCATCAAGGCTCGAAAGGGTCATCAATAACGTGGAAGGAGTTAAGCATGCCAGCGTCAATCTGGCTACTGAATCCTTAGCCGTAGATTTCGATAAAAAGGCTGTTTCGACCGCTGAAATCATTAAAATGGTTGAAAATGCTGGATTTGAAGCTACTGAAAAAATTGCAGGAACAGAAATTCTTCTGCCAATATCCGGCATGACCTGCTCGGCTTGTTCATCGAGGCTTGAACGTGTTTTAAATAATACGGACGGAGTAATCAAAGCCGGAGTCAGTCTTCCCGGTGAAACTGCAACTATAAAATTTAATTCCGCGATTATTTCGCTGAGAGATATAAGACAAACCATAAAGGATATCGGATTCGAAGCCGGAGAAATAGAATCCGCACAGGACGCACATAAAAATTTTGAAGCCAGACGTGAAGATAACGCGGCAAAACTGGCTCTAATGAAAAAAAAGCTGATCTATGCTCTGGCATTCACCATTCCCCTGCTCATCATAACCATGGGCCACATGGTCGGCATGGGGTTGCCATCTGTTATAAATCCGCACGATTCGCCGCTTGGATTTGCCCTCGTCCAACTTTTCTTGACCTTGCCTGTAATCTGGTTCGGTAAAGATTTTTACATCCACGGTATCCCGAATATTCTGCGCGGTGCTCCAAACATGGATTCACTGATTGCAGTTGGAACATCTGCGGCGTTTGTATATTCCTTCTGGAATCTTGTTGAAATCGCAATCGGTGTTGATCCCATGGTAAAGGCCATGGATCTTTATTTTGAATCCGCCGCAACAATTATTACACTTATTTTACTGGGAAAATTTCAAGAAGGGCGCGCCAAATCACGCACTTCAGAAGCTATTGAAAAATTAATGGACCTGACTCCGGCAATGGCCATTTTACTTGAAAACAATAAACAGGTTTCAACTCCGATCGAAGAAATAGGCCCAGGCGATAATATTCTCATCCGCCCCGGTGACAGAGTAGGCGCAGACGGAACTGTGTACGAAGGCCGTTCTGAACTGGATGAGTCCATGCTTACAGGTGAGAGCATGCCTGTATCAAAAACTGTCGGTGACTCCGTTGCAGGCGGCACTGTAAACACCGGCGGCGGAGCACTGAAAGTACGGGTCAAGAATGTCGGTGAAAACACTGTTCTTTCACGCATCATTAAACTCGTGCAGGAGGCTCAAGGGTCAAAAGCTCCGATCTCCAGCCTTGCGGATACCGTAAGTTTTTATTTTGTGCCTTCGGTAATGGCTATTGCCGTTCTTTCCGGTCTCAGCTGGTACGTTTTCAGCGACGAACCTTTTTCGTTTGCCTTGCGTATTTTTATCAGCGTGATGGTTATTGCCTGCCCGTGCGCCATGGGACTTGCAACGCCTACTGCAATTATGGTCGGAACAGGACGCGGCGCACAGCTCGGCGTACTTGTAAAATCGGGTGAAGCTCTTGAAACAGCCGGAAAAATAAACACCATGATCTTCGATAAAACAGGCACTCTGACCTACGGACAGCCTGAGTTAGTTGATACATTTCTAGCGGATGGACAAAATGGAGAAGAACTGCTGTCCCTCGCGGCATCTGCAGAACAGCAATCTGAACACCCCCTTGCAAAAGCAGTCCTGCGCGCGGCGGAAAAGCAAGAAGTATCTCTGCCTGAAACAACATCATTTACTGGAGTTGCAGGGCTCGGTATTGCCACAGAGACAGGCGGACACTCAATGCTGCTCGGCAATAAAGAATACCTGAGCCGTAATTTTGTAACAGGACTTGACGCTAAAAATGCTACAGAGGCAGCTTCTCGCTTCGAATCTGCCGGGCAAAGTCCGCTTTACATCGCCATAGACGGAAAACTTGCCGCAATTATGGCAATTGCTGACAAAATTAAAAAAGAAGCTCCTGCAACAATAAAAAAACTTCACGACTTAGGCGTAAAAACAGTTATGCTTACCGGAGATAACGAGAAAGTTGCCAGAACAATAGCAAAAAGCGCAGGTATAGATGAAGTGGTCGCGCAGGTAATGCCGGACCGCAAAGCTGAAGTTGTTAACAGAGAAAAAGCTCAAGGAAGAAAAGTCGCAATGGTTGGTGACGGCATCAACGATGCGCCCGCGCTGGCCTCAGCGGACCTTGGAATTGCCATGGGAACAGGAATTGATGTTGCCATTGAATCAGGCGACATTGTGCTGATGAAGGGAGACCTCACAGGGGTTCTGACAGCTTTAGCTCTCAGCCGTGCTACAGTCAAAAATATCAAGCAGAACCTTTTCTGGGCCTTTGCTTTCAACGTACTCGGAATTCCTGTTGCAGCAGGATTGCTCTACATTTTCGGTGGACCGACTCTTTCACCCATGTTCGCCGCCGCGGCAATGTCGCTAAGTTCAGTAACAGTAGTGACCAATGCATTGCGACTGAAGTTTTTTACGGTCTAATCAGATCAAAAAAAAGGGCCGTTCATTACTGAACGACCCTGCAAAAAACTTTTTATAAAATCTATTTAAGCAGACTGCGACGGCAGAAAGCAATAGCTTCTGTACGTACATCGCCTTGATCAGGCCAGTACAAATGAAGTCTGGTCAAACCGAAAATAATTGTCATGACGACTGTGGCATTTTCTTCCACAGGAACATCTTTGACAATACCTTTTTTGATTCCGTCCTTGATGCATTCACCAAGAATAAGCTCAAGATTCTTAAGGAAAATAGCCATCAACCTTTTAGAAGAATCCAGCAAACCATATGTGGAAAGCATGATCTTAAGGTCAACTTCATTTGCTGTAACAAAATTAAAGTACTCTGACATTATCAAATCAAATGTGCACTCGCCTTTATCAATTCTCTGATGAATGCTTTCAACATAGTATGAAAATTCATTTTCAAGCCCTGTTAGAATGTGAAGAAGAATATCTTCTTTACTTTCAAAGTGCCTGTATATGGTTCCTTCTGAAATATTAGCTGTTTTAGCTAAATTAGAAGTAGTTGCTCTATGAAAACCCACCTGAGAAATCATTTCTTTGGCTGTTTCCAAGATGAGATCTTTAGTCTTCATTATAATGACTCCCTATAAACGATGGAGCGTTTAGTTTGTCTTGTTGGAATATCTAAAACAAATAATTTTGTTGATAAAACTGAACTGAATTTATTTCCTACCTTAAGAGACTTTCAAGGTCAACATTGTACATTTGACAAAACCTAATAGAAAACTTACTTTTGCATAGACAAGCCCTATAAGGAGGAAACAATGGTTGAAATCACAGAAGCTGCCACCAAGCAGCTGGAAAGCTATTTTGCTGATAAAGAAAAAACCCCTATTCGCATCTACCTCGCCACAGGTGGTTGATCAGGTCCAAGATTGGCATTGGCTCTGGATGAGCCAAAAGACACTGACGAAAACCTTGATGCAGCGGGATTCAACTTTGTAATAGACAAAGAACTTAACGGACAGGGAAGCCCCTTCAAAGTAGACCTGAGCTATAGCGGATTTGTTATTACTTCTGCTATGGAAATGGGCGGCGCAGGCTCTTGCGGCTCGTGCTCAGGAAGCTGCGGTTAATCAGTAAATAATTATACCGTCAAATTCCAGGGTCATAGACCCAATAGAAAAGGGCCGCATCTTTAAGATACGGCCCTTTTTACTTTTTTAGAAGATGGAATCAGAAACTAAGATTTCCATTCATTTTTAAAGGAATCCGGACCTACAACTTTATGCCCGCGTTCCCTTAACGATTCAATTATAGGAGAAGGATCATCAGTATCTACACGGACAACAACCATTCTGCGGTTTTTATGAAAAAACAGACCTGTGCTGATAATACTGTATTTCATATTTGAAATAATACCTGCAAGCTCATACAGAACTCCGGTTCTTTCTTCCGCTTCAACTACAATACGTGAACCGCCTTGTTTAAGTCCCATTTCTTCAACGAGAACTTCCAGCATTTTATTCCGGTTAATATAACCTATCAGCTTCCCCTCTTTATCTACAACAGCCAGACCTGAGAGATTCATCTCATACATAAGATCCGCGGCCGATTCGATGTCTGTTTCAGGAGGGATTGTGGTTATGTTTTTGCGGACGACATCCTTGACAGTGAGCTTACTCAGCAAATAGCCGAGCTCATGTTTCTCAAGGGAAGTAATGACGGATGGCAGAGCTGCACGGACATCCTCTTTGGTGACATAACCAATCAGCTCTTCACCTTCTTTGACAAGAAGCATCCACAACTGATTATCTTCGAGAAGTTTGTTCGCATCCTTCACTAAAGTTTCAGGAGTTACTGTAACAAAATCCTTGAGCATTTTCAGTCCTACATACATCTATTAGTCCTCCAGAATCCGGTAACACCGGACTCGTAATAAAGTTATGCTTTAAGCATTAACATTGAAATATGAATACACTTTTTTAAAAGCGTCATCCAAACGTCTGCAACGTATTACAGGTCGATAAAACACTCCCACCACTTACGCAAGGTTTATGAGTGGTACAGCAAACGGCGACTTACCTTATATCAATCCTTTTAAACTGTTATATACTCAAAAAAAATGTTTATTTTAAATGCAAATAACTAAACCCATTCAATTTCTACTTTGAAGTATCTTGCCCCTGACTCCTTTTTGAGGTAGTCCAAATTCATGCATGAAATGTCAATAGCTCAAAGTATACTTGCAATAGTCCAAGAGGAAATGGAGAAGCACCCTGACGCCACGCTCAAAAAAGTAATTGTGGCTAACGGAGCTCTTGCGGGAATCGTCTCAGATGCTTTGATATTCGGATGGGAAGCCATTACCATGGAAACCCCTCTTCAAGGCTCGGTTCTCGTTGTGAATGAAATACCTATAAAAGTCAGTTGCGGCGGTTGTCAGAAAGAATTCACCCCTGAGGATAAGCTTTACATGCCCTGCCCGGACTGCGGCCTTGAAATTGGACATAAGGTTCTTCAAGGTAAAGAATTACAGATCGAAGGGTTAGAGATTGATTAAGATTAATTAAGGAGACGAATATGGGTGAAGTACCTGTTATAAGGAATATTTTAGAAGCCAATGATCGAATTGCAGAAGAACTGAATAAATTTTTTACTAAAAATAAGATCCTGTGTCTTAATCTCATGAGTTCTCCTGGATCCGGTAAAACCAGCCTTCTTGAAAAAACACTCGCTGACCTTAAAGGCGAATTCAAAATGGCGGTTATTGAGGGCGATTTGCAGACAGATAACGATGCACGCCGCGTAGCGGCAACAGGCGCACAGGCTGTGCAGATTAATACTGAAGGCGGCTGTCACCTCAATTCAAGTCAGGTTAAAGAGGCTTTATCTCTTATTGATACGAAAGGACTTGATATACTTTTTGTTGAAAATGTGGGAAACCTTGTATGCCCTGCGGAATTCAATGTCGGTGAAGACCATAAAATAACCTTGCTGACGGTGACTGAGGGCGATGATAAACCTGAAAAATACCCCCTCATGTTCCATATTTCTTCCGTTATGATCCTTAATAAAATAGATCTTCTTCCTTATGTTGACTTTGACCTTGAAAACGCCAAAAGACATGCCCGCAAACTAAATGCTGACATCTCTATCTTCCCGCTTTCATGTCGCTCACGCGAAGGTCTTGAAGACTGGTATCAATGGCTCAGAGAAGCCAGAGCAGAAAAAGCTTAAAACTGTAACAAGTTTTATAAGCTGAAAAAGAGCAAAACGCGCCCCTTGAAGATGACAAATCGATAGGGGCGCATTATTTATATAAGAACAACCGGAATCGTGCGGAGCGGAAAATGAAATTTCCCAGCAATCTTCCTTGTTCTGCCGTGCTTGACTCCCTTGCAGACGGAGTCTTCACTGTAGACAAAGAATGGAACATTACTTTCTTTAATGAAGCAGCCAGCAGAATTACAGGCATTCCCTGTGAAGAAGCTGTCGGTTCAAAGTGTTGGGAAGTATTCCATTCCAGTCTATGCGACGGAGACTGCGCCCTGCGCTCCTGCATGAAACACAACGGAAGGCTCAGCAATAAATCCATCTTCTTCATTCACGCTGACGGGAAAAAAGTCCCCGTATCCATCAGTGCAGCCCCTCTTGTTGATTCGGACGGCAAGATCATCGGCGGAGTTGAAAGCTTTCGCGATCTTTCTGACATTCAAATCATGCGCCGCAAGGTTCACGATTCCTGGCGTTTTGAAGATATTATAGGAAAAAGTAAGCCGCTTACCAAAGTTTTTGCGATTATGCCGCAGGTGAGTAAAAGTGAAGCTACGGTCCTGCTTCTTGGAGAATCCGGTACAGGAAAAGAACTCTTTGCCAGAGCTATACACAACTTAAGCGACCGCAAACACGGACCTTTTGTTGCTGTAAACTGCGGAGCACTGCCTGACAACCTGCTTGAATCAGAACTTTTCGGATATAAGGCCGGAGCCTTTACTGATGCCCGCAAAGACAAACCCGGACGTTTTGAACTTGCCGCAGGCGGAACTATTTTTCTTGACGAAATAGGCGACATGCCGCCTAAACTTCAAGTAAAACTACTCAGAGTCCTTCAGGAAAAAACCTTCGAACCGCTTGGGGCTGTCTCCAGCGTTAATGCTAACGTTAGAATTGTGGCTGCCACCAACCGTAATTTAGCAGAACTTGTTGAGAATGGAACATTCCGTCAGGACCTGTTTTACCGACTGAACGTTGTAACCTTAAATCTTCCATCTCTTAAGCAGCGTCCTGAAGATATCCCTCTTTTAATCAACCACTTCATAAACAGACTGAATGCACTGCAAGGCAAAACTATTGACGGAATTTCCGAAGACGCCTTGCAAATATTCATGCGCCACCCCTACCCCGGCAATGTTCGTGAACTTGAAAATATTCTCGAATTCGCCTTTATCCTCTGCCCTTCAGGATTCATTCAAATTGAGCACCTGCCGGAATATCTACAGCCGCAGATAAAAAACAATCTTTCGCACGAAAATAAAGCGATGACGCTTGAAGAAATTAAATGTCTCGCAATCAGCCGTGCTCTTGAAAGAAATAACGGCAAAAAGATGGCTACTTGCAGAGAACTCGGTATTTCCAAAGATACTCTGCGCAGATCTATTGCCCGCTGCGAAGAAACAGGCGCATAACTAGCCCTATTTTTTATTTTCAGACGCATAAAAAGCCTTTTGTTCTAAAGTCCTACCCACTTTATTCTCATCAACATACTATAATAGCAAGACTATTTCAAACAGGCACGTCCAATGCTTTGTAGCGGGTATGAGAGGAAACAGAGAACGCAATATAAATCCCGCAAAAACGCTTTGCCTGGCTTGTTTTGAAAACAGGTTAGCCTCTGTTTTTGACAACGCAACGGAACTTAAAATGTTCCAGTTAATCGACAATAAAATTTGTCCCGCAGGTCTCCTGCCCCTTCCCTCAAAAGACCCAAAGGACAGGACATCCGCCACTTTGACCTGCGGGGCAACATATCTCATATGCGGTGCTATTTGCGGCTGCACACGGAACGCTCTGGAAAATGCCGGAATTAAAGTAGTTCCATGGGTAAGAGGTACAATTGATGAAATCCTCGAAGCATGCCGACTGAATATGCTGGAAAATTTCATCATGCCCGGTTGTGCCGGAAGAACCGGACAACACGGCAGATGCCACCAAAGAAAATTTAAAGAACTTAATTCCAACCACCGGCTCAAGGAGAAATAAAATGAAAATTGCAATCAGCTGCCAAGGCCCGAATCTTAGTGACTCAGTAGATCCACGTTTCGGACGCGCCAAAGGCTTTTGTGTTTTAGACACAGATACAAACTCACATGAATATGTAGATAACACTCAGAATCTGGAAGCTCCGCAGGGAGCAGGAATTCAGGCAGCGCAAAATGTTGCTGCAACAGGCGCAAAATCCATCATTACCGGACATGTCGGCCCTAAGGCTTTCACTGCTCTGGATAAAGGCAAAATCAAAGTGTACCTTATTGAAGGAGGTACGGTTGAAGAGGCTTTTGCAGCCTACAAAGGCGGTAAACTGGAAGAAGCTTCCGGCGCTGACAAACCGGGCCATTGGTAGAAAGACGAAACAAGTACAACCAGACTCGTTCCGCCGGATGTTGACATCCTCGGGACGAGTCTTACTTTGAACTTAATATTTATTACATTTTAGACTTAAGCCGTCAGTTTATTTACGCGTCTTAAGATAAAGCATAACCCCCGTTTCCAAGGGGCAGGAGACTATATATGAGCGATCACGCTTGCGGAAGTTGTTCTTCCTCCGGTTCAGGATGTTCATCTCAGGGTTGCAGCCCTGAAGATGCGAAACTCAAAAAAACGCTTTCCAGAATTAAGCATAAAATTGTTGTTATCTCAGGTAAAGGCGGAGTCGGTAAAAGCACTGTTGCAACAAACATTGCTGTGGCTCTCTCTCTTGCCGGTAAACAAGTAGGCTTGCTTGATGTTGACGTTCATGGTCCAAGTATCCCGAGATTACTTTGTCTTGAAGATCAGAAACCGCATATCGGTCACGAAATCATTGAACCGATTTCGTACAGCAAAAATCTCTGGGTAATGTCTCTCGGATTTATGCTCCCGAGCAAAAACGATCCAGTTATCTGGCGTGGACCTGTAAAAATCGGTTTAATTAAGCAATTTGTGCAGGACGTAGCATGGGGAGATCTTGATTTCCTCGTTGTAGACTGCCCTCCCGGAACAGGTGACGAACCTCTTTCCGCTCTTCAGACCCTCGGACCTGACGCTCAGGCTGTAATCGTTACAACTCCGCAAGGTGTTGCAATTGATGATGTTCGTCGTTCAGTTAACTTTTGCAAACAGGTCGGCAACCCGATTCTTGGAATTGTTGAAAACATGAGTGGTTTTGTCTGCCCGGACTGCGGCAGCATTCATAATATTTTCAACACCGGCGGCGGTGAAGATCTTGCAAAAGAAATGGGCGTAAAATTTCTCGGCAGGATTCCTCTGGATCCAGAAGTCGGACGCTCCGGTGATGAAGGGTACCCGATTGTCAGAGTCGACCATGAAGGTCCGACAGGCAAAGCATTAGGTGTAATCATCAAATCTATGCTGAACCTTTCAGAATCATTGCAGGAAAATTTAAAAATGCCTTCTCTTGATGAACTTAAAGGCAAAAACGGCATGGTAAGAATAGCTGTTCCAGTTGCAGGCGGAAAACTCTGCATGCATTTTGGACATTGCGAACAATTTGCCCTTGTTGACGTTGATACTTTGACCAAGGGTGTAGTTTCCATCAACATGGAAACACCTCCGCCTCATGAACCGGGTGTTATTCCCCAGTGGATTGCCGATCAAAATGTTCAGCTCGTACTTGCCGGCGGAATGGGTGCAAAAGCGCAGACCATGTTCACTGATGCAGGCGTCAGAGTAATTGTCGGTTCTCCGGCAGAAGCTCCTGAAAATGTTGTTGCCAATTATCTCGCAGGTACCCTTGTTACCGGACAAAACACCTGCGATCACTAAGATACTTTAGTTAGTACAAAGTATATCGCCTTCCTACTCCTTAAGTATTGATGGCCCGTAGAACTCATCTTATACGGGCCATCAACTTTTTTTTTCAAAAAACTAATTACTTCGTAAAAATAGTATCGCTCAGAACGACCTTCCCGTTCTTAATATTTGAAATAAAAACGTCTTTGTCAGGATCGCCGTTGTTGTTATAATTAAATTTACCAGTTACCCCGGCGTATGGAGGCATATCTATCAACCCTCTCCGTATTGCAACAGGATCTGTTGAATTAGCGTACCTTACGGCGGCAAAAAGGCTCATTATGGCATCATAAGATAAGGCTTCAACTTCTGTCGCATCCACTCCGTTTTTTTTCTTATAGCCTGCTTCAAAATCAGCCGCCCCCGGTATGGAAAGTCCAGGAAACCAGTGGTCTGCAAAATAACATCCATTAAAAACAGCATTTCTAAGCAGATCCACGGGATCCCATGAATCTCCTCCCAATAACAGACCTTTGAAACCGAGCTGCCGAGCATTAATAGCCTGTATCTGTATTTTTTTGGTATTGTTAGGCAGGAATAAAATTTCAGGATGAGCTTTGATAATTCTTTTTAACTGTTTGCCATACTCACGTGCGCCTTCAGGATAATTTTCAAAGGCAACAACAGTTCCACCGTCATTTTCATAATTCTTTTTAAATAAGGTCGCCAGTTCTACACTGTAAGGATTATCAGCTCCATATAGAACTGCAACCGACTCTCGATTCAAATCTTTGCTCACAAAGGATGCAATGGCAGCAGCTTGCACATAATTCGTATATGAAACTCTGAATGAATACTTAAATTTTGTGAGTTCGGTTGAACTTGCGACAGGGGTGATAAAGGGAACTTTCTTTTCTTCACAGACGGCAGCAATAGCCAGCGCAACAGAACTGCTCACTCCGCCCACAATAACGGAGACTTTCTCCTTATCAATTAAACGCAGTGCCAGTTGAGTCGCTACTTCTGCAGCCCCTTTGCTGTCAGCCGGATACAACTCTACCAGATGGTTGACACCTGAAATGTCGATTCCGCCCTCTGCATTGACTTTATCAGCTGCGTAGCGGGTGGCTGCTACTACATAAGAACCTTTTCTGAACAACTCTCCGCTGGTAACCGCAATGATTCCGACTTTGAGTTTAGGACTTTCTTTTCCTTTGTCACCGGAGCAGCCCCATAAGAAAAACATCATCAAGACCGCCAGCCATAAGAATGGCAGACATCTAATATTGGGACGCGAAATCATCAATCCATTTTCTAAAATCATGGGCAGAATGACCTCCGGTGAATATTTTACAGATCAAATCAGTCTTAACATTTAGGGGTGATTTTAAAAAACCACCCCTAAACAACTAAATTCCAGCCATACAATCCCATAATTCTTCGCTGACTTCGATGCGGACAATACCGTCTTCGATGTACACCCGGACATTGTTTTCAGGGATTAAAGCCATATCAATTGCAATTTCTTCCCATTTGTATCTAAGTTCGGCAGGTTCTACATCCTTAAGGGGATGACTTTCAGCAACTTTCCAACTCATATCAACTTCCTCCTAAAACAATTTTTACTTCGGCTTGAAGCATATTTAATGCACGCTTTATTCAATGTAACTCTTCGGGCTGAGCCCCAGAAGACAGAAAATTTCATAAGTAATTGTGCCCCACCAAGATGCTAGGTCTTCGGCAGTAATGAACCCTGCGCCTTCACCGCCGAGCAGATAAGCCGTGTCCCCGAATTTTACGTCCGGAATAGAACTAATATCCACAGCGGTAAGCTGCATGCACACACGCCCTATAATAGGAGCGCGGTGACCGTTTATGCACATAAAACCTTTACTGGAAAGCCCTCTGCTGTACCCGTCAGCATATCCGGCGCAGACTATGGCAACTTTCATATCTTTTGGAGCTGTATAAGTGCATCCGTAACTTATCGATTGCCCTTTCTTCAGTTCGCGTACGGCGGCTATCTTAGTGCTAACCTGCATTGCCGGTTTGAGATTCGCGCCAAAATCTTCCCATTTAGTACCTATTAGCGGATTAGATCCATACAGGGCCACGCCCCCTCGCTGAGCAGAGAAGTGGAGCTTATTATGCTTTAAAATTCCGGCGGAGTTAGCAAGACTGGCTTCAACTTTGATTCCGGCAGATTCGAGAGTCTTCAAAATATACTTGAACTTAGCAGCCTGAGATTCAACATAACCTTCGTAAGCCGGATCATCTGATGTTGCAAGGTGCGAACTGGCCATTACAGGGTGGATCTGCGGTATAGTTTTAAGAACTTCAATCAACGCCGGAAGTTCATCGGTATTAAATCCGAGACGGGACATTCCTGTTTCAAATTTAAGGCTTATTTCAACATCAAGATTCTTCTTTTTTACTACTGACGTAAGCAGATCAAGTTGATCGAATGAACCTATAAACGGGATGATTTTATTTTCAGCAAGATCAAGACAGTCCGCTTCGTTCAAAGGACCGACCAGCGAAATGATTCTCTTTTCACATCCATTATTTCGTAACTGTACAGCCTCGCCGATAGTTCCAACCGCAAAAGTATTCGCACCTTCGTTTTCAAGAGCTTTGGCTACGCGTTCCATGCCATGTCCGTACGCATCAGCTTTGATTACACCGTAAACATTAGAACCTTTTTCGCAAAGGACTCTGTAATTGTGACGTATGGCACTTAAATCAATGCGCACCTCAAAAGTATTATAACCTATTGTCATCTTCTATACCGTATACCTTGCTTAAATTTAATCTATTTACGTTTAAAAAGTTTTTCCATTTCGGAAAAGGACCAACTGATCATTGCCGGCCTGCCGTGAGGACAATATTCCCGTTGCGGACATTTTACCCATGCCTCAAGCAAAGCTAAGGCTTCGTCCAAAGCAAGTGGTTGATTTGCCTTAATGGCAGATTTGCAGGAAAGCATGATCCAGAGGTCATCAAGATTTTTTGCCTGTCCGTCTACCGCTGCTCTCAAATACTCCTTTGCCTCTCCGGTTTCAAGGCTTGGAGGTATACCGCGCATAGAAAGGTTTGAACCGTTTTCAAGTTCAAGAATAAAACCGGCATTACGAAGCTCTTCCCACATTTCCTGAACCCGTGAAACTTCACTTGGATGAAGAGCAAGTTCTACAGGAATAGCTAGTGGACGATACTCGCCTTTAGTCCGCTCAGCACGCATATGGTAGTATATCACCCGTTCATGTGCAGCATGCTGATCAAGCAGTCCCAGCGACCCGTTAACGAGCTTAAGGACCAGATAAGTATCCGCGACCTGTCCAAGATATTCTATTGATGTCCCGGGTACAAAGTTACTGCGCGGAGCAGAAAAGAGTTGTTCAGTCTGAACGGAATGTTTAACTGGAACATTCTCAGAATTTTCAAAGTTTTCGTTTCTTGAACTTTCATTATCCCGCGCTTCATACTCTAAAGGCTGTTCGTTAACGTAGTCCGGACTTCTTCTTGCCTCTACCGAATGAGTAGGCGTGCTCGTAAAATCGACGTGTTCATCCCGATCATTGGAATAATCAGTATTCTTGAATTCATTCCAGCTGGAAAATTTAGGCCGAGGATCAATCGGCAAACTCACATGGGAGGCTGTCGGTATATTTTTAGGCGAAGCTGTCAGCGGGCTTTTAGCTGATGAGTGCTCAGCTCGTGTCTGTGAAACATCTTCGCCTTCAATAACTCCAAGCTCATAGCGGGATAAAGCCTGCGAAATTCCATTATGAATAATGCTGTAAATTGAGCGTTCATCCTGAAAACGAACTTCCATTTTAGCAGGATGAACATTTACATCAACGAGTTCCGGCGGCAGCTCCAAAAAAATTACAGCTTGAGGATATTCTCTGGAAATGAGTCTTCCTTTATACGCTCCCCTGATCGCGCTCAGCAGGAGCTTATCCTGAACTGGACGGCCGTTAACAAACATGAGAATCCTGTCTCCGCGCCCCTGAGCCAGTGAAGGAACTCCTGCGCATCCTGACACTTTCATCTCTCCTACCGCGTAGGAAAAAGTCAGCAGAGACTCACAAATGTTGCGCGGCCAGAAAACTGCAAGTCTGTCTGGGAGAGTTTGATTAGGCGGAAGTCTGAATTGCTCCTTTCCGTTTGAAGTAAACGAAAATCCTGTTTCAAGATTCGCAAGGCTGACTTTAAACAGGACCTGATTGCACCGGCGTGCTTCAGTTGATTCATTTTTCAAAAATTTGAGGCGGGCCGGAATATTATAAAAAAGATCTTTAACTTCAACCCACGTACCACCTGGCATGACTGTCGGGCCTTCATCAACAACATCTCCGCCCTCAACATTTATGAACCAACCTTCCTGAGACTCGGCCGTGCAGGAGGACATTTTAAATCTTGAAACAGATGCAATACTTGGCAGAGCTTCACCTCTGAAACCGAAACTTGTAATGGCGGAAAGATCATCGACAGCCGATATTTTACTTGTGGCATGCCTTGTAACCGCCAGATTAAGTTCATCTGAAGGTATTCCGGAACCATTGTCACGCACGGCTAGAATCCCCTGTCCGCCGCGCTCAACAATTACGTCAACCTGAGAACTTCCGGCATCAATGGAATTTTCAACAAGTTCTTTAACAACGCTGGACGGACGCTCGACAACCTCACCGGCAGCAATCTGATTTCTCAGTGCGGCAGGAAGAACGTGAATTTTACTTCTACTCATATCCAGATACTTAAATCCTTAATGTTGGCATATTTTAATTAAAACTTAGTTTGATTATTGCGACTGGAAACAGCCTACAAGAAGGAAGGCCCCCCGTCCATCATGTGAACAGGGGGCCTTAAAATTTTAATCATTTTTTAAAAAAACTAGAATGAACTGAAGTCAATAAGATTAAAGTTTACGCTGTAACGTTCATCAATTGTTGTCGTTGAAGCAAGGACTTCAACAGAGAAACATTGATGATTCCAGCCAAGCGCAACCGTTTTTTCAAGGTCTCTGTTATTATCGACATCGACACGGTATTGACCTGTAACAACAAGTCCCCACGGCAGATACGCTTTAGCAGCATATCTCATAATCTGCATATCGGTATCCTGCTGACGTTTATATTCATCTATCTTACGCAGGTAGTCGTAACCGAACAGGATTTCACCATATGTATCATTGAAAAATTTCAAAATATTTTCGTGTTCAGTGATATCACCAAGATACGGCGATAAGTATGTTTTAGAAGTCAGGCTCACGAAATTATAAGGAGTAAGAATAATTTCACCCATTAAATCAGAGAACGGGCGGCGTTCATACTGACTTAAGTCTGCTGAACGGTCAGCCTCATCAATGTCGTACCCTTCTTCAACACGAAATCTGAAAAATTCGAGATATTCATCTTCCAGAACAGCCTCGCCGTCTTTACCGGCTGTGACCATCGACCTGCTGCGGTCAAGTACGTTTGTCAGCGAGAAAGTAATATCATTTGCTTTCGTAATACGGTCTCTTGAATCAAAGTACGGAAGTTTTTCCTGATCAGGATCATCCTGCACCCAGTTGTAATCAAGACGTGGTACAAAATTATGTTTTATCTTTGTCCAGCTGCTTTTACCGATATTTTCTTTAGAAACAACCGGAGCTGAACCTAAATCAAAAACTCTGAAAAAATCTGAAAATGCGCTGACGCCGGCATCAGCAAGAATGTGCCCCTGAGTTGAATCTCTGCTGATCTTAGAGCTTGCATTCTGGAAAGAATCCATAGCATAAGCCGTTGCCCTTACCCCTGCGCTCGGAATAAAAGTTACCCCTCCGACTGAGAGCGGCATGCTTACTTCAGGATGCATATCAAACCTTCCGCCGGACATACCGTATTCACGCCAGAAATAGTTGGCACTTGCTTCGCCTTCCCACTCAAGAGGCGTTCCGAACAAATTACCTTTAAAGGCATATGCATTTAACTGAGGCAATTTTTGCAAGGTAGGATTTTTATCGCCTGGATTATTACCATTACGATAATTCAGATTTTCATCATACTGAACAAGGCCCGAAATCGAATAATTATTCCAGCTTTTAGCAATCAACGCAGTACTGATTCTATGATCAGAATCTGCCGCCTCAATGTCACGGCCGAATTCTTCCAGAAAACTATCTCGGGTTGAATCATATCCGTTTGCCCCGGAACTGAATTCACGCAGGTAATCCTGATCAGAAACAGCATCAAGGTCAACAATAGTCTGCCAGTCTGGAGAACCTACATAACCGTTATATTTTGACCTGACCCACCATCTGTTATGATTAGGTCTGATCATTCCATCGTCTTTAAAT
This sequence comes from Desulfovibrio gilichinskyi, assembly GCF_900177375.1. Taxonomy (NCBI): domain Bacteria; kingdom Pseudomonadati; phylum Thermodesulfobacteriota; class Desulfovibrionia; order Desulfovibrionales; family Desulfovibrionaceae; genus Maridesulfovibrio; species Maridesulfovibrio gilichinskyi. The sequence goes on along the minus strand of NZ_FWZU01000002.1, from coordinate 16,501 downwards.
ACACTGTCGGCATCAGCTGAGTTATTGTATGTTTTACCGTCATACAACCAGTCGGCCCGCCATTCACCCTTTGAGTTTGCATCTTCAGTATGGCGGAATTCAACGCCGGGTCTGAAACCGCGTTTGTCCATATACTCACCGTAAGCGGTAAGATCCATTTCGTCGTTTATGGCCCAGTAGTAGGGGATACTGATTCTTGTACCTTTCTTTTGCGACGAACCTAATTCAGGAGTCAGGATACCGGACTGGCGTTTCTGATCTATCGGGAGGCTCATAAACGGTGTATATGCTACAGGCACACCTTTTATTTTAAATTTGGAATGCCAAAGTCTTGCATACCCGTCCAGAGTGATATCGCCTTCTCCGGCCTCAAAAGACCAAGCGGGATTCTCCCCGTCACAGGCAGTAACTTTTGCATCTTTAAAGCTGTAAGTAGCTCCGTTGTGCTTTTCTATAAATTCGCTTTCAAAATAAACATGAGGTTTTGCAACAAAAACGCGCCCTTTCTTAAGCCATCCGACCATATTATTCAGATCGAATTCAGCTTCAGCAGCATTGTAGAAATCTCCTTTCCACTCAGCTTTAACGTTGCCTTTCAGGTAAATCCATTTGGTGGCCTGATAAAAGCGTGCAAAATCAGCTTTAAGGTAACTTTTCCCGCTTCGGACAGTTACATTACCGTAGGCTTGAACATACTCACTGTCATTCTCGGCAACAACTTTATCTGCGGAGAAGTGCCACTCCTGCTCTGCCTGAGCTGTACCGTTACCGTCCGGCCTGGATACAACCACCAACTCTTGAGCATAGGCATATCCAGAGATGCACAAAAGCAGGCAAACTATGAGTATGATAAACCTTGATTTCAAAACGACATACCTCTGCTATTCAACAATGTTACTTGTTAGCTTTTTAAATAAGGATCTTCTTGCGCAAGATAATTCTGCACATAATCTTTCGCCGCATCTTCAAGTGGAGTGAACGGTTTATCGTATCCTGCGGCAACAAGTTTACTCATATTGGCTTGAGTCAGATATTGATATTTATCTCTAATCGACTCAGGCATTTCTATGTAGCTTATATCAGGCTCAACATCCATAGCGGCAAATACAGAGCGGGCAAGCTCATTCCACTGACGGGCCTGTCCGGTTCCGATGTTGAAAATACCGTTTTTATCTTTGTTCTGAAGGAACCACCACATAACATCCACGCAATCTTTGATATAAACAAAGTCACGCTTCTGTCCGCCGTCGGTATATTCCGGTTTATATGATTTGAAAAGCTTCATTTCACCTGAATCGCTTATCTGGCGGTAAGCCTTGCAGATGACACTTCTCATATCATCTTTATGGTATTCATTAGGTCCGAAAACGTTAAAAAATTTGAGGCTGACCAGCTTATCCAGAATCCCGCCGCGAAGGGCCCATAAATCAAAAAGCTGTTTGGAATAACCATACATATTCATGGGTTTAAGCTGCATGATGCCGTCATGGTTATCATTGAAACCGAAACGCCCGTCGCCGTATGTAGCAGCACTTGAGGCATTTATAAAACGGACATCGTGCTGGAGACAGAAGCGGCAAAGCATCTGCGTATAGCGGTAGTTGTTCTCCATCAGAAAATCTGCGTCCAGTTCTGTAGTGGAGGAACAAGCTCCCATATGAATGATTGCGTCAGTCTGAAAAGGATCTTCACCTTCAAGAATGATTTTATAAAACTGATCTCTATGAACATAATCTTCATAACGAAGATTAACTAAATTTTTCCATTTATCGGTTTTGGCAAGGTTATCAACAATCAAAATATCATCTATACCCATCTGATTGAGCTTCCAAACCATAGCACTGCCGATGAAACCGGCTCCGCCGGTAACTATATACATATTTCAATTCTCCAGCTTTTTTAAGCAGATATGACTGATTTTCTAAGTAATTGCACAGTTCAAGTTGCCGGATGTTACTTATTTTTTTATCTTTTTTCAACTACATTTCTACAGTTAAACAAAGTTTCACTGCTACTACCCCCTCAGGACATGAATATAACAGATAAAAAATAATTTCTTGAAATGACCATTTGCAATTATCTAGCTGTAAAAATTGTGTAAAATCAGGTTATCTCTTTACGGTCAACCCTTCTGGCAAAAGCTATCTAACAGTGTAAAAGAGTATATTTTTGCAAATAATGCATTGAATAATTTCGCAGTAATTATTTTATGCAGTAATTATTAATGTATTACACATTAAATTTAATAATATTTTTCATAATATAAAGACTTTTAAAATAATAAATAATGATTTTGAAGAGAATTAAACTACATACTTTCATAAAATTAATTATTTAAATCTAAGAATTTTAATTTTAACACTTGATTCATTCTAATTTGATGCTATAATGAAATAAAGTTGCATGTATATCATGATTTTTTCTAGACTTTATTAATATTAACTGTATATTTTAATCATATGTTTTTTTTCATAACAATTTCATAGAGGTAACAACAAGCTGGATATGAAATACACTGTAAAAGAAAGACTCGATCTTGATGTCTCCCAGGTCGGGATGCACCTAACCTATAGCAAGAGTTCTAGCCAAGACTTCTGAGGCAGCAGCCAGATTGAACAGAAGAAAACTGCCGGCTATGAATTCATGGAGAGCCTTGCAGGCAGAATCTGCGACGGAGCAAAATCAGGTTGTGCAGTAAAACTGGCAACTGCAGGAGGAACGGCTGTTCAGGCTGAACTCTATGACACACGGAGTAAATGCACACTCAATAGATGTTCCATATAGACACATCCCCGAAAAAACGATGCAGACCATAGATACACGCAGCAAACAATGAATGCTAAAAACTAATAGGGCTATACTCAAAATTATGAGGTAAAATCACTTTATTGCTACAAATGACTAACTTTTAGATAAAAAAATACAAATCTATTGCTTAAAAATAAGTTATACATTAATAATTGTTTCATAAATATAATTTTAAAACCTATTACCCTACTACTTGGAGGATTGTAATAATGAAAACTAAAAAATTGATTTCACTTCTAACTCTTACACTTATCGCTTTAATGGCGATGGGCTCGCTCGCTTCAGCCGAAAGCAAAATCGTACTTAAACCGAAAGTGGATGCTTTTGCATTGTTTGTTGATACTTCACCATCAATGGCGGAGTCATACAAAGCAACAGGAACTCCCAAGATTGTTGCAGGGATTAACGCCCTGAAACAACTGAACGGAATTATCCCGAACCTCGGTTACCAGTCAGCACTTTACACAATGCCTGAGTTCACAACCTACTCTCCTAAAGCCACTTACAATAAAAGTGCAATTGCGAAAGGGTTGTCTTCAATCTCTACTGATTTGCCGTTTTTCCAGTCCACTCCTATCGGAGGAGGCTTCACTGATTTAGACACTGTCCTTTCCACATGGAAAGGTAAAATGGCTGTAATCTTTGTTTCGGACGGTCTTTCCAATGCCGGTAGAAAACCTGCAACAATTGTTTCCGATCTCGCTAAAAAATACGGCGACCGCTTATGTCTGCACACTATCAGTGTAGCCGACACTCCTGAGGGAATCGCTGTTATGAAGAAGCTAGCTTCACTTACTCCTTGCGGAATCTTCGTTGAAGCTTCTGCTCTTTCCAACAAAGCTGTACTTGATAAGTTTGCACAGGATGTTTTCTACACTCAGGAAGAAGAACTAACTGTCGAAATCATTCCTGTTCCGGTTGCTGTAGTAGATGAATCTATGCAGGAAAAAATTGTTTTCCGTAATCTGAACTTTGGTTTCGACAAATACCAGATTACCGACGAAATGGAACCTTCATTAGTTGAAGCTGCTGCAATGCTCGAATCATATCCTAATCTTAAGGTTATGGTCGGCGGACACACAGACAGTACCGGACCTGAAAAATACAATCAGGCCCTCTCTCTGCGCAGAGCTCAATCTGTCGCAACATGGATGGCTAAAAACGGTATTTCCAAAGACCGTATTGTAGCTACCGGTTACGGCGAAATGAGTCCTAAATACGACAACAACACTAAGGAAGGGCGCAAGCTCAACCGTCGTGTTGAAATTGACGTAAAGGAATAAAACTAACAATTAGGACATCTTGTCTGGTTCTTGTTTTCAAGGCGGATTTATACTAAAGAATAGGTTGGAAAGGGCGTTGTTCTTTCCAACCTATTTTACTATGGAGAACCAAATGAAACTTTCTAAAATAAACACGTTTGCAATTATTTTTTGCCTGCTATCAGCTTCAACAGCATTCGCCCGTGAAGCGGCTGATACAAATGAGTTGAACCACTTTCAAAACTTTTCCCAGAGCTGGGTAGTAAAACTCAACCGGAGTCATATTAAAGGAATCCAGCACATGGAAATCCTTCCGCTCGAAGACGGAGCCTATCTCGCCAGATATCATGCCATAGATCCGGAAAGCATCCAGTGTACGGTCAAAAAAACGAGCTCAAAGAAAAATGGTCTTATCGGACTTCTTAAATACATAGAAACAATATACGAAAGCAGCGGCAAAACGCCTCAGATAGCCAGAAGCAATCATTTCAAACCGACTAAGCGGATTCGCATTACAGAAATTTTCAGTAACACCGGCAAAGGCTGGCGTTAATATTTATTTCCGCAATAAAAAACGGCCCGCTGAATAGCTATTCAGCGGGCCGTTTTTTATTCAATTCTTAATATTAATTTTTATTTGAACTTAGAAACAAGCTCACTTAAATGTTTCGCTATTTCAGCAACTTCCTGAATACCACCATTCGCATTTAAAATTCCCTGCGAAAGAGTCTGTGAGAGGTTGTTAATTTCAGTAACACTGTTGTTAACCTCATCGCTTGTTGCAGACTGTTCTTCAGCCGCCGTAGCAATTGCTCTGACCATGTCTGCTATGGTTTCAGATTCCTTGACAATAGCTTCAAGAACGCCTCCGGCTCCTTCTGCCATCGTAACCGTTTTACGGACCCGCTCACGGGCATCCGACATTTCGGACACAACTTTTTTTGTGCTCTGCTGAATAAGGTTGATAGCCCCTTCAACTTCATCAGTTGCGGACATCGTCTTTTCAGCAAGTTTGCGGACTTCATCCGCAACAACAGCGAACCCTCGCCCAGCATCTCCGGCACGGGCGGCTTCGATCGCGGCGTTAAGAGCAAGCAGGTTAGTCTGATCTGCAATATCATTAATTACCGACATTACTGCTCCGATATTCTCAGCCCGGACAGATAAATCTTTCAAAAGCTCTGCAAGTCTATCTGTGGTGTCAGTAACCATGTGAATTTCTTTAACCGTATTTCGTACGACGTCACCACCTTCATGGGCAACAGTATTCGCTCTTTCAGATGCTTCAGCGGTTTCTCCGGTGTTCTGCGCAACTTCTAAAACAGTGGCATTCATCTGTTCCATGGCTGTTGCAACCTGTCCGGTCTGCATTGCAGTAGTGTCCACTCCGATCGTAAGTTCATTCATCTGCTGCGACAATTTCCCTGAATATGAAAGCAGTTTCGCTGAAACTTCAGTAACTTCATTAGCAACATCAAGCAGATCCGCCTGTTGCTTCTCAATGCGCACCCTATTTTCTTCTTCTTCTGTGAGATCAACCATAACAGCAATTGCTCCTACGGCCTTCTCCTCAGCATTTAAAAGAGCACAAACCTGATACTTAAGCGGAAATTCAATTCCATCTTCTCTTTTATAGCGAATCAAACCTTGCGGGCTTTCATTGCTTTCAAAAACTTCGGCAGTAATAGCTCTACCGTCTTTCATGAAAAAATGTCCGATAGAACTACCGGCGACATCTGATTCTGATTTTTGCAATATTTTAAGCATCGGTTCATTTACAAACCCGATGTCATTATTCGCATCAGTCACAATGATCGGCACGGTAATCCCGCTTAGAACACCTTTATTATATTGCAGCTGATCTTTGATCTGTCTGGCCATCTCAGCAAGATTCTTACCGAGCAGGCCGAGTTCATCACTACCCGGTACATCAAAATGAGCATCAAGGTTACCGCCGGTAAAATCATTTGTTGCGCCGGTAATAACCTTAATCCGGTTAACAATTGATTTACGCATGAAGAACAATAACGCCCCAAGTAAAACAATAAATCCCGTAAATGACAGTAAAGCCCCTTTAATCTGAGAATTTACCAAGGCTCCAAACTGACTGGACACATCCTGAACCATTACTAACGAACCAAGAATCGGTCGCTTGCTGCCATGACAATGATAACAACGTTTTTCATTTTTTATGGACTCAACTTGAACAAAAACGTTCTTACCAGCTATCTCGGAAAGCATTCCATGCTTTACATCTGAGGTAAGACTTTTCAGGTAAAGTTCTTGAACATCTGGATTAGTAAATTTAGGAGCCAAATCTGAGCGTAAATCTTTTTGGGAAGTCGAATAAGTAATATTACCTTTATAGTTAGTCAGGTAAGCATTTATTTCTTTATAATTCTCTGCAACTACCGCAAATTTTTCAGTTGTGCCTTTGTTATTTCCTTTAGCCATAGGCTCCCTGATAGCGAGCTGAACTAAATCAGCTGATCGTACGGCGGCACCTTCAATCTCATGCACCATTGCATTTTTTTGCCAGTAAGAATTTGCTATGAACAAACAGATAAAAACTATTGCAGTCAACAACGAGGTCAAAAGCAGGACTTTGCTTCCAAGGGAGGTTTTGATAAAATTCATAAGATCTCCCTTAGTGTGCCCCGCCGAAAATCAGCGGTTTAAAATTAAAATTTTCAACTCTGTCAGCATTATGGCAAACTTCACAATCCTTAACATCTAGTTTTCGTTTGATAAGTTCAGGATCTCCGTCCTGTATATGAAGGGAACCAGGGCCATGACATACTTCACAGCCTGCATCGGCTAAATCAGGAGTTTCTTCGTATGAAACAAATCCGCCGGGTTTTCCGTAACCGGTAGCATGACACCCATAACAATCTTTAACTTCTTCAGAATCAAGATCAGAAGCCATAATTTTAACACTGGCACTGGAATGAGCTTTTTTAGAAAACTTACTATAATTTGAATACTCTTTCGCGTGACATTCTGAGCAGGCCTTCGAACCTACATAGGTTGCAGAATCTGTGATACCATAATTAACGCATGACAATCCGTAAATGCCTACTAACGCTAAAAAAACGCCGACCCTAGCGAAATAGTTTTTTATCCGCATAAAGATTTACCCCGATCTTTAAAAATAAGAAGTTACATATCCCTTTTAATTTTTAAATAAGCCCACCATTTAAAAACAATTTTCGTATGAATTAAAAGATATTGCATCACCACTGCACAGATAATTCATATTCATTCCACTTCTGTTTTGACAAATGCGTACTAGTTTTACAGCCCCATGTGAAGATAAATATAATCACAGTTGTAGTGATTATTCTTATTCTATATTTAAAGATTTAAAAAATATAACCTATTCAATTATTCGATATACCTTAACCGCCGAATTTACAAACACCTCCACTTATTCAAGTCTGATTACACAATCAATTTAGTGCTTTGACAAAATTATGTTTTTATACAAAGGTCCAAAAATGTGATTACTACTTGCGGTAAGGATAGATCTTCTGGCACTATGCCTCATCTTAAGAATCCATCCTCTGTTATGAATCTTTAAGCCAATCTACACACAAAAAAGTTCGCTCCACCGAACTTAAACGCGTAAAGGCGGCTACTCATTTATGGAAATAGTAAATATTACCAAATCTTACGACGCTAATTTTGTAAGGCAAGTCGAAGAAGAAAGCGGGCAGATTATGAGCCAGTGCTACCAATGCGGTAACTGTACCGCAGGTTGTCCATATACCTTTGTATATGACCAGCCTGTGAATCAGATTATGCGCCTTGTGCAAGCCGGGCAAAAAGAAACTGTTCTAAAGTCTAAATCTCTTTGGCTATGTGCAACATGCGAGTCATGCACAACCAGATGTCCTAATAACATTGATGTAGCACATATAATGGACGTATTACGCCATATGGCACGCCGTGAAGGCTACGCTCCGGTGCCCACTGTTAAATCATTCTGGGACAGCTTCCTGTCATCCGTGGAAAATAACGGACGAGCATTTGAAATAGGACTTTTAGTGTCCTACATTGCTAAAACAGGACGCTTTTGGACAGACCTTGATCTGGGACCGAAAATTCTGCCGAAGGGCAAAATGCATTTCACTCCACCGAAGATGCAGGGTAAAGAAGAAGTCAAAAAGATCTTTAACCGTTTTAGAGAGGAGTCTCGTAAATGAGTGATTCCTTAACTTATGCGTACTACCCCGGATGCTCCGGCACCGGAACATCTATTGAATATGATATGTCCACTCGCGCTGTCTGCGAAGAGCTGGGCATAACTTTGACGGAAATTCCTGATTGGAGTTGCTGCGGTTCCACCCCGGCTCACACAGTTGATCACACATTGTCATCAGCCCTTTCAGCCCGCAACCTTGCGCTGGTTGAAAGAATGAACCTGGACACAGCAATAACTCCTTGTCCCAGTTGTTTAACCAACCTCAAGACAGCCACCCATAGAATGGAAAAGGACGGCTTTCGTGACAAGGTTAATAAACTGCTCGACACTCCCTATAACGGCGGAGTTGCAACTAAGTCCGTATTGCAGATCCTTGTTGAAGATATGGGGCTGGAAGCTCTGAAAAACAAGACTGTCAAACCGCTTAAAGGACTGAAAGTCGCAGCATATTACGGTTGTATCATGAACCGTCCACCGGAAGTCATGAATTTTGATGACCCCGAGCACCCCATGGCTATGGATAATATCCTGACAGCTCTAGGAGCGACAGTCCTTCCTTTCCCGCTTAAAGTTGAATGCTGCGGAGCTTCATTCGGTATCCCACGTAAGGATATTGTCATGAGCCTATCCGGCAAACTGCTTGACGCAGCAAAAGACATCGGAGCCGACGCACTGGCTACAGCATGTCCTTTGTGCCAGATGAATCTGGATCTGAGACAAGGTCAGATCAATTCAGCAGGCGGAACCAATTTTAATATTCCGGTGTTTTACTACACCCAGCTTATTGGATTGGCTCTTGGACTAAGCGAAAAGGAACTCGGAATTGACAAGCTCTGCGTAAGCCCTCGCAAAGTCATTAATGCCATCGGCAGGGATGAGGCTTCCTAAGCCAGCTCCACTCCGGTTAAGAACGTTAAGGAGAAGACTTAAATGAAAATAGGAGTCTTTGTCTGCCACTGCGGATCTAATATTGAAGGGACCGTGGATACTGCCGCGGTTGCAGCAGCTGCCCGGGAATTTCCCGGCGTAGTATTCGCAACAGATACAATGTACGCCTGCTCCGAACCCGGACAGGATGGTATAATAGAAGCTATTAAAGAACACCATCTTGATGGTGTGGTTGTCGCGTCCTGTACACCCAGAATGCACGAACCTACTTTCCGCCGTACTTTGGAAAGAGCGGGGCTTAACCGCTATCTTTTCGAGATGGCAAATATCAGAGAACACGTTTCATGGATCGGGAAAGACAGAGAAGCCAACACAAACAAGGCATCTGATCTTGTTCGTATGGCCGCGGCTAAACTTCTCAAGAACCGCCCGCTGTACTCTAAACAATTCCCTGTTAATAAAAGGGTTTTAATCGTCGGCGGCGGTGTTGCCGGAATTCAGGCAGCACTTGACTGCGCTGATGGCGGACTCGAAGTCGTTCTTGTTGAAAGAGAAACAACCATCGGCGGTAAGATGGCGAAACTGGATAAAACATTCCCGACTGTGGACTGTTCCAGCTGTATCCTCGGACCTCGCATGGTTGATGTTGCTCAACATCCGAACATCACGCTTCATGCTTATTCTGAAATTGAAGAAGTAAACGGCTATGTCGGCAACTTCGAAATCAAAATCAAGAAAAAAGCCAGCTATGTTGATTGGAATCTCTGTACAGGTTGCGGACTTTGCATGGAAAAATGCCCAAGCAGAAAGTCACGCGATCCGTTCAATGAAGAGCTTGGAAAAACTACTGCTATCAATATCCCGTTCCCGCAGGCCATTCCTAAAAAAGCAAAAATCGACCCTGATTTCTGTATGAAAATACAGAAAGACAAATGCGGAGTCTGCGCTAAGGTCTGTCCTTCGGAAGCAATTGATTTTACTCAGCAAGATGAGATTATCACTGAAAATGTCGGTGCAGTTGTCGCCGCAACAGGATATGACCTCTTCGACTGGACTGTATACGGCGAATACGGCGGCGGAAAATACCCCGACGTTATAACTTCCCTGCAGTACGAACGCATGCTTTCCGCTTCCGGCCCGAGCGAAGGACACATCAAACGTCCCTCTGACGGTAAAGAACCGAAAGATGTTGTTTTCATCCAGTGCGTAGGATCAAGAGATAAATCAGTCGGTCGTCCTTATTGCTCCGGCTTCTGCTGCATGTACACAGCTAAGCAGTCAATTCTGACCAAAGACCATCTTCCAGATTCTCAGTCACATGTATTCTATATGGATATCCGCTCTCCCGGTAAAATGTACGACGAGTTTACCCGTCGCGCCATGGAAGAGTACGGAGCCAACTATATCCGCGGTCGCGTTTCAATGATTTACCCTAAAGGGGATAAACTGGTTGTTCGCGGAGCTGACACTCTTATGGGTGCTCAAGTTGAAATTGATGCAGATCTCGTTGTTCTTGCAGTCGGAGCAGAATCCGCTGTCGGGGCTACTGATCTGGCCAAGAAACTGCGTATCTCATACGATGCATACGGCTTTTTCATGGAAGGACATCCAAAACTTAAGCCTGTTGAAACAAACACTGCCGGGGTTTATCTCGCCGGTTCCTGTCAGGGACCGAAAGATATCCCTGCTTCAGTAGCTCAGGGCAGCGCGGCAGCATCTAAAGTTCTCGGACTGTTCTCGCAGGACATGCTTGCAAGTGATCCGCAGGTTTCAGTGGTTGATATCAAACGCTGTATCGGATGCGGAAAATGTATTCAGACCTGTCCTTTCGGAGCCATCAAAGCAGTTGAATTCCGCGGCATGAAGAAGGCCGAAGTGATCGAAACCATTTGTCAGGGCTGCGGAATCTGTACTTCAACCTGTCCTCAGGGCGCAGTTCAGCTTCAACATTTCACTGACAACCAGATTCTCGCGGAGGTTAACGCAATATGCCGATTCTAGAAGGTAAAGAACTTAGAATCGTCGGTTTTCTCTGTAACTGGTGCTCCTATGGCGGTGCTGATACCGCCGGAGTAGGAAGATTCAAGCAACCGACTGATTTACGAGTTATAAAGGTTCCCTGTTCAGGGAGAATAGATCCCCTGTTTATCGTCAAGACTCTCATGTCCGGAGCGGACGGAGTTCTGGTTTCCGGCTGTCATCCAAGAGACTGCCATTACAGTGAAGGCAACTTCTATGCCCGCCGCAGACTTGAAATGCTGAAAAGGTTCCTTCCCATTATGGGAATTGATCCGCAGCGTTTTGATTACACTTGGGTTTCTGCCTCTGAAGGGCAGAGATGGCAGGAAGTTGTGACGAAATTCACCGAGCAGATTCATGAGCTTGGTCCCGCCCCGAAAATTGCCGGAGCGGATGCAGAAGAGACTCTCAAATTGATGGAAGCGGCTCTTTAAAAAGCCTATTTCAACTAAGGAGATACAGGGTGCAAAATCTGAAAGATCTGAAAGAACAAATCAGGAAAGCCCTGCCGGAATTAGATGTTGTGATAGGCTGGACGGGTGGTTATGACCCGCTTCACGCTACTCCGCATTTTATTCGCAGGGATGAAGATATTGATAAACTTCAAGTGGGCGCACTTTGCGTTCACAATCTTGCCACCTACCTGCCCGGCTTACGCGGCAAAAAGGTCGGCATTGTAGTTAAAGGCTGCGACAGCCGTTCTGTAGTAGAACTGCTACAGGAAAAGCTCATCGACCGCGAAGATGTAACTATCTTCGGATTCGGTTGCAGCGGTGTTGTAGACCAGACTAAAATCCGCAGAATCGTCGGAGACGTCGGAAACATCGACTCCTGTGAAATCTCCGGCTCAGAAGTCAACGTCAGTGCGTCCGGCGCAGAGCACAAACTCCAGCTTGGAGATGTGCTTGCCGACAAGTGTACAACCTGTCGTTACCCTAATGCAGTGCTCAGCGATCACTTTGCAGGGGAAGAAGTAACAGCTACCGCAACCTTTGAAGACGGCTATAAAGATGTAGCTGAATTTGAAGCAAAGCCGACTAACGAAAAATTCGGATTCTGGCTTAAAGAAATGGACCGTTGCATCCGCTGTTACGCATGCCGCAACGCATGCCCCATATGTGTCTGCCGCGATCACTGTGTTGCTCAGAGCCGTGATCCTCACTGGCTCAGTCAGGAAGCTCATGTCCGTGACAAATGGATGTTCCAGGTTATCCATGCCTACCATCTTGCCGGACGTTGTACTGAGTGCGGGGAATGTCAGCGGGCATGTCCTGTAGATATCCCTATCCTTCTGTTTAAGAAAAAGATGAATAAAGAGATCAAAGACGTCTTTGATTATGAAGCAGGAATCGATCCGGAAGCAACGCCTCCGCTGATGACCTTCAAGACTGAAGAAGACAAGATCAAAGAGAGGAAATGGTAATGGCGCAGACTAAATTCATAAAAAAAGAAAGTTTGTCGGCATGGCTGGAAGAACTGGGACAGAAGCATAACGTGCTTGCACCCAGATTCGAAGGCGACTCTATCATTTTCCGCCCCTTTGATTCTGAAAAAGGTTTCTTCATTGACAGGGAAGCAACTGCGCCGCCTAAAAAGGCCATCTTCCCGCAGAGTGAAACCCTGCTTGAATTCAGCCAGATAAAAGACATGGAAAATCTTTCCAAGATTGCTATGGATGTTAAGGAAACAATTCCGACCGCATCTTACGTAGTCTTCGGAAACCGCCCCTGTGATGCCCGCGGTTTTACTATGTTCGACCGTGTGTATCTCAACGGAAAAAATGTCGACGTATATTACAAGGCCCGCAGAGAGAACACCTACTTCATCACACTGGCGTGCGAAAAAGGTGAAACCACCTGTTTCTGTAACGCAGTGGGAAGCGGTCCATCTGATCCCGAAGGTTCAGATCTGCTCATGACACCTGTAAATGACGGCTACTACATTGAATCTGTCAGCAAAAGAGGCGAAGAACTCCTTAGCAGCTCACTGCTGACTGACGGTTCTAAACTGAAAGCCGAAGCTGACAAATATAAAAAAGCTGCTGACAAATCCATGAACAAAGCTCCTGATTTCAAAGGCAGCCCTGAAAAACTTCTGGCTGTTTTTGATAATCCTGCGTTCTGGGAAGAAATGTCAGACAAATGCATCAGCTGCGGAGCCTGTACTTATCTGTGCCCCACATGCTACTGCTTTAATATTACCGATGAAACAAACGGATTGTCCGGTACACGCATCAGATCATGGGACAACTGTATGTCTCCACTGTTCACATCTGAAGCAAGTGGACACAATCCGCGTCCGGCCAAGGCGAACAGACTCAGAAACAGAGTCGGCCATAAATTCAGCTACTACCCTGAACTGCACGGCGGAGTTATCTCCTGCTGCGGTTGCGGACGCTGTATTAAGAGCTGCCCTGCAGGAGTAGATATCCGCCAGTTGGTACTGAGCGCAATCTCCTTCAAACCGGCAACCAAGAAGGAGGCCTAACAATGACTGGTAATCCTTATCTGCCGGCAATGGCGACCATTCAGGAAGTAATTGATGAAACTCCTAATATCAAAACGTTCCGCGTTACGCTGAACAACCCGAATATTAGAAAAGAGTTCACGTTCAAGCCCGGCCAGGTCGGACAGCTGTCCGCATTCGGAATCGGTGAGGCTACTTTCGTAATCAACTCCTCACCTACCCGCATGGACTACCTGCAATTCAGCGTAATGAGAACCGGCGAAGTTACTTCAATGCTTCACACTTTAAGTGCCGGAGATCAGATCGGAGTCCGTGCGCCGCTTGGCAATGCGTTCCCTTACGAAGACATGAAAGGCAAAGATATCGTCTTTGTCGGTGGCGGGATCGGTATGGCACCGCTTCGCACACTGCTGCTTTTCATGCTGGATAATCGTAAAGATTACGGTAAAATAACTCTGCTTTACGGAGCAAGAAGCCCTGTAGATATGGCTTTCAGCTACGAGCTGCCGGAGTGGATGGAACGTGATGATTTAGATACGCATCTGACCATCGATGCTGAATATGAAGGCTGGAAGCACAATGTGGGTCTTATCCCTAACGTGCTGCTGGACATCAACCCTTCACCCCAAAATTGTGTTGCAGTTACCTGCGGTCCGCCGATCATGATTAAATTCACGGTTCAGGCGCTCGCAAAACTCGGTTTCAAGGATGAACAGATTTACACAACCCTTGAAAAACGCATGAAATGCGGTGTCGGCATATGCGGACGTTGTAACATCGGAACCAGCTATGTTTGCATGGACGGTCCTGTTTACACGTACGCGCAGTTGAAAGCTCTTCCTAACGAAATGTAATAATTTCAGTGCCCCGTTTCCAAAAGACGGGGCACTGATAAAAAAAGAAGCGCAAGTCCGATGAAAATACTTTTAGCAGACGACGAGAAAATTAATCTTCTTTCTGCATCAAAGCTGCTTGAAAACCGCGGACATACCGTAGTTACGGCAGTTAACGGTTTGCAAGTGCTCAATCTGCTGAAAGATCAGGCCTTCGACTGCATCGTCTTAGATATTGAAATGCCGATTCTCAACGGTTTGGAAACAGCTAAACAGATTCAGGACAGCTCCGTTTTCGGCGATAAATCCAAAACGCCGATCATCGCTATGACCGGACATTCTTTCAAAGATTCAAAAGAAGATTTTGAGAAAGCAGGTATAAAGCACTATGTCAGCAAGCCGTTCGACATAGAAGATTTGGTCCAGACCATAGAAAAATCGACTTCCAGCAATCTTTACCGAAAGTCGATTTAATTTTAGCAAAAACAGTAGTGATTATCCAATCACCGGATTCTTAATTCTTTTCCCTAAACATACTGAGCGGCGGCAAAAGCAGATGACCATGCCCATTGCAAATTATATCCGCCGAGCCAGCCTGTTACATCCAGAACTTCGCCTATAAAATAAAGTCCCGGCACTTTGCGCGATTCCATTGTCTTGGATGACACCTGATTAGTATCTACTCCGCCGACAACAACCTCAGCTTTAGCGTATCCTTCAGTTCCTTCAGGCTTTAATGTCCAGCAATGAATCCGCTCGGACAAAGCAAGGCGACGTTCTTTGGTAAGCTGACTTACCGGAGTTTCGCCATCTTCACCTGCCAGTAAAACATCCACCAGTTTGCGGGTGAAATATCTAGCCATAAAAGAATGCAATGCAATATTTTCAGTGCGGAAATCTTCAAGCACATCCCCGAAATTCTGACCGGGCAGAAGATCGATATCAATGCTGGAACCTTTGCGCCAGTAGGATGAAATCTGAAGCGCAGCAGGACCGGAAATACCTTTGTGAGTAAAGAGCATGTCACCAGTGAAACTAACACCTTCGCAACTAATACGCACAGGCAGTGAATTACCGCTAAGCTCTTCACATATTTTACCGTTAGGGCCGCCGATCATGAGCGGAACAAGACCGGGGTGAGGATAAATAATGCGGTGTGCGTACTGGTCGGCAATATTATAGCCGAGAGTTGTCGCTCCGACCGAAGGCCAAGTAGGTGAACCGAGAGCAACCACCAGCGAAGGAGCTTCAAATATTTCTACGCCTGTTGTCACGGTGAAAGGACCACGCCCTTCAACTAAGTCAATGTTGCGGTCGAGCAAAGTTTCAACGCCTAAGCGATGGCATTTAGAAACCAGAAGTCCGGCAATCTGCCCTGCACCGTCCAAAGTGAAAAGCTCACCTTCGTTGCGATCTTCGTAAGCAATACCCGCTTCGGTAATAAATTCTATAAAGTCCCACTGGTTATGACGGGCCAGCGCAGATTTACAAAAATGAGGGTTAGCACCGAGGTAATTCTCAGGCTCGACATTCAAATTGGTAAAGTTACATTTTCCGCCGCCGGTAACCCGGAGCTTACGGGCAGCCTTACCCGCATGGTCCAGAACCAGCACACGTTTGCCACGTTTGGCAGCATGCATGGCACAGTAAAGACCGGATGCGCCCGCACCTAAAATAATTACGTCAAATTCAGTGTTAATATCGTTGTTCATTCGCGCTTTGTAGAATTATTGTTGGCAGCCGTAAAGAGGATTGTTTAAAGGGATGCCATTGTATTATTTTCTATATAGAAAAACTGGACCTGATCCGGCTGTTAAAGTAAAAGAACTGAGCTGATATTTTTAGATAAATATAAATTTAGATATTATTAGATAGAAATGATCGAGTAAGGATATAAATATGTGCAGATTTAATATTAGGTTTATGATCCTGCCACACTTTTCTGGACAGTGAGTTAAGCCACAAAAATATTTTCCTGACAGTTGGTTTCAAATTCAGCAGGTGACTTCCAGCCATTGCTG